>NZ_JBNNSR010000001.1:0-570373 GCF_050277925.1 Peribacillus sp. NPDC097264
CGATCACCCTCTCAGGTCGGCTACGCATCGTCGCCTTGGTGAGCCATTACCTCACCAACTAGCTAATGCGCCGCGGGCCCATCTATAAGTGACAGCCGAAACCGTCTTTCCATCTTCTCTCATGCGAGAAAAGAACATATCCGGTATTAGCTCCGGTTTCCCGAAGTTATCCCAGTCTTATAGGCAGGTTGCCCACGTGTTACTCACCCGTCCGCCGCTAATCTCAGGGAGCAAGCTCCCATCGATTCGCTCGACTTGCATGTATTAGGCACGCCGCCAGCGTTCGTCCTGAGCCAGGATCAAACTCTCCGAAGAAATGTTTGACTTGCTCATTTTGCTTTTTTATAGTGTGTGCTCACTCAAAATTTACGTTGGCGCTTTGTTTTGTTCAGTTTTCAAAGAGCAATTTCGTTGTCGTTTCTCTCAAAGCGACTTCGTTAGTTTATCATGTTTCATTGCTGTTTGTCAACAACTTTTTTAAAATAATTTTCAACAGCTTGTTAAGCTGTTTAAGTTGCTGTCTTAGCGACAAGAAATAATATACCATGTATAAAAAATGTTTGCAATATATTTTTACAAAGTTTTTTAAAAAAAGTTTTCATTTTCATTTCTTCTATATAAACTTCTCCTGCATTCACTTTATCTCCGTAACAAAATTAAACAATCACGCATATTTCATCTTGAATTTATATATAGATAGATTGATATCTTTTTTATGAGGTGAAATGATGAATCTTTTATTGGTTGCGCTACTCATTTGTTATAGCATGGCTCTTTATTTATTCTGCACCGCTTTTTATGAAGCCATTAAATTCAGTAAAGAAAAAGGGAAAGTGAACGGCACGACCTTCTTATTCAGCTTTATCTTCGCCTTGATTTTCACCAGGATGACCTATTTATTCTATCCCTATGAATAAAAGCAGTAAGTCGCGTCAGACTTACTGCTTTTATATGAGTCTTTTTCAACCTTCTTTCCCTTCACCTTTTAAAAACGTCGTTAGACCAACCAAGATGATGGTGCCTCCGAGAACTTGAGTCCATAGAATAGGCTCATCGAGAATAAAGTAGGCAAGGACCGTGGCCCCTACCGGCTCCAGAAGTATCGCCATCGAAATGGTTGTAGTACTTAGCCATTTCAATGTCCAGTTGAACAACGAATGTCCTAATAACGTTGGAAAGATGGCAAGGAGAATGAAATAGATCCAATCTTCAACGGCATAGGGCGCGAGTGCCTCGCCTTTAACAAGAACATAGACGAACAAAGTAACCGCACTAATGCTATACACGACAAATGTGTATGTTATAGAAGAGATACGTTTTACAACACTCTGTCCAAACAATAGGTAACCCGTTACTAATGCACATGCGATAAGGGCTAGGACATCTCCCCAAAGTGCCATCCCGCTGATTCTGAAATCTCCCCAGCTGATGACAAAACTTCCGGCTATCGCGATGACGCCACTACCTATCGCTCTCAACGAAAACCTTTCTTTAAAAAAGAAGTAAGCCCCCGCGAAAGCGAATAACGGCTGAAGTGTGACAAGGACTGTCGAACTGGCCACAGATGTGTAATTGAGCGATTCAAACCACAGTATGAAATGAAAGGCTAGAAACACACCAGCGGCAATCGATAACAACCAGTCCTTTTTCCGGATGAGCTTGAGTTCATGCCGGTACTTGATAAGGAAAACAGGAAGCATCAATAGAACGGTAAATAATAATCGATAAAAAGCAATGATTCCCGAAGGCGCAGTTGCTAATTTGACCAAGATCGCCGAAAAAGAAACCGAGGCTACTCCTATAGCTAAAGCCAAATAGGGATTCATTTTTGGTTTGGGCTGCATTCTCTCTCCTCTTTCCCCGAATTCTAGTTTGAAGTTTATTTTACTATGGTAGAATTATAAGGGATAGTTTATTTGAAATGGGCAATATTGAATAGATTATTAATTCTTCTATCTTTTCTGAGGAGATGTGAATGGTATGGAATGGGTGTTCGAACCTCAATCTGAACTGCAGATATTGATAAAGTTAGGGATTTCGGCTCTCCTCGGATTAATCATTGGGTTAGAGAGGGAGATGAAACGGAAACCAGTCGGACTAAAAACAAGTCTGGTCATTTCCATCGTCAGCTGTTTATTAACAATCGTTTCGTTGGAATCAGCTTATAAATTTCCAGGCAGTGACGATGTTAATATCACGATGGACCCTCTTCGTCTTGCGGCCCAAATCGTATCAGGGGTCGGTTTCATCGGTGCAGGGGTCATCCTGCGTCGCGATAATAACAGCATTTCCGGTTTAACGACCGCCGCCATCATATGGGGTGCCGCAGGTATTGGGATTGCGGTCGGGGCAGGATTCTTCCTTGAAGCGATCGCTGGAGTCATCCTGTTAATCATCAGTGTCGAATTGGTGCCGTCCCTTGTCACTTGGCTCGGACCAAGAAAATTGAGACAAAAGGAAATCTTTCTAAAGCTAGAGATCAAGGGTAAAGATGATATTGCTATCGTACTGAAGAAAATTAAAGAAGAGAATATTTACATCAAGGCGCTTCGGATTAAAGATGTCGAAGAAGACCTTCACCTTTTAACACTAAAAGTGTTGGTCGATTATAAAGTCAAGACTTCCGAGGTGTACTATACCGTCTCTAAACTCAGTGAAATATCCAGAGTGGAAATTGAAAATGGCTAATGTACAAAACCCGTTTGAATTCCTTCAAACGGGTTTTTCTTACTCATTTTACAAATTATAAAATTTAATATTGACTTTTCTTCAGATTCCGAATAAAATAATTATTGTACCATAACCCGGGGGCTTAGCTCAGCTGGGAGAGCGTTTGGCTGGCAGCCAAGAGGTCAGGGGTTCGATCCCCCTAGTCTCCATACTTCAAAACCCTTTGCTTTTAAGCAAAGGGTTTTTCTTTGTATCCCTCCCCTTTTCTTCTCAAAAAACTTCCCTTTATAATCGCCTTAACAGTAATTCATGCTTTTTCCCTCTACGTTGGAATAGCTACATTTTACTTACCTTTGCCTCGATACCATTCTCATCTCACATCGGACGATTCAAACCAGCCACTCATCAGTTGTTTTTTCTTGTGTTTCTGATATTTTTAGAAGAGTGAAGGAGCTAACTGTTTTCGGAATAAATTCGTCAGGCACTTTTTCACATTTATTTTAACTAAAGTGGAAATAAGGGTACAATTAATAACTCCTATATAAATAATTAATGAGGTGAAAGAATGATTGCAAAGACTGAAGAAGATTTTAATGGCTTGAAAGAAATCGGCAAAATTATTGCCTCCATTAGAGATGAATTGGTACAAAGATCAATTCCTGGCGTAACGACCAAAGAACTTGATGATATTGCTGGAGAACTGCTAAAGAAGGCAGGTGCCATTTCCGCCCCAAAAGGGGAATATGATTTTCCTGGTTATACTTGCATTAGCATTAACGAAGAAGTGGCGCATGGCATTCCAGGTGAACGGGTTATTCAAGAAGGGGATCTCGTAAATATAGATGTCTCCGCTTCAAAGAATGGTTATTTCGCAGATACAGGAATCTCATTTGTAGTAGGAGAGGGCAATGAAGTCTTAACGAAACTATGCGATGTCGCTAAAAAGGCATTTGATGCAGGTCTCAAGAAAGCAAAACCTGGTGCCAAGAAAAGCAAAATCGGAAAAGCGGTCTTTGAAACCGCGAAACAACATGGATTCACTGTTATCGAAAATCTTACGGGACATGGTGTTGGACGAAAGATCCACGAAGCACCTGCCCATATATGTAATTATTATGATCCTTGGGATAACGAAATACTAAAGGAAGGGATGGTTATCGCATTCGAGCCATTTATTTCAACCTTTGAAGAAGAAGTATTCCAAAAAGAAGATAATTGGACCTATGCCACAGAAAAAAGCTTTGTAGCTCAATTGGAGCATACGATTATCCTTACTAAAAATGGCCCGATTATTGTCACCCTTTAATTCAAGCATAGACGGTAAAGTTTTATATTAAAATAGTAGTACACGGCGGAATGTTCTTTACACTCCGCTTTTATCTCGTCAGGTAGGGAATATTGCGAGAATGATTCGGGGAGTGAAGGCATTTACGCTAACTTCTACTCATCATTTTCTTGATCTTGCGAACAGCGGGTGCTAGAACGGACTCTTGTACTTTTGTAAGGGCTACACCCAACCCAACCATCAGCATCAAGGCGATGATCAATCCTAATACCAAACTCACTATTTCTCCAACTTCTTTAAATACAGCAACCAATACGGCAACCATTCCACTCGCCTCCCTTTACCACCACTTTTTACGAACTTCTCACCAAACTTAAGTGAAGGATTATTTACTTTCCCTTTTCCGTGACATTAACTGAACGAACGATTACCTATAGATAGTCTCATTATAACCAAATGTATAATATTGGTCCATTTACCACCTTTGTGAATATGAAGACACGCCCGACTCAGCTAGTCCGCTATCCATTTCTTTACTCATAATATGTAGTTCCCTTTTTGGTAATGACATCAAAAAAAGCTAGCCCAATCACTCGAGCTAGCTTAATTGAAATACATATATCATTTCATAGGATTATGATATTTTCTCTTCATCCTTCATATATTCATGCTCCCAGAAATCCGCATTTTTAATCCCCAATGCTTTTGGATCAAAAACTGGGTCCACCCCTTGTTTCTTTTGTTTCTCGTAATCCCGTAATGTTATGAGTGCTGGTTTGGCTAGAATCAGAATCGCTATGACATTGAGCCATACCATGATTCCTAACCCCGCATCCCCTAAGGCCCAAGCCACTTCTGCCGTTCGGATCGTTCCATAAAAAGTGGCGGCAAGGATAATGACCTTCAAGGTGTGCATCGCCCATTTACTATTCCGATTTCGCATCAGGTAAGCAATGTTCGTTTCTGCGATATAATAGTAGGCCATGATGGTCGTAAAGGCGAAGAAAAAGAGGGCTATAGCCACGAATCCTGCACCAAACCCAGGAATCACACTATCAATGGCCGCTTGTGTATAGCCTGGACCCGGTTCCACCTCTCCTAAGTTATTCACGATTGATGTCCCATCTTCCGCTTGCGTATTGTACATGCCCGTGAATAAGATCATGAAGGCAGTAGCCGAACAAACGAATAGGGTGTCTATATAAACGGAAAAAGCTTGGACAAGGCCTTGCTTGGCCGGATGGGAAACTTCGGCTGCAGCTGCTGGGTGAGCACCCGTTCCTTGACCAGCCTCATTCGAGTACACGCCGCGTTTCACTCCCCACGCGATGGCCATCCCGATCAACCCACCAAATGCAGAATCCAGACCAAAAGCACTTCTAAATATTAATGATATGACACCGGGTAATTCTGTGATATTCATGAAGACGATGATAACGGATAATAGAATATACCCGAGGGCCATAAACGGAACAATCAGTTGTGCGGCATTGGCGATCCTCTTTACGCCACCGAATATGATGAACCCAAGTAAAAGGACCACGGCAATTCCTGTTATGAACGGCTCAACACCGAAGGCATTTTCCACTCCGGCGGCAATGGAATTGGACTGGACGCCCGGCATAAGAATTGCCATTGCGATAAGTGCCGCGCCTGCGAAAAGGACGGCGAACCATTTCCACCCTATCCCTTTTTCAATATAATAAGCAGGCCCCCCACGATATTGACCGTCTTGCTTCACTTTATAAATCTGGGCTAACGTAGATTCTATGAATGCGCTGGATGCCCCTATGAAAGCAATGGCCCACATCCAAAAAACCGCACCTGGTCCACCGAAGGCGATGGCCGTCGCCACCCCTGCTATATTCCCTGTCCCGACACGTCCTGAAAGGGCAATGGATAAAGCCTGGAATGAAGAAACCCCCGCTTTCGAACTCTTTCCCCGGAACATCAATACAATCATTTCTTTAATATGCCTAACTTGTAGAAAACGCGTCAATATGGAGAATAATAGCCCGACCCCCAATAAGATATAAATGACCGGTGAGCTCCATAACACTCCATTCAAAGCATCTATGAATTCCTTCAAGTAAGTTCCCCCTTTTATCGATTAGAATATTCAAAATTATATAACAATTTATATTTTTCCACAATATGTTATGTTAGTTTTTCTTACATTAAATATAATCTTGTCGTAAAAAGGGGAACCTGTTTGACAGCATAAAAAAGAAACGCCTGCGTTATCCGCTGGCGTTTCTACTTTCATATGGAGGTCACAAGACTGAAGTAGCGCCTTGTATTGCGTGTTCCAGTTCGCTTGTTCTTTTCTTTGTAACTGATTCGTTCCAACCAAAGTATTCAGCCATGTAGTTGGTTACGGCTTCTTTATGCGTTTGAACCAAATCGATATCAAATAGAAGCGTTCCAGTTCTGCGGAAGAAGAAATCTACAGGAGTGGCTGCCATTTCATGGTCCAGTGCATATTGCAATTGTACGAATAACACTTGCGGTAGGCCTGTACGGCTTCCCCCATCCTTTTCATTGATAGCAATATTAAATAACACCGGCGCGTTCGATCCGTACATGGACAGGATCTTTCTGGAATCTTCAACAGAGAGCCCTGCATCTACACCCATTTGAATATGGTTCTTGATGTATTCAGGGAAGTTGTTCGACCCACCTACATCTCCACCTGAAACGCGGATCCGTTTTGTACTATGATCAGCGAACAATTTGTTCAAGTCCTCTGAAAACTTCTTGGCCACTAGGTCTACGGTCGTTTTGGCCATTTTGCGGTACCCGGTCAATTTCCCACCGGCAATCGTGATAAGACCTGAATCGGACACCCATATTTCATCTTTTCGTGAAATTTCAGAAGGGTCCTTGCCTTCTTCCAGAATCAATGGTCTTACACCGGACCAGGTTGACTCAATATCTGCATCCGTAACCTTCACTTCAGGGAACATGAAAGCTATCGCCTTCAAGATATAATCACGGTCTTCTTGCGTTACACCCGGATCTATCGGATCTCCTTCATAAAAGGTATCTGTCGTTCCCACATAAGCTTTACCCGCACGCGGAATGGCAAAGACCATCCGTTTATCCGGCGTATCAAAATAAATGGCCTGTTTCAAAGGGAACTTCGATTGGTCAATGACGATGTGAACACCCTTGGATAGCTTAAGCGTTTTTCCTTTTTTCGAGTTATCTTTTTCACGAATTGAATCGACCCATGGTCCAGCTGCATTGACCACTTTTGCTCCAAGTATTTCGTATTCTTCATCTGAATGTACGTCCCGGACTTTTACTCCAGCAATTTTACCATCTTCATAGACCAATTTTTCTACCTTCGTATAGTTGATGGGAGTCGCCCCTTTATCGACGGCCGCCTTCATGACTTCAATCGTCAGACGCGCATCATCCGTACGGTACTCAACATAATACCCTCCACCTTTAAGCCCGTCTTTCTTGACAAGCGGTTCTTTCTTCAAGGTTTCATCCGCAGTAAGCATTTTTCTCCGTTCACTTCTCTTGACGCCTGCAAGGAAATCATAGACACGGAGACCGATAGATGTGCTGAATTTGCCGAATGTCCCACCTGCATGCATCGGAAGGAGCATCCATTCCGGTGTCGTTACGTGCGGTCCATTTTCAAAAACGATTTCTCTCTCTTTACCTACCTCGGCAACCATCTTCACTTCCAACTGCTTAAGGTAACGCAATCCACCGTGGACAAGCTTGGTTGATCGACTTGATGTACCAGCCGCAAAGTCTTGCATTTCAACTAATGCCACTTTCATGCCGCGTACGGTCGCATCCAATGCTATCCCTGCACCGGTGATTCCTCCACCTATTACAACTAAATCAAATTTCTCTTTTTTTAATTTATCGATTGTTTCTTTTCTATATCTATTTGAAAACCTCATATCTAACTCCTCCTTGGGGTGTTATCTTGTTGGTTCTTCTAATAATCAGCATATACTCTATTATCTTCCCATTCTAGTAAGCCAATAACCATAATCAGGATATAAATATAGAGAAAGAGACCACAAATGCACATCATCGATTTCTCGATAACGCATTCGTGGTCTCTCCTATTCTCCGGCCGAGTTATTAACTTGATTTCAGTATATCATAGTGTTGCCTGTATTTAAAAGACTTTGCTTATTTTATTTAAAAGCCATTGCCGCGTGCACGGCCTTTTTCCAGCCTTCGTATAATTTTTCACTTTCCTTCTCTTCCATGGAAGGCGTGAAAGTCTTGTCTATTACCCACTGCTGGGCGATTTCTTCTTGATCCTTCCAATAGCCAACCGCTAGTCCAGCCAAGTATGCGGCACCCAGCGCTGTCGTTTCATTCAGTGTCGGCCTTTCCACGGGTACCCCTAATAAATCACTTTGGAATTGCATTAAGAAGTCGTTCTTCACTGCCCCGCCATCCACTCGCAATGTCTTCAGCGCAATACCTGAGTCTGCTTCCATCGCATCCAGGACATCCTTCGCTTGGTAAGCAAGGGATTCAAGGGTAGCGCGTATAAAGTGCTCTTTCGTTGTCCCGCGTGTTAGTCCAAATACAGAGCCACGTACATCGCTGTCCCAGTATGGGGTTCCCAGTCCTACGAAGGCTGGCACCACATAGACGCCATCCGTGCTGTCCACTCGTTTTGCATACGCCTCACTATCCTGGGCGTTATTCAGCATCCGCATGCCATCACGTAACCATTGGATTGCAGAACCGGCTACGAATATGCTGCCTTCCAGTGCATATTCAACCTTGCCATTCAATCCCCAGGCAAGCGTCGTCAATAGGCCATGTTCGGAATCGACTGCTTTTTCACCCGTATTCATAAGCATGAAACATCCTGTTCCATACGTATTTTTCGCCATTCCCTGATTAAAGCAAGCTTGGCCGAATAAAGCGGCTTGTTGGTCACCTGCTGCACCGGCAATTGGAATCGATTGCCCGAAGAAATGATATTCGATCGTGTTCGCATACACTTCTGAAGAAGGTCTGACTTCCGGTAACATGGACTTTGGAACATCCAGGATTTCCAGAATCTCTTCATCCCACTTCAATTCATGGATGTTATACATCAACGTTCTTGAAGCATTGGAATAGTCCGTCACATGGGCTTTTCCTCCTGAGAGCTTCCAGATCAACCACGTATCGATCGTTCCAAATAGTAGTTTGCCTTCATCGGCCTTTTGACGTGCACCTTCCACATTATCAAGGATCCATTTCACCTTTGTACCGGAAAAATAAGCATCAATCAATAATCCCGTTTTCTTCCGGAACATATCATTATGACCTTTTTCCTTCAACTCTTCGCAGATGGCACTCGTCTGTCTGGATTGCCATACGATGGCATTATAGATAGGGACTGACGTTTCCTTATCCCATACGACTGTCGTTTCACGCTGGTTCGTTATTCCGATCCCGGCAATTTGTTCAGGCTTTATTCCGGATTCCGATATGACGCTCGCAATGACGGCTAAAACCGACCCCCAAATCTCATTGGCATCATGCTCAACCCAGCCCGGTTTCGGGAAATGCTGTGTAAACTCCCTTTGGGCTACATGGACCAACTCGCCCTTTTCATTGAACAATATTGCCCGTGTGCTTGTTGTTCCTTGATCCAAAGATAAGATGTATTTTTTCATAGTATTTTCCCCCAACCTCTTTAAATTAACTAGCTATATTCTTACTCTCTATTTCATGCGACTGTTTTTTTCCAAATACGTAAGCCACTATCAATAATACTAGGCTTCCTGCAAAAACAGACCAACTTACTATCGTGATTTCACCTAAAAAGAATGCTTTATAAAAGATGGCTCCGAGTCCCCCACCTACTATCGGACCTACGACTGGAATCCATGAATAGCCCCAATTCGAATCTCCTTTACCTGGAATAGGAAGAAGAAAATGTGCAATACGTGGACCCAAGTCACGGGCAGGGTTAATGGCGTATCCTGTTGTCCCACCTAGGGACATCCCGATCACAACGATCAATAAACCGACTGCAAATGGATTTAACCCTTCCGTAAATTCATTGGCCCCTATGAATAGTAAACCAAGAACAAGGATGAATGTACCAATCATTTCGCTTAATAGATTGGAAAAAGTATGTGGGATCGCTGGTGAAGTCGCGAATACACCAAGCTTGGCACCCGGATCGTTCGTACCCTTCCAGTGCGGTAAATAATGCAAGAATACTAATGTCGCACCTAGAATCCCACCAATTAACTGACCTATGATATATCCTGGAACGTCTCCCCAAGGAAACTCCCCGATAAGTGCAAAACCTATGGTGACAGCCGGATTTAAATGGGCACCACTAATGGAACCGACTGCAAAAACACCCATTGTCACAGCTAACCCCCACGCAATCGTCACGACAATCCATCCAGCATCTTTGGCATAAGATCCTTTCAATGAAGATCCCGCCCCGATGCCTGCACCAAAAAGAACCAAAATCATCGTACCTACTACTTCTCCCCAAAATGGTGTCATATTAAAACCTCTTCCCCTCTAGAATAATGACCATAAATCAATAAAAGGAGGCCCACAGCAGAACTATCCCACAAGTAAATGGGAATTTTCCGTTGTGAATCTCCTTATCTCCGTCACATCTATTAACTTGTATTTTAGATTAATATACTAGTTAATGAAAACGCTGTCAAACTATTTATCAAAAAATAGAAAATTGTTTTATATTTTTTATTTAAACATATTCCATAACTCCGTTTTGGAAGTGGTGATCGACGATGCTCCCGCCTCAAGTGCGTTCAGGACCTCATCTGAATTACGGATCAACCCTCCGGCCAAAATCGGCGTTTGCAAATGTTCCTTCACCTCTTTAATCATCCAGGGCATGGCACCTGGCAACACTTCGATATAATCAGGCTTTGTCTTCTTTACCAACTTATAACTTTTCTCCAACGCATGGGAATCTATTAAAAAAATCCGTTGAATCGCGACAACGCCCTTTTGCTTCGCTTTTAAAATCACACTGGACTTTGTCGAAATCAAGCCATAAGGTTGGACCTCCTGGCAAATGAATTCTGTGGCATACTCATCACTTTTGATTCCTTGAATCAAATCTACATGGAAAATCATCTTCTTATTACGTTGCTTGGCCATCAAGCTCACATTTTTCAGCTGTGATATATGTAAATCCAGAAAAACCCCTATCTCATAGGAACTCTCCAAGAACCTCTCGAAATCCTTCATGCTTGCCGAAGCAGGCAGTATCTTCTGATCCATCATATCCTCCTCCTATGCTAACAATCCCATCATAATCAGAACCTGCCGTAAAAACAATAGGTCCCACCATCATTCCATAAGGACGCTCGCATTTATCCAAATTCCACGAGAAAAGAATGCGTGTACCCTAAGCATACAAAAAACCTAAATAAAGAGCCATTATTTAGGCCTTTTGTTGTTTTTTGATAGTCAAAGAGCCAATTTGATATTCATGGCACCCTCAACCAGCTCAAATGACTTAATCTGCCCGACCGGTACCTTTTTCACCATATCCCATGCGTTAAAATCAATTTTGATCATCCGATTATGATATTCAAAGAATGGTGGTTTATTAAACAGTTTATGGTTGATGAAATTAACATTAACCGGTTTCATCCCAACAAGCTGAAACAGAATCGTTCTTTTTTCGATTTGCACCGGTTTCAAGGTGACGGTGAAGGCAACCTTTTTCTTCAACATCATTTTCTTCACCTCTGTAGTCCCGCGCAGCACGATATACTCTGGTGAAATATGCACAACAATGTCTTCTTCGCCTGACTTCTTTTCTATTAAACTTGCCATCATCTTTGCCGTAATGGGGATTGAAACCCCCTCCGTTGTAGCCTTATTTATTATATCCTTGAATTTATCAAACATGGTTTCCCTCCCTTGCCCTATGCAAAAACTCCGTTGAATCATCTTATTCCGAATTGGGTAATTGCGGAACGACCCATTACCGCCCCTTCACTCCCTCTTACCATATTTTATCAGTATCTGTTCTGTTCTAACAGTTGACCACCTTTAAATAAAAAAATGCCACTCGGGATGACAGATGAATGACCGCTCAAACAAAATAATTTAAATTTTGTATTCGTCTTGCAAAACCACCCACAGCGTTCAAATTCTGGTAAAATTAATTCGCACTAAAATACCGTACGATAGAATAGGAGATTACATGATAAAAAAAGGCCTTTCACTAACCGTTATCCTCCTCTGCTTATTCGTCCTTGCTTCATGTTCAAATGATAGCCATCAGGATGCTATGGATAAGGGAATCGAATATCTAGGAAAACGGGATTATCATCAGGCAGCCATCCAATTCGAATTAGCCTTAAAGGAGAAAGAAGGAGATGAGGATGCCTCCGCTTATTTGGATCAGGCAAATCATATGGATACTGCAGTCACTGCATATGAAGAAAAAGAATTTGATACTTCCCTTGAATCTCTAAATGCCGTCATTACGAATAAAAGTACATTGAACACGTTGCAGACCGAAGCTAAAAAACTAAAAGAACAAGTCCTTGCTGATCAGGAAACAACCTCTTCGTTTGAAGACACGATGAAGCTGGTGAAAGAACTGATAGCAAAAGAAAATTACAGTTTAGCACAAAAGAAATTACGACTTTTAGAAAAAAGCTTGGAGTCGGATGAATTGCTATCAAGCTATCAATCCGAGTTGACTAAACTTACGGAACAAGTCGATCTTGCCCTGAAAGACCAGGAAGAAACGCAACCAGAAGAAAAGAAAGTAAAGAAAACTGAAGATAAGAAAACCGTAGAAAAAGCCGACGGTCAAAAAACTGCGTACCAACTATATCAAAATGGCCGTTATGGGTTCTCCATGTACTATCCCAAAGGCTTAAATATGGACACCCCACCAACCAATGGTGATGGAGCCAGGTTCTATAATGAGGAATTTGAAATTACCGCCTTTGCTAGCCATACGAATGTAATCAACGATGAAGAAACGATTGAAATGTATTATGAAGATGCTTTGAAAAATATCACAGAAGAAATCGCCTATCAGCGACTTACAGACGATTGGTATGTCATTTCCTACGAAGAAAATGGGAACGTTATCTATAAGAAATACTACTTTAATGATCAGGTCGGCACTACCTTTATCATTACCTATCCCGCTAGCGAACAGGAAAAGTACGGTCCAATCACCTCTCATATCGCAGAGACCTTCACCCCATCCACCAACTCATGACGGGGTGAGAATGATGCCACAAACCGTCCAGATACGCTTCGGTTTGTGGCTCTTTCTATTGTCAACAACCGATGTCCTTACCTGTAAAGAAGGTAAGTGGATTCGCAGCTGTTAGATCTAAACGTACATTCCCTTTGAAAATAGCCGCACCATCAAAAGAAGCAGCCAGGTCCCTTTGCCTGGCTGCTTCTTTCATTTACCCTCGTATTATTCAAAATGCAAGGTATAGTCGTCTGCTTTAATCCATTTTAATTTCTTTGAGAAAACGTAGATTAGTACAAGGTTCAACACAACCGGAAGAATGAAGAAAATGATGACCATGATGGATATGTTACTGAAAATCCATCCGCCTTCCGCCAGTTTCATGTAGTTCAAGGGACCGACCAATCCCGATAAACCAAATCCAGCACTATATGGGGTCCCTTGTATGTTTAACAAACCTGCCAACGCACCAAGAATAGCTGACGTGATTAACATGGGAAACGCAATTTTCGGTTTCATGAAGAAATTCCTCATTTGAATCTTAGGGGAACCCAACACATGGGCTAAAGCCGTCCCTAATGAATTCGCTTTGTAGCTTGCAATGGCTAGGCCCACACCAGCTGCCACGATTCCTAGGTTGGCCGCACCCGATCCTATACCTGAGAGCATAATGACCGTCGCCACCCCAACCGTTGAAATGGGAGATAAGATAATGAGACAGAAGATAACGGAAATAATGGCTCCCATCAAAATGGGCTGCAAGGACGTCACGTTAGCGATGCCGACTCCTAATAGTCCCGTAGCGGATTTTACGTATGGCAGAATGAAGTATCCAATCATTCCTGGTACCAAGATACTTAAAGTCGGCATCAAAAGAATCGCATACGCCTTTAATCTGTCGCCAATTAGTTGCAGGAACAATACGGTCAATGCCGCGGTAATTCCGGTATTGATTACAACGCCAATCCCATTAAGGGCAAATAAACCGTCAGCCGTTTTCTGGATGGCACCACTTCCGACCATGGCCGCGATCCCGATACTGGCCGTTTGAATGGATGGTAGCTTGAACGAAATCCCGACCATCACCCCAATCATGACAGGTAACAAGCTCATCACGAAAACGGTGATATCGAATATATGCTGTAACACGGGAAAATGTGGAATCAATAGTTTAAGTATTTCCCCTAACAAAGCATTCGGAATTAATGAAACGACAATCCCTATGCTCATCCCCGTTAATAATTTATTAAAAAAATCTCTCATCTGAATAATCCCCTATCTCGCTGTAATGTACACAATTATAAGAAATATTCTGACAATAGTCAAAGGATTTTTTTAATACTTCACCGCGAAAGTGTATAAAAGTATTTAAACTAAGAGAAACTACTTTCTAATAACGCTTATATTCTAAATTATCTGTTTTCTATTGACCTTTACTAATACTACCTGTATAGTCGTAATTAATTGAATAGTTCATTTTCTTATCCAGAGAGGTGGAGGGACTGGCCCTTTGATACCTCAGCAACAGACTTTACTGTACTGTGCTAATTCCAGAAGTGTTCAACTTGAAGATAAGAAGAGAATATAAGCATTGCTGATTATACCTCTTCTTTTTTAAAGAAGAGGTTTTTATATTTTAATAAGGAAAGTAGGAATCTACCATGTCTATCACTTTAACGAAAGCTCCATTCAAAGCCGACCACGTAGGAAGTCTATTAAGACCAGAAAGTATACATCTGGCAAGAAAGCAACGGAAAGAAGGAATCATTACCGCAGAACAATTACGCGACGTTGAAACGAAGGAAATCAAGCGTATCGTCGATAAGCAAATAGAAATCGGTTTAGAGGCAGTGACTGATGGGGAATTCAGACGCACCTGGTGGCACTTTGACTTCTTGGAACATTTAAATGGAATCGAAGGGTATGTCACGGAAAAAGGTCTCACCTTTGATGGAATTGAAACAGAACGTTATAACGTTCGGAATACAGGAAAAATTTCTTTCAACCCAGATCACCCCTTTATTAAAGACTTTATTGAGTTTAATGAAATCGTGGACGGACGGGCTGTGGCGAAACAAACCATCCCTAGTCCCAATCAATTATTTGCGGTAGGTGTCCATAATGAAGAAATCTATCCTGACATCGAAGACTATGCAAAAGATATTATCAAAGCCTACCAAGATGCTTTACAAGCCTTTTACGATGCCGGTGTACGTTATTTACAATTAGATGATGTATACATAGCCAGGCTTTCCGCTCCGGACTTCCAGTTCAAAGAGGGGAAATATACAAGGGAACAATTAATCGATTTAGCATTGCGCGTGATTAATGGGACGTTGGAGGGAAAACCAGAGGATTTGGTTGTCACGACTCACCTTTGTCGTGGAAATTACCAATCGACTTGGGCTTTTGAAGGCAGCTATGCCCGTATCGCCCCAACTCTATTGGCCAAGGAAAATGTAGATGGATTTTTCTTGGAATACGATGATCATCGTTCAGGGGATTTTAAACCATTAGAACACATTCCAAATGACGGCGCACAAGTCGTTCTTGGCGTGGTTACTTCGAAGAATGGCGAACTTGAAGATAAAGAAACCGTTAAATCACGTATTAAAGAAGCGGCACAATTCGTGCCACATGAACACTTGTGCTTAAGCCCTCAATGCGGATTCGCTTCCACACATCTTGGCAACAAGCTAACGGAAGAGCAGCAATGGGAAAAGTTAAAATTCGTTGTGGATGTCGCCAAAGAAGTATGGGGATAAGAACAAAAAGGGACGAGCCTATGCTCGTCCCTTTATTCAACAACATCGATCGTCCTCATCCTCTTTCTTCCCCACTACATCATCTGTCACCTTATCATCGAGCTGGTTCTTCAATGTCAATTCTGCGGCCTTTCCATCACTTGGCGACCCATCGGAAAAATACATCGGAAATAAGGAAAAGAACATAATATAGAAAGAGAAATATATGAATTGGTACCAGAGGACCGACTTCTCCAAGATTCCCTGATAAACCAAACTATATATCAACAACATGCTAATTAGGTTAAAGAGGGCTCCCCCTAAGTAAATCAAACTATTCGTGAACTTATTATCATATTTTAATCCCTTGAACTCACAATGCCCATTCCAAAAGTAGTATTTTCTCACTTCTATATTGCAAAAGGAGAAAACCTTTTCTCCACATCCGATCTTGATTTTTTTCTCCGTACCGCCAAATAGCGTGACAAAGAATAGATGCCCACCTAAATGAATGAGCGTGACAACCGGTAAAATCAGAAAAAAGGAAAAGAGAAATTTAGTGATATCAGACAAACCGAACATGCCAATCATCCTCCTTATTTGAGCTTGGTGTATACAGACAAGTCCTTATTCGAAGGATGATACTCTCTTACCCGGTGTGGATACGTTATAACTAGTAAATATTCACATGTCTTAAGGGACTCCCCCTTTAACCCACAAAAAACCGGCAGATCATCTGCCGGTCCATCCGTTGCTATCGCTCCAATTCAAGAGTGCCAAAGACCTCATCATTACTTTGTCCCGGCTTCATCCCAACATGTTTATACTCTGGAGTGAAGACCGATGTTTTGATGGGACAAGCCATCTGCCTCTGCATGTTTCCTTCTCCATCGGGCACTTCGACTATCATGCCACGCGCTTGCAGTTGCGGGTGATTGGTCGCTTCAGAAAAAGTCAGCACCGGTTCGACACAAGCCTCGAACTCTTCGAATATGCCCTGCCATTCTTCAAATGTCTTTTCAAGAAATGCATGCTTGATGATCCTTTTGAATTGGATGCTACTTTCCGCATCTTGCTTCATGCTTAACTCGAACAGTTCAGGCTGTCCGATTGCTTCACATAACACTTCACGGAATGATGGCTCCAAGCTTCCAACCGAGAAGTAACGGCCGTCTTTCGTTTCATAAAAATCATAAAATGTTCCGCCATTCAATACCAACTTTTCCGGTTCAAGCTCCAATCCACCCTGTAAATGTAGGGGGGCAGATATCGCGTTCAAAGCAAAGCTGCAATCGGTCATGCTAATATCGATGAACTGACCTTCACCCGTCCGCTCCCGGAAGATGACTGCCGACAAAATCCCGATGACAGCATGCATGGAGCCTCCTGCAAGGTCGGCTATTTGTGTTCCATTTTTTGCAGGTCCTCCTTTTTGCGTACCTGAGTAACCGGACAACCCCGCTATCGAAATATAGTTGATATCATGACCTGGACGATTCTTGTAGGGACCAGTCTGACCAAAGCCAGTAAGCGAACAGTAAATCAACTTTGGATTGATTTGTTTTAATTCTTCGTATCCCAGCCCCAACCGATCCATGACACCCGGCCGGAACTGTTCAAGGACAATATCATATTCCTTCACTAGATTCTTTACGGCATCAATCGACTCCTGCCGTTTCAAATCAAGGGCAACCGATTTTTTTGAACGGTTCAAATATTGATCGACTCCCCATGTATCAGCCTTGGCCGGCCGTTCAACCTTCAACACTTCCGCTCCTAAGTCTGCAAGCATGAGCGTAGCGAATGGCCCTGGCAAAAGTGTCGAAAAGTCTAGCACTTTCAGATTGGTCAGTAGTGTCATCGTTCATGCACCTTCCTTTTCTACCAAATGGATGCATTCTTCCTCAGTTGGGATTTCTATCTTTTATACTCATTCTTCTTCCACCCTTTCGTTTCCTGCAAAACAACATTCACATCCAATTCAATGCGACTAACATTGGTACATGTTCAATTTAAAATAATAAAATAACCGGAACCATGTCTGTGAACATGGTCCGGAAGTTTTCAGTCATACTTTTCATCAAAATTAATTTCCACTTCTTCGAGCTTAACGAATCTCGTTTTCCTAATCAGTTTATACCCAAACCAGAGGGCGAGAAAAAGAGGGATTCCTAAGTAAGCCGCCACCACACTTCCCCAATCGATATGGTCCGAAAAGAACGCTTGGATATTTTGAGCCAAGATGACGACCATTCCAATCGTAATGGCAAATATCGTCCCGATTGGAAACCATAAAGCCTTGTACGGCAGCTTATCCAATGAATGCCCTTGTAACACATATGCCTTACGGAAGCGATAATGGCTTATGGAAATGCCCAGCCAGAAGATAAATCCCGTTATCCCGATCGCGTTCATTAGCCATAGATATACGGTGCCATCACCGAATATGGAAGCCAAAAAGGCAAGCATTCCGATGGCACATGTTAAGATCATACCCGCCACTGGAACCCCTCGTTTGTTCAGTTTGGCAAAAATCCGGGGTGCTTGCCCGGCTTTAGCCATCGAATATAACATACGGGTAGAGGCATATAAGCTTGAATTCCCCGCAGATAATACCGCAGTTAAAATCACGGCGTTCATCAGGGAAGCCGCAAAGGCTACTCCCGCTTTCTCAAATATGAGCGTAAATGGGCTGACCATAACATTCTCGCCTTGTAAACTTGAATTCGTATAAGGGATAAGCAGCCCTATCACAAAAATCGCCAATATGTAAAAAAGGAGAATCCTCCAGAAGACGCTTTTAATGGCCTTCGGTATATTTTTAGCTGGGTTTTCACTTTCCCCAGCTGCAACACCAACGATTTCCGTCCCCTGAAAAGAAAAACCTGCTGCTATGAAAACGATGAATACCCCCATGAAACCACCTGGAAAAGGAGCATCGTCCACTGTGAAATTTTTAAAGCCTACCGCTTCCCCTCCCATAATGCCTACAATCATGAGTAAGCCGACAATGATAAAAATGATGATGGCCGTCACTTTAATGAAAGAAAACCAATATTCCCCTTCACCATAGCCTTTGACAGAGAGATAGTTCAATAGAAAAATAAGCACTAAAAATGAGAAACTCCACAATAGTGATGGACTATCCGGAAACCAGAATTTCATGATGATGGTCGATGCGGCTAACTCGGCCGCTATAGTCATGGACCAGTTGAACCAATATGTCCAACCCAAGGCAAATCCAAAGGCAGGATCGACAAATTTCGTTCCATATGTACTAAATGACCCACTGGTTGGCATAAAGGCAGCTAGTTCCCCTAAGCTTGTCATGACAAAGTACACCATGGCCCCGACCAATGCGTAAGCAAGTAGAGCACCGCCTGGTCCCGCTGTATGTATGGCAGCCCCACTGCTAAGAAACAATCCTGTTCCGATGGCTCCTCCAATGGAAATCATCGTTAAGTGACGAGATTTCAACCCTCTGTTTAACGCCTGTTCTTTTTTCGGTGTTTCGACTGGATACTCAAAGACTTCCTCTTCGCGTTTTACTATCATATGTACATCCCCTTTTGCTTTTGCACGCAGTTCAGAAAATTCCCACTTTAGAAATTATACTACTTGAAAGTTCTGAATGGATTAATTATTCTATTTCTTTTAGCAATTTTCATGCCACTTTTCACTTGTCAGCAAAATCCTACATCTTCACCCAATAAAACCGCGATATAGACAAATTCCTTTGCACTTACGCCATATTTCTTTGCGTTTTTGTGCCACGATATTTTGCACTTATTGGGGATTCTTCAAGAGGATAACGATTAATTTCCCTAAATTAGTTGCTTTTCTTCCTAATTGCTGTCAAGCTTATACAATCTGGACTATAAAAGAAAAGAACAAGTAGGTGACGAATATGATCGAAGTTAAAAATTCCACACTCAGTGATGGAGAGTTCAATAGAGGCGTTTTCGCAAAACGTGATATTAAAAAAGGTGAGCTGTTGCATGAAGCACCGGTTATCGCTTATCCAAATGAAGAGCATGTTCATATCGAGAAAACATTGCTAGCGGATTATGCGTTTGAGTATGGCATCAACCATACTTGCCTGCTTTTAGGATATGGCATGCTGTTTAACCACTCCTATACGCCGAATGCCACATATGACATAAACTTTGATCATCATACATTCGATTTCTTCGCTTATACCGATATTAAGGCGGGAGAAGAGATTACCATCAATTATAATGGTGAGGTCGATAACGAAGATCCGTTATGGTTCAATAAAGAAGACAATGGTGAAGAAGCTGAGTAATTAATGACATAAAAGCGCCTGCCGTTTAAAAAACTTTCTCCAGTTTTTTAAAGGCAGGTGCTTTTTACGTAATTAGGGAAACCAAAAAAGCTCCATCAAGGATATGCTATCCCTTGATGGAGCTTTTTTCATGCTACCTTAATTGATTGTTGAATTACTTGATTTTGATTTAGTGAAGGATTGGAGTTGGCTCTTTACCTTATCAATCATTTCAGGATTAGCGATTGATTTGATCTGGCTTATTGTTTTCTCACGCGTTTCTTTATTGCGCATTAAGTAAGCAGCTGCTCCCAATACGACGGTTCCAATCATTTTGTTTGATGGCATCTGAGTTTCCTCCTTATATTTTAGTATAGTATAGTATTTCCCTATAACCACTTCTTTAAACAAGGAGACCCAAACATCCATCCTTCAGGCGACCGGAAACGCATATAGATTGCGTAGAAACTTGTCTTCTAATTCGTGTACTGGCAACGGTTTACTGAACATGTAACCCTGTACCTGGTTACACTCCATTTCTTTTAAAAAGTCGAATTGCGTTTGATATTCAACGCCCTCTGCCACGATATTCAGCTGCATGTTTTTGGCCAGCCCAATGATGGACGCCACAATCGCTTCATCCGGTCCACCGGTTGCCAAGTTCCTGATAAACGATTGGTCGATTTTCAATGTATTGATGGGGTAATCCTTTAAGTAAGCAAAGGAACTATATCCGGTGCCGAAGTCGTCTATGGCGATCTTCACGCCCAGCTCCCTTAACCTTTCAAAGGTAAAGATGGCCCTGTTCACATTGTTCATCGCCGTACTTTCAGTTATTTCCAACTCCAGATTCCTGCCATCTATATTCCATTTGTCCAACATGCACTTCAACTTTTCGATGAAATTCTCCTGCATGAATTGCCGCGTCGATATGTTGACGGCGATATGAATGGAATCGAATCCTTCTTTATGCCAGGCATGGAGTTGGGCACATGCCAAGTCGAGTATCTTTTCACCAAGTTGGATGATCAGCCCCGTTTCCTCAGCCAATGGAATGAACTCAGCTGGTGAGACGAACCCCAGCCTTGGATGGTTCCAACGGACCAAAGCTTCTACGCCTGATATTTTCTCAGTCTGTGTATCGATCTTTGGTTGAAAGTATAATAGAAATTCATTATCTTTATGAATCCCCGTCCTCATTTCTTCTTCAATCAGGATTTTATCCAATCTACTTTCCATGGACTCTTTAAAGAACTTATACGATGAGTCTCCCGTTCCTTTTCCTAAGAACATCGCCAGATCCGCTCTTTTCAAAAGTTCTTCGATGTCCCCCCCATCCTGCGGGTAAGCCGATATCCCAATACATGTGGTTGTGTAGATGTCATGGTTATTGAGCTTGATTGGTTCTACCAAAGATTCCAGTAACTTTTGGGCGGTGATTTCCACTTGTTCAAGCCCGGATATCTGCGGCAGGAATACCGCAAATTCATCCACCCCGATTCTAGCTAGGAGTTCTCCTGGTTCCAGGCAATCGTCAAACCGTTTGGCAATTTCTTTTATAAACCAATCACCTTGCCCATGTCCCAAGGTATCGTTAATGGTCTTGAATCGATCAATATCCATCAGGAGCAAAGCAGACATGCCTTCCACATTTTGCTCAATGAAGATATTTGCTTTTTCCTTAAAGGATCTTCGGTTTGGCAACCCTGTAAGTTCATCATGATAGGCCATATAATTGACTTTGGCCAAGGCCGCTTTCTGCTCGGTGATGTCCTTGGCAATTCCGTATACACCTTCGATTTCATTATCGACATATACCGGAACGGTCAAGACATTAAAAGTGACCTTGCTCTTATTTTTATGGATGGCCATAATTTCATAAGAGCGAAGGGTCCCTTTTAACGTATCCATATAGTAATTTTTACTTTCCTGCCATTCCTCTTCAGATACAAGACTTTCAATCGACAATCTTTGAATTTCCTCTGGTGTATAACCTAAAATCCTGAAAACCGCCGGATTGATTGTTTCCAACTTCCCTTCCTTATTCATCCTGAAAATGATATCCGGATTATAAGTAACAAGGGAATCGTACTTTTGCTGGGTTAGTAGCACCTCCTTGTTCTGTAGGGTGAGTTTCTTATCAAGGCTAATGAAAAAGAGGACAACTATTTGAATGAAAAGCATGGCACTTCCGATTCCGAGTGCCAGGAAGAGTGTTCCAATAGGAAGAGCTGAACTGGTTGGGGAAACCACGTGATTGCTGTGATACGTGGCAGCCGCCATTCCCATATAGTGCGTGCCTGCAACCGCTATCCCGATGATATTTGCACTGATGATTTTTTCAAATAGCCGGGTAGCCTTTTGATGTTTATAGCGAAAATTGATCTTTAAAGCCGCGACTGAAGCCGTACAAGCAATTAGTACGGAACAGATCACCAATAGCGGATCGTACTGAATGGACGCCGCCATACGCATCGAAGCCATTCCCGTGTAATGCATCGTAAGGATGGCTGTACTCAATGAGGCACCTCCAATCAATAGCTGTTTCCAATTCATCGTTTGACGACTGACAAAGAACAAGGACATCCCTGAAGCAAAAATGGCGATCCCAACCGATATCAGGACCTTAAGATAATCATACGTAATTGTTTCATGGACCTGTAAAGCCAGCATCCCGATAAAATGCATCGACCATATGCCTAGACCCATCGTAATCGCTCCACCTACCAGCCAATATTTCTTGGCTTTCTGTTTTGAATGGATGATTCTTCCCACAAGATCCAAAGCCGAATACGAAGCCAAGGTCACAATTATGAAGGACAAAATGACAAGCCCTATGTTATAGCTTCCATGTATGTGCAATTTTTTTCTCCCTCATCAAGAATTCCCGTTTCTAGTCATATATCGGACACATTTCAGCAATTTCAATCTCCACATCCATTAAATATACATATTTACCAAGCCAGTTCCTTCAAAAGACGAAAAAGAACCCGAACGACACCGTTCGGGTTCTACTTCTTGCCAATTCATTCAAGGCCCAGACCATTGATATAATCCACGCTTTCAGGACTTTTCACTACTTTTGCAGCTTGTTCTGGGTCAACGGTCGTTTGTTGAATGTTGTTCAGTTTGTAAGTCAGGACGCGCTTTGTTGATTCATCGATTCGTTCCATCGGGATTTCCCCTTTTTTAACGGCATCGATTATCCCGTTATACACCTCTAATTGGTGGGGATGTTCGTGACAGACCAAGACGATGTCCACGCCTGCAAGAATCGCTTCTTTGCCCATGTCCTTAAAGGAAAAGTAATTTTTCACGGCTCCCATTTCCATATCATCCGTGATGACGATTCCTTTGTAGCCCAGCTTCTCTCGTAGCAGGTCTTCGATAATGACCTTGGATAGGCTGGCAGGTTTTTCTTTATCATAAGCCGGATATTTTATATGCGTCACCATCATGAAAAACTTGTCATTATCCACATCCTTGATGATCTCTTTAAACGGATAGATATCCGAGTTTTCCAGGTCAAGCTGGTTTGCTTCCACGGAAGAGGTCTCGACATGTGGATCAATCTCGCTACGGCCATTCCCCGGGAAGTGCTTCAGGGCTCCTGTAACGGATGCTTCATTCAACCCTTGAATCACTTTTTCCCCATATTGATGGACTTTTTTTGGGTCCGTCCCAAATGAACGGCTATCTTTCTTCGATAAATCCAAAACAGGGGCAAAGTTAAGGTTGATTCCCATCGACTCCAGCTCTCTACCATTCAATTTAGCCACCTGATATACTTCATCCGCAGTGGCCTTTTCCCCTAACTTCTGTTGCGAAGGGATAGGGGAAACCTGTTCCCTCATCCGGGTAATGCCCCCCCCTTCTTGATCGATGGCAACCATGAGTGGAAGGGAGAACCGGCTACCTTCTGCAGATTCCTGCAGGGAGTTGGATAACTCGGCCACTTGTTTAGGAGAACTCATATTACGGTCAAAGTAAATGATGCCGCCTATATGCTTTTCTTCGATGAACTCCTGAACCTCGGTGCTCTTTTCCGTACCAGAAAAGCCGATCATCATGAGCTGCCCGACTTTTTCTTCGAGCGTCATCTTTTCTAGCATTTTCTCCACTTTTTCATCGGTATTGGTCAATGCATTAATTTCCTTATCACTTGTATCCTCTTTATTTATCTTATTCTCTTGTACGGTTGTTTCCTCTTTTTGATTGGCTTCCTTGGTACCACGATTCTCTGTCTTTTCACTTGGAAGATTCGTATCCATATTCAACTGGATGAGTACGACCGTTAAAAATGAAAGAAGCGCAATGAAGAGGAGTCCAATGTATATATACCTTTTCTTCATTGGACTATCTTATCCACTAATTTAATTTCAGGGTCTGAAAGTTTCCAATCAGAAGATTCCTTCACCAGATGCCATTTGCCCTTCCATGTTTGGACAAGTGTCTCTCCATCTTTCCAATCTTCAGAGACCATTTCAAATGAGACAGTGGCCTTGTTATCATTCATTGATTCAACTTCTACATACGTCACTTCATCACTCATGTTATCCTTCATTCCTTCTTCCCAGCTGCTGAATTTATTTTTCCCTTTTCTGCCGGTACTGAATAAATCATAAGCTGATTCATAATCTCCGTTTGTAATCTCTTCATAATGTTCATTGACTACCGCTATTATATCTTCCTCTTCTGTTTCTTTTGCAGCAGCTGCTTGGTAAGCTCGTTCTTCAGCTTCCGCAATTTCCGTATCATCCACCCATAAATCTATTGAAGCATTTTTAACCGAGACCTCTTCGCTCTTCAAGGTCTTTCCTTGCACTTTTACTTCCGCATGAATCTTCATCTTCCCATCTAAAGACACCGGACCGAATGATTCTAGATCCTCGACGGTTTTGCCCGTGCTCGTTCCATTTACGAAAACAGTCGCTTCATCATAATTAGAGGTTAGATACACATCATCTCCCGTCAAATCCAAACCAACGGGAATCTTATGGCTGTCTTCCTCTAATGAATCAATTTTAACCTTATCAGTTACCGTTGTATATTCCCCTTTATAGGAGCCTTTAACCTCATGCTCAACCGGTAAGAATGGCCCGAATGTCCGCTCTTCTCCCTCTTTCAGTTCCCCCACGCCTTTCTCATTAATGGAAACGGAGGCATGTGGCTGATTTGTTGAGACCTTTATGTAAACTGGCTGAAAGCTAACACCATATTGCTTAATGATTCCCCATTTTTTCTTAACCTTTTGCAAGGTTAAAAAACCTTCACCTTTAGAACCTATTACATTATCATTTTCCAAGTATTGAGCCGTTTTTTTCAGATTTGACTTGGTTTCGGCTAGAAGATCAGGATTTTCATCGAAATATTGAATAAGCATCTTCGCATCCGCTTCTTCTACCTTCATCACATCCTGTCCACCATTCAAAATCTTCGCTACGTCCTTAGTATTGTTACTTTTAATGGCAGCTTCAAATTGTTTAACTACTTTATCCGGTTTATACATACTCTGTACTGTTATATAACCAGCAAATCCAACCATTAGCAATAGGATTACAGAAATGGAGAGAACCTTAGAACTTTTCGACTTAAAAAAAGAACCCGTTCTAGGACTTTTTATCCGTGTTTCAGCAATAGGATTCTGATTTTCTATAGTCGTTCCGCACTTAGTACAAAAGGCCTTATTCCCACTTATTTTTTCCCCACAATTATTACAATACAATGTTTTCTCCCCTTTTTTTACTTAAAATATATGCTAAATTATAAAAATCGATTCATATTATCTCAATAATACTATATTATGTAACATGACAACGCAACAAATCTTATGAATTTAGACCTATCACTATCTAATTATACATATAACTTTTGAATTATTTGATAGCTTAGGAAAATATGAAGGAGTGGTAAATTTGAATGAATTGCAAGATAAGCTAGGAAGTGGACTCAATAAGATTCAGGATAGCTTACAAACGAACAAACAAAAGCTTCAAAACGCCCAAACGATTAACCAGTACAAAAGGAGCATACAAGAAACCGGTATGAAACGGAACGAAATACTTTTACAGTTAGGGGAGGAATTATATAAAAAATTACGTAGCAACGAGATCCATCCCACTGAAGAACTGACAAAAAAAATGACATCTTTAATGGAATTTGACCACGTCATATACAAGGCACAACAGTCTATTACTGAATTGAACTCTCAAAGTCAAACAGAGCATGCCTGTAGTTCATGTGGGTCTCCGGTCACCAGTGAAGATAAATTTTGTGGAGGCTGCGGAGCCAAAGTGGAGTTACCAAAATTGGATACTCAAATAGAAACATCTTCCTGTCCTTCATGTGAAGAACAAATCCCATTACATGCTGTCTTCTGCAACTGTTGCGGTTTAAAGACATCATGAATGAAATGAAAGGAGTCGAGGATAGCTATGTTCTGTACAACATGCGGAGAATCTAATCCGGACTATAGCAACTATTGCTCACATGATGGGACTGCACTAGGAAATTCATCATCTCTGCAACAGTTACAATTAGTAAATAATGAAACGAACTTTTGTCCCGAATGTGGAGAAGGAACTAACAAGATTGATAATTACTGCAAATCTTGCGGAAACTCCCTACTTAAATTCGGCACAACAAAGATTTCCATGAACGAGAAAGTAACACCACGAATATTAAATTCAAGGACCTTCTCGTTTACTTCTCTATTATCTAAAGATACATTACGAAAAGCCCTTATACCTGCCATTGCAGCTTTTATTCTCATGCTTCTTTTAAATCTTTTAGTGTATACGACAAATACTAATTTTTATGAGGACATATTTGAAGAATCGTTTGGGTTCACCCCAGAGGAAGCTGCCGAAAACATGGCGGATGAGTCTGGCTTCAAATTCAAAGAACCTGGAGCTATATTCGGATTCTCAGATACGGTCATGATGTCTCATACACTTTCACCAAGTTATACGTTAGATATGGAAAGCAATAACTCATATGAAGATTATAAAGGGTCCGGCGAATTGAGCCTTTCCTTCACATATGTTTTATTCATTATCATTCCCTTATTATGCTTATTCTTAAGTGGCATTGTATACAGAAAGAACCATACTGATATCTCTATACAATCTTTCCTTTCAGGAGCCGTTGGAATAGCATTGATTTACAGCCTTTTGTTGACGTTCTTATCTCTATTCAGTGGTTTTGATTATAAAATCAAGCACTCTGAAAGCGGAGAAAGCTTGAATCTAGCCATAACAACTGCTTATCCATTCTTCCAAACCTTCTTTAAAGGTTTATTGTTTGGAATCGTCTTTAGCATGCTGGGGATGTTATTTAGTATTAACTACCGCCAAATAACCAAGCAACTTGAATCATTGATTCCTTATGGGAATGCCGTCCACCAAGGGTTTTCTGCATTTATCCGTGGTTTCGTTACACTTACCATTGTAATGGTCGCCATCCTTATCAGTAAAATCAATGATGCAAAAGAAATGCTCTCGGTCCTTGATGTACCCGGTGTTAGTCAACAAATTTTAGAAAAGACCACCTTGGCAGCCTGCTATCTAGGTGTGCAATTATCTTCCATCGTTTATAGTATGCTCCATTTCACCCCACTCTCCCTAAAAGGAGAAGGGGACGGAGAAAGTGGAGAAATTAGTTTCTCCGTATTCTCCGGCTTTAGCACGGATGGTGACGTTATGGAAGGAGGAGATCTTTCATATCTAGATTTATTTTTCAGTTTTACGAACATCGACCTTTACTTGAAGCTAGCGATGATCCTTCCTATCTTATTGCTGATATTTGCCGGTTATTCTATGGCTAAGTCCAAACAGTCTTCATTCGTATCACTGGCTGTACTAAGCCTTGTATATAGTCTATTCGTTAGCGCAATAGCATCTTTCTCGGCAATTTCGCTGAATGGTCTATTTGATATGGGGGATGGAGAAAATGCCATTACCTTCTCCCTCGGCGTCAGTGTTGTCCAGGTCTTTATCGGTAGCTTTATTCTTTCCTATATTGCTGGATTTGCCGGTAGCTATTTGAACAAGTTCTTTCCCGGTTCTCTAAAATAATCACTCTTCCTCTGTTCCCTCAAGGGACAGAGGTTTTTTGTATAAAGCCTAAGATATGTGCCCCATACTACAGTATGACCCAATAAAAAGGAGAAGACTTCATGGATGATAAGGTAAAAAAACTTGCTGGGAAAGCACAAGCCTCTCTGAGTCATGCTGTAGATTATATGAAGGAAAAGATAATAGAACTTACAGGAGGAACCTCCATCACCATTATGGAGCTCGCTCTTTATATTCAAAACCAACCGGAGACGAATCGAATCGACAAGGACCTTTTAGGGAAGACCTATACCTTTTATTCTCTAAAGAAAGAAGGAGCGACCTACCATTTGGAAATGAAAAATGCCCACATCCTCCAGTTGGATGTCCACATCAAAAATCACGATATCATCTCCTATCGTTCCTATCGTGATCATTCTAAACTGTCCAGTCCCATTAAGATTCCTAATACCCTCTTGCCAGATTGAACGTCTTGAGTGGCCCTTTATAAAAAAGGGCCACTTTTTACTTTTTATTCCTCTTAAAACGAGACATATAGGAATAATATGGGTATATGATAGAGAGAGAATGAGCAGGAAAGGAGTCGATGGTATGAATGAAAAGTGGAATGGCGACCAAATGGCAGATGTAAAGGGGAAAACAGTTGTGATTACAGGGGCGAATAGCGGCCTTGGTTTTGAAACGGCTTTTGTATTAGCGGGGAAAGGAGCAGAAGTCATTCTTGCTGTCCGGAATGCTTCGAAAGGGGAAAAGGCGGTGGATCGAATCACGTCTGCCCATCCTAAGGCAAATGTCTCCGTGATGCCACTCGATTTAAGTGATTTGAGGAGCATTCATCAGTTTAGTGATTCATTCTTGGAGAACTACGATTCCTTATCCATTCTAATCAACAATGCAGGGGTCATGATTCCCCCTTATAGTCAAACGAAGGATGGGTTCGAGCTACAATTCGGAAGCAATCACCTTGGGCATTTTGCCTTGACCGGCCTGTTGCTTCCCAAAATCCTTTCGACGCCAAAATCGCGGGTCGTCACATTAAGCAGTTTAGCCGCCAATAACGGGACCATAAACTTCGATCACTTGGATGGGAAGGATCAATATAAACCAATGAGGTACTATGCCCAAAGCAAACTTGCCAATCTTCTCTTTTCCCGGGAATTGCAAAACAAATTCGAACAGCACCAGGCAAACTCGATCAGTGTCGCCTGCCACCCTGGACTTTCCCATACAAACCTCATGTCGCGCGGATCTGGCAAGTCCCTGAATAAGTTTGTCCACTACCTCTCCAAGACCTTCACCCAGCCCGCCAATATGGGTGCCCTTCCCACGCTTTATGCAGCAACGGAACCTACCTTAAGAGGTGGGGAATATATTGGCCCGGATGGAAAAAAGGGAAGAAGGGGCTTCCCTAAAAAAGATCCCATCATCGATTCTCTATATGATAAAGACACTTCAGAAAAGTTATGGGAGACTTCAGAATCCATGACAGGTGTTCAGTATCCCTTCACTTTTGCCAATATAAACCGATCATGATGCTTCTCTATAGAACAGGAACCAGCTGTTCTTTTTTTTCGTCCTTTTTCATGAAAGATGCGTAATTTCCCTTTTAAGAGAGATACTATAAAAAAAATTAATGAGGGACAAGCATGCTTGAAAACGGAAAAATTACTTCCTATCAATTGGCACTGATTATTTACCCAACCATCTTTGCTACAGCCATTTTGACCGTGCCAAACATATCCCATTCATATGCGGGGCGAGATATGTGGATATCTCCGATCATTGGCTCATTGAATGGTTTTTTCACAGCTTATATCCTATACCAATTACATAAGATGTACCCGAATGAAACGATATTCGAATACAGCCGGCATATTATAGGCAAGTTTCCTTCAAAGGCCCTGACTTGTTTGTATGTTTTCTTTTTCCTTTACATGTCGGGCTTCATTTTAAGGGAGTATGCCGATTTCATCATCATTACATTTTTGCCGGAAACGCCAAGGGTCGTCATCATGGGTAGCCTGGTCTTGGTGTCTGCCTTCGCCGTTTCTGGCGGTGTATCGGTGCTGGGACGTGCTTCATCTCTTTTCATTCCCATATTCATCATCCCGATTCCATTCATTATGTTGATTCTTTTTCAGGACTACGATACGACCAGGATTTTTCCGATATTGGAAAATGGTCTAAAGCCGCCACTATTAGGCGCCGCCGTTCCACAGGCTTGGTTCAGTGAAGTCTTTATCATTGCGGTACTTCTACCATTCCTTAGGGATCGAAAGCAGGGGATGAAATGGATCATCATCTCAATCATCGCCATTATGCTGAGCCTTATTTGTTTGAATCTAACTGCCTTGTTCCTTTTCGGTGATCTCACGAGCTACTACACATTTCCCGTATTCAAGGCGATTCGCTACATCAGTTTCATGAATTTCTTTGAGCACCTTGAAGCGGCGATCATACCAGGATGGATGCTTGGGGCATACATCAAGCTCACGGTGTTCTTCTATATCCTAGTTGTGGGTACTGCTCAGTGCCTGAATCTTCCTAGCTATAAACCGCTTATTCTACCGTTAGGATTCCTGGTTACATTATTTGGTTTTTGGGAGTTTTACAACTTACAGGGTCAGACCGAGTTTACTAGAACCGTCTTTCCTTTTTTGCTTCCCTTCATGTTGACACTGCTCCCGGTCCTGCTATTAGTAATAGCTAAATTGAAAAGACGTTTATACCAAAAGAAAGAAGTGCCGAATGGCTCTTCATCCCTAACTAAAAACTAGCCTGTAGAAAGGAGTAGGCCATGTCATGATTCAATCCGAACAAGAGAAAATAAAGCAGGACTTGCCGCTATTTAAGGATCTTCCCAAAAACCTTTCCTATTTACAAGCGACTTATTCCAATTGTTACGATGTGGTTTTTCGGACCTTTTGCATTGGGGGACATACGGATGCCGCCCTCCTTTATATGGAAGGACTATCTGATACGAAACAAATTGAAAATAATGTGATGAATACGCTGATGGAAGGGTCCCTCTCATTTTCTGACATCCATGAAGCCGTGAAAGAAAGCCTTCAAGTTCTTGATACAAAAGAAATTCGTACGTTTGCCGATTGCATCACCTATCTTTCTACCGGCTACTCGATTCTCTTGGTACAAAAAATGGATTATGCCCTGGCACTGGGCCTTGTGAAAGTTGATAAGCGCCCGATTGAGGACCCCGAAGCTGAAAGTGTGGTACGTGGTCCCCGCGAAGGATTCATCGAATCCATACAAACCAACACATCTCTCATTCGCAGAAAAATCAGCTCCCCCACGCTTAAAATGGAAAAAGTAAAAGTGGGGAGTTATACAAAAACGGAGGTTGTCATTGCCTATATAGAGGGTAAGGCTGATAAACAAGTATTGGAGACATTGAAAACCAGGATCAACGAGATTGAATTGGATGGTGTTCTGGAAACAGGATATATCGAGGGATCCATCAAGGACAATCCATATTCGCCTTTTCCACAATTGCTAACAACGGAAAGACCCGATGTTGTGGCTGCCAATTTGCTGGAAGGACGTATCGTCATCCTAGTCGATGGGACACCTTTCGTTTTAATCGCCCCGGTCAGTTTCTATTCTTTTATCCAGTCACCGGAAGATTATTATTTTGGCTTTTTAATCGGTTCTTCTGTACGACTATTACGCTACCTATTTATTTTTTTCTCGGTTACCCTCCCGTCCTTGTATGTCGCCATCCTGACTTTTCACCAGGAAATGATTCCGACCACCCTGTTAATTACCATTGCCTCATCACGGGAAGCCATACCATTTCCGGCATTCGTGGAAGCAATCCTGATGGAGGTCACCTTCGAGGCTCTAAGGGAAGCAGGACTCCGGCTTCCTAAACAAATCGGTGCAGCCGTCAGCATCGTCGGGGGGCTAGTTATCGGACAGGCCGCGGTTCAAGCCGGAATCGTTTCCGCTCCGATGGTCATCGTCGTTTCTCTTACAGGGATCGCCTCCTTTTTAGTGCCTCGCTATTCGCAGGGCATCGCCTTACGATTATTACGCTTCCCCATTATCCTCCTTGCCGGGACACTGGGATTATTCGGGCTGATGCTTGGGATCATCACTATCGTCATTCATCTATGCAAGTTGACCTCCATTGGGGTACCTTACCTACCACCTTTGAAGAATGGTTCATGGCAAGACGCACTATTCCGGGCACCTTGGCAATCTTTACAGAAAAGGAGGAGATTTTTTAATGAAGACAACCACCCCAATCAGAAAAACCTTAGGATGAGAGGAAAGGACTCCAAAGCATGAATACCATTCTTTCCAAGCCAATCAAAAAAGCCATTACAGTGACCATGCTTTGCTTTTTCACTTGTACCCTATCTGGCTGTTGGGGTAGCAAAGAGCTTTCCAATATGGCCTTAGTCATGGCAGCGGGGATAGATATTACAGAAGAAGATCAAGTGCAAGTTACCATCCAGGTTTTCATTCCCCGGGCCGCCAGCAGTCAACAGCAAGGAGCCGGTCCTGGGACGGGTGGAGTCGAAAGCCTTGTCCTCGTTAAATCCGCAACAGGGGAAAATATGGCGGATGCCATGGTGAACCTGCAAAAGTTATTTTCTCGCCAGATTTTCTGGGGCCACTGTGATGCCTTTATTTTCGGAGAAAAATTTGCCCTTAAAGGCCATTTGAATGATCAGATTGATTTCATCAATCGCCATCCTCAACCCTGGGCACGTGGTGACTTATTTATCAGCAAGGGGCCGGCTTCCGAGATACTCGAATTGGTCCCCGCTCTAGAAAGTTATATGGGGGATGTTTTACAAAAATCATCGGAATTGTATATAAAAAAACCGATCACAGTCAAGGATTTCCAGCTGATGACCATCAGTGATTCCAAGGGCGGCATACTCCCCCTTCTTGAAATATCCAAGCCTGATCAACCAGAAAAGGCAACAGAGACCATTACCACGTTTTCTGGTGTCGCTATTTTCAAAGAGGATAAAATGGTAGGATCGATTAAAGAAGATGTCACGCAAGGTTTGCTATGGATCCGGAATCAAAATAAATTGGGAGCGATAACCACATCGACCCCAGATGGAAGGAAAATCTCGGTGCACCCACTTCGGCAATCGACAAAGCTGATTCCCAAGATTGAAAACGGAAAGTGGAGTGTAACGGTTGATGTGAACGTAGACGGTTTACTGGTTCAGAACGGCAGCAATCTGGATATCATGGAGGAATCTAGCTCGAAGCAGATTGAGACCTATTTACAGCATGAAATGGAACGAGATATAGAGGCTGCCATTACCGAGGTGAGGGATGGCATGGGGACGGATGCCTTCGGTATTGCTGAATCCTTTCATCAAAAGTATCCAGAAGAGTGGGAAAAGGTAAAAGACCATTGGAAGTATGTCTTCCCACAAGTCACAATAAACATGGATATCCATTTGAAAGTACAAGAACCAGGTTTGATGACGAAAACATTAGGAACGATAAAGAGAGGTGAGTAGGATTTGAAAATGGCCGCTATATTGGGAGTGACTGTCTTACTCTTCCTCCTTTTTCTTTTCAACTATCCTAAAATCGACCGCTCCCATAAAAGAGAGAAAAAAACGGTGGTCCTTTTACTGGCCATCGGATGGGTTCTGGCAATCCTTCTCATACTCTTTCCGGAAATGCCGGGACCTACACAAATATTCAACATCCTGTTTGGTCCACTAAAAAAGCTATTATAACGAAAAAGAGGGAGCCTAGGCCCCCTCTTTCTTCATTTATTATTCAGCGTCAAAAACTTCTACTTTCTCCATTTTGTCGCCATTTTTCATTGCTTTAGCCGTTTCTAGACCTGATGTTACTTTACCGAATACAGTATGAACACCGTTTAGATGCGGTTGTGGTTCATGAACGATAAAGAATTGGCTTGAGCCCGTATCTTTTCCGGCATGCGCCATGGACAAGCTGCCTGCTTCATGCTTGTGCGGGTTTCCAGCTGTTTCACATTTGATCTGTGTGCCGCTTCCGCCTGCACCTGTACCTGTTGGATCTCCACCTTGGCTTACGAAGCCAGGGATGACACGGTGAAAGACTACACCATTGTAAAAGCCTGTGTTTGCCAGGTTCTCAAAGTTAGCCACTGTGTTTGGTGCTTCATTAGGGAAAAGATCAAATTCGATTTTCTCTCCGTTTTCCATCAATATGTATCCTTTTTTAGCCATTATAAAACATCTCCTTTAAAATGAACTGAATCAGTCTTAATAGTACCATTTTTAGCAAGAGAAAGAAAAGAAAGCGCTGTGTTTTCAGATTCAATTATTATACAGCGTGCGTTTCTTCTCTTATAATAGGGAATATTCACTAAAAAAGGAGGAAAAAACAATGACCCAACAATTTGATGCCTTATTCGTAAACAAACAAGAAGATGACTTTTCCTTAACCATTCAGCAACTTTCACTCAGCGATCTTCCAGAAGGTGAAGTGCTCATCCGCGTGCATTATTCTGGCGTGAACTATAAAGACAGCCTAGCGACGATCCCTAACGGAAACATCGTTGGCCGCTATCCGATTGTCCCTGGCATCGATTTGGCAGGTGTTGTCGTTTCATCTAAGGATTCCCGTTTCAAAGAAGGAGACGAAGTGATTGCCACCTCCTACGAGATTGGCGTTTCACACTTCGGGGGCTACAGTGAGTTCGCCCGTATTCCAGCAGAGTGGGTTGTCCCGCTCCCTGAAGGCCTAACATTGAAAGAAGCCATGGTTATCGGAACTGCCGGTTTCACCGCTGCACTTTCCATCATGCGTCTAGAAGAAAATGGACTCAAGCAAGAGGACGGAAATGTTCTCGTCACAGGAGCCACTGGAGGCGTCGGCAGTTTTGCCGTCTCGATTCTTTCCAAGCTCGGCTATTCGGTAGAAGCGAGCACCGGGAAAAAATCAGAACACGCGTACATAAAGGAACTGGGTGCCACGAAGATTTTATCCCGTGAAGATGTCTATGATGGCACGCTTCGTCCACTTGGCAAGCAAAAATGGATTGGTGCCGTTGACCCGGTCGGTGGAGAAACATTGGCCTCTGTCCTGAGCCAAGTTAAATATGGTGGATCGGTGGCGGTCAGTGGATTAACCGGAGGGACAAACCTGCCTTCGACTGTCTTCCCATTCATTTTGAGAGGCGTCAGCTTGCTTGGCATCGATTCGGTGAATTGCCCTATGGATACGAGGCTGAAAGTTTGGAAACGCCTAGCAACCGACTTTAAGTTGGATCATGTAGAACAGCTCATTCAACAGGAAATTTCCTTGCAGGAACTTCCGGACGTCCTGCCTACCTTACTGAAAGGTCAAGCAAGGGGACGGACAATCGTCAAATTATAAAAAACAAAAGGTGACGTTAGCTCTGGCTCTCGTCACCTTTTAATGTGCCTTTGAATAGGGAGGATGATATCGACGGTGGTTCCTTTGCCGACCTCGCTACTAAATTTAATTTGCCCTTGATGCTCATGAATGATTTTTGTACTCACCATTAGCCCCAGGCCGGTCCCTTTTTCCGTTGTGCTATAAAAAGGCTCACCTAAATGCTTCATGCGTTCCTCTGTCATCCCACTACCCGAATCAATGAAGCGGATGACCAGGTTCCCTGGATCATATTCATCCAACTGGATATGAAGTTTCCCGCCATTTTCCATGGCTTCAATCGCATTATTCACTACATTAGTAAACACTTGCTTTAATAGATTAGGTTCACCAAACACTGTTGAATCGTCGACTTTAGTTTCCATCGTTATTTCGACATCGTTCAGATTCGCCTGAAGCTTGGCCAACGTTATGACACTATCTAAAATGGCAGGTATCCGGGTATGTTCACATGTTTGCAATTGGGGATTGGCAAGACATAAAAACTCTTTAGCCAACCGTTCGATCTTGTCCACTTCCTTCACTGACAGGTCAAGGTATTCCTGCTTGTCAGGCGTTTCACCCATTAATTGCAAAAATCCCTTGATGGCAGTTAGTGGATTCCTTATCTCATGGGCAATGCCCGCCGCCATCTGACCGACCGCAGAAAGCATATTCGTCTTGCATAATAATTCTTCTGTCTTCTTACGTTCGGTAATATCTCTACAGAAAACCTGGATGGCCGGTCGTCCCTTATAAATAATCGGAAGGGCGATGGTTTCACCATAAAATACTTCACCATTAAAGCGCCTGAACTTTTGCTCCAGTAACTCGACCGTCTTCCCCTCATCTCTCATCACTTCTATTCGCTTGCCGACCGTGTCTTGAGAATCGGGATGCACGAACTGAAAAACGGACTTCCCCATAATTTCTTCCACAGACAAGCCCAGCATTCTGGCACCTTCGGGATTCATATACTCAATGATTCCATTACGATGCACAAAGATTGCTTCAGGTGACACCTCGATCAGGTTGCGATACCGTTCTTCGCTCTCCCTCAACGCTATTTCAGCCAACTTTTGATTCGTAATGTCCCTGTATACGAACGCCAATGCCGTCGGTTCATCTTCGTTATTCCTGATCGTAAAAAGGGTGATGCTCACATCAATTAGCTGGCCATCTTTTCTTTGTCTGACCGTTTCGAAGCCCTTCTCTTGTTCCCCCGACTTGACCCTATTATGCAACTCGTCAACAGATTCCTTCAGGAAATCAGGGATGATCGGAAAAGGCTTACCAAATACCTCGTCATTCATCCAGCCAAAAAACTCCTCAAAGGCAGCATTAACTTGTAGGGTTTTACCATCTAGATCAACGATGGAAATGGCATCCGCACTTTGTTCCATGAAAGATTGAAGCTGCTTTGTGATATCATCTACTTTTTCTTCCACTTGCCCTTGTCTATCATTAATTAGCTTTTTCAACAGATTTATTCCTTTCCAATTCCGAAAATTCACTTACTCAATTTTACAGTAACAGTAAATCATTCACCAGTATTTTATAGTAGTTTTCACTATCAATGTAGTGAAAACCCAATAAAAAGAAGCTAAATCAGTCATGCAGATTTAGCTCTTCTCTTAAAATGAATTATATTTACATTCTCCAACTATCGGTTCATAGAAGCATGTAGCTTATTAAGATTGGATAGCATGTAACCACTATCATGGTATACGCACAATAATTTAACACGATATACATAAGAAAAGACGACACGTAGATGTGCCGTCTTTTCTAGTCATCAATCTTGTGGATCAAAAGCCGCTTCGAAAGCAGATGATACCTTTTCGAACTCCTCGTCCGTTTCGATATCATTTAACTCTCCTTCGCCTTCAACTCTGAAAAAGAAAATATCGATATCTTCCTCTGTATCTTCTTCAATGTCTTCTAGCAAACCTACAGCTACATATTCCGTTCCTTCAACATCCAATGTTCCCAGAACTTCAACCTCGTGCTCTTGATCACTGTCGTCAGTAAGGGTAAACACTTCACCTTCGCGAATACTTCCCATCATAATCTCTCCTCTCAAGTCCATTTAAAATGGGTTTGTTTCCATAGTATATCTACTATTCCATACAGAAACAAATTTTTGCTTTAAAAAAGGGCAATTCTTTTCCTTTTCAATAAAAAATCCAGTAAAGTGGTGGAAATCGCCAGAATTTAAATCATTCAGACTATTTTGTTTATATTGCTGTATTTTTATACCTAATCATATATACTAATATTGCTTAATAACAACAAGAAGGAGGAATCCCCTTTGACTATGAAGAAAGTCGATCATATCGGCATCGTTGTAAGAGATCTAGAAACATCCATATCCTTTTATCAAGAAGTGTTGGATTTGAAATTGAAAGCGCGTGTACCCCATACGAATGGTATCATTCAGCTTGCCTTTCTTGGGTATGACGGTTCAGATGAAACCGAAATTGAATTGATCCAAGGATATAGTGACACGTTGCCATCAGAAGCAACGATTCACCACTTTGCCATTACCGTGGATGATATCGAAGAAGAATACGCGAGGATCCAAAGCCTTGAGAATGTCGAACTGATTGATGAAGAAATCGTCACCTTGCCAAACGGCTATCGCTATTTCTACATATACGGACCAGAGAAGGAATGGATCGAGTTCTTCCAGAGATGAACACAAAAAGCAGAGCGATCAGCTTCTGCTTTTTTTAATGAGTCCAATAAATAAATAGTTATCAAGCTTCATCTACAGGTATTCGGTAATCAGGATTGCTCTGGTTCCAACCTCCGCCTTCTTCCACGGATTGATTGATACTGCTGTCCCCATCACCATCAATCCAAATTCTCTCTCCATCCTCCAATGTCCGCCAATGAGGTTCCACACCATGTTCTTGATGATTTTCTTCTATTATATATGATCCATCTGACCCATTTTCTAGTGCAAGATCCGAACCACCCAATCCGCCTTCATTCCCATTTACATCAATAACGTCCGCCATATCCAAAATGGATACCCCCAACGCACCAACGGCGACTGTTTTCCCCACATTGCGTAATCCTTCTTTCCAACGTGTTTCGTCTCCTTCCCTAAGTCCTCCGGCTACATCTCCAACATTCCCCACCGTCGCCTTAATACCTTGTCCTACTGCTTTCGCTGTATTCCCAACACCGTCCCCTAAATCCTTGAACCCTTGATCCACCTTCCCATCATCTTTCGATACTAGTCCACTTCCAAGATTCCAAACTCCCTCAGCAACATTCCCTAGTTGCTTACCTGTGAACTCCGTTGAATTCTTAACACCATCGCCAACCTCTTGGATGAACTTAGATCCCGTTAATTCTCCAACTCCCTTAATAATGCCTCCAGTCACACCGCCAACTAACCATCCCGCACCTTCACCGGCACTTTTGAGAAAACCCATATTATTAGCCCCCATATCCATTTAGTAGTTCAATATTACTACTTATTGTCATTTAATAACATACCATACTAAGAAAATACAGGGAACTAATCAAAAAAAGACCCTATTGGCCCTTTCCTTTAGAATGCATATTGATATAACCCATAATATAACGGTCCGAGTGTAATGAGTAATGTGACTCCGATGAGGATACTTTTCGCACGTCCTGATATATCTTCCATAGCGGCTTCTCCATCATCATGCTTTCCGATATAACTGAAAAGTACATCCCACAGCAAACCACCTACAAACACGAATTTCCAAATAAGAGGCGTGAATATGGCTGTATTCGTCACAAATCCAAATAGTCCGATCCACGTAATAACTGAAATGATGAAATCCACTATTAAAGAGGGGGTACGAAGGCCTTTAAGCAAAAAAGCAATCGCCACCGTTCCTAAAATCCCTAAATAAATCGTCCAAAAAATATGCATATTCCATCCTTCTTCCGGTAAGATTCTTCAATTATATGAAGTATCGGATGAAAAGGGAATACAATAACGACATTCTCTTAATCTAGTACATATATCTCATTAAACTTTTTACCTTTTTTGATTAACCCGGTAAAATTTTCGAAGAATGATAAAGGTTTTGGATTTTAACCCTAAATCATACGTCCACTTTCAAGTATTGAGGACAGATTTTATTACGGTCGTAGATAAAGATGAATAACAAATTAAGTATGAATTAAGTATGTACTAGGAAAATAGAAATGATGAAACCTACTTGAATCAACCAAGAGATTTCCACGTTAAGAAAGGAACTTCAACAGAATTATCGGGGTTTTGAATAGGAGAGTATCAAATGCTAGAAGAAGGTGATTCCGGGTGTAAATACCCAGTGATCACCTTTTTCATTCTATCTTAGATTACCAGCTTGCCTTTTTGATTCCCGCGATTTGCCCGATATGTGCAAGGTCACGGAAAACGATCCTAGACATGTTGAATTTCCGCATATATCCACGTGGTCTTCCCGTAACTCCACACCGATTGTGAATACGTGTTGGCGAAGCATCCCTTGGGAGCTTGGCCAATGCTGCATAATCTCCTTTCACTTTAAGTTCCTGTCGAACCTCTGCATACTTCTCTACTGTTTCCAGCTGTTTTTTTGCCTTTGCTATCTTTGACTTTTTTGCCACCTTAGTTATCTCCCCTTCTATAAAAATGATTATATTGTACCCGGATTACTTTGTTTCACGGTGAAGTGTGTGTTTCTTTAAGCGCGGGCAGTACTTTTTCAATTCGATTCGATCAGGATGGTTTCGCTTATTTTTCGTCGTTATATAATTCCGATCTCCCGTCTCTGTACATGCCAAGGTAATGTTTACTCTCATGTTTGTTCCCTCCTGAATGTTTTATAAATATCCTTAATCGTCATGATTACGGTTTATGATGTTTACCTTTATATAATAAAACGTAATGATTACTATTTGAAAGTTTTTTCGTAAGCTTTTTCGATTTCCCCTTGGTTCCCTACTCAACATCAAATATCTACATAAAGAAAAAGCAGGCTTCCCGACCATGTCAGGAAGCCTGCTTTTTTCTAAAAATACATCTTTAAATCTGGAATTTACGAACCACTTGCTTTAGCTCATCTGCCATAGAGGTCAATGAATGCACGGATGAATTGATTTCTTCCATCGATGCCAGTTGTTCTTCCGTTGAAGCAGCCACTTCTTCTGAATTGGCCGCATTTTCCTGTGCGTGTGCCGTTAATTTATTCGACGTTTCCGATACTTCATCTACACTGACTGAAATTTGTTGAATGGAAGCCGTGATTTCCTCGATTTTCGGAGTAATGTCTCTCGTACTTTGAAGGATCTGGGCGAATTTATTCGATGTTTCCACTGAAACCTTCACGCCCTGTTCCGCATTATCCATCACGTCTTTCATGATCGTAACAGAATTCCTTGTGTCGTCTTGCATTCCCATGATTAAATCCGTGATCAATTTAGTAGAGTTCTGGGATTGTTCAGCCAGTTTCTTCACTTCATCGGCCACCACGGCGAATCCCTTACCATGTTCGCCCGCCCTTGCCGCTTCGATTGCTGCATTTAATGCCAATAGATTCGTCTGTCCAGCAATGCCCGTGATTACATCGATAATATTCCCGATTTGATTAGAACGTTCCGATAAAGAATCGATAACCTGATTCGATTGGTTAACCGATTCATGGATGAATCTCATTTGCTTCAAGTTCTCCTCGACATAGTGGCTGCCCTCTTCTGCCTGTTTCTCGGTTTCTTTTGAAAGCTCTGACATGCTAGCCGTACTTTCGGTAATCCGTTCCACACCCTGGCTCACTTCATTCAGTGAACCGAGACTAATTTCCAGTTGCCTTGTTGAACTTTCAGAAGCCCCGGAGATTTCCTGTATCGAAAGAGCGATTGTTTCTGCTGCCAATTTCGATTGTTCAGAACTGACACTTAATTGCTCAGCCGATGATGTAACTTTATTCGTATTGGAGGAGATGGCCGTAATCGTATGATGCAGATTTTGGGTCATCTTTTCAAAAGATTGATTTAACACATAAATCTCGTCGCGGGTTCTTACCTCGATTTTTTCTATATTCAAATCTCCTTCAGCGACCCGGTTAGCCATTTTACTCAACTTCTCGATTGGTTTGGAAATAACGCTTGAAATCAATAATCCATCAGCCATCGCAAGCACGAAAGCTATCAGGCTTAGAATGATAATCTTCTTAGTTGCCGACTTTGATTTATCCTGAACCTCTTTCACCTTTTGCACCATGATGTCGTCTTTGATCCATGTATAGAATGAATTCGTTTGCTCAACCATTTTGGTACTGATGGGAACCACATTATCCCGGGCTAGGGCCTTGGCTTTTTCAGGATTGGCTCGTACCGCTTCTACAGATTTACGACTCTCCTCAATCCATTCGTCATTCGATGCTTTGATTCCATCGAGCTCTTTGGTCATTTTATCTGAGTGCGACAAATCTCTCGCTTCTTTTATTAATTCATTGATGTTTTCATTTGATTCATACATCTTCTCTTTCATATCAGGTGTTTCATATAATAGATATCCTCTTAAATACGTTACCTGACGTGCTGCATCCGTCTGGATACTTTGAGTGATTGATTGAACCTCGGAGATATTATCAAGAATATAATCATACTTCTTGTTCATATCTTTCATACTGTGATAAGAAATGAAAGCTGAAACTCCAAAAATGATGGAGACAAGAAAAAAGCTTAGTAGTAACTTATTCTTTATGGATAATTTCATTCTTTTTTACCCCTCTATTTCTTTTGTAATGGTCACGCTTATCTATCCCTTTTCATATAAAAAGCCCACAATTAAAGTGGACGGTAAATATGTTCCCAAGGAGTAATAGTTTCCTTTTCTTTTATCGGTCAAGAAAAGGAAAAATTAAATGGAACATGGTGGTAAAATAAATATTATTTGTTAAACACTATCATTTAAGAAGGCAGGGGAATGCATGTTATTAAAAAACGCAACATATTTGAATGAAGAGTATGCCATTTCAAGGGGAAATCTGTTAATACATGAAGGGAAAATCATCACAAATCCTTCTCTCTCTGAAGGGAATGCTTCTGTCGAAGAAATGGATTGTGAAGGGTATATACTAATACCTGGATTATACAATGCTCATTTTCATGGTTATTCATTAACTGCCCAGGGACTTCATAGGGATATGAAAATTGAAGAGTGGTGTAATGATAGCAAACAAGGGCACCTTCAATCCGGTTATTTTGAGAAAATCGATGCACTGACCAGAAGGGAATATGAAACGATTTGTATGAAGGCTTACGCAGATATGGTGAAGAAAGGAATCACGTTCGTCAGTGAATCAGAGCCAAGTAATTGGCCGGATGCGATTGCCGAAACCATCAACCGCATTGGAATGAAAGGTTTTGTCGATACCTATGAGAAGATTCCGGAATATCACGATCTGCAAAGTGGGCAGGTCAACTTTGGTACGCATTTGCTAGAAGAAGAGGATATCACGGATGAGAACCTTGCTCTCTGTGTTTCTAGTAAAAAGGACTTTGATTCCCTCTATACCACGCATGGGATGGAAAACCAATGGAGAAAGGACCTGATTTATTCTCAATACGGAAAGTCATCCATCGAGTTATATAAAGAGCAAGGGCTACTCGATAACAAGACGATTTTTTTCCATGGCGTTCACTTGAATGAAACGGATATCGATTTACTAGCTGAGGCAGGTTCCTCTGTCGTCCATTGTCCCGTCTCGAACCTAAGCACTGGAGCAGGTATAGCCCCCGTATCCAGCATGCTTGAAAAAGGCGTGAATGTTTGCATGGGATCTGATTATGCCAGTACCGATTTATGGGAAAATATGAAAATCGCCTATTATCTACTCAAAACGATGTCCCCGACACATCCGTTCACAGCGGAGAACATCTGGCAGATGGCAACGCAAAATGGCGCGTCCGCCTATCATCAGAACATGAGTGGAAGAATCAAGGATGGATTTCATGCAGATCTTGTCTTCATAAAAAAGAACCCCCTTATTCCAGAGGTCGATACAGACGAGTTTTCCACGACTGTGCATAATCTTTTACTTGAAACGAGCGAACCGTCCATTCATCATGTAATGGTCAACGGGGAATGGATCATGTTCAATCGCACCCTTACACACGTGGATGAGGAAGAAATGAACCGGGCATATAAAAAAATCCTGACGAAAGTCTATCATCAGGTTGTTGAATAGGTTTTTCAATGACTCAGCCCCCTTACAGGATAAGGGGGCTTGTCTCATGATTTAAACGGCCCGCTTCTCCTCGGGTTGACCTTCTCCGGCCATGCTATAATGTGCATGTTTTTCCTGAACGAAAGCAATGGCGATCGCTCCTACTACCGCAGCGATTGCAATCAAGGAAAAGTTCATTTGAGCTGGCAGGTTCATCGTTAAGAGGATGCCTACAAAAGTTGGTGCAAAAATCCCACCTAGGCGACCGAACGCCATCGATGCCCCCACGCCACTGGAGCGCATGGAAGGTGGGTAATATTGTGATACCATCGCGTTGCTTATATTCTGCACCCCGACCGACGATGCACCGATGAAACCAATCAATATATAGGCAAGCACCGCATTTTGTGTAAGACCGATGCTTGCAAGGGCAATGGCTCCACATACATACAGGGGAATCATGACTTTTTTGAAACCTAGTTTATCCGTAAGCGGACCGAACGCAATCGTTCCGACGATCGCACCGACATTCATCATCGCAACAAATAGCAAACTAGAACTTAAACTATACCCTGCCTGGATCATCAATTTCGGCAGCCACGTGTTCATCGAGTATATCAGGACAAAGCAGCTGAAACAGGAAATCCAAAACATGATTGTACTGAACCCTCGTTTTTTCTCAAATAATTTCACAATGGTTGAACCTTGTTCAGGTGCTTCCGTTCTTTCGAGTCTTGTCTCCCCATTCAAACTTAACTCTGGATTGACTTTCTTAAGAATCTGCTTTACTTCCTCGTTTTTCCCTTTTTCCAATAGGAAGACCGCCGACTCTGGAATCGCTTTAGCTATAAAGGGTAGGATCAATAGCGGCAAACCCGCAATCCAGAAAATCGGCCTCCATCCAAATTCCGGGAGTATGGCACGGCTGGCTAGGGCGGCTGCAATCGCTCCGACTGAATACCCACAGAATACAAAGGAAATCATCGCACTCCGAATCTTTTTCGGTGCGTACTCCGTTGTCAGGGCAATCACGTTCGGCATCACGCCTCCCAGTCCGATTCCTGAAATGACACGAAAAACGGTGAACAAGACTGGTCCACCAGCCACCCCGGATAAAGCAGTAAAAAGACTGAAGAGAGCCGTACAAAATAAGATGATTTTCTTACGTCCAACCTTATCGGCCAAGTAGCCAAAAAAGACCGCTCCGACAACCGTACCCATTACCGTATAACTGCCGATTGCTCCCGCTGTCACCGATGATATGGACCACTCCTCAATCAATGAAGGAACGATTGAACCATAGATGACCACATCATAACCGTCGACCAGGATAATGAAAAAACCCCAAAAAATTAATAGTAAGTGAAACAGGTTAAAACGACTTTTATCTATCGTTTCACCAGCATGGACTGTCCTCAATCCTACACCTTCTTCCCTCTATTTAGTACGTTGAAGCACAAAAGCAAAAGAACAGACAGATGCGTATGACACGCACCTTTAATCAATTAGTATCAAAGTCGACCACAATTAAATCTTCAAGTCCAATCTCTTCTAAATAGGCAAGAATCGCTTGATGCGATGGATGCGGCAAGTATGCTTCAAGTGCCGTCCTGTCCTCAAATCTGGCAGTCATGCCTATCTCGTACCCTTGACTGCGCCCCGCAAAATTCCTTCCTTGCTGGATATCCAGTAAACCTGGTATAACATCTTTTAGAGCCAGAGTCCTAGAAATCAATTCATCCACTTGATCATCTGTTACATCATCACTTAACTTAACCAAAACAATATGTTCAACCATTCTGCTCACCCTTATCTGCTATTTAAAACATGACGGTCAAAACCGGCAATTTGTTTGTATTTATTGGCAATATCCTCTAGTTCCTGTTGTGATATGACATCATGTAAATGATCGAATCCCTCTGGAGCCCGGTCCTCGACAATCTGCATGACCTCTTCCGGTCCATTCTGACGATTGGCCAGCACGATGGCCGCCGTCTTCTCAAGACGTGATTCTTCATAAGCACATAAAGCCGCTTCTGCATGTAATCCACTTAAAATGGCTTCCCCTAACGCATCCGCATCCAGTATCGCCTGGGAAGCTCCATTGGAACCAATTGGGTACATCGGATGTGCGGCATCACCAAGCAACGTGACTCTGCCAAAGGACCAGCGTGGAAGAGGATCGCGATCGACCATTGGGAATTCGAAAACGGACTCCGTTTCCTCTATTAATTTAGGTACATTCAACCATCCAAAATCCCAATCGGCGAAAGCTTGGGCAAAGACTTCCTTCTCTACTTTCCGATTCCAATCACTTCGGGAAGGCGCCTCCCCTTCAATCGTCAACTCCGCAATCCAGTTCATAAGCGAACGACCACTCTCTGCCAAAGGATCGACAGGATAAGCAACGAATTTCTGGTCTTGATAGCCAGCCATGATCATTGTCTTCTCGGTTAAAAAAGATGACGATTCTGTGATGCCACGCCATAAAATCCGGCCGCTGAATTTAGGGTCACCTTCATTCGGATAATAGAATTTTCGAACTGTGGAATGGATGCCATCTGCTGCAATCATGATGTCTGCTTTATATGCCCCTAGATTTTCCCCTGTTTTTTTATTCACAAATTGAGCTTCCACGCAATCATCGAACAGTTGGAATGAAGATAGATGGTGACCGGTTATGACCGAGTCTTCCCCCAACTCTTCCTTGACCGCTTTTAGTAGCAGCATCAGCAGACTTCCACGATGGATGGAATATTGCGGCCACCGATATCCTGCATTCAGCCCCCTCGGTTCCTGCCAAATTTGTTGACCGTATTTATTGAAAAAACTCAACTCGGCCGTAGGCAGTCCAATCTTCTGAAGTTCTTCCCCTAATCCAAGCTCCGTAAGGACCCGTACAGCATGTGGAAGAAGATTGATGCCCACTCCCAATGCTTTTATCGTTTGTACACTTTCAAAAACTTGCACTGATACACCAACGCGGTGAAGTTTAAGGGCAGTAACAAGCCCGCCGATGCCCCCACCAGCAATAATTGCCGTATTCACTTTTGACACAGAAACCCCTCCAAATGACCTGATAAGTTATTCAAATATTTTAATTATTCTAATTATGTCACAAAACTCCAGTTTAGCAATATAAATTCTGGGATTATGCAATAAAATTTCATAGGATCATAAGGAAGTGTTACCTGTAAATCTGCTTCTACGCATAAAAAAGCTGATTGCGCATGCAATCAGCTTTCCTATTATTTATAAAATACTTTATCAATGTTGTATTTAGCATGAAGTGTATTGATGATGTACGTTTCATAGATTTCACGTTCCATCGCATCTTCTACGATGATAACCTCAATTTTTTTCACTTCATTACGATGTTCTTTAATCGGTGAAACATTATCCTCGAAATGCTTTTTGACTCTTTGTCTTAATTTACGTGCCTTTCCGACAAAGATCAACTCGTCCTTCTCATTATAAAACATGATGATGCCGCCCTTATCACGGGGAATCAAATGGAAATCAATGAATCCGAAGATTTCCGGGATGATGGCTTCATCGCCCTCAATCACTTGTTTTCTTTGTTTAATGCTGATAGCCGCTGCTGGGATTTTAATATTAATCATCAAAAGTCACGTCCTCTATTTGTATATGTATGTGAGTGCTGGAAATAGTCATATGGATAAATCACACTATGTTCTAGTGGAATATAATGGGCTTGTTCAAGCTCTTTCCAACACTTGCTCTACCATGTCCTTAAAAGTAGATGGTATCATAATTTTGGCGGAAAAGCCATGGCATGAACATAGCGGTTCAGTAAAAGGCAATGGACCCTTGTATTTTTATAAGGAAGGAAAAGAAGAAGACCCGTTACGAGTCTCCTTCTCCATGATCAGAAATATCCGTTACCACCTGTGGGCCTTCGCATTGCTTCTTAGTATAATGTTCGTTTGCGATACTTCCGTATGGCCATTTACTTGAGACTTCGAACGCTTAGGTCTTGTCCAATTATGGTGAAACTTTTGAGAATGTGGATCTAATTGATCTTTATAACTCATGTTGTATCACCTCATCGTAAAAGATTGGGATATTTCTTTTCAAAGTAATAGGAGGTTCCTATCACAGTTTTAGTATGGATTGGGGACGAGTAAACATACATTACTTCTTAAAAAGAAAATTCTACCTTTTTCCCTTTCGAAAGCACTTTCCCTTCACCATTTACGGCATCACTGGTCAGAACCGAAATCCTCCTCACATCTTCCTTTTTGAGGATGAACCCGATATTCCCTTGCTTTGAGCCCTTCGCTTTTATATGCCCATTCAAATTCTCCAGGTAAATATCATCTTCCCAAGTCAAATGTTCTCCACCATCCGTCTCAAGAAAAGCGACCGGGGAAATCTTGGCGTCCGCATTGGTAGGATTATGGACTTTCACATTCATTTTCACGATATCGAATGCGTGTTCATGGGTGTAACCATGAAAGAAGTCAATCATGCTATAATCCGGAACCACATGCATCACCTTGATATCCTTCATTTCTACCGTGATTGGCCCGACCTTCACGGTTTCATTTATCGGCTTATATTCTTTTACTGTCAATTCGCCTCGTGAATCGGAAACCTGTTGGCCGACTTGTTTCAAATCACGATCATCCGGTAACTGGGGGTTAGGAACATAGACATCCTTCTTCACCAATGGTTCTTCCTTTTCCTCTGTCTTTTCTATTACGTTTGGTTTTTCATCAAAAGCTGGCTGCGTATTAAGTGCACCAAATGTGGTTAATAAAAAGGCACCAAAAAGTAGTTTGTTCACCGAATCCCTCCCAGCGTTTTATTTTCCTTTATTTAATAAGTCGAAGATGATCGTGGCATGATCCGTGTTATCGACCTGTCCGGCAAAACGGTCCTTGTAGGGCCCGAATGCATAGACGGGCACATCTTCCCCCGTATGTCCCCCGGTAGTCCAAGCCGTATTGGACCTGTTATCAAAAATGGCTTCGATTGCATTATCAATCGTCGTAACATGTTTACTTGTTGTAGCATCCTTGACGGATTGGATTTCCTCGTTCGTAAGCTTCACTTTCTTTTGATCAATATACCTTTTCAAGGTTTTTTCAACATCCTCACCCTTTACGATGGCATCCGCCATGAAGTCAGGTGTCCGTTTGGCAGCCTTAATCGGCTCACCGGACCAATTATAGACTCCCTTCGCTCCGATTGAGAACCCTCCCGTGGAATGGTCAGCCGTAGCGACAACTAAGGTATGTTTATCTTTTTTCGCGAACTCGATGGCTGCCTTGTAGGCTTTTTCAAAATCCTCCATTTCACTCATCGCCCCGACAATGTCGTTATCATGGCCAGCCCAATCAATTTGACTTCCTTCCACCATCAAGAAGAATCCATCTTTATCTTTATTCAGGCGTTGAATCGCCGAGTCCGTCATCTCTTCCAAAGAAGGCGTTTCATTGGTGCGGTCAATCATTTTAGGCAAACCTCCTGAAGCGAACAACCCAAGCACCTGTTTATTTTTATCCTTTAAGAGCTGCTTTTTATCGGTAACATAACTATATCCATCTTTTTTGAACGCTTTTGTCAAATCGACATCCGGCCGGACAAAATTCGATTGGCCTCCACCCAAAAGGACATCGATTTTATGTTGACCGTCTATTAGGTCCCGGTAATAATCATCAGCAATTCCATTCATGTTTTTCCTATTTTCGTCATGTGCACCGAATGATGCTGGGGTGGCGTGGGTAATTTCCGATGTGGCGACAAGACCGGTTGATTTCCCGCTTTCCTTAGCCGCTTCCAATACCGTTTTCACTTCTGTCTTATCGTTATCGACTGCGATTGCTGCGTTATACGTTTTCACCCCGGCTGACATCGCGGTTGCTGCAGAAGCGGAATCCGTGATATTTTGTGTCGGATCTTCTGGGTATGTCATCTGCTGACCCACCAAGTATGGATCGAATGCCGTCCTTTCAGCCACCGTCGTAGAAGGTCTATCTTTTAAATACCGATAGGCGGATGTATAAGAGACACCCATTCCGTCCCCTATCATGAAAATGACGTTTCTAATCTCCGGTTCTTTCTTAGGCTTTCCTTTTGCCAGGACATCGTTGTTTGTGACCGACCATGTAAGACTTCCAAGAGCTAATGCGGAAATGATGGCAACAGGCAAAATCTTTTTACTGAATGAACGTTTCAAGAAAACGACCTCCTACTGATTTAATGGATGATTCAGTTAAAATATACCGCATGAAGATGAACCTACTGTGAAGGGAGTGTAAATATATGGGGGGGTTATGTAAATGAATAGTAAAGAAAAGAAAAATAGGTAGAGAATGAATAGGTTCAGGGGACTGCTACAACAAAGACAAATTCCGCCACTTCAAAAGAAGTCTTCCAGTTCATGAAAGAAAGCACACACTAAAAAAAGACCGTCCCAAAAGAGGCAGTCCATGCTGGATTATTCTTAGCCTTCGCCTGGGGCTGGGCGTCATCGGTCAAAACATAATTATTGATAGCGTAAACACTATGCTGATAAATCGGGATGTCCATTTTTTTGCATCGCTCGTTGATTCAGTAATTTAAATAATGGCGGCAAAGTCACATACACCATCAACACCCTGAGTACCTGAACAGCAACGACAAACATCGGGTCGGATTCGAGGGCAACCGAAGTGGCGGTCATTTCCGCAACTCCTCCAGGCGCAAAGGCCAATGAAGTAGTCATAAAGGACATTCCAGTCATTCTGGAATCGATATATGCACAAAGGATCATCATGAATATAAAAGCAACGGTACTTAATGAAGAGACGACCAGAATTTTTTTCATTCCTACGAACATTCCCCTATTGAACTTGGATCCCACACTTGCCCCAATCATAATTTGTGAAACAATCATGATGCTATCTGGCCACCAGGCAATCAAATCCACCCCGGCAATCAGTGAACCGGAAGCTTGAAAAAATGCAACCGTCAACATACTGCCTACTAGCCACGGCGCAGGTAACTTGAGGATTTTTCCGACATGGAAACCACCCCAGGCAGCGAGAGCCAGCACAAGCGTCCATCCTATTTCAACTTTATTAAAACTTTCCACCCCACCGAAAAAACGAGCCGGAGTCGAGGCTAATGGATTAGCTCCAAGTACAAAAAAAGGTACAATCATGACAACCAAAAAAATCCGGATGGTTTGTATGATCGTCACAACTCCGGTATTGGCCCCTGCTTCCTGAGCCATTCCTGGCATAGCTGAAAGACCTCCCGGTGCCGTAGAAAAGAAACTCGTCAGCATATCCATTTTACATAACTTGTACAAAAGAAAACCGGAGCCTAAAGAAAACAACAACGATAAAGCCAAGACAATGATGATCGTGATGCTATTTTCCATGAATATTCTCAACACGGAAAGGTTGAGTTGTAAGCCCAATTCAATGCCAAGCAGGCATTGTCCTGTTCTTAACCAAATTTGCATGCTATTCGATTGACTATCAGGTAACTTCAAGAAAGCTGGCTTCCAAAAAGAAAGCAGGGCGGACATCAACAGGGATCCGATCATCCATCCGATGGATAATCCCGTTGACGCCAGAAAAGCCCCTCCTAGGCCGCATAGTATCACTAGCCAAATGCCTTTCATTGTATCTACTAATCGCTCCATTCGATGACCTTCCCACTTTTATTTTTCATCTTTTCGTACAAATCTCAAAGAAACGAATATACCTGTTCACTCTTTCCTTGCCACTAATAACATCGCCTGCCCTTGGAAAGAGAGAACTTGGTTTTCAACAACCTCGATTGAAAGAAAATCGGTTGTTTCCTTTTCAGCCGCAATCATATAGGCCATCAATTCATTTTGATCCTTTTCAGGAAGCTGCATCATTTCACACCACTTCTTAAATTCGAACTTTTTTTTGAATGTCGTAAAACTTTCAATAATAAAGCCTGTGTTTTCAATAAGTGAAATCCATTCAGTTTTTTTATAGGCCCTGTAATGGCTAGGATCCCTTTTCTTTTCTATATAGTTATAAAAGTGATCGTATTCATCCTTTTCAGCTGCAACGTTATCTATTAGAAGGAAAAGGCCATTTCTTTCTAAGACCCGGTTTGACTCCATTACAAATCGGTTTATGTTCGGGAAATGGTGGGGTGCAATCCGACATGTAACCGTCCCAAATGATTGATCGGAAAAAGGGAGCTGCTCGGCATCTCCTTGAACAAACGATACATTTCCAATGCCATTTGAGGTGATGAATTTCTCTGCTTTCTCTAACATTTCAGGGGTCAAGTCAAGAGCGGTCACTTGTTTAAATAGTGGAGCTAAAGCTTTGACCACATGACCGCCTCCCGTTGCGATGTCCAAAAGGTTATCCTTTCTGTTCTTTTCCACGATCTTTATAAGTAAATCCAGATCTTCTCCACTCGCATGCGTTTTGCTCGTCACATAGTTGGCAGCGTTTTTCCCAAATTGGGAAAGAACTTGATCTTTTTCTCCCATCTTAAAACCTCCTTCTTCTCGCTTCCTTTCCAAATAAAGAAAACCGAATTTTCTAATATAGAAAAAGTCGGCTTCCTTATCTTCATATTCTTTACTGCGTAACCGTGTCTCTTCGGTTTTCCAAGGCATACGAAGCGGCAGATGTTCCTGCAAGTTTACCATATACAGAACCTGACATTAACCCAGATCCGCCTGGATAGTTTTCGTAGAAAATCCCTCCGACCATTTCACCCGCAGCGAACAGTCCTGCAATAGGTGCTTCCTCTTCATTCAATACCTCGCCTACCGTGTTGACATGTATTCCACCAAACGAAAAAGTGATTCCACATGTTACCGGGAAAGCATAAAATGGACCTTGTTCAATGCGAAGTGCCCAATTTGATTTTGGTGGGGTAATTCCATCCGTTCCTTTACCGTCTTTTTCCGTAGGATTATAATTTCCTTCTTGTACAGAATGGTTATACTCCTCAATCGTTTTCAAGAATTGTGCTTGATTGACCGGCAGCAAATTAGCAAGTTCTTCGAGCGTATCCGCCTGATAAATGGTAGCCTCTTCAAGGTCATACTCTTTACGCAGATACGGTCGCACCTGAGAATCATAAATCTGATAGGCTACATGATCAGGCTGTTTCAAGATTTCCCTTCCATACTTGGCATATGTATAGTTTCGGAAATCCGCACCCTCATCGACAAACCTGTTTCCATCTTTATTAAGCATGATGCTTAAAGGATAAGAATGTTTTTTGAAGATGTCTCCTGGTTTCGTAAAATCACCGACTTTTGGAGCATTATAATCCGTCCCAATTGAATGGCAGCCGGACCATTGCCCATATTTCTGTGCTCCTACCGCCAAAGCCATAGTTAACCCTTCTCCAGTATTATATTCCGTTCCTCTCACAATAGCCGCATTCCATTCCTCACCGATAAATTCGCTCCGTAGCTTTTTATCTGCTTCAAATCCTCCACACGCTAAAACGATGCTTGTCGTATTGATCGTTAGCTCCTTGCCTTCTTGCTGTACAACGATTGACTTGATCTGATTATTCTCGAGCTTCAGCTCGGTAGCGCGCGTCTCGTACCAAACCTCTATGCCAAGTTCTATCACACGTTCATTCAGTTTTCTAATCAGCCCTACACCTTTATCATTGGTTTTTAACGGAAGACCACCCCAAAATATCCGTTTGCCGTCTTTTTCAAAAGATTGATTTTCATAATTCAGTTCAAATTCAATGCCATGGCCCTGCATCCATTGAATGGTTTTATAGGATTGAGTAACCAATTGCTTCGCCAATTGAGGATCACTCTGTCCTTTCGTAACCCTCATGAGATCATCATAGTATTCTGTTTCACTATAAACGGGCACATGAATTTTCTCGGCTTCCTCGTCAGTGATAGAAGGAATGATTTTTCTGATATCATCCAGACCATTATAAGCAGTGCGAATGGCTCCATCCGTAAAGAATGAATTTCCACCTCTCTTTTGCTTCGGTCCTCGCTCGAGTACTAGTACGCTTGCGCCTTTTTCTCTAGCTGCTATAGCTGCACATAAAGCGGCATTTCCCGCTCCTACTACTATTATATCGAAATTAGATTGAACCATATATCTTCCTCCTAACAATTTTTTACTTGAGCTAAGCTTAATACACTTCAAAAAATAAATGAAATATATAAATTTAGCTTAAGTCGATAAAAAATATTTATAACCAAACAAAAAAAAGACTTAGGATGGAGTCATTCCATATCCCTAAGCCCGTTTTATTATCTTTCCTTAACAAGGAAATCCACAAAAGCTTTTACTACCGAAAGATTTAAAAAATTGGCATCGTACATTAACCACGTGTTCCGTTGCAAAGGTGTTCCCTGTTTATCTTTTAAGCATAACTTATGTAGAAAATCATTGGGCTGTAGAGACATCTCCGGGATTATTGCCACCCCTAATTCATTTTTGACCATTTCCTTGCATGTCTCCAGCTTATCTACTTCCATGGTGATACGAGGTGGAGACGAAAACTGATCATGCCACCAATCACTGATTAAATTTTTCAATGAGTTGTCGGTATGATAATTAATGAACGGCAAGCTCGGCAGCTCCTCTATCGTAATCTCTCTTTTCGAAATCAGATATAACCTCTCTTGGGATAATAGGGACTTTTCTCCCTTCCATTGATAGTTGTTCCGCACGATCCCCACATGTACCTTTGATGAATCCAGGAGGCTCATGATTTCGGTACTCCATCCCGTATTTAAATTAAATTGTATATCTGGATATTGCTTCGAAAATCTTTTCAAGATTTCAGGCAACTTATACCGTGCAAAATTACTGGAAACACCTAAACGCAACGTTCCATTGATTCCATCATTCATATTCATCACATGGTCTTTCGTTTGTTGCAATTTCCTTTGCATTTCCTCGGCGTACTTGACTATATAGTCGCCCTCAGAGGTAAAATCGATTCCTTTCTTCGTCTTGAAAAATAAAGCTACGCCAAACTCTGCTTCTATATTCTTTAATCGATAGCTTAAAGCTGGCTGCGATATATATAGTCGTTCTGCCGTGCGTGTAATGCTTTTCTCCTCATGAAGTATGTTTAAGAAAATCCAATCCTTTTCATCCATTCGAACCCGCCTTTTCTAATGTTATAATTTGTATTTATAAGATATTAAAGAAAGTATACATTGAATTTATGAGTTTATCGAATACCCTTTCCTCTCTTTCGACTTCTTCCAAGCCTAAATAGTTTAGTATGCTTTAGCGTTACTTCCTCCTTTAGGTACCAAAAAAGAACCCCTGACATTCCCCTTAAGATTGTGATGATGTACATAGGTTATAAACTTTTTTAATGACAAATCGAAAAAAATATATATTTAACTTATTAACTTTCCTGTATTACTATTTAACAAAGATAACCAATAACAACATTGAGGTGATACAAATAGGAATTTTTAAAATTAATTTTCTGAATAATCAATCAAGAAAAGTCTTTATTGTAAGCGTATTCAAAAGGAGGGGAACCGTCCATTGCTAACTATATTAGGAGTTTCCATGGTTACTATCTTTACATATTTGATTATGACCAAAAAGATGTCACCGATTGTGGCTTTAACACTTATACCTATCATTTTCGCTATAATTGGTGGCTTTGCTTCTGATATCGGTCCCATGATGCTTGAGGGGATAAAGCTCGTTGCACCTTCAGCCGCTTTATTATTATTCGCTATATTGTTTTTTGGAGTGATGATCGATGCTGGGTTATTCGACCCGCTTATCGCAAAAATATTACAGATCGTTAAACGGGACCCTGTCAAAATTGCGATAGGGACAGCCATTCTATCCCTCATGGTAGCATTAGATGGGGATGGCACAACCACATATATGATCGTGGTTTCAGCCATGCTTCCTCTTTATAAACGAATTGGCATGAATCCTTTGATAATGGCCACTATCGCTATGCTCTCCTTAAGTGTAATGAGTGGCATGACACCATGGGGAGGCCCCGCTACACGGGTCATAGCTGTTTTGGGTCTTGATGCTTCAGAATTCTTCGTTCCCCTCATACCAACAATGATCGGGGGAGCTTTATGGGTGACCTTCATTGCTTTTTTACTTGGAAAAAAAGAACGCAAACGGCTTGGAAGTATCCCTTTCCCATACGCAGAAGAGGATTCTATCGCTCAATCTGAGACTGCCGCTACTATAGAGGACACTCTCATTAAAGAAGAAAGCGATATTAAAAGGCCTAAGTTATTGTGGGTAAATCTCTTGATCGTCCTATCCATCATGACTACTCTTATACTGAACCTACTGCCTGCTCCCGTATTGTTTCTGATTGGCTTCATCCTTGCCCTGCTGATAAATTACCCAGACTTAGAGAAGCAAAAAGAACGGATGCTAGCTCACTCAGGTAACGCTCTAATCGTGGTCATCCTTGTTTTTGCAGCTGGCGTTTTTGCTGGAATTTTATCCGGAACAAAAATGGTGGACGCAATGGCCAACACCTTGGTTTCCATCATTCCGGAATCTTTAGGCGCCTTCTTCCCTTTAATCGTAGCGTTTACCAGTATGCCTTTTACTTTTGTATTATCAAACGACGCCTATTATTTTGGAGTCTTGCCCATCCTTGCTGAAGCGGCCTCCGCGTATGGGATTGCCCCTATTGAAATTGCCCGGGCTTCCATATTGGGCCAACCCGTTCACTTAATGAGTCCATTAGTCGCTTCGACCATCTTATTAGTCGGCATGATTGGGAAAGATATAGGTGACCATCAACGTTTTGCTTTAAAATGGGCCATTCTTTCATCCCTGATTCTCACTGGATTGGCGATATTGACAGGGGCCATATCCTTCATGTGATACACATTTTTTAACTATTACATCCATCTACCAATAATAATCCTTAAGCAAAAGCACTCCATTCCTGGAGTGCTTTTGTGTTTTATTTTTCAACCTTCATGTAACTCAGTGCACGGGTTGCGGCTTCCCTCGCCGTTTCGACAGAATCAGCTGTGGATAATGCAACAGCAACCCTTCTGCCAACCTTCGTGACCGGTTTTCCGAAAACGCGCACCTGGGTATTCGGTTGAGCCAAGGCTTTATCTACCCCGACTATAGAATATTCTGATAACTCAACCGGTGCTTTCAAGGGACGGCTTGCTCCTGGGGTGATCAGTGTGATTTCAGGGATCGGGAATCCTAGAATCGCACGGGCATGAAGGGCAAACTCCGATAGGTTTTGGGTGACCAATGTTACTAATCCTGTATCATGCGGACGTGGGGAGACTTCACTGAAATAGACCTTATCCCCTGAAAGGAATAACTCCACTCCAAATAATCCATATCCACCAAGTTCATCTGTAATCTTCTTGGCAATCCTTTTTGCTTCGATGATTTGTCCTTCCGTCATAGCATGTGGCTGCCAAGATTCTATATAGTCCCCGCCCTCCTGGACATGACCGATTGGTGCACAAAACATCGTTCCGTTAACGGCACGGACAGTTAGCAACGTAATTTCCGAATCAAAGCGAATGAACTCTTCAATGATCACTCTTCCATTTTGGACCCGGCCACCTTCCATCGCTATTTTCCAGCAGGCTTCCAAATCATCTTTTGAACGACAAACGCTTTGCCCTTTACCAGAAGAACTCATTAGCGGTTTCACGACATTAGGAAAACCGATTTCTGTAGCAGATGAAACAAATTCTTCATATGTATTGGCAAATCGATAAGCTGCCGTTGGTAACTTTAGCGTTTCAGAGGCCAACCTTCTAATTCCTTCACGATCCATCGTCAATTTAGCCGCTCTTGCCGTTGGGATAACCGCGAACCCTTCTTCCTCCAATTTAAGCAATTCGGAAGTGGCGATGGCCTCAATTTCCGGCACGATTAAATCAGGTTGTTCTTTTTCAACGACTTCCCTAAGCTGCTTCTCATCCAACATATCAATCACATAACTTTGATGGGCCACTTGCATGGCAGGTGCATGTTCATATCGATCAACTGCAACGGTATCAATACCAAGCCGCTGAGCTTCCAGGATGACTTCCTTGCCTAATTCTCCTGAACCCAATAATAAAACCTTTTTTGTTCTATACATATTCCACTTCTCCCCCTCCATGTGTTCAAAACCATTATATACGAACTATATACTAATAAAAACATATTTCATTCGCTTTTTATTTTAATTTCCCTCTAAAATCCTTGATTCCATATAAAATATTTTGTTTTTTAATCATAAATCTTTATAAACAAAGGAAGATACCATTTGATTGGAGGACGGAATGCCAAGTACGCTCAGTGAAATCAGCACCGTTCTTTACAGAATGGAGGAGTGATATCTTATACATGTCGAAATTTGTACTACGATACTTTTTGAAAATGTAAGCGCTTTCTATTATAATGTAAGTAGGTTGGATGGCATGCGTGGCCGTCAAAGTATTCGGCGTAGGCGGGGCCAATACTAGCGTTAAAAGGAGGAAAACGCTTTTAACGCACAACTATTAGCACTCCTTGGATAAGGGCTGTTAAAGATTCTTAACAGTTACTTGCAAGATGTATGCACCATACATAGTCATGGACAAGGGTTGTCTAAAATTCCCTCGTCTTTGCAGCAGCCCTCATCGTTTCAGTCTAATAGTTTTATAAGATTAAAAGCTCTTCCACTGAAAAATCAGAGAAGAGCTTTTTCGTTTGTACCTAACATTCTAGTTCCTTCCCCATCTCATCCAGGATGGTCAAGACTTTCAAAAATCCAATAGCAGACCATTTAAAAACACAAGGCTGAGACTGTAGATGATGGACCTTCGCTTAATACGAAAAAACAGGCATCCATTGCACTAATGGATGCCTGTTTAGATGTTGATTCTATTCTTAGACTTCTTGCGGTACAGCTAATCCAAGACCTTCAGCAATACGTGTTCCGTATTCTGGATCGGCTTTGTAGAAGTGTCCGATTTGACGAAGTTTAATTTCTTCTAATTCCACTGGTTTCATTGCACCCACGACATTTTCTACAAGACGTGTTTTTTCTTCGTCGCTCAACAGGCGATATAGATCTCCTGCTTGAGTGTAGTGATCATGATGATTATAGGCAACCTGAGCAGCTTGTCCAGAGACTTCAAATGGCGCAAGTTTGTTTTCGTTTGATTCAGCTGGTCCCCCAAAGCTATTTGGTTCGTAATAAACGGAACCTTTCCCATTATCATCGGCACGCATGAAGCCATCGCGTTGATATGTGTTTGCTTCCACTTTCGGACGGTTAACCGGAAGTTGGTTATGGTTAGCACCTACACGATAACGATGGGCATCGCCATAAGCAAATAAACGACCTTGAAGCATTTTATCTGGAGAAGCTTCAATTCCAGGTACGAATGTTCCTGGGGAGAATGTTGCTTGCTCTACTTCAGCAAAATAGTTTTCAGGGTTTCTGTTCAATTCCACGCGGCCAAGTTCGATTAATGGATAATCTTTTTGCGACCAGACCTTAGTCACATCGAATGGGTCAAAGCGGTATGTGTCCGCGTCTTCCAAAGGCATGATTTGTACGCATAATTTCCAAGCCGGGAAATCACCTTTTTCAATCGCGTTGAATAGATCTTCCGTATGGTAATCAGGGTTTTCACCTGCAAGTTTAGCAGCAAGGTTCACATCAAGGTTTTTGATGCCTTGCTCTGTTTTAAAGTGGTATTTCACCCAAACAGCTTGTCCTTCTTCATTCACCCACTTGAATGTATGGCTTCCGAATCCATGCATATGGCGCCATGTTGCTGGAATCCCACGGTCGGACATCAGCGTAGTTACTTGGTGAAGTGACTCTGGTGAATGAGACCAGAAATCCCATACGGCAGTCGGATTTTTCAAGTGTGTTCTAGGATCTCTTTTTTGTGTGTGGATGAAATCAGGGAATTTGATTGCATCACGGATGAAAAATACAGGTGTATTGTTCCCAACGATATCGTAGTTTCCTTCTTCTGTGTAGAATTTGACCGCGAAGCCCCTCGGATCACGTAATGTATCGGCAGAACCAAGTTCCCCAGCTACCGTTGAAAAACGGATGAACATCTCCGTTTCTTTCCCTACACCATTGAATACTTTGGCCTTCGTATATTTGGACAAATCATTCGTAACGGTAAAAGTACCAAATGCGCCACCGCCTTTAGCATGGACGACACGTTCAGGAACACGTTCACGATTGAAATGTGCCAGTTTTTCTAATAAGTGAACATCTTGTATAAGCACTGGTCCACGTGACCCAGCAGTAATTGAATTTTGGTTATCGCCAACCGGGGCACCCCAGCTAGTTGTCAGGTTTTTCTTATTCGACATAAATGAACCACCTCTTCATTAGTTTTAATATACATATAATAATATAGTTTCTTAGAAAAAAATCAATACTTATTTATAATAATTTTAATATAATAATAAGATTCAATAAGCATAATTTCTTTTCTACATGCTAGTAAAGTATAAAATATGTAGGGAAAATGAGGTATTATGCACTTATTTAGGTATTCACTATCTATATATTGGTATAACTCCAGCGGTGGCACATTCTCTTTATTCTTACTTTTTTATCAATTATAAGAAAAATATAATAGTAATCGAGAATACTAGAGGGTGAAATTGGAAGTGTTATCAATTAAGATGCTTCGCTTTCTCTCATTTTATAGGAAATCAGCCTGTTTAATCAGTGAAAATTCTGTGAATTTTACTTTCACGTGTACCCATTCGCCAAACAGTCGAAAGATGCCTCTAAATATAGAAGATTTTTTGTGCCAATTCAGCAAATTACCCCCTGATTTGCATGAGGTTTTAGTATAATAAGGAATGCATATAGTGTTTTAGGAGGTTTCCATGAATATAATCATGCGTTTTCTTGCCAATGGGCTGATATTACTTTTCATAGACTGGCTTCTCGACTCCATCACGATAAAATCTTATGGCACAGCTTTGCTGGCTATCTTCATATTATCGATTATGAACATGTTAGTTAAACCCATTCTACAGCTCATCACTTTACCAATCACGATCCTGACATTCGGATTGTTTTCCTTCATCATCAACGCTTTCACTTTTCTGATTACGTCGTATGTGGTCAGTGGTTTTGTCATTCATTCTTTTTGGGGCGCGCTCATCGGTTCGTTTTTACTAACCATCAGTCAAAGTTTACTCGTCAAAAAAGAGTAGGAACACTCGTCAGTCGACATGCTGACGATTTTTTTATCTCGTGACTTTTTCCATAACACCGTTCGATATTTCCTGGGCTATTTCCCTAATTTTTGCAAATCATCACTAGCAGTATTCACTCATTTTCGAAAAACAAAAAGGGAATGGAACCACCTTTGCATAAGTTTAACCATACATACGCTAAAAACAGGTATGAATCGACTTATGGAGGAATGACATGTACACCAATCGTAAACCAAGAATTCTTCTGTCCCTCATGCTCGTGCTCGCTTTCCTTATTCCAGCTTCATCCTTAGCCGCAACCGGGGATGGAAGCCCATCTTCTTCTTACTCCGTCTCTCAGGCTTTCGTAAACCAAAATAGTTCCATTCGTACTGTCAGTGGCTTTGTAATCGGCCAGCCCACTTCAGCCACTAGCGTCGAGTTCAGCAACTATCCAAGTGATTATGCGCTTGCAATTGCTGATAGTTCCTCGGAAACAAACGTATCGAATATGCTTTTTGTCCAACTTCCCTCCTCCTTCCGTTCCGAATTCGGATTGCAATCGAATCCTGATTTAAAAGGTCAAAAAGTCACCATAACCGGAACACTGACCTCCTACTTTTCTCATTATGGCTTGAAGGACCCGTCAGTCATGGTGAAAAACGGGAACACTCCAGAATCAGGAACTCCGAATGCCGGATCATATTATGACTCAGCTACCGGAAAAACCGGGCGTGCTCTAAAAGATGCCCTCCATGAAATCATTGATGACCATACGAAAATTTCCTACGCAAATGTGTGGGAAGCCTTGCGAGAAACCGATGAAGATCCAAACAACTCCAATCATGTCATTCTTCTATATACAGGGCGTTCACAGGCAAAGACCACCAATGGTGCAGGCGTGAATGACTGGAACCGTGAGCATGTCTGGGCAAAATCCCATGGCGGATTTGGGACATCCATGGGTGCTGGCACCGATTTACATCACTTGCGGCCGACCGATGCGTCCGTCAATAGTACGCGCAATAATCTCGACTTTGATAATGGGGGATCCGAACATTCCGAAGCCAAAGGGAACTATTACGACTCCGATTCATGGGAACCACGGGATAAGGTGAAAGGAGATGTGGCGCGGATGCTCTTCTATATGGCAGTGCGCTATGAAGGAGAGAACGGTGAAGTCGATTTGGAATTGAATAACCTAGTCAACAACGGCTCAGCTCCATATCATGGGAAACTGGACGTGTTGCTTGATTGGCATGAACAAGATCCAGTCGATGCATTTGAACGAAATCGAAATGAAATCATTTATAACGACTACCAACATAATCGAAATCCTTTCATCGATCATCCCGAATGGGCTGCTTCCATCTGGGAGTAATGAAACCGGCTGCCCATTTCCTAAGGGCAGCCTTTTTCATACAGGCATCAAGTAGTAAGAAAAATTAGTTAATTAACTTTCGCTAAATAACAATTACCTTACAAACTTCATATATTCTCTTAAAAATTCCCTTATTTGGTAAGCGTTTTCATTTTTTTCTTTACAAATAAACTATTAGTATATATTATTTAATTGTAATATTTTGAGAAAAGACAATACATATTATGCTCCTCAACTCTACTAGTGATAAAATAGTAGAATGCGTTAAAAACCCATATTCCTACACAAGAAAAGAGGAAAATTATGCAAAACTCCAAAGATTCTCAATTACATAGAGGATTGGAAGAAAGACACATCGCATTAATGTCTCTTGGCGCTGCCATTGGGGTCGGGTTGTTTCTTGGCTCTGCATCGGCCATTAAATTAGCCGGTCCCGCAATTATTTTGGCTTATGCCATTGGCGGCTTTATTATTTATCTCATCATGCGGGCTTTAGGGGAAATGGCCATTAAAAACCCCGTTGCCGGTTCCTTCAGCCGCTATGCAAGCGATTTTATCGGTCCTCTCGCCGGATACATTACAGGCTGGAATTACTGGTTCCTTTGGATTGCAACGTGCATGGCCGAAATTACGGCTGTCGGCATTTACATGCAGTTTTGGTATCCAGACACTGCACAATGGGCTTGGGCATTAGGCGCACTTGTGATTATGACAACCGTTAATTTCCTTGCCGTTAAAGCTTATGGTGAATTAGAGTTTTGGTTTGCCCTAATTAAAATTGTCACGATTATCTTAATGATCGTTTTAGGATTTGGCATGATTTTCTTTGGTATCGGTAACGCTGGGGATGCAGTCGGATTCAGTAATCTATTCTCACATGGAGGCTTCTTCCCTAATGGTATCTCGGGCGTTGTTCTTTCATTCCAAATGGTGATGTTCGCCTATTTAGGCATCGAGATGCTTGGAGTGACGGCTGGGGAAGTAAAGAACCCTGAGAAATCACTTAAACGGGCAATCAATACCGTGTTTTATCGAATTTTATTGTTTTATGTTTTGGCTCTTACTGTCATTCTTTCAATTACTCCATGGGATCAAATGACAGGGGAAAACAGCCCGTTCGTTATGATGTTCGATAGAATCGGCATCCCAGGGGCGGCAGGCATCATCCAGTTCGTCGTACTGACAGCAGCTCTCTCTTCTTGCAATAGCGGAATCTTCAGTACGGGTCGAATGCTGTTTAACCTGGCACAGCAAGGCGAATCACCAAAAAGTTTCGGTCGTGTCACAAAGAATGGCGTGCCTGGCACAGCCATTATCGTATCGGCCGTCGTTCTCCTTTTTGGCGTCTATCTGAATTATATGAAAGCTGACAAAGTATTTACTTATGTGACTAGTGTGGCGACATTTGGAGCACTATGGACATGGGGCACCATCCTTATCACACACATCAGTTCCCGAAAGAAAATGAGTGGACAGGAAAAACAAAACTTAACATTCAAAATGCCGTTTTTCCCGCTCACTTCTTATTTCGCCCTTGCCTTTCTAGTATTTGTCATGGTCGTTCTCGGCTTTTCTCCTGATACGAGAATCGCTTTGATCGTTGGTCCGATCTGGATTATCCTGCTTGTCGTGTTGTACTACATAACAGGATTGCATAAGCGAAAAAAATAAATAGCGAAGAAAGGGTGCCCATTGAACACGGGCACCCTTTCTTTAGCTATTTTCCCTTCTTTTCAACTTTGCTAGTCCACCTAGGGGAAACATGACAGCGACATTAAAGAAATAACTCCATTTCACTGCCTTTCTCACTGAAACCCATTTTCTTGTATAGATGTTTCCCGTTTTCGGATGTATGCAACCAAATCCGTTTAACGCCCCTTGTTTTACTGTTATCTATACAATGCTCGAGTAAACGCCCCGCCAACCCGTTTCCACGATGCTCTGGGACCGTATACATATTAAGAATATAGGCTTCAATCCCTTTTAGATTTTCTAAATACGGTGGTCTTTTGAATAAAACCATTCCACTGATGCTTACTGCTTTCCCATTCGCTTCTGCCATATAGGATATAAATTCGTTGTCTGGAAGTGCTTTTTGTAAATACTCTCTTGTTGATCTTTCCATAAGCTGCTCCTCTTTTGGAGACTGTACCTCACCTAATTCCATTAAAAGCGCTAATCGCAAACCAACTATATGATCAATGTCTTCCATAGTAGCCCTAGTAATAGTAAACGGAGTATTGTTTTGAAAACCTGGTCCTTTATTAGACGTTAGATGTCTATCATTCATTTTTTCACCTTCCATTCGTTTTATCTTACTTTCCCCATGATAATAAAAAATGGAATAAAGTTACACTTAATAACCCATTAAAATGTTTTGTTTAGACCATTAGAGGTAATGGTATAACAACGACCAAATTATGTAGAAAGATGGTGGATGGCATTATGAATTATCGAAAATTAGCAAAAAGCGTGTTGATTCCTGTTGTCGGAGGGTCCATTGTCGGGGCAATTGCCACAAGAAACTCCAAAGAGATTTACAATGACCTCAAGAAACCTTCATTCGCTCCCCCTTCATGGGTTTTCCCCGTCGCTTGGACAGGCCTATATACCGTCATGGGAATCGCAAAGTATCGTGTATCCGTGAAGGAAAAAAACACAAAATCACAGGAACTCCTCTATGATACCCAGCTCGGACTGAACTTTTTATGGTCTTTCCTCTTCTTCAAATGGGGCTTGCGTGGAACGGCTTTCATCGAAATGGCTGCCCTATTGACCTTGATTACTTTGACAGCCTTCGAGTTTTACAGCATCGACCGTACGGCTGGCCTCGCCATGGTTCCTTATATCGGCTGGGTGACTTTCGCTTTGGGCCTTAACTACTCTATGTTCAGAAATAACTGATGGAGAAAAAAGAGCATTCCATGTTTCGGAATGCTCGCTTTTTTTGAATTGGACCGATAAAATATCCAGTTTGACCGATATATCTGCCAAATGGACTGATATCCTTCCTGAATGGACCGATAAAACTCATTTTAGTTATTGATGTTCGTGATTCTACCTTCCGTAACCGCCGTGATTTTTCCACCTTTAAAAGTGTTTTTCACATATTCAACGAAAGCCTCTAAATCGGCATGGCCGAATACTCGCTCTTTATCTTTTAACACGGTATAGTTATCGCCGCCGCTTGCCATGAAATCATTGACAGTCACGGTGTACGTTTTTGACTCGTCGATTGGGGTGCCATCCGCTTTCTTCATTTCCGTGACGCGCTCTGCCACTGGCTTACTGAAATCAGCGGTATAGCTCAATCCAGAGATTTGCAAAGTTTTCGGATTGCCTTCAACGACCCACTGCTGTTGCAGCAATGTTTTCACTTCCGCACCTGTTAATTCAAGTTTGACCAGTACGTTTCCGAATGGCTGGATTTTTGCCAAATCGGCATATGTTACTTCACCTTGTGGAATATCGGCACGAATTCCACCTGGATTCATGAAAGCGAAATCAGATTGTAGATCGGCTTTCATTGAATCCGCGATTAAATTTCCAAGACCCGTTTCCTGGGTATAGGCATTCGCTCTTAAAATCTTTTCATCCGTCGTTCCTAGTGGCGCTTTCAGTTCTGGGAACTGATCCAAATATGCGTTTATGAACTTCGTCGTTTCAGCATCTGGTGTGATTCCGTCTTGTGTGACTGTCACAATTTCAGCTGATTTTTTGACAATGTCCTTTGTTTTCGGATCAATTTCCAAGTCAATGTCTTCAAAAGCCGTTCCGTAAGAATACGCTTGAACGATTAACTTTCCATCGACCGTACTATTATTCTTGGCATGATTGTCTCCAGCTAAAATGACATCGACTTCATCATCGATATCTTTTGCCAGTTCCGCCACTTCTCCTGTAATGACCCCATCTTTCTCAGTACCTGGATTATGCGAGACAACGACAATCGATTTGACGCCTTTTTCCTTTAACTCATCGACCGCTTTATTGACGGCTGGGGCCTGCTCAATGAATTCTACATTCTTGATACCGGCAGGGCTTACCTTTTGAGGTGTCGTATTCGTGACGACACCAATAAATCCGATTTCCACACCGCCGACCTCTTTAATGACATAAGGATCTAATATAGGTTTTTTTGTGTCTTTATACACGACATTTGCCACCACATACGGGAAGTTCAACTTATCGAAGACAACATCCGAAGTGGGTGACTTTCCGCCATTAATTTGGGCCATCAGCGTTTCGATTCCTTTATCGAACTCATGGTTTCCGACCGTTCCTACATCAAACCCCATATTATTCAGAAACTGAAGAGTTGGTTTGTCCTGTAATAGAGAGGAAACAGGAGCGCTCGCACCAACGGCATCCCCAGCTGAGATTAACAGGGTATTTTCCGGATTCTCTGCCTCACGCTTTTTTAAGTGGGCCGCTAAGTAATCGGCACGTCCTTGTTTGACTCCGCCAAACTCAGAGGTAGTATCCATTTGACCGTGAAAATCATTGATGCCCAACAATTGTACTTGAATGTTGTTATTGGCTAGATTGAATTTGTAGATACCAAATCCTTTATCATCCGTTTTGCCTGTATATGAAATAGCACTGTCTTCATTTAAATATTCTGCACCTTTTGGCGATGAAGTGAATGTAACATTCACCTTGTCGGAAATCGGAGCAATCGACCAGTTATTGTCTGCGGTCGGATTGATTTCCTTCTCTTGTGTAATGTAATCCATCAAGATCTGACGGTTTTCATCAGCGGAATCGACAATGTATTCACTGCCTTTGACGCCTGGGAAATTCCCTCCGCCCGAAGCACGGTAATTATTCGTTATGACGATGAATTCTTGATTTGGATCAACGGCTTTACCCTCGTATTTCAAGTTGGTGATCCTGCTTGAATCTGATAGCTTCTCGCCTTTTTCATCATAACGAGGAGCTTTCGTGACATCGACTTGATACGTCACGCCATCAATCACGTCAAAGTTATAGACTGCAAACTTTTCATTCAGTAATTTCTGTTCCTCTGTTTTCGCAGGATCGATTGTATTGAATTTCCCTGCGGACATTTCAAGCCATTCTTTGACCACGGACCCTTTGATTTTGATGGCTTTTAATGTATTATCGTACAAATATAGGTCGCCAGCGCTGCGGATTGTCAAATCACCCGTTTTTATATCGGTGTATTCCTCGACTCCATTGCGGCCAGCCTTGAATGGTGCCCCTACAGAAAGGATTGGTAAGTCCTTATATTCAGGACGATTGTTCTTAAGATAATTTTCAACATACCATTTTTGTGCACTTGTTACGACCTGTACAGAAGGATCATCCTGCACAAGGGCAAAATAACTGTGGATTGGTGCTGTTGTTTTACCGATTGGCGTGTTAACATACTTAACCGTTGCCTCGTGGTCTTTTTTGACCGCCTTCACAACAGCCGCATCTTCCGCCGCTTTCTTACCGGTTACTTTGTCATTGATTGCCCGGGTTGAAGAATCTGAGTTGATGACTTTCCATTTTCCTTTGATATTCTGAATATCAAGGTCGATGATGCCAAGATTACTTCCACCATATCCTGCTTGGACGGCTGGTACCCCATTGATCGTTCCCTTTTTATTATCAACGCCCGCAAGGACTTTGCCTTGACTGTCTTTGAACAGGTTGTCCAATGATGCCTCATCTTGGGCCGGGAAGACTTTATGAGTATGTGAGAACGTGATGGCATCGATATTGGCCACTTTACTTAATGAATAGATAACATCCTCGGTATTTTTGGCGTCGCCGCTAAAACCGGAATGCGTAAGCGCCACGATGACATCTGCACCCTTTTTCTTCATTTCAGGGACATATTTTTTGGCTGTCGCAATGATTTCCTTTGTTACGACTTTCCCTTCAAGATTTGTTTTATCCCAATCCATGATTTGTGGAGGGGCAAATCCGATATAGCCGATTTTCACGGACTTTTCATTACCATTTATATCTTTCACTTTCTTCGTTACGATCTTATAAGGCGTGTATTTATTTTTATCGTTATTTGGATTTTTGTCTTTGTCTTTTTTATAAACGTTTGCATTTACATAGGGGAATTTCGCATCATTGATGGCTTCATCCAAATAGGATAAGCCATAGTTGAATTCGTGGTTACCGAATGTAGCCACATCATAGTCTAGTAGATTCATCGCTTTATAGACAGGGTGCACTTCTCCCTTTTTAAGCGGGGCTATATTCGCTTTGTATGTACCAAGCGGCGTGCCTTGAATGAGGTCCCCATTATCTACTAAGACACTATTTTTCACTTCTTTTCTTGCCTGTTTGATCAAGGTTGCCGTGCGGGAAAACCCTACTGAATCCGATACGGCATTTTTGTAATAATCATAACTTACTAGATTGGTGTGTATGTCTGTCGTTTCCATGATTCTCAGTTCAAATGGCGCGTCGGAAACCGAAGTGGCCAAGCTTGTTCCGAAATTACTCGTTTTTCCATTATAGTTGGAAACGACGGATACCTTGATCCAATATCCTGACTTGTACGTGTTGAAGTGAGCAGAAAACTTTTGTGCTGTCTTGATGTCCGTCTCTACTGCTGATTGCGAAACGACCTTTGTCCCATTCATTAACTGAAAGACAACGGCTTCTTTCCCCTTATTGCCCTTTTTGGGCGTAACGGTCACAGTGGCTTTTGCCCCATTTGTGTAACTTACCGAAGGAGCGGATATGGCAAACGGTTTCGCTTTTGCCTCTCCTTTAGCGGATGCATCCACCGGAAGGGCAAATGGTGCTGTAATTAAACTTACAGCAAGGATAGGGACTAGCATTTTGGACTTGAACGACATACTTCACAACCTCTCAGATTTTATCAAATTCTAGAATAATATAACATATTCTTATCAGAATTTTTACACATTTTATTATGATCTTACATTTTTTGATAAAATACTTCTTTTGCATCATTTATTTATTGACAGCAAGGGAGAATATACCATTTTATTTTTCTTATATACTTGCAAAAAAAGACCGGCTCATTATATGAACCGGCCTACTAATCTATTTGATTATCATGTGCTTTCCTCTTCCCTTAACGGTGTTTTTTTCACTGTTGCAGGTTTAGGCGCCTTTCTAAAGTCCTTACGCAGCGTTTTATAAAAGGCAGCCATGATGAGTATCAGTATGATCGTGAATGGCAAGGCCGAAACGACTGATGCAGACTGTAATCCGGTCAATCCACTCGATAAGAGAAGGACCAAGGCAATTGCCCCCATCAGGACGCCCCAAATCACTCTGACGAGCACTGGAGGGTTCAAGCTACCATTCGTCGACATCGAGCTTAAGATAAAAACGGCTGAATCGACTGATGTCACAAGGAAAGTCAGGATTAAAATCAAGACGAAAACCGTGACGACACCTGTGAAGGGAAGTCCTTTAAGCATGGTAAAAAGGGCACTCGTTATATCATTATTCACAGCGGTTGCAATTTGCGTCCCTTCAAACAAGTCCATATGAAGGGCTGTACCACCAAATATGGCAATCCAGACTGACGCGATGACTGGCGGTGCGACCATCACACCTATGATAAATTCACGGATGGTGCGCCCCCTCGAAACGCGGGCGATGAATGATCCGACGAACGGCGACCAGGCAATCGCCCAAGCCCAGTAGAAGATTGTCCATTGATAGACCCAAGGATTTCCCGTATATGGATTCAACCTTAGACTATACGATACGAAATTAGAGATATAATCACTAATCCCCACAATGAAAGTATCCAGGATAAATTGGGTCGGCCCTGTAATGAAGATGAACAGCATGATCACGAATACTGCAAATAAGTTATAGTTACTTAACCATTTCATCCCTTTGTTCAAACCCGTGATGGCAGAGGTTAAAAAAAGGGCTGTCATCGCGATTACGATGATGATCTTGATCCAGTTTGCATCCGGCACATTATAGGCGAATCGCAAACCACCATCTATCTGCATGATGCCTAATCCCAATGAAGTGGCAACACCCATGATCGTTGCGGTGATGGCAAGGATATCAATGATTTTTTTTGTTGGTTTCACATGCCGTCCCTTCCCGATTACAGGAGAAAGCGTGGTTGAAACCAGACCGTTTTCCTTTTTCCGGAACTGAAAATAAGCCATGGCAAGTCCCACGATTGCGAATATGGACCATTGACTGACGCCATAATGAAAAAAGGAATACCCCATTGCCAATCGGGCGCTTTCTGTCGTTAATGGTTCGACGTCTTTGTATGGTGGCGTAAAGAAGTGGGTCATCGGTTCTCCTATCCCGTAGAATACTAAAGCAATGCCAAACCCACAGGAAAATAACATGCCAATCCATGTGAACATAGGGAATTCCGGACGTTCATCATCCCCGCCCAAACGAATTTTTCCGTATTTGCTAAAAACGAGATAAATCAGGAAAACGACAAATAAGAAGACAGCGGCCAAAAATAGCCAGCCAAAAGAAGATGTAGTAAATGCTAGAGCGGCATTGGCCCCTTTCGCAAAAGTGTTAGGAACCATCGCTCCTATAATGACAACTAACGATACAATCATAGCAGAAATCCAAAAAACGCTGTTTAATTTTAAACGCATCGATTCTTCCTTTCTAAGGTGCATGGTTTTTTATTGAAATGGGTTATGGTTATACGAATGGTCATTCGAGGGGAAAGAATTGAATTAGATAAAAACAAGAAGATAAAAAAGGAGCTTGCCTATTCATGAATAAACGCTAACCTGTGCTGCTTATTTCATTTTCTTTAAATCACGGAATGCTGGAATCCAAAAATCTTCTACGTCCCTTTAACAAAATCAATTCTTTAATATAGCTACCATTTCTAACCGGCTTTTTGAAAACATATCAGTCTAAATTTCTATATACCCCATTTTTCACATGATAATCATAAAATTTGGCCATACAAAAAAGGAACTGGAAATGTGGGTACATTCACCAGTTCCCCCTTTATCCTTATAAATGACGGTCAATCAAACTGGCGGAGACCGGTTGGATGCCCATCTCCCTCGACCAAATCGACAGCTGACCGATATGATGGATTTCGTGGGCAATCAGGTGCCTTAATACCTTGCCCTTTTCATAACTCCCTTCCATCCATGGTGCCTCTATACATTCAAACTCCATGGCAGGTGACCACGTCTCCAAGAACTCTTTCACTTCCGGATGATACCTTGCGGATAAGTCCTGAATCGCTTCAACTGTATGAAAGGAATCCAAATCTATCTCGAGATCCGGCTTTCCCTGCATGGCCCTGATCCAACTATTTTCAACATCGATGACATGGGCGAGCGTCTTCAATATTTGGCCCATCCCCCCGTTTCTCTTCCTTAGTAGTTCATCAGAATGGAGTTCGTGACACCAACGAAACCACTCGCTTCTTACTTGCCAGTTATAGCTAAAAAGTGTATACAGACCATCATCTCCTTTACCTAAAAGCTCGAACGCCTCCTATTTAGAGAACTCATAGATGAGCGGATCGAGCCTCCCTGTTCTCTTCCTTATACCGATAATAATCCTGCCGCTGTATCGTCTTGAACCCACATGATTCATAGAGCCTGAGGGCATGGGCGTTCGTCGCTTCCACTTCCAAAAAGATTTCATAGCCCAGACCATGCTGTTTTGCCACTATCTTTTTCAACACCTTTTTGCCAATGCCTTTTCCCTGATATTCCGGAAAAATAGAAAACCCGTAAATCCACGCTTCCCCTTCACTATGATCGACACGGATCTTGCCGACGGTCTTCCCATCTGCCTCGATCATCAAGGTCTTCAATGTATGTTCAAACTGAATGCGCTGATAATATTCCCTCGCTTCCTTCTCCAGAAATTGAAAACACTGAATGTCCAACTGAATCTCCGTTTCTGCATCCATTTCTCGTGAAGGGCGAATGACAATATCTTCATAGTCTGACAGTTCGGTAGGCGTCCATTTCATTTGGTACTCCGAGAAAGCAAATTCACAAGGTAGCCGTTTCAAAAACTCCTTCCCCGATTGTGATGGTCCTGGAGTATTCAGGATGATCTCTCTGGCCTCCCTTCCCAACGCAGCATCCAATGCTTCATTCACCAGTTTAGTGAAAATCCTCCGCCTCCGGAACTCCGGGTGAACCATGCCACACATCTCCAATTTACTTCCGAAGTCATATAACCCCACAAACCCGACAAGCTGTCCTTTTTCGTAATGAAGAAAATCATTTTGCATGATGCCATTCCGGCTCCGGAGTGTATCCCAATTCAGCTTCAATGTAAAATCTCCTTGTTCACTTTCTTGTTGTAAGCATTCAAGGTCCCTTAGTTGTTTTTTATTCAAAATAGTTCGCCCCCATCCTTCATTCCATTTTATTCCTATTCGATAAAAAATACAGCATCCTCAAATGGATTGCTGCATTTTTTTTCATATCTTATAAAAATGTTGTTTTTTCAAAAGTATTTTCACTTTACTCTATAAAACTAAAAACGTATGGGAGGGGGATTTCCACTAATTCTAAGGACCGATGCATTATATCAATAAAATGATTCTATTTGAGGATTATTTTTTCCATTTTTTGTGTTATATTCCAAGCTAGGGGAACATAATATCCTATTCGGGCAAAATATGAATAGAAGGAAATAGGCTTCGTCACCTCATGTTCAATCAGATTTTGGATCCGATTGAATATAGGATCCAAAATCCATTTTTCAACCTAGCCCCTCGTTACCTTTATGTCAACTTCTCTTTTTATGGCCTGTTTTCTTTAGGTTTTCTACTTCTACAGTTAGTTCGTTTAGTTTTTTTCCGAAGCGGAAGAGCAAAAACATTGAAACGACGAATGGATAGCCAAAATCGCTAACTAATGATACCCACACAGTAGCATCCTCAATCATCATCCTCTTCACCCCTTTTCTTGTATCTATTAAGTAAAGTGAATAATGTCCGAGCAAAATCAATCTAGCACTATCGGTTTATAGCAAAAAGAACAAATGTTCGTATATAATTGATTTATTCCCCTTGTCCATCACTTTAGAACTTAAGGAGGGATAATAAATGAACAAGTTAACGGCCCATTTCTTTTCTTATTCACTTGATGTGTTACATCAGAGATATGCTTCATTCTTTGATCAACCCATCATCCAGGTTTTTTTACAGAATCCTGAACATTTGAAGATTTTCACGGATACGCTTGAATCCCCTTCTACCAACAACCTTTGTCATCTCAACGAGACATTCCAAATTTTCTATTACAGGGCCAAGGTGTACAAATACTTATGCTCTTTAATTTACTTTTTCTCAGTTGATTATGATAAAAGGGCGCGAAAGCAACGGGAACGCTATCGAATGGATCTCGACATGACCTCGGATAGCGGCGGTATCATCGACCGAATCGGAAATGTAGATGTTCAACTTGAAAAGATGGGGGAAACCGGCGACCTTTCTTCCCACATTAGTGATGAACAACTGGTGAATGCGCTGCAAAAACTAACGCCCAAACAAAATAGGGTACTCACGATGGTCTATTCCTACGGCCTAACCAACAAAGAAATCGCAGCTTATTTCAAAGAATCACCCCAGAATATTTCAAGCATTCGCAAACAGGGACTCGAAAAACTGCGAAAACACTATTTGAATGAGATTTATGTTAGGAAGGAGAACAGGTACTGTGGATAACAAACTATCAAAGAAAGAATTGATGGAAATGATCGATTCTTTAGACCCCAAAATAAAAAAGTCCTTAAAGAATACACACCATCAGGACAGAAAAGACCTGGAACAAGAGATAAAGCTCAAAATCATAGAATCCTATGAAAAAATTGCAGCCATCGAAGCTCCCAACTTCGAGGAATTCCTGACAGAATTCTTGAACAAACAGAAACGGTAAGGAGTGCCAAGTTCAGCTCTTGCTGGGCTTGGGGCTCTTTTTTTATGTGGCTTTTCGTCCAAGCCTTTCCAAGGACAAAGAGGACCTCACTTCATAGCAAGTGAGGTCCCTTCTCCTATTCAGGCTTCAATGTCAGCGTATCGCCTTTTGGTTTATCTAGCCTGGTTTTGTGATACGTCCCTTCCGCCCAATCTTCGAGCTGGTCATGATACCATTTACTTTTGACATGTCCGGATTGCCCAGGACCAACGAGGTGATAAGCTTGATTCATATCGGAAAGATCCATGACAAACCTCCAGGATCCGCCATGATTGACGGTACCGTCGTCAAGAAATGCAGCGGCCTGGACAGTGACACTGCTCCCGCCAACGGGAATCCCTCCTTCCCCGTTAAACAAATAGTTCAATGGGGAAACGCTTGAAAGCGGATGATCGAAGCGGACTTGGTGGTACTCTCCCCACTCCCAATCGGTTAGGTCACTTCCTTGCGTTTTCTCCAATTCTTTCAATGTCTCCTGTAATGACTTCGCCAATACCTGCTCAAGTCCCCCTGCTTCCTCGATCCATGGACCTGGCTTTCCGCTCAGGGCCTCCCGCAGCAATTCATCAATCGCCGATTTCCTTCCATTAAAAAGCTTAAGGGTTTCCTCTGGAATTTCATCCGTCAGCAGGACATCCCCGATTTTTCTCATCCACACATTGAAGATCATCGGTGCAGCGGCATCTGCAGTATCTATTTGATTCCATTTTTGTAGAATTTCTAATGCCTTTTGTTCCTGCTTTCCAGATGGCCCGTTTAAGATCGTTAAAAATTCCGGGACAAATTCTCTCGCCTGCAAATTCACCTGATCCATCTGCAGACTTTGCATATCCCCTGCAGTCAGTTTCTTATTCGCTTCCAAGAACTCCTGAATCCTCATCTGACGATAGGGCTGTGCCCAGTTATTACTGATGTGGTACGGATAATCATCTGATATGACCTTGTTATTCGCGGTCGAGATGAATCCCTCCTTTGGATTGATCGTTTTTGGCAATTCATCGAATGGAATATAGCTTTTCCATTCATATTCATCCGTCCACCCTGGCACGGGCAACATGCTATCCCCTTTTTTACGGATTGGAATCTTCCCGTTCGCCTTATACGCTATCGTCCCATCGTTGGAGGCGAAAACGAAATTCTGTGCAGGCGTTTCGAATTTCAAAAGCGCCTTTTCGAATTCATTCCAATTCTTTGCCTTATTCATATTCAAAACCGCTTCCAGTTCTGCTGACGGATCTAGTGCCGTCCACCTTAATGCCAGGACCGTATCTTTCCCACTTTTACCGGCGAATTCAGAAACGACCGGGCCATGACGTGTAATGGTCACCTGGTAATCAATCGTCTTACCGTCTTTCACCTTGATCGGTTCATCGATTATTTTGGCCTTTTCCCATTTCTCCTTATAAGCAAATTCATTCTCGTTCTTTGGGTTCCTCTTCTCAATATACAGATCCTGAACATCCGGACCCGTATTCGTCACACCCCAGGCAACGTTTTCGTTATGACCCAATATGATGCCAGGAATTCCTGCAAAAATGACCCCACTCACATTTACGGTCGGTGCCTTCAGATGCATTTGGTACCAAACCGAGGGAGTGGCGAGTCCAAGATGGGGATCGTCGGCTAAAAGCGGCTTTCCCGTATCCGTCTTTTCACCGGAGACCACCCAGTTATTACTGCCATTGAATTCATAAGGTATGACGGCACCAGCAAAGCTCTTCTCAATGTCCAGCTCTTCCTTGCCGATGATATAAGGTGCATCCTTTGGATAATCCGGGAATAAGTCATAGGCCTTTTCCTTTGGGAACGTTTGGAGTAAGTACTGTCTGAATGCCTGATCTTCCCAGTTCCCACCTAAATCAAACGCCATATACTTCCCAATCGTCAATGAATCCACAGGTGTCCACGGTTTCGGCTCATAGCCAAGCAAAGTGAACTCGACCGGCCACTTTCCAGTATCCTTCAATTCATCGATATAGAGATTCACACCTTCAGCGAATACATCCAATGCTGCTTTCCCTTCACTTGAGTAGCCAGCATATGAAGATTCGGCAGCCCGCCTTAGCCCAAGCGTTCGAAAGTATTTATCATTTTTCACGGTCTTCTCACCAATCACTTCACTTAATTCCCCGGATGCCTGACGCCTGCTTAGGTCCATCTGAAATAAACGGTCCTGCGCCTGAATATACCCTTGAGCCAAATACAGATCATGTTCATTATCAGCCGAAATATGTGGAACCCCACTCGAATCACGTATCACTGTAACCGGTTTCAAAAGAGCGGGCAATAATAAATCCCCCTTCGTTTCAGGAAGCGACCTTGATAAGAATACATTTGCCGCAATCACGGCTATCACTATAAGCAAGAGCAGCGATACAAAAACCCAAAGGACACGTCTTTTCCATTTTCTTTTTGGTTTTGGCTTTGACTGAGGTAGGACTGCTTCCATTGTTTCATCTCCCTTTTCTAATAACTCTCTCTTTCTACTTTAAAGTATTCGCTTTCATATCCGACTTCCCTACCAATCCTTCAATATTTTTCTACTTATTCTGAAAGGATTGGATATATGCCTCTCCTTTTTCCTATGTACGATTAAGGAAAAATTCCTTTTGAACGCAAATGAAACGCATCGATGAACCGATGCGTTTCATTTAGGCGTTAAGGTTAAGATATTCAATCACCTTCTCCACTTCATCCGTATACAAAAGGGACTTATCAAAATCATGGACGGCTTTCGTCTCCGCTTCGAGGTAGTCATATCGGGAAATTAGATTCAAGTATCTTTTCCACTTATGTTTTTCCTGCAAAAGCCTCTTTTCCCTTTCAATATCTTCCGGAATCACTTCATTAATGATAAAGCAAGGATCCGAAAGAACCGGATGATTGAATCGTTCGTTTAAGGTAATCAATTTTGCTTTATCCCATTCGACCCTGACCAGGTCCGATATGGCCCCTACATTATCGACTGAATCAAGGATACGCTTTGATAGCGCCTCATACTCTTCATATTCGAGGCCGTTATCCGTCATGATCCCCACACTGAACCATTTTACTTGTGGATCGAGGGTGTTTTTTTGTTTGAAAGCCACTATTCATTCAACAACCTTTCGTCTATGTAAGTCATGTTTTCCATATATACGATTGAAGATAGCAGGCACCCCGTTTCTTATGCTTTTGACTAACTTATCATAATTCTTCAAAGTAAAGAAATACCGGTCACTTTTGGTCAAAAACATCATCACTCTACATGCTATAAAAAAAGGATCCTCATTCATAAGGATTCCTTCAATTCGAATACTGGATTGTAATTCCCCTCTGTTTAACGATATACTCCATGGCTTGGGCGAATGATAAGAATGATTTAACCTGGTGAGAGAAATCAAGCTTGATAATTTGCCTGACTACGGCCGGTGTAAACCCGACAAACATCGTTTCTGTACCCATCAATGCTAACGCGCCAACCAACTGGTCGAGCAGGGAAAACATGTTATCATCCTGCGTATAAGTGATGCCGGAGAAATCCAAAATCATTACTTCAGCATGGGAATCGTTACACTTTTGCAGGACCGTCGACTGCAAGGACCCCATTCGCCATTCGTCGATACGTCCGATTAACGGTACGAGCAACACATCGCTTAACATGGTTTGGACGATTGGCGTCGCCAACTCCTCCATGACTTCTTGATTTTCTTTTACCTTCTTTAAAGATTCGTTTGCCGATTTGGCAATTTTCTTATAATAATTCACAAAACTCACACTCATGCAATAGAGGAACTCGTCCAATACGGCATCAATGATTGAACTAGCTTTCAACAAGACTTCGATAGAATAGTGTCGATTGCTGACTTCCTCTTCAATGAAGCTCCAGAAAAGGTTACGCGCCAGCTGAATCTCCCCAATGATTTTATCTAACGAAACGCCCATCTCCACAATTCGATTCCCAACTCTCATCCCGATTTCACTCATGCTTTCCATCGCCTGGGCTTTTCCATGGATCAAGGCGTCAGCATGGATTTGAATGATTTGTGCCCGAATCACCTTGCTGGTTTCCAAATCATATGGCGAATCTTCTTCGAAAAGTTCGAGATGTTGGACCAAGATATATTTGAATTTTTCGATTTTTTCTCCAATCAATACCAATTCTTCCTCCAAAACGGCAACAGCCTCCATTCAGCTCTTGATTTAAATATCAAGCCTTTTTTTAATTTTAGCAAATTTTTATTTAAAAGCGATATAAAAACCTTATATTACCAATAGGATAAAGGAAGTTTCATTTTATTAAAATAAGGGTATTACGATAACTTGGAGGAGGGATTCCTAATGAAAAAAGAACAACAAGACTTTGAAGCAGAAAATATGAGTGACTTAGTTGAACTGATCAATAGTAAAAATAATAGCCGGAGAATCTTAGATGTACTTCGTCGTAATAAAAAAGACAAAAAAGAAAATAGAGATGAAAAAGGCAAATGAAGACCCAGACCAAAAAGGTCTGGGTCTTCATTTCCGATGAGGCTTAAATTTTGAAAGTATGGATGATGCCATCCATTTCTCCGGCTAGTTTCCGCAAGTGTTCAGCAAAGGCGCTGATTTCTTCTATTGCGGCGGATTGTTCCCCCGTAGCCGTCAAGACATTTAGTGTCGCCGCCTCTGAACCCGCCGCTGCAGTGGATATCATCTCCATCGACTGTACAGCCATCCTCGTTCCCGCTTCCATTTTTTCAATCGTCTCCCCCACTTGCCCCACTTGATCAGAAAGATCGTTTATGGAGTGGTGAATTTCTATAAATGTATCTCCAGCTCCGGTCATCACGTTGATTCCTTCGCTTACCTCGCGATTGACAGACCCCATTTGCTCGGCCACCTGCTTTGTTTCTTTTTGGATATGGTTGATGATTTCACTGATTTGCTGAGTTGCATGGCTTGATTGCTCTGCAAGGTTCCTCACTTCATTGGCCACCACGGCAAACCCTTTTCCTTGATCACCAGCCCGTGCCGCCTCTATGGAAGCATTCAAGGCCAATAGATTCGTCTGCGCAGCTATCCCTGTAATCACTTCAACTATTTTCCCTATCTCGACGGAACGTTCCCCCAATCCATTGACGACCCTTGCCAATTCATTCACATTCGAATAAATGGACTCCATTTGTTGGCCCGCCTGTTCGATTGAGTTTTTTCCTGCATTCGCTTTCTCCAAGGACTTATGGATGGAGCCAGATACCTTCTCCGCCCCGATTGTTACCCTTGAAAGGCTGGATGACATCTGATAAATCACCTCAGTAGTCTCGTTCACTCCCTTTGCCTGGTTTCTGGCTCCTTGTGCGACATCTTCTATCGAGCAGGAGATTTCTTCCGTCGCGCTGCTTGTCTGATGTGCTCCTTCCGCCAATTCATTGGAATAGGCGTTCATATTCTTCGATGCCTCCTGAACCTTTTTCAATACGGCGCTCCAAGACTCCACAGTGTGATTGATATGAAGTGCAATCGTTTTCAAAAAACCTAACTGATCTTCACTTATCCTTTGTTTAAGGTCACCGTCCGCAATTTTCTCTAGATAACGATTAATCAATCCAATCGGACGAATGAACCTTCGATGGTTGATCACGGAGGAAATAATTCCGACAACCACACCGCAAATTGTAATGAAGACCAGATTCCATAGCATGGGCATTCCCGAAATACCATTTGCGAGACAAACGAACAGCCCAATCATGAAGGTACCTGGTACCACAACCAAGCTCGTCCGAATGATATATTGAATTAGTCTCATTAGTATCCACTCCTATGATTTTAAATTTTTTAAAATGTTCACAGAATTATCATACTATTTTCCTATTATAATTTCCACATTTATCCTTAAATAGTACTTATTTATCACAAATAAAAAAAGCTGATTTTGTTTAGCAAGGACAAAATCAGCTTTCTATTCTACTATTCACTTATTTAAGAACGGCGCTATCTTTTCCTTTGGATAGTCTTGACTTCATCACCGTCCGAAGAGATATAGACCGTTTCATCTACTTTATAGGATAAATACCGGTCACAATCTATTTCCAATATCTTTCCGTTATCGAATTTCATTGCGCAATTCGAACCCTCTTCTGTTTTGCTCACGTTAATGACTTCATTCGTCTTAAAGCCAATCGCCTTGCCATCGGAAAAATGAGGGTAGTACTTCTCGACGATCACCACTTTGTCCAACCGGCCTGGACCTGTTAAATATACAACCAATAATATGATTAAAACGGCTATTAAACCACCTAGGATTACTGTTTTTCGTTTCACTCTATCTATTACCCCTTCTTTTTATCAATCTATTACTTACTATCCTTTTTCAATAGATTATATTCAGAAACCTAGTAAATATGATAGAAAAGAGACTTTGTTTTCCTCTTTTATTTTACCTTTTTCAACATCCATATACAAATGGCCGCCAAAATGATCAAGATGGATACAACGGAAATGACTCCTCCCCAGCCGAACCGGATTAAGAATATACCGCCCGTGGCCCCCACTATACTGGATCCTCCATAATAGAAGAAAAGGTACAGAGCCGAGGCTTGGGCCTTCTCGTTTTTATCCGCCAACCTTCCGACCCAACCACTCGCAATCGAATGGGCCCCAAAAAAACCAAAGGTGAAAAGAGCCAATCCCAATATTTTCATCGATAGAGGAACTGCCAAGGTCAGGAGGGCCCCTGCTAGCATGATCAGTATCCCGGTTAGTAACACGCGTCCCCGGCTATAGCGGTCAGCGAGCTTCCCCATCCAAGTCGAGCTGAAGGTCCCGACGAGATAGATAAGGAAAATGAAACCGATCAGTGTTTGTGATAATTGATAAGGCGGCTCCATCAAGGGAATCCCCACGAAGTTATAAACGGTGACAAAGGAACCCATTAATAAGAAAGCCATGCCAAATAGCCATAATAATTGTGGATTCTTCATGTTATGTCGTAAGGATTCTATCATTCTCTTCACAGACATGTTCGTGTGCGTGACATGCTGAGAGGAAGGCAGCATCCACCAAAAGAACAAGCTGATAAGTAAGCTTAAAACGCCAAGACTTCCAATCGCTACATTCCATGAGTAGTGATCCGTCAACACCCCGACAATCAATCTCCCTGCCAGCCCTCCAATTGACGACCCACTAACGTAGATGCCCATCACATACCCCAGGCTTTTCGGATGGAATTCTTCATTGATATAAGCCATGGCGATTGCCGGGAACCCTGCAAGGACTGCCCCTTGAACCGCCCGGATGGCAATCAACAGGTAGATGTCATCCTGGACAAAACTGACACTGATCGACAGCAAAGCAGACATGGTCAGGGCTACACCCATTATCTTCTTTCGATCAATGCTTTCCGAAAAAAAAGAAACCAGCAATAGGCATATGGAGAGCGTCCCGGTTGCAAAAGACAACGTAAGACTTGCCATTGGTGGAGAAACCCCAAACTGCTTCGCAAAAACCGGTATGACCGGTTGCGTACTATATAGATCTGCAAATGTTACAAAGCTTCCAAGAAATAAAGCCAAAATCGTTTTCCGAAATGATTTACCCGCAGGTTCAATATAATTCAATTCTGCTCAGACCTTTCAATTCCTTATTTCTTATGTTAATACGTCTGAACTCAATTGTCTATTTTACGAATAAGGAGCAGGCCCATGGGATTGCCAGGCATAAAAAAGTCCCTTCACAGATACCGTGAAGGGATGGAAAATCGTTAATGAACTTGTCTATCCTTCCGCTCACTCTTGACCATCAGCCAATATACAGGTAAGCCGATTATCAAAATAATTATGGAGTAGAGGGCATCCATCGGTGTATCGATTAATGTGCTAAGCACTATGTATACCGCACCGATAATTGCCAGGATAGGGATGAACGGATAAAGCGGCACTTTATACGTTTTTGCATCCGGATCTTTTTTACGTAGAATGAAGACTGCAAAGAAGGCTAGCCCATAAAAAGAAAAGACAGAGAATATCGCCATATTCGATAGCTTATCCGGATCTGTCACAATCATCATGATGATCGCAATGACCACTTGTAGAATCGTGGCATTGACAGGTGTCCTGAATCTAGGTGATATCTTCCTTATCTGTTTATGACCAGGAACCATCTTATCCTCAGCCATCGCAAGTGTAATCCTTGGGAAGGTTAGAAGCTTGCCGTTCAGGCAACCGAAGATTGAAATCAAGATTCCGATTGCAATTAATTTTCCGCCTAGCTCGCCAAAAAGAACGGTGGCTGCAACATTAGCGGAATTCGTTCCATTCGCAATGATTCCATCAGGGCCCAGAACGTGTAGCATGGCCAGGTTTACAGCTAAATAGGCTACCATGACCACGACTATCCCCGTGATGATGGCCCGAGGTAATGTCTTCTGTGGATTCTTCATCTCACCAGCCATAAAGCCGACATTGATCCAGCCATCATACGCCCAAAGTGTTGCAAGAATGGCCCCTGCCATACTCACCTTCACCGTCGTTTCAACATCCATGTTGAAAACGGGCATCTCACCTTGAGCCATGCCGAACACAGCTATGAAGACGATTGGAATCAATTTGGCAACCGTTGAAACGGTTTGGATCAACCCGCCATATTTCGTCCCCAACAAGTTCATGGCCGTCAAAAAGACAATCGTGATTATTCCAATACCCATTGTATAATCCATGGATATATTAAATAAACCGGCCACCAACGCACCAAAGTATAAACAAAGTGCGCCCATTACTGCAGGTCCATAAACTAGCGTTTGAACCCAACCGCAAAGAAAGCCCCACAACTTTCCATACACTTCTTCTAAATACGCATATAAACCGCCCGTTTTAGGAATTCGTGTACTCACTTCGGCGATTGTCAATCCACTTGCCAGCGTAATCAAGCCACCAATCAGCCAAGCCAATAAGGACATCGTTGAATTACCACTTAACTCAAGTACCACTCCCGGCTTCATGAAAATACCAGAGCCTATGACTGTACCCACTACTATAGATGTTCCAACCCAAAAGCCAATCGTTTTTTTCAATTGATCATTCACATAATGTCCTCCTTCCGTGTACACACCTTCTATTTTCTCAGAAAAATTATACCACGAAAAATATACAAGAATAGTTTATCGAATAATCTAAATAATCAATCTGATGTTACAGGCCTTGTTATCTCTATATTGTATCCGTTTTCATAATTATTTTAACTTTTCTTCATTTTCACTAAATTACGAATTATTTTTTTTATAAATTCAAGTTTTCATACTTTAAAATGACTTAAGACGAATGATTTAGTTAATTATACATATAATATTTCGTATAATTCCATTCTATCTTCAGTTATTTCATTTATGGTTTCGATATCGATGGAATGATGCATACAAGGTCCTCAGATTCATATCTTTATCCTTATATAGAGATTTAATCCAATATGAATATAACATTAACATTCTTTTGTGCTCGCTAAGCCACGAAAAAAGGCAGAAATGTTGATGTCGCAACATTTCTGCCTTTTTCTTTTCATTTTGTTAAACCCTGCTTCTTACCAAACAATAAATAACAGGATAATGGCTAAGACCATACGATAAATAGCAAATGGCGTCAACTTCACTTTATTAATCAATAATAGGAAGAAACGTATGCAGAATAACGCAAATATGAAGGCACTGATAAACCCTGCGATAAAGAATGGTAACACGTCAGGCGTAAAGTACTCCCAGTATTTTACGATTTTCAGCAAACTGGCTCCTGCCATGATAGGCACAGCCATGATAAACGTGAAATCGGAAGCTGCACGGTAACTCATCCCCAGCAGTACGCCGCCTGATATGGTGGAACCCGAACGGGAGAAGCCTGGCCAAAGGGCTAGACATTGTATCAACCCGACACCTAAGGCTTGTTTATAAGTAATTTGATCAACCGTTTCGGCTGTCAATTTCGGTCGGAACCTATCCGCTGCAATCATCAGCAAAGCACCGAGGAATAATCCGACGATTACCGTCTTTACAGTGAATAAATGGTCATCAATATAATCTTCGAACAATAAACCTAATACGGCCGCAGGCAGCAACCCTACGATGATTTGAAGCAAATTCAACTTTTTCCCTGCCACGGCAGAGGGGTTCTTCATCTTTCGTAATCCGAGCAAGTCCATGAACCGCCCCCAAAAGAGCACAACAACAGCCAGTATCGATCCCAGTTGAATGACGACCTTGAATGCATTCGCTACTTCACTACCAAATATTTCGGTAGATTTCAGCCATAGATCATCAACTATGATCATATGCCCCGTAGAAGATACTGGTGCAAACTCCGTCAGGCCTTCCACAAGGCCAAGGATAACGGCCACAAAAATTTCCCATATATTCATTGTTTTCACCTCATTATTTCTCCGCTTGTAAATGGAAATACCATTGTATTTTACTCGTTGTTTAAAATATTGTCTATTAATCATTGCTGAAAGAAAGAAGAGATACATGTATCATAGATTCAAGGTTCTTCTTTTCAGAAAAAGGAGTGATGCATGTGAAAAACACCCAAATCTATGCCCACCGTGGATCCAAAGGAACGCATCCTGAAAATACGATGATTGCATTCAAAGAAGCACTACGAGTCGGGGCGGATGGCATCGAGTTCGATGTCCACCTCAGTTCGGATGGGGAATTGGTAATCATCCATGATGAAACACTTGACCGGACGACCACTCTTTCCGGGTATGTAAAGGATTTCTCCGCAGAAGAGTTAAAATCAGCGGATGCGGGAAGCAAATTTTCCGAGGAATTCCATGGTGAGAAGATTCCATTCTTAGGTGAAATTTTCGAATGGGCGAAGGAACATACATTGTGGATGAATATTGAGCTTAAAACAGATAAGCTCCCTTACGAAGGCATCGAAAAAAAAGTTGTGGGTTTAATCCGGCAGCATCACATGGAAAATCGAGTGATTCTTTCTTCTTTCAATCATCAATCGATTGAAAACGTAAAGACGCTGGCCCCGGAATTGGAGCGGGCTTTATTATTCGAGGGATTGCCAGCAAACGTCGAGGAAATTTTAGCCGAGAAAAAAGAAGCTGGCTTTCATCCTGACAAAAATAGCCTGACCCCTTCCATTCATGCCACTGCGAGGAAACTTGGATACAAAGTCCGCCCTTGGGTGGCCAATAAACCAGAAGATATCGAGCGGCTAGTCAAATGGGGAGTCGATGTCATCATGACCGATTTTCCTGAGAAAGCCATCACGACTCTGAAAGGCATGTCAGCTAAATAAAATGTGAAAGAGAAGGGGAACATTCCCCTCCTCTTTCAATCCATGTTTATTCAGTTATTAACGAGTCGATCCGCCTAATTGTTGTTCAGCCATTTGCACTAAACGTTTTGTAATTTCTCCACCAACTGATCCATTAGCACGTGATGTTGTGTCTGCACCAAGGTTTACACCGAATTCAGAAGCAATTTCATACTTCATTTGCTCTAGAGCTTGTTCTGCACCAGCTACTACTAGTTGATTACTGCTATTGTTGTTTGCCATGTGTTTCTCACCTCCTTATATATATTTATTTACATCTCCCCCTCCAATTATGTTTTCCAATTTATTGAATAATCGTAACTTTATGAAGATAACTTCTTCGCTCGCTATCATGAATTTCTTCCTATGCTCATAAACTGTTAGGAAACTTTCAGTAAGGGGGAAAAGACGTGCAAATTCATGTGGTTAGGCCTGGCCAAACGTTATTTGGCATCGCCCAAACATATAGCGTGAGCGTTGACCGGCTCGTTGAATCAAATAAAATTCCTAACCCAAATAATCTTGTCATCGGGCAGGCCATTGTCATTCCAATCGTCGGCAGCTATTATTTTGTCCAGCCTGGTGACACTTTATTTTCGATTGCTCAAAAAGTGGATGTACCCTATCAAGAATTAGCGAGGATCAATGGCATTTCCGATCAGGACTCCTTATCCGTGGGGTACCGCCTATATATTCCTGCCCGAAAAAAACGGACTGCTGAATTCAACGGCTATGTCGAGCCCCGTGGTACAACAGTCGCTCCTGCCCTTGAAACAGCTGCTCAGGAAGCCGCGCCTTATTTGACATACTTAGCGCCATTCAGCTTTCAGGCACTGCGAGATGGCACCTTAAAGGAACCGTTGCTCAATAACTTTCCCACCATTGCAAAAGAAAACAAGAATGTCCTCATGATGGTCATCACCAATCAGGAAAACGATCAATTCAGTGATGAACTTGGTCGGATCATCCTGACGAACACCTCCGTGCAGAATAAGTTCCTAAACAACATTGTGACCACAGCCAAGAAATATGGATTCAGGGATATTCACTTTGACTTTGAGTTTCTCCGCCCGTCCGATAAAAATGCCTATAACCAATTCTTACGTAAAGCAAGGGATCGTTTCAAAAAAGAAGGTTGGTTCATCTCGACGGCACTTGCACCAAAAACCAGTGCAGAGCAAAAGGGTGGCTGGTATGAGGCACATGACTATAAGGCACATGGTGAAATTGTCGACTTCGTGATCATCATGACGTACGAATGGGGATACAGCGGCGGTCCAGCACAGGCGGTATCCCCAATAGGACCGGTTCGGGACGTACTGGAATATGCCATCACCGAAATGCCGGCCAATAAGATTCTGATGGGACAGAACCTATACGGATATGATTGGACATTGCCTTTTGTCCAAGGCTCCATCGCCAAAGCGATCAGCCCTCAGCAGGCCATCCAGATTGCTGCCGCGAACAATGTATCCATAGAATACGATGAGAAAGCGCAGGCGCCCCATTTCAATTACACGGATGCAGATGGGAAGGAGCATGAGGTCTGGTTTGAAGACGCCCGGTCCATTCAAGCAAAGTTCGATTTGATCAAAGAATTGAACCTTAGAGGAATGAGTTACTGGAAGCTAGGCCTTGCCTTCCCGCAAAACTGGTTGCTCATCAGTGAGAACTTCAATGTCCGACGACGGGTCTGAGGGATTTTCATATTTTTTTGCATATACCATGTGGTCCTCGCATACCATCAAGTATTGAGCATGAAGTCCTTTTTCCGGATACGTGACTCCATATGATAAAAACCTTCCGTCAGGTCACGGAAGGTTTTTATCATGCTTATATTCTTACTAGAATTCTTTATATATCCGTTAACTCCTTATGAGTTCAGTTCATTTTGTCCATACTAAAAGGACTGTCGTAGGGGGGATAACATGATCCGAATCAATCCGTTCAGCAACACTTTTAAAAGGTCTCCACGTTTACTCAAACTATTTTTGACCATCATCCTATTTTTACTTGTATTCGGTTGGCTGATTCATCTAGTCGAGCCTGATAATTTCCCTTCCATATTCGAGGGAATTTGGTGGGCAATCGTCACGATATCGACCGTTGGATATGGGGATTTCACCCCACTTACGAAGTTTGGGAGAATCCTCGGGATGCTTCTCATCTTATCGGGTGTCGGGCTCATCACTTCTTATTTTGCCTACATCGCCAAAATGTCCATCTCAAGCGACCAACAATTCCTTTCCGGAAGAAAGGAGTTTAGCGGCACCGGTCACTTTATTATCATCGGCTGGAATGGACGTTCAAAACGAATCATCAAGAACATTCATGAACGCATGCATAACCAATATATTGTCTTGATTGACGACACATTGACCAAGCACCCTTTGCCACGGACGAATATACATTTTGTCCAAGGGAAAGCCAGTTTGGATTCCGTTTTGCAACAGGCCAATATTAAACAGGCGGCACGGGTCCTCATCACTGCCGATCTCCAACAAAACGAACTGCAGACCGACATGTTCACCGTGTTGGCTTTACTGGCTATAAAAGGACTGAACCCTCATGTATATTGTCTTGTTGAAATTTTAACGCAGGAACAGAAGGAAAATGCATTACGTGCGGGAGCAGATGCCATTATCGAAACAAATAAGTTTGCGAGTGATTATATGCAGGAATGTTTATGGAGAGGCATGGAAAAGCGGGAAGAAGAAAATTCGGCCACCGAAAATGGTTTAAAGATTGAACAGATGCCCGTCCAATTCGATTGGAACGGGCAAACATTCAAACAATTGGGGATTACATTATTAGATAAGGATATTCTCTTGGTTGGCATCATTTCAGGAGGCGAGACACGTATCAAGCCTCCTGCAGATGCAATCATCCATCAAAATGATATCTTGCTCATCATCGATCGTTAATCCAATAAGATTTTTTCAAGGTCCCGAACGAGGGATTTCCCATACGCAATATATTCCTGAGGAAATTCAGCATCGGGGTCTTCCGGCTCGGCAAATTGATTAAATGAAGCGGAGAGATTCCCGATATTTCCCTCGCGGTCGATGCCATCTTCATACTTATGAGATAATAAATACGGCGTCATGATTTCAACCATGGCCCCGTCAGTATCAAGTGACCCATCCACAGCTTTGAAGGGAACACGCAAAAACTGATAGCCATCTTTGTCGTCCATTTTGAAATCGAAGGTGCCGTGGTCATAATCCCAACCACCACCAATCATATACCCTTCTGGTTTAAGCTTCGTTTCCAAATCGAATAATCCAAAGGTTTTCCCTTCCAATTTAGAAGATATTTCAATCATGTTAAAAACCTCTTTTGCTAATTTTAATAATTAGCTTACCCAAAAGTCTTAAAATAACCCCTATTGATCACTATCCTCTTTCGATTGGGTAAAAAACAAATTGGCTTCGGCTGTACCTTCTGATTGATAGGCTTCCTGGATATCTGCCTGCTGCTCTGTTTTCTGTTTTTCCAGATCCTTCATAGCGTTTTGATTTCCCGTAGTTGAAGGGGTACTTATCGTTCCAGCGTAACTATTCGTTGTCGAAGATAGTTGCATGCACAGTCCCTCTTTTCTAGGTATCGGATTACATAGCATTATCAACCTTTTTTCTTAACTTTTTCTTAATCCGATAAAAAAAGGCATCATGCGTGGACAATCTAGTCCAGCATGATGCCTTCTTCACTTTATTTTATAAACGCTGTTCGAGTTCCGCCTTTTTCTCTTCATACCCTGGTTTTCCTAGCAGGGCAAACATATTCACCTTGTAGGCTTCGACCCCAGGCTGATCAAACGGATTGACCCCCAACAGATAGCCGCTCATCGCGCAAGCCTTCTCAAAGAAATAAACAAGGTAGCCGAATGTGAAGGCATCCAGTTTTGGTACGGAAACAATCAGGTTAGGAACACCGCCATCCGTATGAGCCAATAAGGTACCTTCAAATGCCTTGTTATTGACGAATTGTACGGTTTCACCAGCCAGATAATTCAAACCATCTAAATCATTTTCTGCTGCTTCAATCGAGATTTCATGACGTGCCTCTTCCACTTTGATGACCGTTTCGAAAAGGTCGCGTCGCCCTTCCTGTACATACTGCCCCATCGAATGCAGGTCCGTAGAGAAGTTGGCGGCTGCCGGGAAAATCCCTTTCTGGTCCTTCCCTTCACTTTCGCCGAACAACTGCTTCCACCACTCTGAGAAATATTGCAGACCAGGTTCATAGTTGATCAACATTTCAATGGTTTTCCCCTTATTATAAAGGACGTTACGGACGGCCGCGTATTGATAAGCCTGGTTCTCGGAAAGCTCCGATGAACTGAAGTCCGCTCTAGCGCTCTCCGCCCCTTCCATCACTTGATCTATATCCGCACCACTTACAGCAATCGGAAGCAAGCCCACTGCAGTAAGTACAGAATACCTTCCACCGACATCATCCGGAATGACGAACGTTTCAAATCCCTCTTCCGTGGCCACTGTCTTTAATGCGCCCTTTTCTTTATCGGTAGTCGCGAAGATACGGCCTTTCGCTGCTTCTGGACCATACTTTTGCTCGAGAAGCTTACGGAAAATCCGGAACGCAAGGGCAGGCTCCGTCGTTGTGCCCGATTTGGAAATCACATTGATTGAAAAGTCCTTGTCGACCAATACGTCCATGACATCTTGCATATATGTAGAACTTATGTTGTTACCAACGAATATGATTTGCGGAGTGTTTCTTTTATCAGAAGGTAAAAGGTTATAGAAACTATGTTGCAGCATTTCAATGGCTGCACGTGCTCCTAAATACGAACCACCGATTCCGATGACCAACAGGACGTCCGAATCTTCTTTTATTTTGGCGGCAGCTTTCTTGATCCTGGAGAACTCTTCTTTATCATAATCCTTCGGTAAATCAACCCAGCCCAGAAATTCATTGCCCGCACCGGTCTGTTCGTGTAGAGAATGATGTGCCACTTTTACAGCATCCTGTAAATAGGTCATTTCGTGCTTTCCGAAAAACGGTAGAGCTTTTGAATAATCGAAATGTAGATGGGACATGCCAATTCCTCCTTTATTCTTTGGTTACTCTTTTACTTTATCTGATGTATTTAGCAGAATCAAGAAATCGCTAAGTCTTTTAGAAAAAACTCCCACTATCGAATAGTGGGAGCATATCGTAAGGTTCTTATAATGAAGCACGTAGAATCGCAAGGACATCTTCGCGATTCAATACTTTAAACCGACCGAATTCTCCATTGCTCATCGCTTTATCGGCAATGACTTCAAGTTGTGAATCGTCGATATCGTAATCTGCAAGACGCGACGGGGCCCCTAAGCTGCTCCAGAATGACTGAAGGCGTTCAATTCCCTCAAGCGCAACCTCTTCACTGGATTTGCCCTCTGGGTCGACCTGAAAGACACGGACGGCAACTTGTTTGAACCGCTCGACATTTTCATGGAGCACATGTTTCATCCAATTAGGGAATAATATTGCCAGGCCTCCCGCATGGGGAATATCATAGACCGCAGAGACGGCATGTTCAATATTATGAGTGGCCCAATCGCCAAGATATCCTACTCCCAGTGAACCATTTAACGCCACATTGCCCGCATACAAAATCGTAGCACGATTTTCATAATCCTCGAGATCTTCCAATAACTTTGGAGCCGTTTCCATGACCGTCACCAGAAGTGATTCACAAAAGCGGTCCTGAAGCGGAGCATGCGTTTCTTGATGGAAATACGTTTCGAAAACATGTGACATCATATCGACCATGCCATAGACGGTTTGATTTTTTGGAAGTGAAAAAGTATTTTCAGGATCAAGGACCGAGAATTTAGGAAATAACAAAGGACTTCCCCATCCGTATTTCTCTTTCGTTTCCCAATTCGTAATGACCGAACCCGAATTCGCTTCAGAACCGGTTGCAGCAATCGTAAGGATTGTCCCAAAAGGAAGGGCTTCTTTGACGGGAGCCTTTTTGGTGACAAGATCCCAAGCGTCTCCTTCATACTTCGCACCCGCAACGATGCCTTTTGTTGCATCGATGACACTTCCGCCGCCTACCGCTAGCACGAAGTCGATTTGATGTTCCTTACACAACTCCACACCTTTACGGACAGTCGTGATCCTTGGGTTTGGTTCAACTCCTGCCAGTTCATATACTTCCACCTGGATTTCTTTCAATTCCTCCATCACTTTATCATACAGCCCGTTTTTCTTGATGCTTCCGCCACCGTAGACGAGCAACACTTTCTTTCCGTAGGCAGGAATTTCCTCTTTTATGCTTTTCAATTGGTTTCTACCAAAGATGATCTTAGTAGGATTCTTATACGTGTAATTTTCCAATATATATAATCTCCTTTTGCATTGCCTTTTTTTCAGCAGCCCCATGCCACTGCAGCAATGGATATTTTATCCCTTCATTATGACGAACATTCCATATAAATACAAAATATCCGTTTAGAAGTTTTTTCTGGGGTGTATATAATTATCTTCAAAAAGCATGATAAGTAAAGAAAGATGCTTATAAAAAAGGAGGCTATACAATGAGTGGATTACAAAAAACGGCACTTGTTTTAACAATCATCGGAGCCATCAACTGGGGACTAATTGGATTTTTTCAGTTCGATCTAGTCGCAGCGATATTCGGCGGACAAGATGCTGCTTTGGCTCGCATCGTTTATGGCTTAGTGGGAATCGCCGGGCTTATCAATCTTGGTCTTCTCTTCAAGCCAAGTCCCCAAACGTCTCGTGAAACTGAAACAAAACCAACTCAATGAATCACTAAAAGAAAATATGTATAAAATAAAGCCGGTCCATGAAACATGTCCCGGCTTTATCAATTATTGAAGAATAATAAAAAAACCGGATGGTCCTAAGACCATCCGGTTAAAAAAATTATTTTTTGATTAAGTCTTCGCGTTCAGATTGATCGATCCACGCTTGAAGTTTATCTTTTAAAGAGTTGAATCCTTCAGTAGACTCGATGTGTGATGTTGCTTTAACAGATGCTTGGCGTTTTTTTGGAGCTTTCTTAGGAGCTTCAGTACGCTCAGGAGCTTCTTCTGTTGCGCGGATTGATAAGCCGATTTTTCCAGCTTTTGAATCGATTGAAAGTACTTTAACTTTCACTTCATCGCCCACTTTTAAATGTTCGTTAATATCTTTTACGAACCCGTGAGTGATTTCAGAAATATGAACTAATCCTTGAGTTGAATCATCTAAAGCAACAAATGCACCGTAAGGTTGAATACCAGTTACCTTACCAGTAACTACTGCACCAATTTCGAATTTTTCAGACATGGTAACACTCCTATTTTATATATATTTTTTCGGCTTTTCACGCAATACAAAATTATATCACAGAGCTGGAAATAATCAAAGTTAAGTATACCATACTTTTTCCGCTAAAACGTAAAAATTTTGTAATTGAGTGTCCATTTCGATATATGGCTATTATTTATAACTTATCCTAAAAGTTTTCATTTAATTCTTTGTCCCCATTTTTTCGATCATTAATTTTTCAAAAAATTAGCATAACAAAAAACTACCAAATTGAGATTAATCGTAGTAAGATGAGAAAATGTTTATCTCTACATTCACGTATTTCTATACCTCTAAAGGAGTTTTTCACCATGGCAAAACAAGAGCAATGGTCTTCCAAAATCGGATTCATTCTAGCAGCGGCTGGGTCCGCTATTGGTTTGGGTGCCATCTGGAAGTTTCCATATATGACAGGGACAAATGGAGGCGGCGCTTTTTTCCTTTTTTTCGTGATTTTCACCCTCATGATCGGCACACCCTTACTTATCGCCGAATTCACCATCGGCCGGAATGCACAAAAAGATGCCATTCGGGCCTACAAGCACATTTCACCAGGTAAACCCTGGGTGTTACTAGGATATGGCGGAGTTCTAGCATCCATCATTTTACTTTCCTTCTATAGTGTTGTTGGTGGCTGGATCCTTTCCTATTTATGGAGAAGCTTTACCGGGTCCCTATCAAATTTAACCCAATCGGAATACAGTGGCCTTTTCAATACCGTTATCAGCAGTCCTTATGAAACGGTCATTGCGCAGCTTCTTTTCATGGTCTTGACGATTTGGGTCGTACAAGGTGGCGTATCCAAAGGGATTGAAAAGGCCAATAAGTACATGATGCCTTCCCTATTCGTCCTTTTTCTTGTCCTTCTCGTTCGTTCCATGACACTTGAAGGTGCGATGGAAGGTGTCCGTTTCTTTTTGAAACCGGATTTCTCCTCCTTGACGGAGCAGACGATTTTATTAGCGCTAGGACAATCCTTCTTTGCACTTAGTGTAGGTATTTCCGTGATGGTCACCTATGCTTCGTACTTAAGTAAGAATGATGATATTACAAAATCGGCAATATCCGTAGTCGGGTTGAATATTTTCATTTCCTTATTGGCGGGCTTGGTCATTTTCCCGGCCGTATTTGCCCTTGGTTTCGATCCTTCAAGTGGACCAGGACTCGTCTTTGTCGTGTTGCCTGCGGTCTTTAATGAAATTACCTTCGGTGGCATTTTCATGGCGATTTTCTTCGTATTATTATTATTCGCTACGCTTACTTCAGCGTTCTCCATTCTGGAAATCATCGTAGCATCCATGATAAAGGGCGATGCTCGGAAGCGCCGGAAATCTTCATGGATAGCCGGCCTTCTTGTTTTCGTGATCGGGATTCCAAGCGCATTATCATTTGGCGTACTCTCCGATGTGAAGATTTTCAACTTGACCTTCTTCGACCTCGCTGATTATGTGACAAGCAACATCGCCTTGCCTATCGGAGCCTTATTCATCTCTCTTTTCATTGGCTATCAGATGAAAAGGCTCCAAGTTCAGAAAGAGTTCGAAATGGGGGCAAGCCCAGTATTCTCTTTCTTCAAACTTTGGTACTTTCTCATTCGCTATATCGTTCCGGTAGCGATACTCGTCGTCTTTTTGAGTTCAATCGGTCTATTTGACAAGTAATGTTTCCTTCATTCAAAACGCCGCATCGGTAATCGATGCGGCGTTTTCTTTTCACAAAATATCCATATCATTCCCACTGTGTACAAGTTAAAATATGGTAAAATGACCTTATTACTACTATTTCCTGAAAAAGGAGTGATTGACATGTCAAATATCGCAAAGAATATTCGGCAATACCGGGAAGATCATAATCTCACTCAACAAGAACTGGCTTTGAAACTACGTATGGGCACCAAAAAAATTGAAATGTATGAATCAGGGGAAGTCACGCCTGATACCCAGACCATTTTACGGCTTTCCACCGTTCTTGATATCCCTGCCTCAGAGCTAATCCAAAATGGCCCCGTTGCGAATGCTTCAGGTTTGGATGAAGAAATGGAAGAACTCATTCAGGAAATTGGACTCAAACAGGCTAAGCTCATCCTCCGTACCGCGAAAGATTTCAGTGAAGAACAAATTTTAAATATCATGCATCATTTATATAACACACAAACTAAATTGTAAAAATATCCATATCAGGCGTATTATTTTCTATAAACTGGATATACTATGATTAACACTTTCTATGTTAATCCATTAAGATTAACTCTTTTTTCTAATTCCCCCTATGGATAGGGATTCGCCGTATATTACGGCGAATCCCTATTTTTTTGCGTATGGGGTTTTAGTACTTGCTATATTTCTGCATGAACCGATCCATTCTTTTAATGGCTTCCTGAAGCTGTTCCATGGAAGAAGCATAAGAACAACGGATATGCCCCTCACCACTTTCCCCGAAAACATCTCCCGGTACCACGGCCACAAGTTCTTCAGTCAGCAGTTTTTCTGCGAACTCCATGGAAGTCATGCCCGTTTTCTCAATGGATGGGAAGGCATAAAAAGCTCCGCCTGGATTATGGCAGTCCAGACCGATTTCGTTAAATGACTTTACGATATAGTTGCGTCTTCCTCTGTAGCTGCGGCGCATATCTTCCACATCTTGCATTCCATTCTTCAAAGCTTCCAATGCTGCAAACTGTGCCATGGTCGGAGCGCACATCATCGCGTATTGATGGACTTTGAGCATCGCTGCGGAAATTTCCGGAGGCGCACATACAAATCCAAGACGCCATCCAGTCATCGCAAACGCTTTAGAGAACCCGTTGATGACGATCGTACGCTCAAGCATGCCGTCGATGGCGGCAAATGACGTATATTTCTCATCATATGCAAGCTCCGCATAAATCTCATCGGAAAGGACTAATAAATCATGCTTTTTGATGATTTCAGCAAGTGCTGCCAACTCCGATTTCTCTAACTGAGTTCCAGTCGGGTTATTCGGCGAACAAATCAAGATTGCCTTCGTCCTTGGTGTGATGACCGCTTCGAGTTGCTCCGGCATTAACTTAAAGTCATGCTCCCTGGAAGTTTGGACAGTGACCGGCACCCCTCCTGCCATCGTTACCAACGGTGCATAGGCAACGAAACAAGGTTCGACGACGATGACTTCCTCACCAGGATTCAAGATTGTCCTAAGGGCAATGTCGAGGGCCTGACTTGCACCCACCGTAACAATGATTTGATTCTCGGGATCATACGAAACCTCAAACTGCTTTTTCATATATCCACTGATTTCCTGCCTCAATTCCATCAAGCCGGCATTAGCTGTATAAGAGGTGTATCCTTCTTCCAATGAGTTGATTGCCGCTTCCCGGACTGCCCAGGATGTAACGAAGTCCGGTTCTCCCACTCCAAGTGAAACGACTCCTTCTAGATTGGCAGCCAAGTCGAAAAATCGACGGATACCCGATGGTTTTAGCTCTGAAACCGTTTTTGACACGAAACTCGTTTTAATCATGGTGATACCACTATCCTTCTGTCTTCTTCTGTTTGTTCAAAAATTGTCCCATCATGCTTATATTTCTTCATAATAAAGTGAGTTGTCGTGGAAATGACAGAATCGAGCGTCGAAAGTTTTTCCGATACAAACCTTGCCACTTCATTCATTGAACGACCTTCCACGATGACGGAAAGGTCATACGCACCGGACATCAAATAAACGGACTCCACTTCTTTGAATCGATATATACGTTTGGCGACTTCATCGAAACCAACTCCGCGTTTTGGGGTTACTTTAACATCGATCATGGCTGTCACACCGTGATATTCATCTACTTTTGCCCAGTTAATCACGGTCAAGTAACGTACAATCACACGCATATCTTCCAATTTCTTCAACGTTGCTTCAATGTCCGCTTCAGATAACTCGGTCATTTTAGCCAAATCCTTCTGATCGATCCGGCTGTTATTTTCAATGATTCTTAAGACTTCCAATTCCCCTTCATTCAAATGCATTGGAAAACCTCCCTATTAGAATTCATAAATGTAGACATGATGGTTTGGCTGGCAGAAAGCCCGATCAATTTCCTTTTAAAGCCTTGTTTAAAGGCATGTATGACACGATTAAATTAATAAGTTCTATTCTGTCAGGATAAACTTACACTATTATACCAAAGTTCACGTAATATCTGTTATAGTAATTGTATTTTTTAATGGGGATAATTTCTGGTATTGTTATGTAACAGGATAAAGAGGAAATTATTTAAAACTAAGGAAGATAAGCAACAGCAGTAGCTTCTTATTTTGCTTAGGAATGGTAGAGGAGAACACGAATATGGAAAGTTACGTAAAGAAAGACATTGAGCAGATTGGGGATATCGATATGTATTATGAACACATTCATGTTCATGACTCTTTCCCCACCCTGGTATTAATCCATGGGTTTTTATCATCAAGCTTTAGCTTCCGGAAACTGATACCCCATTTAACGAAAGACTATAATGTCATCTCGATAGACTTACCTCCATTCGGTCAAAGTGGGAAAACTAATCGCTATACATACTCTTTCCGGAACATCGCAGGTTCCGTCGTACAGCTTTTGGAAGAAAAGAACATCAAGAAGTTCAGCATCATTGCGCATTCCATGGGTGGACAGGTTTCCTTGCAACTCATCAAAGCTTATCCTGGCCTGGTCGAGCGCGCCGTCCTTCTTGCCGGATCCGGGTACGAGCCAAGCTTCCCGAGAAAGATGAAGATGCTCAGCTACTTCCCTTTCTTTTCATTTGGGGTAAAGGGATATCTCCAAAGGTCCGGCATCGAAAAGAATCTAAGGAATGTCGTCCATAATCAGACGATGATCGACGATGAAATGCGCCAGGGCTATCTCGATCCTTTCATGAAGAAGCATGATATATTTCGTGCCTTAGGAAGGATGTTACGTGATAAGGAAAGCGATTTATCATCCGAACAACTTCATTCAATCGATACGCCCTGCCTGCTTGTTTGGGGGCGGTATGATCGAGTGGTTCCGATCGACATTGGAAGAAGACTACATGAAGACCTCCCCAATTCCAAGCTCATTGTCATGGAAAACACGGGCCATTTACTTCCTGAGGAGAAACCCGAAGAAGTGTATCAGTTAATCAAGGAGTTTTTAGACGAATAGACGAAACCATATAAAGAGGGATGACCCGAATTCGGAGTCATCCCTTTTCTTTAAATCGAGCAGCTGGCATCATTTTTGATGATCAGCAGTTTTTGTGCAACCTGTAGACACCGTTCCAACTGGACGGGTTCATCAAATGCAAATTCGTAGATGGACTTGATTTTTTCCGCCAGTTCCTGAAGGTCATCTATATCGCGTAAGGCCACGACCGTGTCGGCAATCTCCGGTTCATATAGTTCCCCGCCAATCCCATACGGATCCCATTCTTGCAAAGTAGCCACAAACGCTATATTCATTTGTTGTGTATCCATTATAATCACCTGCTCCATAATTTCGGAAAGAACATGTTATCATAGTATCATAACAAGTATCTTTTCGTTAAGACGTTAACAGGGCATGATAAAAAATGATTTGGCGGTGAATATATTGAACAGATCTATTTTTGATGAACACATCAGTAGGGAACATACCGGTTCTGTAAAGTGGGACAAAATGGCCCTTACATCATTATATGGCAGGGAAGACATCCTGCCTATGTGGGTGGCCGATATGGATTTCCCTTCTCCTGAACCTATTCAAAAAGCATTAATCGAACGAGCGAATCATCCGGTCTTCGGATATACCGTCCCTTCAGAGTCGGTGTACGGCGAGATTCAAAAATGGGTGAAAGACCGGCATCAATGGTCCATCACAAAAGACATGATCACATTCAGTTCTGGCGTCGTTTCAGCCATCGGTTCCACCATTCAGGCCTTTACGGAACCTGGGGATAAGATTCTGGTGCAATCTCCTGTCTATACCCCTTTCTTCGACATGATTAAAAACAATGGACGGGAAGTCGTCAATAGTCCCCTTCTCTTGGAAGCTAACAGATTTGCAATCGACTTTGAAGATCTTGAGGAAAAGTTGAAGACCGGCGTTAAGCTATTCCTCCTTTGCAGTCCCCATAATCCTGGCGGTCGCATTTGGACAAAGGAGGAGTTATTGCGCATCGGGGAACTTTGCTTGGCCCATCATGTCACCATTGTCAGCGATGAAATCCATGCAGACCTCTTTCACTCAACAGCCATGCATCATCCTATCGCTTCATTGGCGGACAAGTTAGCCGAAATCACGGTCACGTTAATGGCACCAAGCAAAACGTTCAATATCGCTGGGCTACAGGCCTCGTTCTTGATTACCAGCAATAAAGAGCTCCAGGTCAAACTGCAGAATGCCCAAACAAGACAGGCCTTTCACGGTTTGAATATTTTTGCCTTAACGGCCATGGAAGCCGCCTACCGGGATGGGCTTAGTTGGCTCACCGATTTGATTGAGTATATTGAAGAAAATGTTAAAGTGGCCGAGGCGTTCATTTCTGCTGAAATTCCTTCCCTTCGCGTCATGCATCCTGATGCCTCTTACCTCCTATGGATTGACTGTCGCGAACTCGGTCTTTCCGATAAGGAAATACAAGAACGACTGATCCATAAAGGAAAAATCGCCTTAGAGCCTGGAACAAAATATGGTGCAGGCGGAGAAGGATTTGTCCGGATGAATATCGGCTGTTCACTCAGCCTGCTGCAAGATGGATTAACTCGTCTCAAACTGGCTTTTTCATAAAACAGACAAAGAACCAGGCGAATTGCCTGGTTCTTTGCTTTTGGCTATTGGTTTTCTTCCTCGACATACGGATCTTTTTCATAACGCGGCAAATCTCCAAAGGGAGTCTGAGTATCCTCTTCTATTAAATCATCTTCTATTTCCTGGTATTGGACGTTATGATAAACCGTTAAGTTTTCCCCATATAGATCCACACCGGCTATATTCTCATAGTTCTCGACGAATCCTACATTTTCAGACGAATCGATATACGTATCCTCATAATCACTTGGTGGATAGGCAAAGTCGGAAGGCGTCTCCGATGTACCATATCTAGCTACGTCTTGCCAGCTATCTTCCGCATCATATCCGACAGAGCTCGTCCCATCGCAATCATATGTGGCGAAGCTTGGACCAAGCACCTCCTCTTCGACCGGACGATTATGGGAAGTCTCTTGAGATGGGCTATGCTCCACACAAAAAGTCGTGGTCGGAACAATATTCAGCCTTTCAAGCGGAATCTCCTTCGAACAAACCTCACATTTTCCATAATTCCCTTCATCAATGGCCTTAAGCGCTCGATCGATATCCCTGATTTCATCACGATAATGCTCCCCAAGTGCCAAATCTTTTTCACGTTCGAATAATTCCGTTCCTTGATCCGCCGGATGGTTATCATACACGGATAGTTCCCCTGTCCAATTTCGTACGTTCTTTCTTAAGCCAAGTGCGTAAGATTCCTCTAATTGCTCTCCCAACCGGTGCTTCGTTTGCTGAAGTTGCTGTTGGAAGCTATTTAGTTGCTGATTGGATAGCATATGCAACACCCTTTCATAATCAACCTTTCCCTAGTATTTCTCTCTTTGGCGCATTCCATAAAGGTATTTTTTCCCTCGAGAATAAATTGAACAATCCTGCAAAAACTAACTAATGATACCAAATCTTAAAGGAGGCTATCTCATTGTATTTTTATAAAGAGGATCTAATTAATATGATCGTACCGGACAAACCCGATCCCAATGCTGCAAAAGTTCTTCAAGAAGCGCTCGGTGGCCAATTCGGAGAAATGCGTACATTGATGCAGTTTTCGTTTCAAAGCGCCAACTTCCGCGGCAAGGAAAAAAAATATCGGGATTTAATCCGAGGGGTGTTCCTTGAGGAACTGAGCCATGTGGAGCTTGTTCAGACCACAATCAATCAGTTACTTAATGAAGCAGGTGGGAACCTGCCGGGAAATTCAGGTCCAAATGGTGCCCCGCTTGAGGAAGTGATCCAGTCTGGTGCGAACCCTCATCATTTTATCATCGGTGCCAAAGCTTCCCTTCCCGTAGATGCAGGAGGCAACCCTTGGAATGGGTCATGGGTATACGATCATGGAAACTTAATTGCCAACCTTTTAAACAATGTGATGCTTGAATCGACGGGGGTCCTTCAAAAATCGAGAATTTATGAAATGAGCTCCAATAAAACCTTGCGTGAAACCATTGCGTTCCTCATGGTACGTGACAACGCCCATCAAAATGCGTTTGCAAAGGCTTTAGAAACACTGGGAGTGGATTGGGGTAAAATCTTCCCTGTCCCAAATTATGACCTGAATAAATATCCGGAATGCCGGAAATATGTAGATTTGGGCTACCATAATGCCCAATTCAACTTCAGGCTTGACCAAACCCGGATCGGCGAAGTATTCCAAGGGGAGACACCAAGCCGTAATGGCGGCAATCTTTCTGTCATGGAACCACCTAAAGGATTTCCAGTTCCAGAGATGCCGGACATGCCTAGTGAACATGCTCCAGGTTTGAATGACCTCAATAACTAAACGAAAAAGCGGACACATCGCTGTGTCCGCTTTTGTATGGATTATGGATATTAATTATTGATATATTTTTCGAACACATACCCGAAATCTTTCACATGGTACTTCTTGCGGCTATCCATCAACCAGTCAAACGCAACGGCATTGATATCCTTGAAGCTGGACACCATTTGACTGCCATCTGTACGGACTTGATTCAATGTCGATGAGGCCAAGTTTACGCTTTGTTGCGCAAATTGAAGGGCATAGGCATTCTCATGGCAAATTTCCGAAATTTTAACGAGTGATTTAAATAGATCCTTCAATTCCTCGATGAATTTCTTATGCACGTCAATCGAGAAGGTTTTAGCACCGATCGAGAATTTAATCTCAGCATCTAAATCGACGGTACCAGCGGTTTCTAATGTCACATGCGAAAACTCATACTGGCTATAGCTATATCTGGTCAGCATCCGTTTCTTGCTGATGGCACTTGTTCCGTCGAGATGGATGAACGCTTGGTTCGTGAAGCAATATTCATCCGTTTTCGATTTAATCAGGAAATAAATTTTCTCGTCATCTTCATGCATGATGTAATCATCAGCATCGACCTTATCATAATCAGCAGGCTTAATCACACTTCCTATATCACTGAGACCCAGAGCATCTGCTGCCATTTTCTTAAACATATCCATTCCTCCTATTTAAACTAGTTTTTCGAGAATGATTTCATCCCGTATTGGAATGCCATCGGAGCTGTAAAACGGGATTTCCGGTTTTGTCTTTCTTGATTCTTCCACGGCATTCCTCACAATCTCGGAAATGACATACCCACGTTTTTGAAAGAACTTCAAAGCCTGTAAATTATCATTCGTGGTAATGGCTTTAATGGAGTGGCAATTCTTTTCCTTGGCGATATTCTCAATCACATAAAGTAAGGATGAGCCCACGCCCTGATTCTCATGCTCACTGTTCAGGGAAATGATTTCACATTGTTGATTCAGCACTTTATACGTGACCATCCCCATGATTTTCTCATCCCCATCCATTACCGCAAATCCATCGAGTTCCGCATAATGGAACATGCCGATTGAAAAGACGACTTGAGTCGTCTCCCAATGTTCCATGAAGAAGCTCTTGACCGTATCTGTCGCAATCATTCTCTTCGCTATGATTTGCATAACACTTTCCGCCCCCAAAACTCTCTCTCTATAGCTTATAGTATAAAATGCTTATGCCAAAATGGGAACTAGTTTATTTGTTCCATGTTTTCCTGTTTTGCTAAAACAAGGTAGTCAGAAGCACAAAGCCGTTCAAGAAAGGGAATCATCTTGTAGATGCCGGTTTCTTTTCGTCACTTCCTCCTCGAACTTCTTCGTCTTCAATTCTTCTTTCTTCGAGTATCTGATGATGGCCCTCATCGTAAACCCAGCTGCAATCAAAAAGATGACACAGGTAATGCCTGCGGGAATATATTCACTTTTGTCTTCCGGAAAATAAAGAAACATACCTAATAGTGCGGAGTATAGAACGTCCATCTATTTCATCCTTCCTGAAAAATGATCTTTTTCCTCATTATAACAATTATTGAATCAATCCACTAGTCAAGTTCCTCCCTTAGAAATTAAAAAAGCGAGAGGCCCTATGCCCCCCGCTTGACGTACCTTCGTTTATAAAATCGTAATGCCTTTAATGACTACATCCACAGCTGGCTTGTCTCCCGCAACCGTCTCTACATTGGCGATCGTATCGACAACATCCATGCCCTCGATAACTTGGCCGAATACGGAATGTTTGTGGTCTAACCATGGTGTTCCGCCATTTTCCATATAAGCACTGATGATTTCTTCCGGATATCCGGCTTGCTTCATTTGTTCACCCATTCTGCTGTCTACATGCTGTGCCTGAACGATGAAGAATTGGCTTCCGTTCGTTCCTGGACCCGCATTCGCCATGGAAAGGGCTCCGCGCAGATTGAACAGTTCCATGGAGAATTCATCTTCAAAATTCGTGCCCCAGATGCTTTCCCCACCCATTCCTGTACCTGTCGGATCTCCACCTTGTAGCATGAAATCCTTTATGACACGGTGGAAGATGATTCCATCGTAATATCCATTCTCAGCGTGTGTTAAGAAGTTTTCTACTGTTTTAGGAGCATGCTTGGGAAACAGCTTGATTTTAATATCACCAAGCGTCGTCTGCATGATCACCGCTTTTTCATTTTCCGATATTTCGGTTGTTAATTGTGGAAATGTTGTCATGGTTCATTACCTCTTTCGTTTTTAAATAAATGGCTCATATCTCCATTCTTTAACCTTCATTTCTACACTTTACACGACTTCGGAAAAAAATGCATCTTTGATACAGTAAACAAATTCATTGTATAAAATCATCGTACTTATGTATCATGTAGGGAGTGAACAAGAAAGGTGGATGAAGGAATGTCCGAGCATGAATTCAAGGTTGGCGATAAGGTAACCGCCATTTATAAAACAGGGAAATATATCGGGGAAATCACCGATATCCGTCCTTCTGCATATCTTGTAAAAGTATTGGCAGTCATGAAGCACCCTATGCAGGGAGACCTTCATAATCCGAAGCAAACGGAAGTATCCATGTTTCATCAACGACGTGCCCTGGCATTCCGGGAACAAACCAATGTCCCGATGAATATGGTGAGGGTATACGATGGGGACATTCCAGATTATAAGGAATCCTTACGGGTATCTGTTGAGAAGATGGCCCGCACTTTAACCGAAAGCCAAACAGAATGGAACAACAAAAGTTTGGAGCTGCTTGAAGACCTAGCAGCGGATTATTTTAAATAACATATAATAAAAGCCAAATCAATAGAAATTGATTTGGCTTTTATAACGCTAAATGATTCAATACTTTGGATAAATCGATGCGGTCACCGATTGTCGTCGGTTCGTGATTTTTCATATAACTTTTGTCTTTCTCCACCAGTTTAAAGATATTATACGTGGTAATGGCATCATCAAGGGCCCTATGATGCTTACCTGTCCCCTCTTTTCCATAGGCCTGTACGGCTTTCCATAATCCCGTTTGATTTTGATCTCCGAAGAAACGCTTGTATTCCAGGCAAAGATCGCTCTGTTTCCCCGTGAAAGGGAAATTCAGACCTGCTTTTTGACAGTTCTGACGAAGCACCTTCATATCCATGTTACCCCAGGTGACGATGGTCGTTGGATGCTTCTCATCCAATTTTGCTAAAAAGGTAACCAATTCTTCAAATGAAATTCCACGATCCACCTGGTTTTGGGTGATATTCAGGAATTTCTTGCATCGATTCGTCAATTCTGGAAACCTTGACGGATTAACGTAGGAAGAAAACTGTTCTTGGACTGTATCGTTTACGACTGCGATTAAACCGACCTCAATGATTTCCGGGTAGAAACCAACTGGATTTGCCTTTCCTTCGGGCATTGTAAATTCAAAATCAATGAATACATACTGCTGTTGTCCATCCATTTTCCGAACCCTCCTTATTCATGACATCTTTCCACCGACTAAATTTGGTTATTTTTTCCGTAAGAATATTATAACAGAAGATTGAAATAAGTTTTTATTTGATTTTCATTAAGCCAGAGCCATTCACCCAGCCAGTTTTTCTCCATTGCGTTAAGCAACTTCAGAAGAAACCCTTTATCATCTTCCTTAATTGGATTATGATGGATGAAACGAAGCGAAAGGACCACTCTTTTTTACCCACATCTTTTCCATTAAGTTACTAAAAATATATTAGTTAGGAAGTTGAACTATGCGCGCGTACCTTGGCTATATCACGATTTTCTTCTTAGTTCCTGTCTTATCCATCTTCATCTTTCTTTCCTATCAGGAGTGGTCTTTAGCTGAAACTCCCCATCATGTCTTGGATGAACGCATCCCCTTCGATCAGATTGACCTGGCTCAGACCAGTTACATGACGGCCGCAAATGGGAAAGTGATTAGTGAAATTCCCAATGGAGAAAACCGGATCTATTTGAAGCTTGACGATATCCCCGTGTTTCTAGAAGACCTGTTCATTGTCACGGAAGATCAAAAATTTTATGAGCATAGGGGAATTGATATAACCGCGATCAGTAGGGCCTTGCTTGTCAATTCACAGAAGAGTGCAATCAAACAAGGCGGGAGTACCATCACCCAGCAATTGGCCAGGAATGTTTTCCTTACCCATGACAAGACGTATAACCGAAAGCTAAGTGAACTCTTTTACGCCTACCAGCTAGAACGGAAACGGTCCAAGTCCGAAATCATCGAGCTCTATATGAATGCCATTTACTTCAACAACGGGGCTTACGGAATCGAGGCGGCTTCCCAACTCTACTTCAGCCAATCGATCAAGGATCTATCAAAGGCCGAAGTGGCCTTTCTTGCAGCCATTCCTAATAATCCCGAACTCTATAACCCTCTTAAACACTTTGATAACACGAAAAAGCGTCAAGAGCGGATACTAAAACAAATGGTTGTCCAAGGTAAACTGGAGCAGAAGGAATTCGATAAACTCATTAAAAAGGAAATCAGGTTGGACTTGTCCACCAACATCGATTTATACCCTGATTATGTGACATATGTCCATCAAGAGTTGAAAAACCTGGTCGCTTCGGCGGAAGGTCTGACAAAACCATTGAAAAGCTCGGATGAAGTCACACGCAATCAAGCGGAAGCCAAACTGAATGAACAGGTCACAAAGCTTCTGAAATCTGGCGTGACCATTCACACGGCACTCGATATCAATCTACAGACCCAGGCCAAGTCGGCCATGCAATCGAAAATCGGATTCAATGATATCGAAGGTGCATCAGTGGTTATACAGCATCATACGCACCAGCTTGTCTCTTTGATTGGGGGAAAGGATTATAAAAAAAATTCTTTCAACCGGGCATACCAAAGTTACAGGCAACCTGGTTCGACCATAAAGCCTCTTCTGGATTATGCACCTTATATAGAAGAAACGGGAGCGGATATCAATCAGCTTGTTAGCGGGGCAAACTATTGTAGCAACAGCTACTGTCCACAAAATTACAATGGGGCGAGCTACGGCATGGTCACTATAAGGAATGCTTTTGCACAATCCTATAATACGCCGGCCATCAGGCTTTTTGAAAAGACCGGCATAGAAAAGAGCTTCAGCTATCTTAATGCCTTTCAATTCAAAAAGGTGTCCATCCAAGATCACCACATCAGTTCGGCCATCGGCGGTTTTGAATACGGGATGAGCCCTCTTGAAATGACCAATGCCTTTACCTCATTCAATGATGGCCGCTACCAGCCTGCACGGGCAATCACGAAGGTCACAGACCAAGAAGGAAACGTTCTTTATAAATGGAAAAATCAATCGAAAAAGGTGTGGAATAAAGACACCGTCAGCAAAATGCGGCAGCTTCTTCACGAAGTCACCACAAATGGGACGGCACGCTCAGCCTATTTCCCGTCTGAATATATCGGGGGAAAAACAGGCACAACCAATGATGCCAAAGACATTTGGTTCGTCGGCCTGACAGGAAACTATACAACCGGCGTCTGGGTTGGGAAAGATAAGCCAGCCAACCTGCAAGCCGTCTATTCGCGACAGCCCCAGATAGAGATATGGAAGGCAATCAGCCAAGCCGCTGAATGGTAAAAGCAAGTCATGATAAGACGACGGAGGGATTATGATGCTAGGAATCGCAATTGAAAAATCACAGGATCATTTAATCATTAAATGGCAACTATCCACAATAGAAATACCCATTTCCGAAATCATAAAGGTGACTCAAGATGATACATATGCGGGTGAAGATAAACGTGCGATTAGAATTGGCACGCCATATGCTACAACGGATCGTATCGTGCTTCATACTGTATCTGAAACGTATATCTTGTTCACAACGAATGCCACTTCCATACAAAACAAGATCAACGCACTGATATAAGGAACCAAGTACACGATGAAAAGAGCTGCCGGATGTTCCCGGCAGCTCTTTTCTCCGTATATGGATGAGTATTCGCTATATCGGTAGGCTGGCAATCACGCTGTTATACAACTTCAATCCTGAATAAGCGACGATGGCGACTAACGCGGTCCATACGAAGATGGGAAAGAAGATGAGCCCGACCAGCCCAGATACATTCACACTGGAGCTTAACTTAAACACAAAGTAAATCAGGGCCACGACATTCGTGATAAGGAAGATGGAAATGAGCCCCGGGAGGAATTGGACGCTGAACAATGAACAAGCTCCGCCGATCACATAAATGACCGACCCCATCCTGATGCTCGTCAATGCTTTCCCATCCGAATCTTTGGAAAAGAATAGAAGGGAAAGCTCAATGACCGTGTCCGAGATTAACTTCAGCGCTGCAAACACCATGAACATGACCAACAACAACACAATCATCAAGGCAAGCTTAATTCCTGTCTCGGAAAAGAACTCCAGCATCCCTTGATAGATTCCTAAATTCCCGAATAAGATAAGCACCTGCATTTCCCCATAAATCGCAAAGGACAGACTAAACAGTAGTATCGCAATGATCGGGAAATAACTAAGTAAATACGTGTTTTTCATTTTTTCTCCATCCATGTATCTTTTATCCTATTATTATGCAAGATATAAAAGGATTTCACAATGGATTTTTACATATATTCCCCTCTTTGCACCCCTCTGAAAATATTTTTTGAGCCGTTTCACGCTCCTTTTCTACCTATATATAAAACTCGATATCAATCAGTATTCCTCGCTCCTTATGTCATGCAAACCCTCAAAAATTGGGTTATACTTTTAGGAATGACACGTAACACATATAAAAAAAACACATTCAACGAAGATACTTTACCGTCTAGGATTGTGTAAAAAAATGCATAATAAGGCGATGACTTCGTTTATAAGGGGGGAGTTTATGTCTTTGCTTCATTGGGCGGTATTATCACCATTTCTTTTGGCCATCTTAATACCGTTTTTATACAAGTATTTACGTCGAATACATACTGGCTGGTTTGTACTGATTTTACCCGTTCTTCTATTTAGCTATTTTTCCCGGTTCATTTCTTCAACCAAACAAGGGGAGACCATAACTGAACGGGCTACTTGGATTCCTTCACTAGGAATACATATTGACTTTTATGTAGACGGACTAGGTCTTTTGTTCGCTCTGCTCATAACGGGGATTGGTTCACTCGTTATTTTGTATTCCATCTTTTATCTATCAAAAGAAAAAGAAAAACTGAACCAGTTTTATGTCTTTCTCTTACTATTCATGGGCGCCATGCTTGGTGTGGTCCTTTCCGACAATTTAATCGTTCTCTATTCATTTTGGGAATTTACAAGTTTGTCATCCTTTTTACTCATTGGGTATTGGAACGAAAGGGAACGCTCACGTTATGGAGCTCAAAAATCCCTGCTGATCACCGTCTTTGGCGGATTAAGCATGCTTGGGGGAATCGTGCTCCTTTCCATCATGGGAAACACCTACAGCATAAGGGAACTGATAGCTCAAAGCAGCGAACTGTTGGATCATCCGCTTTTCATCCCTGCTCTTCTACTCATTTTACTGGGTGCCTTCACTAAATCGGCACAGTTCCCATTTCACATCTGGCTACCTGATGCCATGGAAGCACCGACACCAGTCAGTGCCTATCTCCATTCCGCGACAATGGTCAAGGCTGGCATTTATCTGGTTGCCCGTCTAAGCCCGGTGTTTGCGGAATCCGGTGTCTGGTTCTGGCTCGTTTCGATTGCCGGGTTGGTCACCTTATTCTGGGGTTCATTCTCAGCTGTGAAACAAACGGACTTAAAGGGGATTCTTGCCTTTTCCACCGTCAGTCAGCTTGGTTTGATCATGTCTCTATTGGGAATCGGAGCCGCTGCCCTTCACTATGACACGCTGGGAGACAATATATACCTGGCCGCAACAGTGGCCGCCGTCTTCCACTTGATTAACCATGCAACCTTCAAAGGAAGTCTATTCATGGTGGCAGGTATTATTGACCACGAAACTGGTACAAGGGACATCCGCAAGCTTGGTGGCTTGATGCAGCTGATGCCCATCACCTTTACGGTGGCCATCATCGGTGCCTTTTCCATGGCCGGGCTTCCTCCGTTCAATGGGTTCTTAAGTAAGGAAATGTTCCTGGCTGCCATGGTGAATGTATTGGAACTGGATATATTCAATATGGAGACATGGGGCGTGTTATTCCCGGTAGTGGCTTGGGTTGCTAGTGTTTTCACTTTCATTTACAGCATGATTGTCGTTCTTAAGCCTTTTACAGGGAAACTTCGACATTTGGATAAGAAACCGCATGAAGCACCGATTGGCATGTTGATTTCACCGATTATCCTTGCGTCTTTGGTCCTTGTATTCGGGATTTTCCCTAATCTACTATCTTCGTCAATCATCGAGCCGGCTGTGGCGAGTATACAGCCAAGCTTGGCAGACCCGGATTATCATGTTCATATCGCATTCTGGCATGGTTTCCAGCCGGAAGTATGGATGACGATCGGAATCATTGTGGTAGGGATCATTTTATACAAAACGTTATCCAAATGGAACGGCATCTATCGGATAGTGCCAGACCGTTTTTCATTGAACTCCCTTTATGATCATGGATTAAAGGGGATGGAACGCTCGGCATCTACCATCATGAAGTTTCTCATGACAGGGTCGATTCGAAACTATCTGCTCTCGATTTTCCTTTTCTTCATCCTTTCCTTAGGCTTTTCCCTTTACTGGAAAGATGCCTTTGTACTCGATACAGGAAACTTTGCTCCATTCGGCGTCTATGAAGTCGTTTTGGCGGCTATCATCGTGATTGGATCGATTGCCATTCTATTTGCGAAATCCCGTTTAACATCGATCATCCTCTTAGGGGCGGTCGGCTATACCATTTCCCTATTTTTCGTCTTGCTTAGAGCACCGGATTTGGCATTGACGCAACTTGTCATTGAAACCATCTCCGTCGCGCTTTTCCTGCTCTGTTTCTTCCATTTACCATTACTTGCAAGCAGGAAGGAAGAGCGGATGACATTCAGGTTGAATAATGCCTTGATTTCAATTGGCGTTGGCGTGATCGTCACATTGATTGCTTTATCAGCGCATAGCAATAAGCTATTTGCTTCCATTTCAAGTTATTACCTTGAAAATGCGTATAAGGAAGCAGGAGGAAAAAACGTGGTCAATGTCATTCTCGTTGACTTCCGCGGACTTGATACGATGTTTGAAATAAGTGTTCTTTCCATCGCAGCACTCGGGATCTTCGCGATGATTAAATTGCGACTGACTGGGAGGAAAGATAAATCATGAAACAAAATGACTTGATTCTTCAAACGGTGACAAAGGTTGCGGCCTTTGTTATCCTACTTTTTTCCGTTTCCATCTTTTTAGGCGGCCACTACTCACCGGGGGGCGGGTTTGTCGGCGGATTGATGACATCAGCGGCGATTGTCCTTCTTTTACTCGCCTATGACATTAAAACCGTCGCGGAGATCTTGCCGATTGACTATAAACTGATGATAGGTGCAGGTTTATTCATCTCTGCCCTGACTGTAGCCGGTTCGCTCCTGTTCGGGGTTCCGCTCATGACTCATGTGTACCGTTATATCGATTTTCCCATCCTTGGTCACATCTCGCTTCATACAGCGGTACTTTTTGATTTAGGCGTTTACCTCGTGGTTGTTGGTGTAACGATGACCATTATTCAAACGATAGGGGAGAGTGAATAATGGAACTTTTAATGGCCATTGTCATAGGAATTCTATTTATGTGTGCAACCTACTTGATGCTATCCAAGAGCATTTTGCGGATCATCATCGGTACAGGGTTGCTTAGTCATGGGGCCCATCTTTTGATTTTAACGATGGGTGGTTTAAAAGGAGGTTCCGTCCCATTGCTTGGGGATGTGGCGACGTCTTATGTTGACCCGCTTCCACAAGCTCTCATCTTAACGGCGATCGTCATCAGCTTCGGTGTCACTTCCTTTTTATTAGTACTTGCCTACCGGACCTACCAGGAACTGGGGACGGACGATATGGAAGAAATGAGAGGTACCGACACAAATGATTAATCTACCATTCTTGCCTGTTTTATTACCGCTTTTTACAGGCATCATCCTTATTTTCTTTTCAAAAAAAATCAAGCTTCAACGAGGGATTTCTTTCATTTCATCCCTCATCGGAATCGGGATTGCTATCTATTTGGTCCTTTCCGTTCATAATGAAGGGATCTTGACACTGGGAGTCGGCAGCTGGGATGCGCCTTTCGGTATTGTGATTGTCGCTGACATGCTTGCCTCCTTACTCGTTCTGACCACGAATATCATTGGATTGGCGATACTGGTTTACTCGTTTTACTCCATAGGGAAAGAACGTGAGGCCCATTATTACTATCCTGTCTTTCAATTTTTACTGATTGGCGTAAATGGGGCATTCCTTACCGGTGACCTGTTCAACCTATTCGTCTTTTTTGAAGTCATGCTGATGGCCTCCTACGTACTCCTTGTCTTGGGAGGAACGAAAATTCAGCTGAGGGAATCATTGAAGTACATCACCGTCAATGTTCTTTCTTCCTCCTTTTTCGTCATCATGGTCGCTTATCTGTATTCGGTGCTCGGCACGTTGAATATGGCACACCTGAGTCAGCGGATAGCAGAGGCAGGACAACCTGCCATCCTATCGGTCATCGCGATCGGCTTCTTGATCGTCTTTGGCTTGAAGGGAGCCATTTTTCCGCTATTCCAGTGGCTTCCGGGTTCTTACTATGCACCGCCTATCCCCGTGATGGCCTTATTTGGAGCCTTGCTTACCAAAGTCGGGGTCTATTCCATTTTCAGGACCTATACACTCATGTTTCATCATGACCAAGATTTCACCCATATGTTTCTCCAAGTCCTGGCGATTTTAACCATCATCATGGGAGTCATCGGTGCAATCGCCTATTGGGATGTTAAAAAAATCATCATTTATAATATCATCATTGCCGTCGGCGTCATCATCTTCGGAATTTCGTTGATGAATGAACCAGCCTTATCCGGATCGATCTTATACATCATTCATGACATGTTAATCAAAGCCGCACTGTTTTTATTGGTGGGCATCATGATTAAGATCAGTGGCTCTGATGATTTACGGAATATGGGCGGATTGATCAAGCAATATCCTGGCCTTGCCTGGACCTTCTTCATCGCAGCCTTATCACTGGCCGGAATCCCTCCATTCAGCGGATTTGCCGGCAAGCTGATGATCCTTCAAGGGGCAGCCGACAAAGGAGCCTATATTGGCTTGGCGATGGTCTTGCTATCAAGTTTGATGGTCCTATATTCTGTGATGAAAATTTTCATACACGGTTTTTGGGGAACCCCGAAAGTCGCGTATACCCTAGGTAAGGCAACGGTCAACACAATGCTTGTCCCTGCGGTCCTGCTTGTCGCCATTTCCGTCTTATACGGAGTGGGAACAGAAGCGGTTTACCCCTATATTTTACAAGCCGTTGACACATTAATGAATCCCGATATTTATATCGATGCGGTTTTAAAGGAGTAATGCCTGATGTCCTTTCAAATTTTACTGAATGTATTCCTGGCTATCATCTGGATGTTTTTGAAAAATGAATTCAACGGAAGCACCTTCATCATTGGCTATGTTTTAGGACTTGGCATCCTGTTTATCTTCCGTCATTTTTTCACCAGCCGTTTTTATCTCAACCGAGTGTATGCCGTCATCCGGCTGTTCTTCATTTTCGCCAGGGAGCTCCTGTTATCCAATATTAGCGTACTTAAGGTCATACTTAAGCCAAGGCTCGATATGAAACCGGGTATCTTCGCATACGAGACCGTGCTTACGAAGGATTGGGAGATTACCGTCCTATCCAATTTAATCACGCTGACCCCAGGCACCCTGGTTGTGGAGGTTTCGGAAGACAATCGCATCCTTTATATCCACGCGATGGATATCGCTGATAAAGAAGAAGCCGTCGACAGCATTAAATACACATTTGAAAAAGCAATCATGGAGGTGAGCAAATAATGTTCGATCTTTTACTTAAAATCGCTTTGCTCGGTGTCTCACTATCCATGCTCGGGTTTCTATACCGGTTAATTAAAGGACCTTCTGTTCCTGACCGGGTCATTGCCCTGGATGCGATGGGCATCAACCTCATCGCTCTCGTGGCGCTCGCATCCATCGTCATGGATACGAATGCTTATTTAGAAGCCATCCTGTTGCTCGGCATCCTGTCATTTATCGGAACGGTCGCTTTCGCCAAGTTCCTTGAGAAAGGGGAGATCATCGAAAATGACCGAAATCGCTGAATTTCTTTCTGCAGGCTTTATTTTGATCGGTGTCTTTCTATTCTTGGTATCCGCCTTCGGCATTATCCGGTTGCCTGATGTTTATACACGAAATCATGCCGTATCCAAAAGTTCCACCCTCGGGATCATGTTCATCCTGATTGGGACACTCTTATACTTTTATTACAAGCACAGTCATTTCGATTTCCGTGTCGTACTAGCCATCATCTTCATCTTCATGACCAGTCCAGTAGCCGGACATTTGATCAACCGCTCCGCCTACCATTCTGGCGTTAAAATGTGGGATCAAAGTGTCCAGGATGATTTGAAGAAAAGCCGATGAAGCAAAAAAGGAGCTGCCGTTTTACCCAACGGCAGCTCCTTTTTGTTCACTCTCACTTTGGCAGGTCGATGACTGCCAGCGTACATCTGGAAACGCAGACCAGGTTTCCTTCTTCATCCCGGATCTTCACATCCCATATCATGGTCGTTCTCCCATGATGAAGGATGTTCCCTTCTGCAGTGACAAGGCCCGAACGGACACCCCTTACATGATTTGCGTTGATTTCAAGCCCGACGACCGCTTGTTTCGTGCCGTCGACCAGCTGGAAACCACCGATGCTCGCAACCGACTCGGCCAGGGCGACCGATGCGCCTCCATGCAATAGACCAAATGGCTGTTTTGTCCGTTCATCGACGGGCATGGTCGCAATGACTTTCCCATTACTCAATTCCTTCATTTCTATCCCAAGTGCGCCAATCAACGAACCTTCCACATTGATATCCATCTTAGACCCATCCCTTTCATTTTAGAATTCTATCATTAAAACCATTCTACCTTGTCTGGGTGAGTTATAACAGATATAAATGAATAACCATTCATTATTGGTGAAAAAAGAGGATGATCCGGGTACCTTCCAGTCATCCTCCATCTCATATGCATGCCTGTCTTACTTGGATATAACCTGCTTCAGCTCCGACCAGTTTGTCAGTCTTGGGATGGACTCTATCTCACGGTTATAGGAATTATCGATGGCATATACCTTCGTTTGAATGCCCACCAACGTTTCCAAAACGGCCGGTTTATCATCGAAATAATAGTCCAGCTCCAATTTCTTGATCGTTTCAATTTTTTCATGGTCTTTCATGCCACAATAAAAATGGTCGTCCTTTACAGGGAATCCATTCTCGATCATCCATTGTTTCGTCCGTTCACCATGCTCGGCTTTTCTTGCCGTAATATAAAAGATTTCATGTCCTTCGTTTTCAAGGGTCTGTAATGCTTCCACTGCCCCCTCAAACGCCGGGCACGAGGAATAATAGATTTCTTCGGCAAGGCTATTCCACATTTTTCCGCCTTCTTCTTTACTCATCTCGAACAATTCATGAATCTCCAAGGTTTTCAAGGCTTTGAATTTTGTTAACTCTACATTTTTATTGAGCTTTTCATTATATAACTGGAATGCATATTCCCTTAAATTAATCAAAGTATCATCTATATCAAAACCGAATCTCATCTTCTTCACTCTCCATTTAAACATACGCGGTAAACAAGGATTCAAAAGATTTCTCCATGTCCACCTGCAAGGCCTGTAGCTTTTCAATATAAGCTCTTCTTTTTGGCTCCGCCCTTTTGAGCCCCGTTAATCCGCTATCTCCCAGAAGGATGTGTTCATAAATTTGTTGGGCCACTAGTTCAGCGTCACCAAGGGCACAATTGAGTCCGAAAGCACCAGTGGGGGTCATGGTATGGGCCGCGTCCCCCACTAGCAGAACACCATCTTTGGTCCACGTTTCACATGAGCAACTATGAACGTCCAATAAAATGAAGTCCTGCCAGGATTGGATATTTTTACGGACCACACTCCGTAACTCTGGGAAATTCATGATCAACTTTTCAATAAAAGGTTCAAAAGGCTGTTTCCGAAGCTGAGGGTACGAACCATGTTCTATATTCCATCCGATTTGGATGAAACCACCCGCCTGAGTGAAGAGTGCCAACTGGGAACCATTGACCAATGCATTCTTGATCGATGGCTTCCATCCGTAAGGGGCCGGTATTTTAGCCCAGAGTAAATCATAGCCGTGGTTCTTGACCTCAACCGGGATTTTCGCTTTTTTCCGGACCGTTGAAAACCTTCCATCCGCCCCGACAATCAATCGGCTTTGAATGGTGAATTCACTCCCATCCTTAACGGCTTTCACTCCACAGAACCGCCCCTCTTTGTCCTGGACGAGATCTGTCACCCTCGTGTTCAGCATCAAGTGGAAGGAATCTAACTTTTCAGCTTCATCCAAGATCACCTTCAACAGATGCTTCTGCGGAACATGAATGCCCAGATTATCTTGATGGGCGTCCGGATAAATCTCTTTTACCAGTCGCCCCTCCTGCCAATATTCAATCTGTTCCATTCTAAGCAGGCCCAGATTCTCCACTTTCGCAAATAAGCCAAGCTTTTTAAGGATGCTCTCCCCTTCATCGTTTAAGAATTCCCCTCGAAATTCCTGTGCGACTGCCTGATTTCGCTCAAGGAGGATGACCGAAATGTTCTGTTTGGCCAATAAATAGGCTAAAAGCGCCCCTCCAGGTCCTGAACCGACAATGCAAACATCCGTTTTACCCATCATGCTTCTCACCTGTTGTCTATTTTATTTTGGATAAGCCGTTATGCGGATGTCTTCTCCAAACGTATCAACATGAGAGATGGAAACATCCAAGGCTTCATCCATTTGATCTACATCGTCCCCTGAAAAAGGAGTAAGTGAGTTTCTTCCACCCAATAGTTTAGGAGCTACATAGATTAGATATTTATCGATGAGTCCTGCCCTTAAGAATGAAGCATTTACCTCGCTTCCGCCTTCAAGCAAGACATCCGTTATCCCCTTTTTATATAGTTCGGCCATCAGGATCTCCAAATCCAACCCTGCTTCTGTTTTGGGGACCATGATGAATTCGACTCCTCTTTCGCTTAGGGAGGCGATTTTTTCCAACGAGGCATTTTCATGCGTGACAATGACCGTTCTCGCTTCTTCTACCTGTAAGACATGGGAATCTAGAGGTACGCGGAGTTCACTATCCAAAATGATGCGGACCGGATTTTTTCCCCCGCCTTCAGGAAGCCGGGTCGTCAAGGATGGATTATCGGCCAGGACCGTTCCGATGCCGACTAAAATTGCATCGACCTCATTACGTAGCAAGTGGACCGAGTGACGGGATTCTTCCCCTGTAATCCATTTCGAATGTCCAGTGTGGGTCGCCAGCTTCCCATCGAGCGTCATCGCAAATTTGGACAGGACAAAAGGCCGCCCTGTCGTCATATTATGGATAAAGCGTTCATTCAGCCTTCGTGCTTCTTTTTCCAAAATGCCCACTTCCACTTCAATGCCTGCCTCTTTAAGAAGCGCGATTCCTCTCCCTGCAACTTCCGGGTTGGGATCTTCCATGGCCACTACGACCCGTTTAATTCCCGATTCCTTCACCAAGTTCGCACATGGTGGTGTTTTCCCATAATGGGAACAAGGTTCAAGCGTCACATATAAAGTTCCACCTTTGGCATACTCTCCCGCCATTTTGAATGCATGGACCTCGGCATGCGGTTCACCGGCTTTGCGGTGAATCCCTGTTCCGGCAATCACGCCGTCTTTCACAATAACAGCCCCGACGATGGGGTTCGGGTTCGTCTTCCCTTTAGCACTGCCCGCTAGGTCCAAAGCCAGTTTCATGTAATATTGATCATTATTCATCATCACAGCTCCCCTTCACACAATTACAGTGGGATCCTCTAGTGGGATATGCCCGGATTTCTTGATTTTTGTATCCAGATAGAAACTATTCGTTTCAGTCAAACCACCCCAAAGCGGGATATGATTCTTCGCCGTCAAGCCATGCTCCTTAAGCGCTGCCAGCTTTTTAGGATTATTCGTAATCAGCGTTACGGGTTTATGACGCAGAGCTTTCAACACCGTGATCGCTCCTTCATAAGATCTTGTATCATCTTCGAATCCCAAAGCATGGTTCGCTTCAACGGTGTCAAATCCTTCTTGCTGAAGCAAGTAAGCCAATGATTTTGTAAATAAGCCAATACCTCTTCCCTCATGATCCGCAAGGTAAAAAATGGCGCCGGTTCCGGCGTCGGCAATCATCCTCATCGATTGGTGAAGCTGGTATCCGCAATCACAACGTTGACTGCCGAATATATCCCCCGTATGGCAGATACTGTGCATACGGACGAGTGCATCCTCCGCTTTCTCGAAATCACCATACACCAATACCGAAGATTGCTGGCCAAAAGCCAAGTTGGCAGTCGAAAGCGATTCGAGCACTGCTTCTTCAACATTATCCTCGCCATCAAGCTGAAGCCAGGTGTACCATTGGAAGACAGCCGAAAAGTCACCTTGCTTAACAGGGAGATTCACGGGACCGACCAGGCATAGATCATCTTTACCCGGTGTTTTCAGGATGTTCATTTTATCTATTAAAAGGTCTTTTATTTGCTTTGTTATTTTCATAGTAAAATCACCTATTTTTTAGTTTTATATAGTACGGTCTTGCTACTTACTTAAGGTAAGCAAGTATTTTAAGTATACTACCAAGTGAGGATTTTTACAAATAATAGTGTACACTTCTTTCTATTTTCCAAGTAAGAAAAACGGCTTTCTAAAACACTATCATAATCTTCTACATCCACTCATATTTTAACCTATATAATAAACCTGTCTATGGAAAGACATAGGAAAGGGAGGCAAACCTTTGGCTGATATCCCTTATTTTTTTTTCGACCAAGATTTTTTCCAGAGAAACCGTGATTGGGGAATGCCTTATCGCAATCAGGTAGATCCGCTGCTTCGCCCTTTCTCCGCCGGAAACCCCGACCTCTTGATTCAATCGGCTAAATCTTCGCAATCGTTAATGGATGATGCAAAAAAAGTAGTGGATATGATTGCCTCGTCCAAACCATTTTCGACACGGCTCATGTCCGCCGCCCAAGAATCGAAAACGGCTGCCGTCACCGACATGATCAAAAAGACAGGTATTAAAAACGAACCAGATATCAAGTACAATCCCGATGGCATCCGTTTTGATTTTTATCCGAAAAAAGGAGAGATAAATTGCCATGTCATCATCAGTTTGAAGTGGAGCAACATATGAAAAAACCGAAGCCTCTTTCCGGCTTCGGCATCGATCCTAGTTCTTGCCCGGATTGAATGTTTCCACAAGAAGGGCAAGGGTACGGGTCATGACTCCAGTCGCCCCGGCCGTACCCAGTTCATTTGCGCTCGCTGTCGTGGATGTTCCCGCAATATCGAGATGGACCCATGGGGTCGATTCGGCAAATTCACCGACAAAGGCACCACCCATGATGGCATGCCCGGCTCCTCCCGGCGAATTATTCAAATCCGCAATCTTACTATTACGCACACGCTCTTTATCCTTTTCGGTAATCGGCAGGCGCCACATTGGCTCACCGGCTTCCTCAGAGGCCTTTTGAACTTGTTCATAGAATTCCACGTTATTGGTCATGGCACCTGTCATATCATTGCCCAAGGCCGTTATAACACCACCCGTTAAGGTGGCAACATCGACAAGGTATTCCGCACCATGGTGTTTCGCATATGTCACGGCATCCGCCAATACAAGCCGTCCCTCGGCATCCGTATTCAGCACCTCGATGGTTTTACCACTCATGGCGGTAATCACATCATCCGGTTTAAATGCATTTCCACTGATCATGTTATCGGTAGAAGGAATGACGGCAACGACATTTTGATCCGGGCCCAATTCCCCGATGATTTCCATCGCACCCAAGACGGCCGCTGCACCGCCCATATCCGTTTTCATTCCAACGATTCCAGCCTTCGTTTTTAATGAGTAACCTCCTGTATCGAAGGTAATTCCTTTTCCGACCAACCCGATTACATCCGTCCATTCTTCTTTTCCCTGATATTTGAGGGTGATCATTTTCGGTGGTTCGACCGATCCTTGATTGACCGCTAGAAGAGCACCCATTCCAAGCTTGAGCATGTCTTCCTTCTCGAGGATTTCAACCTCGAATCCATACCGGTCCCCCAATTCCATGGAATAGTTCGCTAAATCCGTGGAAGTCAGTAAGTTCCCAGGTGTATTAACTAGCGTCCTCGCTGAATTCGTCGCTTTCCCAAACACACGGCCGACATGTAGGGCCGCTCCCACTTCATCCGTTTGGCACTCACTATAAACCGTGATGGCTTCCAAACTTTTTTCTATCTGGTTCGATTTCTGTTTATACCCGGCAAATTTATAGCCTGCCAGCTCAAATGCCTCGGAGAATGCATGCGCCGCATCCAGTGCGTCCAACTGTTCAGTCGTGAAGGTGTCCAAAGCGATGCTGATTGTCGTAAGCCTTGATTCAGCCACCACTTTGCGGGCCTTCCCTAAAGCTTCCCTTAAAGTCTCGAAAGATAGTTCTTTTTCTTTCCCTAGACCGACAAAAATCAGCCTCTTTACGCCTAGTTTTCCTAAAGTATGTATTTTAGTGATGGACTTCTTCTTGGAAGAGATATCACCATCCTTCACCAATTGTGTAAGATGTCCCGATAATTTCTCATCCGCTTCCTGCCCAATCCCCGTGAATTTAATCGGCCGATCAAACACACCCATTAACAGGCATTCTTCCGTAACATCTAAGTTTAATGTATGTTTCACTGTAAACATTCTGATACGCCTCCATTCGAATACTCCTATTATAACCAAATTCCCCGAAATTTCCGAATTCAATGCACAAAGTGGATTTGAAATGCCCGCTTCATTCATTTAAACAAGATGATCCATTCGATTTCACTTAACCAATTTGTACATCAGGATATCATCGACATATTCATTTTCACTCATTTTAAATTCTTTAACCTTACGACCTTCTTCAATGAACCCCATTTTCTTGTACAAAGTAATAGCACCGTGATTTGATGCGAAAACGCCTAAACTCACTTTTTCGATGAAGGGATTGCTCTCTGCCCAATCCAATAATGCCTGTAGTAGCATACTTCCAATCCTCATTTCTCTATAACCCTTTCTTATCATCATGCCAAAGGTGCCTGTATGGGACAATCGCATTCTATTTTTGGCCATTTCGAATACTATCCAACCAACGACTTCTCCCTCACTTTCAGCTACCAGTAATGTTTCTCTTTCATGATCCAATATGCTCTGAACCCATTCGCTTTGTTGGGAAGATGTTTTATTGAACTCTGTGGATAACGCGATTAGGAATTCACCTTCTGACACAACGGATTTCTGGATGTCTAAAATCGCCTCGGAGTCTTCCAGTTTTCCAGGACGAACCATGTAACTAACCGGGTCTTTTGAAATAGACAATACTATCTCCTCCTTATAAAACATATGATTACTATTCATATTCTTTATCGACCTACCTAGACCTTCTAAAGAATCGCCTCTTCTTTCTAAATCTTAGCTCTATTTCACCTGCCTAGTAAGGAAGTAGTTTAGAAAGCCGCCCTTTAGAGAAAGAGTATAAGAAAGATCATATTTATTTCCAATAAGCAGGGAATCGATAGGATATGATGGAAAGTATTAGTAAGGATGAATATTTTCCCGTCTCACCGTTACTTTATAAATGGAAAGAAGGCTGAAACTTTTGGAATTTTTTTTAAACTTCCCTTTAATTGCCGCTTTAATCGCCATTTTCTTTGCCCAATTCATTAAAGTCCCGATTCATTTCATCGCCTTTCGTAAATGGGATTGGTCGTTGATCAACTCAACGGGCGGTATGCCAAGTTCACATTCAGCCGCCGTGACTGCACTTACCGTAGCAGTGGGGATTGAAACGGGCATGGACTCACCCATCTTTGCCGTTGCGACACTTTTTGCCATCATCACGATGTTTGATGCAACGGGTGTTAGGAGGCAGGCAGGGGAACAGGCTGCCGTCCTGAATCAGCTTGTCACAGATTTCAATTTATTTGTCGAACAAGCGAAGAATTGGCAGAAGAAAGAGGAGAAGCAGAAGCAGCAGCAATTGAAGGAATTATTGGGCCATAAACCGATTGAAGTCTTTTTCGGAGCATTGACTGGAGTATTCATCGCACTTGTTCTTCACTTTTTAATCTTTCAAGGGTAGGTGACTTATAAATGAAATTAATCTCTCTTTGCCCAAGTAATACCGAACTCTGTACATATCTCGGAATCGAAGACCAGTTGATTGCCATCGATGACTATTCGGATTGGCCCGACTCCATACAGCATCTGCCTAAAGTCGGTCCAGATCTGTCCATTAACATCGATCTCGTGGAATCATTAAAACCTGATTTGGTTCTTGCTTCCCTCAGCGTACCTGGTATGGAAAAAAACATCGAGGCACTCAAAAAACGAAAGATTCCTTATATCATCTTTAATCCGCAATCGCTTGAAGATATCGCCCAGGATTTACTGACCCTTGGGGAAGCCGTTCAGGTACAGGAAAAGGCCGCGTTGCAGGCGGACAAATTCCGTTCCACCATCCGGCAATATAAGATGGTAGCGGACAGCATCGACCATCCCCCTTCCCTCTACTGGGAATGGTGGCCCAATCCCCTTTTCTCACCTGGCGGGGTCAATTGGTTAACGGAAATCAGCCGTCTGGCTGGAGGGTATAACCTCTTTGAAGAAGTAGACATGGCAAGCATTCAAGTGCCATCGGAAGAAGTCCTAGAAAAGGACCCGGACCACATTTGTTTAGCATGGGTCGGCGTCCCGTTACATAAGGTCAACCCTGAATTAATCAAGAAACGGAAGCGCTGGTCGGAAATGAAAGCCGTCCAAAACCATGCGATTCATATCATGGAAGAACCCTTATTCTGCCGGCCGTCCCCCAGATTGCTGGATGGACTATCCAAACTGGCTAGGACGCTTCATCCCGAAGCCTACCTCCACATCCCTACAGATTGAACGGCAAAAAAGCCGGCTCTACATTGAGTCGGCTTTTTTGCGAGCATTCATGTATTTAAAACACAAAGGAAGACATGCTTGTATGGACCGCTTTTTCGGCGATCGTATGTTTGAAGACCTGCCTCACTTTCATTTCATTCAACTCATATAACTGTTCCTCTGAAAAACGCCCGTTTCCTTTTTGTACAAGATAGACCTCCAGGGTTTTCTTTCCCCACTTCTCATATACATCTTGCACCGTGTCGTAATACAGGTCAAGGTGGTTCCCTTTAATCGCCCCACCCTTATCGGCTACCACCCCAAAACCATAATCAGGGATCCAAAGGATGGTACCTAGCGGAAACACGGATAGATCAGCAGCAATGGTCGAAAACATATCCCGCTTCACCTTCACCCCAGAATAGGTAATGCCATAAGACGGGCTATCCGGATATTTACCGGTGGATTCATAGCCTGCTGTATATCCCGTTGCCAACACCTTATGTTTTGGATACTTCGAAAGCTCTATAGCCTCTTCTATCGTTGGCGGTCCCCCACTTTTTTTCGTGGACGATGCTATAAAGGTCGCTTTATGGTGCCCACGATGAAAGGCTTTGTATTCCAGCTCGAATACCGTATTTTTCCTAATCGTTTCTTCCAAAGGATGGACTTCGGGCTCGGCTCCAAAAACATGATGAACGGTTGATTCAATAGCCAAGAAAAACAATAGGATGATGGCAACCCGCAAAAATAATGTCCGTATGATTTTCATATGTATGTCATTCCACTCCTCTCACAAGGATATTTGTTCCCTAACATGAGGAAAAGTATTCATATAGACCCAAAAATGACTACATATCACTAGAAAAACAAAAAAAAGGACCACCACTAAATGGAAGCCCCACCTATTTAAAACATTTGGTATCCCTTATTCCTCAATATCTTAATCGTGATTCCAGCCCCTATTGCACCAATTAATCCACTTGATAAAATCATCAGATCCGCCGCATGCAAGGATGCTAGGCTCGTCCCAAGTTCGGAAAACGTGTCACTGGGTTGTCTGAAATATTCAATCAACTTGGCTTTATTCACTATGACAAGGAAAACGATAGGAAAAAGGACGACCATGATCCATGATGATCGAAAAAGCATGTTAAGTAAAAAGCCTATCCCGAAAAACAATACAAAGAATAAAAGTATTGAGATGACCAATACCGGTAATGGCATAATCTTCTAGACCTCCTTAAAAGAACCACTTTTAGTTTACAGAATACATAATTGGTTCGTCAACGACATAATACCAATTAATCCCTTGTGATGCATCATTGTCTTACATAAATAATTTATAAGAGGTATATCCGAAATGATTCCCTGGATTGACTCCGTCGAGCATCGTCTGCATTCTTTCCTTTTTAAAGGATAAAAGATGATTCAATAACACAGACTGCTTGCCTTCCGCAATGAGGGCTTCCGGATCATAGAACTTAGCTTCATATAGCTCGTCCATTTGAGCCGATACATCAAAACTAAGCGGCTTAAGTAAAAACACCAACATATTATCACTTATTTCCCCTTTGATGACTCCACTCCTGACGCCTACCATCCCTTCAATTTCCGTATGAATCCCCGTCTCCTCCAGCACTTCTCTAATGACTGCCTCATCCACCGTTTCATCATTTCGAACGAAGCCAGCAGGGAGGGACCATTGACCTTCCAATCCTCCATACCGTTTATTAACGACAAGCCATTCGCCTTTATCGGAAATCACGAGACCCGATACAGCCAACCAGACATTTTTGCAGCGTTCCAATCATTTCACTCCTCATTTCTCTCAATATTTGTATTATAAACCTTTTTTTTCAGTCATACACAATAGAAAAAAGCCATCCCGGAAATTTCTTGAATGGCTCATACCTTTATTATGAAATTACAGGATGTTGAATTTACCCTTTTTCGCAACCAAATAAGGGCCGCCTATCAATAATAACGCTCTATTATCCACCATTTTCTTCATGAACGAGGCCGTTTTCCCCGTCACTTTCTTACCAAAAACAACCCCGATTGCATCATGCTCACCAAGTGAACATACCGTCCCTTTGTTTTCGAACGTAAAGGTATCTAGGTCGGTTTGGTTGCGGACCAACTTGGTAATGTTCTTCGCAATGACTTCTCCTTGCTGCATGGCAATCTGTGCGGTAGGGGGATATGGCCGGTTTATTTCTTCATTGATGATCAATGAACAGTCACCCACGATGAAGATATCATCATGACCTGGTGCCCGCATATCGAGGTTCACTTTTATGCGACCACGCATTGCATCGAATCCCGAAGCTTCAATGACGGAATTCCCACGGACTCCAGCTGCCCAAACAACGGTCCCTGCCTTGATCTCCTCGGTTTCCTCTTCACCAATTGCCACGATGATTCCTTCAGGGGTAGCTCCCTTGATAGGCGTGCCAATCTTGAATTCCACTCCTTTTTTTTGAAGATATGCAACGGCATAATCCACTAATTCGGGATCGAAACCAGGAAGTACCGCCGGTGCAGCTTCTACACAGTACATGCGGACTTTCTGAGGGTCAATATCATATTCCTTACACAGCACAGGAACACGATTGGCTAACTCCCCAAGGAATTCAATGCCCGTAAACCCAGCTCCACCGACTACGATGGTCAAGCGATTTTCGTCTTTTTCCATTTCCGAGCTATATGTGGCAAATTGCAATTGGATATGATCCCGTATTTTCCGGGCCGAGTTTAAATTGGAAATGGAGAAGGCATATTCCTTTAATCCTGGAATGCCGAATGTTTCTGATTCTGGGCCAAGCCCGACCACTAAGATGTCATACGAAACTTCGCCATTTTCTAGAATGACTTTTTTCTGTTCGGTCTTGATTTCTAAAACGGAGTCTTGAACGAACCTCACTTTACTTTTGTTGATGACATTCTTGATGGGATAGCGCACACGATCATGATGAAGGGTTCCGGCAGACGCCTCATGCAACCAGGTTGTTTCATAATGATAATCATTTTTATTCACTAAGATGATTTCCGCTTCATTTTGTCCCAATGCTTTTTGTAATCGAGTTACGGTCATCAAACCGCCATAACCTGCTCCCAAAATAACGATAGTTGGTTTTTTCAAGTAATCTTCCACCTTTACAGTATTTTTCTTTATCCCGCTTTCCATCTCAATTTCTATGCGATATCCTTAATTTCCATTAAAGAAGGCAATCCTATTCATATGTGATGCCTTTCACTAATTAAAGTTCACGAACGAACCAACAAATTCCATATAATTGAATATTATTCCATTCCCTCTCATTTTTCAAGGAAACCGATTTCCCCTTGATTAATGGAAAATCCGTCTACTTGATGCCGTAACTTTTCATTTCGATGATTAGTATGCCTGATTGCTCGCACGAACTTTCTCATTTTTCAAAAAATTTATCCATCTTCTTTAACTTCAACTATGTTAAAATGAAGAAAGAATTTCAACAAACCTAGTATATCGGAGGGATAGCGTTGGAAGTAAATGAAAAAGTATATGATATTACCATCATTGGTGGTGGACCTGTAGGCTTATTTACCGCATTCTATGGTGGTATGAGACAGGCATCAGTCAAAATCATTGAAAGCCTCCCACAATTGGGTGGACAATTATCCGCTCTTTATCCTGAAAAATACATCTATGATATCGCAGGTTTTCCTAAAGTGCTGGCTCAGGAATTAGTCAATAATTTGAAAGAGCAAATGGCGAAATTCGAACAAACCGTCGTCTTGGAACAATCCGTTCAAGAAGTGGAGAAACAGGCCGATGGCGTCTTCATGTTAACCACGGATAAAGAAGTACATTATTCCAAAACAATTATAATCACTGCCGGAAACGGGGCTTTCCAACCTCGACGCATCGAAATCGAGAATGCTAAACAATATGAGGGTACGAACCTTCATTATTTCATTGATGACCTTAACCGTTTTGCAGGGAAAAAAGTGGTGGTCTTCGGAGGCGGCGATTCCGCAGTGGACTGGGCACTCATGTTAGAGCCTATCGCTGAAAAGGTGAGCATTGTCCATAGAAGGGATAAATTCCGCGCTCACGAACATAGTGTCGAAAATCTAAAAAATTCTAAAGTAGAAATTAAAACCCCTTACATACCTGCAGATTTAATTGGTACGGAAGATCGAATTCAAACAGTCGTCCTTAAGGATACGAATGGAGAAGAAACCGAAACATTGGATGTTGATGCAGTCATCGTCAACTACGGCTTTATCTCCTCTCTTGGTCCCATCAAAGAATGGGGGCTCGATATTCAGAAAAACAACATCTTAGTCAACTCCAGAATGGAAACGAACATCCCCGGAATCTACGCGGCTGGTGACATCGCAACCTACGATGGCAAAGTCAAATTAATTGCCAGCGGCTTTGGCGAAGCCCCTACTGCCGTCAATCATGCGAAGCAATACATTGACCCAAAAGCAAAAGTGCAGCCCATGCACAGCTCTTCCATGTTTTAGCATCCTATCGCTCATTTCACTTTTAACCGGCTCTGAATTGAGCTGGTTTTTTTATTTGTTTTATTAACTTGTGGATAACTTCCGGGAAAGCAGTTATCCACAATGTGTTCTAGATGTTTTCGGACTCTTCAATAAAGGGTAATGAATGTAAGAGAAGATAAAGAAAGGAGTTTACATTCATGAATATCTTAATAGCAGGCGCGAATGGAACGACTGGTAAGAAAATCATCGAAGAACTATCAAAAACCCAACAAGATACGGTATATGGAATGATCCGGAAAGAAGAACAAGCACAAGGGATAAAAGACCTTGGCGGACAGCCCATCCTCGCTGATTTAGAGGAAAGTGTGGATAAAGCGGTGGATAACATGGACGCCATCGTATTTGCTGCTGGTTCAGGTCCGAAGACAGGACCTGATAAGACCACGGCTGTGGATAAGAACGGAGCAATCAAACTGATTGATGCCGCTAAGAAAAAAGGCGTCGGGCGCTTTGTCATGTTAAGCTCCGTCGGTTCCGATCAGCCCCAACAAGGCCCCGAAGGAATGCAACACTATCTCGAAGCCAAGCATGATGCGGATGAACATTTAAAGGAGAGCGGTCTCACTTATACCATCGTCCGTCCCGTCGCATTGACCAATGACCAAGCGGTTGGGAAAATTAAGGCAGATGCAAAAGTCGACCATGTCGATACTTCCATACCACGAGCGGATGTCGCTAAAGTATTGGCCCAAGTCATCTCCGAAAAAAACACCTTCAATAAAACGTTCGAAATTCATAGTGGTGACCAACCGATCAAGGAAGCCTTGAAAACCCTATAAGAATGATGAAAAAAAGGGGGACACTTCAAATGTGTCTCCCTTTTTCCATAAGAAAACCCTAGGGAGATTTTAGTCTTCCTAGGGTTTCATTCATATTATTTATCTGTTTGTTTTTGCTTTTTTTTCAAATACTCCGCACGCAGATTTTCAATATGCTGCTTTTTATCAAATTTGGCAGTCGTCTGCTTTTCCTGATATCTTGTCACAGCTGCCTGGCCTTTGTAATCCAATTGATATTTTCCCACTATGTTCACCTACTTTTCCTGTCTTTAAAGAGAATCTATTCAATAAATATATCATACCTTATTTTTGTGAAGTAAACCTTATTACTTTATTTGTGTCCTGCTAACCTTCCATATATACGGTTCGTGCACACACGTAATACTAACATAGCAAGGGACTTTATGCTTTAATCGACAAAAGACGACGAATCCACATAAGCATTTCATTATCATTTTAGAATGCTCGCTTCTACGTGTTTATTGGATAAGTCTTTTATCCTGACATAAAAAGACGCCTCCCAACGTATCGTTACATACGTCAAGAAGCGCCAGATATAAACGTTGATATCGAATTAACTAAACGCTAACGATCACTGACCGTCAACCAACCATTAACAGTTCTCCGGCGTACCTTTTTCGGTAGCCGTCCTGAAGGAAGATCCACAACCGCATGACGCGATGGCATTAGGATTTTCAATCGTAAATCCTCCACCCATCATCGTTTGTTTATAATCGATGACCGTTCCATTCAATATGCTGGCATCCTCTTTGTCCACAAGGATATGGATCCCAAATTGTTCCAACTTCTCATCCTTCTCGCCAGGTTCCTGTTCCAACCCCATGCCATAGGATAATCCACTGCAGCCTCCGCCTTTTACAGCCACTCTTAAAAACGATCCCTCTTCTTCGTTTTGCTTCATCATTTCTTTTATCTGAAAAGCAGCTGCTTCCGTAATCTGAACAACTTCACTCATTATAAACCGCTCCCTCTCCTAAAGATGTGAGATAGAATCTTTCTTTACTTATAGTATATACCAAAGAAATTCCCCTGCTCAATTTTCCAGCTTGAAAAAAATTAAATGTTCCAGATCATTATCCCCCCACATTTCATGAAAAAACTAGATTAAATCGTGATTTATGGGTATAATTACCTGTGTAATTAGTCTTATAAGATTTTATGAAGGAGGTAATCTCTATCGAAGAATTACAGCCTCTATATGATAAAAGTATAGAATGTCTTCATTGTAAACAAACATCAACCACTAAGAAAATACGTTCACGCTTTATTAAAGTATCCCGTTATGACACTGATTTTTGTCCTATATATGAAAACCCGGACGCTAACGTCCTTTACTATTATATTCACGTTTGTCGACACTGCGGTTTTTCCTATTCTGAAGATTTCTCACGATATTTCCCACCTACCACAAAAGAAGTCATCGAAGAGAAAATCTGTTCTAAATGGAATCCCCATCATTTCAGTGATGTACGTTCCGTTGAAGATGCAATCAAAACCTATAAACTGGCCAGTTATTGCGGTTCCTTGAAAAAGGAGAAACATATCATCCTGGCCGGTATTCATTTACGGATTGCCTGGCTGTATAGATTTCAAAATAAACAGGAGCAGGAAAATAGGTTCCTACGACTTGCTCTTCAGGAATATGAAGCATCTTATTCATCAGGGGACTTCAGCGGCACGCAAGTATCGGAAGTCAGGATTTTATACCTTGCCGGCGATATATCCAAAAGAATCGGAAATACACAGGCAGCCATTAAATTTCTTTCCATGGTACTTGAAAGGCAAAAACACGCCAGGGAATCGTCCATTATCCAAATGGCCAGAGACCGGTGGCATGAAATCAAGGAAGAATCGGAAATGGGTGGTATCGCGGCAAATGCCTGAGGAAATGTATCCTCCACCAAAAAGGAGGCGGCCCAACATGTTATTCGGCTGCCTCCTTTTTATTTATGTCGATTAAAACATTTGATATTCATCAATAAATTTATATATATTTTTCACAAGTTCATCCGTTGTATCCCCAGAAACTACTTCGCCATTAACAAGGGCATACAAAGAACTGGAACATTTCCCACAATATCCTAGGCAACCATATTCAATAATATCTAAATTAGGATCCTTCTCTAATCTTTCGAAAGCTTCCTGTGCCCCACTGGCCAGATTGCTTACACAGAACTCAATGATTGGATACATCGTTTCACCTCGCTGTCATTAACAGTTTATCCTAAACCTTTTCACATTAACAGTCAATAAATACGCACAAAAATACGCCGTTTTTAAGATATCGGTTGTGATTTACAGTTATATTCGTTATACTTTTGTCGGGGTATGTAAACAAGAAATCATATAATATTTTTATTATTCTACAAATTAGGCATATATTTATTCACATAATTCCATAGGATACAAATGGGGAATCCTATAGTAGGATAATTTATTTTCACAAGTGAAATACTTAACATTATTTCTAGAGATCAAACAAAGGGGAAAAAACATATGAAGAATTTAGTCATACTTGGTGGTGGGTATGGTGGTATGCGCATGTTACAAAGATTGCTGCCTAATCAGCTTCCTGAAAACGTGAGCATCACACTAATCGACCGCAATCCTTATCACTGCTTAAAAACCGAATATTATGCACTAGCAGCAGGTACTATTCCTGATCAGCACATCCGTGTTGCATTTCCAGAACACCCTCGCTTAAAGAACGTATACGGAGAAGTACTTTCCATTGATATGGAGAACAAACAAGTCATTATCGAGAACCAAGAGCCCGTTGCTTACGACGATTTAGTTATCGGCCTTGGATGTGAAGATAAATATCACAATATTCCTGGTGCTGATACACACACATATAGCATCCAAACCATCGATAAATCACGTCGCACTTATTCAGCTTTGAATAATTTGGGCGCTGGTGCAACCGTATCAATCGTTGGCGGAGGCCTTAGCGGTGTCGAGTTAGCCAGTGAATTAATTGAAAGTCGTTCTGATTTGAACGTAAAGCTTTTCGACCGTGGACCACATATTCTATCTGCTTTCCCAGAAAGACTAAGTACGTTTGTCGAATCATGGTTTGATAAACATACCATCGAAATCGTTCATCATTCTAATATCACTAAAGTTGAACCTAACCTGCTTTATAATGGGGATGAAGCGGTTCATAGTGATGTTATTGTCTGGACAGCCGGCATACAACCAAGCAAGATCATTCGTGACATGGATATCGAAAAAGACCGTCAAGGAAGAGCCGTTCTTACACCACAGCATTTCCTTCCTACCAATGACAGCATTTTTGTAGTCGGCGACTGCGCTAGTTTGCCACATGCACCGAGTGCTCAATTAGCGGAATCTCAAGCCGAACAGATTGTTCAAGTTCTCTTGAAAAAATGGGCCAATGAACCACTTCCTGAAAGTTTCCCTCCCGTAAAATTAAAAGGGACATTAGGTTCTCTTGGGAAGAAACAAGGTTTTGGACTTGTCGCTAACCGTCCTATCACAGGAAGAGTGGCACGCCTAATGAAATCCGGGATACTTTGGATGTATAAATACCATAACGGTTAATCTAAAATTTCATGAACCTATTCTTGAACTGACTCAAAAAGCTGCTATAAAGCTTCCTCCTGGGTCAGTTTTTTCATTTCCCTTTATATCCGTAGTTCTCCATTAATTCCACAACTTTTTTCAGGTGAACGTTCCCTTCGGCCACAATCTCATCTTCAATGAGGACAAGTGGATAAAATAAATCTTCTTCGACCATCTTCGCCGCCATGTTTTTTTGCCTATCAACATCAGGCGGATTCAACATATCAATATAAGTAATGGAAAATGGTTGCTCTGGAAACTTTCGTGTCAATGCGGCTTGAAGCCATTCATATGTATCTTTCGAAGAGGGAAGATTAACACAACTCGCACATATTTGCGTCGCCCCATATACCTCTATTTCAATTTTTTTCTTTATCATCTGTTACCTCCACCATGTATTTTCTCTGTGATTTTTGGAATCTTATCCCTATTAATGACAGATTCGAAAAGAATAGATTTAATTTCCGCAAAGTTACAGTTGGATTTTTTACTATGTTCGCATTATAATATGATTAGGAAAGGAGTCGATTGCAATGTCTGACCAACAAATGGAAACACAAGTTCAAGATGTTCTAGATAAACTTCGTCCGTTTCTACTTCGTGATGGCGGTGACTGTGAACTAGTTGACGTAGAAGATGGAATTGTAAAATTACGATTACTAGGAGCATGCGGAAGCTGCCCAAGTTCGACCATTACTCTAAAAGCTGGGATTGAGCGCGCACTTCTTGAAGAAGTTCCCGGGGTAGTGGAAGTTGAGCAAGTTTTCTAATTAGCCTTTAATAACGGGTTGAGCATTCAACCATATTAGATACAACACATACAGACTAAATATATTTAGTCTGCTATAGAAATAAAGCTGACTCCGCTTTATCAGTCCTATCAATCCTTGATTGATACGGCTTAAAGGGAATCAGCTTTTTTACTGTTGCAATGAACATCTATGATTTATTAAAGCTCCATTCCTTCTTCTCTTCCTCTGATAGGATCGCCGTCTGGCTTCCATCATTGTCGACCCTCAGCTCTTTCACCTGAAAGTCAGGAAATGCTTCCTTCAAACTTCTTAGCAGTTGTGCTGTTTTTTCGCCAGACACTAGGCTGAGGACGGTCGGACCTGCTCCACTTAGAGCGGCACCATAGCCGCCTTCCCGACGTACAATTTCTTCGATTTCCGCTAAATGCGGCACTAAGCCAGCGCGATAGGGTTGATGAAACCGATCTTTCTGCATCATTTGACCGACAAGATCCCAGTTATTCGTCAAGATTCCCGCAAGTAGCACATTAGCTGCCGCACTTCCGCTTATTGCTTCTTTATACGGAAGTGTTTCGGGAAGGACATTCCTTGAATCCTCCGTAAGCAATTCAAAGTTAGGGATCACGGCAATGACGTTTACCCCTTCTATCGGAAATGAAAGAACATCCGTTTTTTCATCCGTATGCATACCGACGACCAACCCACCATGAACAGAGGCCCCTGCATTGTCCGGGTGTCCCTCAAAAGTAGAGGCATGTCTGTTTTTTTCCTCAGCGGATAAGTTCAGTTTAGCGACTAGATTCGCTAATTCAATCCCGGCTACGATGGCTGAAGCACTGCTTCCAAGTCCCCTGGCAAGCGGGATTTCACTAGAAACGGAAATCCGGCACGGTGACAGGTCTTTCCCATAATATGCCGCCGTTTTCTTTGCGATTTGAATGATGTAATTCGTGTCATCTTTCGGGAAAACGGACATTTCCTCAGAAAGCGGAATGACTTCCCAATGATTCGATAGGGATCCGTGTATCTCCAAGTACAATCCAAGGGCAAGACCGATTGAATCGAACCCGGGCCCAAGATTAGCCGTACTTGCTGGCACACGGATCAAAAACATCTCCGATTCCGCACTCATGCCTGGTTCACACCTTGTAAATGTTCTAAAATGATTTTTTCATCCATTGGTAGTAATGTCGGATGAATCGTGCTTGTATCGACAGCCACGTTCGGATCCTTCAATCCATTTCCAGTAAGGACAGCCACAACTTTGCTTCCTTTTTTGATTTCGCCGCTTTTTAATTGTTTATACACGCCGGCAATGGAAGCACATGATGCCGGTTCAGCAAATACGCCTTCCTTTTTAGCCAGGAAGTGATAGGCTTCAAGGATTTCCTCATCCGTTACCTCATCAATTTTACCATTTGATTCACTTGCCGCTTCCACAGCAAACTTCCAGCTGGCAGGATTACCAATTCGTATCGCGGTTGCGATCGTTTCAGGGTTTTCAATGACCGCATCACGGACAATCGCTGCTGCCCCTTCGGCTTCGAACCCTCTCATTTCAGGTAGCCCTGTCTGTTTTCCTTCATTGTACTCCTTAAACCCTTTCCAGTACGCGGTGATATTCCCCGCATTCCCGACTGGCAATGCCAAAATATCAGGCGCAGATCCAAGCGCATCACAAATTTCGAACGCAGCCGTCTTCTGACCTTCAATCCGATATGGGTTAACTGAGTTTACTAGAGTGATAGGTGAATGTTCGCTAAGGGACCGGACGATCTTTAAAGCTTGGTCGAAATTGCCTTCAATCGAAATGATCTCTGCTCCATACATAACCGCTTGAGCCAATTTACCCATGGCAATCTTTCCTTCTGGAATGACAACAATGCAACGGATATTGGCACGCGCCGCATAAGCAGCAGCCGCAGCTGATGTATTCCCCGTGGATGCACAGATGATCGTATCACTTCCAGCCTCGATCGCTTTGGCAACGGCCATGACCATTCCACGGTCCTTAAATGATCCCGTTGGATTGGCTCCTTCGTATTTTACATGGAGCTCAATTCCCCACTCTTCTGATAAACGGTCCAATTTAATCAAAGGTGTATTTCCTTCTAAAAGGGATAATGCCGGTGTATCTTCATTTACAGGTAAAAATTCTCTATATTCGCTAATTAGTCCTTGCCAACTCATTTGTTGTCCTCTCCTTCTACACGGTATGTGCTTTTCACTTCTTTTACCATATTGTAATCATTCAATTCGTATTTAATTTGATCGAAAGCCGCCATTGGGGCTTTATGGGTAACCAATACAATTTCCGAGGACTCTTTTTCATCCAGCGGCAATTGTAGGATCTTATCGAAACCGACCCCATGCTCCGCGAATAAATTCGTGATCCTAGCTAGGACACCCACTTCATCCTGTACATGGAGTCGAATGAAGAACTTAGCCAGAATCTCCGTATGATCTTTTAATTGTTTCGGGTATTGAGGAGAAACGGCACTTCTCCCGTTCACGCCCAATCTCATATTCTTGATGACCGTTACCATATCCGAAACGACAGCCGTTGCTGTTGGCAGGCTACCTGCCCCAGGGCCGTAAAACATCGTTTCCCCCACTGCTTCACCATAAACGTACACTGCATTATACTCATTGTTTACAGAAGCTAGTGGATGTTCCTCCGGAAGCAAAGTCGGCTGCACGCTAACTTCGACCCTATCCCCCGTTCTAGTCGCTACGCCAATCAGCTTCATGGTATAGCCAAGCTTTTGGCTGTATCTCAGATCCTCTTCGGTTATTTCTGTGATCCCCTGCACTTCGACATCATGCAAGCCGATATTCATGGAAAAACCGAGAGTCGATAGGATGGCCATTTTCCGTGCGGCATCCAGTCCACCTACATCCGCGGTCGGATCGGACTCGGCAAAACCCAGTTCCTGAGCTTCTTTCAGCACGTCTTCATAAGCCCTTCCTTCTTTGCTCATCTTCGTTAGGATGAAATTTGTCGTTCCATTAACGATCCCCATCATTTTTGTGATCCGGTCCGAGGATAACCCATCAACTAAACCGCGCAATATCGGGATGCCCCCGGCCACGCTTGCTTCATAGAATAAATCACATTGGTTTTCCGTGGCTAACTCCAAAAGTTCCGGACCATACAGGGCCATCAGGTCCTTATTGGCCGTTACGATATTTTTTTTATTTTTCAAGGCTTTGATTAAGTATTCACGCGTTTCTTCAATTCCGCCCATCACTTCAATAACTAAATCGATTTCAGGGTTTGAAAGAATATCCTCCGGATTGGAAGTTAGCATACTGTTATCCACCGATACGAGTCGTTCCTTTGACGTATCTTTGACCAGTATCTTCTTAATGGTGATTGAGCAACCTACTTGGTGCATGAGCTTGTCTTGATGTCTCTCAATGATTTGTACGACTCCGGACCCGACAGTGCCCAGCCCCAATAATCCGATCGAGATGGCTTTCATTTTGGTTCCCCCTTAAAGTATCTGTTTTCCCCAAGAAAACATTTGTATTTGTATAGTAGACATTATATGTTTTATTCGTTCAATTATCAATAGTTAGAATATACAGTTTTCAATTCTTTTTCGAAGTCCTTGCTAGGTATGACAGGAAAAACCGACGTTTAAGGGCGAACCTCGTATTTATTTCACAGAGTTCAACGAATCATACGTCCCCATGATTATGTGCGGATTCTTCTCGGGATCCATCCACTTCAGCAAGCTAAGGACATTCTTCTCGGAAGTAGCTGTACAACCCGCTGTTGGCTTGTTTTCCCCTCTCCATATATGAAGGAAGATTGCACTGCCCTTTCCCTTGATGATCGGATTCCTATTATAATTGATGACGGCTCCATATTTATAAAGTTCATGGTTCATCCTTTCGAAAGATTTCCATTTCTCATACGGATTCTTTCCTTTATACGTGACCCACTTGTTATAGTCGTTGGACGCCGGATCATCGATCCAATAATCATACTTGGTTGTTTTCCGGTAATCCATCTTCACTTTATCTGGCTTGGATGTGCTTCCAAAGGCCGTTCCGAAAGAATACATCCCGACAGGTGCTTTCCCGTCGCCCTCTTTCTTATTCTTCGTGAATCCATTCTTCCCGGTAACGCCCTTCATATCGCCTAAGGCTCGCCGCCATTCACCCTTCTTCTTCTCATAGGTTCGGATTGTCACCTTCATCCCACCCATGGTTTTGCCTGTGGCGGCTACGAGTTGGCTGATATCTTTCCGCTTATCCAATTTCTTGAGGATGGTCTTCTCGCCTGAGCTAAATACTTCCCTGGCATTTTTCATGGCAATAAAACCAGTATGGTTGGAATGGCAAACCTTATACCAATTACCCGTCTTCCCAATGACCGATAACTCTTTATTTTTCCGATATGTCTCTACTGTTTTACTGTCCGTCGATGCCGACTCTTTCAAATCCGTTGTCGTTTTAAGTACAATTTTGAACTGCGTCGCATCACAGCTGGTTTTGATTGTTGTCTTGGCAGAAACCGCAGCTGGAAAAACGAATAGGACAATCAATAAAGCCAGCATTGTACGTTTCATTGCATGCATCCTTTCTCCACTTGAACAAGTTTCGAAACCACTTATCGAACTATTCTAAAAAATCATATTATTATCATAACATAGTAAATGAGGTGGTATCATATTTCTTCCAGTTTTTTTTAAATCCAATCAATCTTCGGAAGGTTAAAATGGTTAACTGGAATTTCGGCCAAATCGTAAAACTGCTTGAGAAACGTCTCATACTTCTCCGATGTATTCGTGATGGAGGACAGCTTATCTTCCAATTCATTCGATCTTGCTTCTGATACTTTTGAGAAATACTCTTCAACTGCCTCAAAGTAATGAATGGGAAACAGCATTCTTGAATACAGTAAGCGTGCCGAGAAACTGGAGAATGGTTCAATGCCTTGATATTCACGAAAAAAGGTGTTGATGCCCCGTTGATGCGTATGCACATTTTGAAAATAATGCTCCCTCACCCATTCCGCGGCATCCCGTGTCCCATGGTCAAATACCCAATCAAACGGATTCTTCATCCACTTATTGTTCTTCCAGGTATCATTTAAAAACCGCTCATAACACACCGTACCGCTGTCTATAGGTTGTGGTGTATCATCGATTTCCGTGTCGACTAAATATTGAATCGCATTCTCACCTAGTACCATATAATAGGGAAAGGTTTCTACAAACATTTTTTCGAATGGGTTATCCGGATGGGCTTTTAATTTGTCCCTCCAAATGTTCTCCAGCTGATCGATTCTTTGCTCCCAAAGTTCTTTCCATTGGCCAATCCGTGAACAGGATCGAATCGTCTCCGTTATGGCTCTTCCACGTTGGTGGAACCTTGCTATGTGACGTCCCGGATTGAAATTTTTCGGCCCTTCCAAGTCCTCATTGGCAAGGAGGATAAATAATTGGTCCTCCGCTTCCGAAACAAAACTGCCGTGATTGGCAAGGACGAACGCTGAAACATGACGATCTCCTAGGGCAATCATGTGCTCAGCCATTCTATGGCGCTCTGCCAATTCCTCTTGTTCCCTGTCTTCTAATGGAACGATGCTGTAAATGCAAGGCCCGGAACGAAAGCTAGGAAACCGGCTATTGGCTTCCTCCCGCTCCACCTCGATTCCGTAATTATTAAAAATGATTTCTTCTATCATAGCGTTTTCCTCCCTTATCAAATGGATACAAACAAATTGGGCATCATATACTTATATATATGAGGAATACGCTCTTTTCTGAATAACTATCGATACCGAAAATTCACGCATGAAAAATTTATCCTATAACTATGGAGATTGGATGATGAAATGACTAATATAAAACAATCAATGTCTGAACAAACAGCTCGAAAATGGCTTGGTGAACGAGGAGTGAAAGTGGAGGATATCGCAGAGCTGGTCATGTATCTACAATCAAGCTACCATGAAGACTTGCAAATGGCAGACTGCCTCCACAATGTTGAACGGGTCATTTCGAAACGCGAAGTGCAGAATGCGATCCTTACCGGCATCCAACTGGATATGTTAGCCGAAAAAAAACTGCTTGAAGAACCCCTTCAAAGCATCATTGAGATCGATGAAGGACTATATGGCGTGGATGAAATATTGGCTTTATCCATAGTCAATGTATACGGGTCGATTGGCTTCACCAATTATGGATTTATCGACAAGCAAAAACCGGGTATCCTAAAATATTTAAACGATAAAAGCACCGGCAAGGTCCATACCTTCTTGGATGATATCGTCGGTGCCATAGCCGCTGCTGCATCCAGCCGGCTCGCACACCGGGTCGAAAACGTGGAATGACGCCATAATGGAAAGCGGGGAGCACGTAGGTTAAAACAAAAAAGATCCAGGTCTGCATCTGCAAACCTGGATCCTTTTTTACTCAAACTGCCATAAATCGAGGGTATCCACCACATAAGTCGGTTGTTTTTCGTATTCCTTTAACCGTTCCTTTGTCGTGACGCCCGTATGTACAAGTAAGGTATCAATCCCTGCATTAAGCCCTGCCAAAATATCCGTATCGTAATTATCGCCGACCATGATTGTCTGTTCTTTAGGCACGCCTAATACCCTAAGGGCCTGCTCAACGATGACAGATTCCGGTTTACCGATGAAAATCGGCTGAACTTGCGTAGAAACGGAAACGACAGAAGTCAACGCCCCGTTCCCTGGTAAAAGACCCTGTTCGGTAGGAATGGCGATGTCGCCATTCGTCGAAATGAAAACGGCTCCATTTCTGACAGCAAGGCATGCTTTAGATAACTTTTCATAATTCACGCCACGATCAATGCCCATGACCAGGAAATCAGGATGTTCATCAACAAGTTTCATACCCTTTTCTCTCAACGCCTCGATAATGCCTTCTTCACCCACGACATAGACGGACGCATTTTCCTTTTGTTCAGCAATGTAGTTTGCCGTCGCCATGCTTGTCGTGAATACCTGGGCATCGTCAGTCGCAATTCCGATACTGCGCAGCTTTTGGGCCACTTGCTCAGGTGTCCTGGATGAATTATTGGTCACGAATAAATAAGGGATGTCCCTTTTTCTTAACTCATTTATAAAACCGGCCGCTTCCGCTATTTGCTCGGTGCCACGGTACATTGTGCCATCTAAGTCAATTAAATATCCTTTATACGCCTTCATGCACATTCCCCCTATTTAACCAAATTAGTTTTTGAATGCTGAAACTGGGCCCAATTCGTTTAATAAATAGTTCCTTATTAACTCAGGGAATTGCTTGAATGCTTCAATGTTTTCCTTGAAAACGGTTAGGAGCACTGTATGATCCACTTCAATGAAGTCCTGAACGAGCATCTTTCTTAATGGCAATGCCTTTTTAAATTGTAAGGAAATCGGTTCGGTAATGACCTTTTCGTCTAGCAGGATATCGACAATATCTTCATAGCTACCTGGGTCACGCATAATGAAACCATCGATCATGGCATTCCCCGCATCCAAAACGGAATCAATGGAGGTTTGAATGATCCTCTCGACACTATGTTCCATAAGTTTCCCGTTCCAGCTTTCCTGTCCTTCAAAAAGCTCCAATTGTTTTTCCAGATACTCTAAAATCCGTCCGATTTTTTGTCGGTCTACAAAGTACATACTCCCAGATCCTTTCTGATTCTTAAGATGATATAGAAATTTTATCTACAGTTGAAGGTCTAGCGTAGTAATACCCCTGCGCCAAATCAACCCTATTCCTTGATAATACCATAGCTTCTCCTATACTCTCAATTCCTTCTGCCACGACAACGGATCCTGTCTCCTTGGCAATCAGTAAAAGTCCTTTTAACATCGATTCTTTCACGGTATTATGATCGATATTCTCGATGACCGATCGATCGATTTTTATGATCTCCGGCATGATTTCTATGATCGCGTAGAGACTTGAGTATCCTACTCCCGTATCATCCACCGCTAGACGGAACCCCAATTCACGTAACCCTCTAATGCTTTCAATGAATTCTTCTATATTTAGAATCGGGTCTCTTTCGGTAATTTCCATGACGATCTGATTAGCATGCACACCTTTGTATTTCTTGAGCATATCCTTTACTTCATTTACGAACCGGGGATCACTGAGCGTTACCGGGGTGAAATTGATAAACACATTCTGGGGGGACTCATTCTCGGAAATCTGTCTGAAGGACTTTTCCAAAACGATTTTCTCCAAATCATATAACCGCCCCGTCTGCCTAGCCACTGCGAAAAGCGCCAATGGGTTCTCGAGCTCCGTACCACGCGGGCCACGGGTCAGCACTTCATATGCCTTGATTTGATTGGTCGCCACATCAAAAATGGGTTGTGCCAGTAAGTTAATATTCCCATTCTCGATAATTTGATTAATCGATTCCCGCATTTCATTCATCGGTGATTCAGCTTCTGCCATGGTGACCGCTTGCCTATGCGCTTTATCAAGGGCTCCCTCAATCGAATAATGCTTATGCTCCACGAACATGTATCCTGTGTTTAAAGTGACCGGTTGTTCAGGGTTAACACTAAGCAACCTTTCTTTCACTTCCCTGGAAATGGAACGGATTAATTCATCCATATAGATCAATGATTCCGACGACCCTTTTATGTTCATTAGGAGAGTAATGCCGTCTGAATAATAGTCATGTATCGTCAATAGGTTTTCTTCCCGTACTTGATCTATTACAACCTTTTTAAATGCCTGTTTCAAACTGGTAATGAACTGGGGAAGTTCTTCGTGCTGGCCCTTTTCTTTAAGTTCGAGTAATTCTTTTACGTTAAAAACTATGACTGCCACTTCATAATCATGGGAAATAGCCGCTTCCACCGCCCGAACCACTGGCTTTCTTAGGGCGAACTGTGGCGGGTAGAACCGAAGTTTGGCTGATGAGGAAAATACCTTGAACCACTTTCCTAGTAATATATACCCTTTACCCTTTAACGATGTCATAGAATCTTCCTCTATTCCGGGTTATTTTTCCTATATTCTAACATAAATAGGGATTTTTTTAGCTTAAAACAGAAAAATTTTGTCGTTTTATCAGAAACTTCATACTAAATACTCATTTCTTGAAGAAACGGCAACTTGGCAGGCGACAAAAATGTCTGTTTCCCTATGGCAGCCGTTTTGTTATGATGATGGTACTACCAATTGCAGGCAAAGGGGAAAGGTGTGATACTGTGGAAGATCGTTTTTATTTATACAATGATTTAGTTGATACGAAAACCAGGTTCATTAGTTTTATGGGAGAGGAATCCAGATATGATTTTGCCATTACGATGACCGACCGTTTTTATGGAAAAAAACTTGTGCTGAATATGCAGAGCAATCGTTTTGCCATTATCGGGCCGGATGATTTGGAAGAGGAAGGCTATCTTGAACATGCATTTTCACTGACAGAAGCGGAAGCGGAGGAACTTACCCACTTTTTAATGGAAATCATCTAAGTGCGCCGTTTTTTCTTAAAAGAGGGTAACCTACTGAATGTATGGAGTACATGAGGAGGGATTGCCTTGGATAAAAAAGAGGAAACATACCACGATTTTTCAACCGTGCAAAAACAACAGGACTTTCTAATTCCAGAAGAGTTTCCAGAGGGACCGTTCGGATCGCCCATTAATCAGGATGCTCCCGTTGAGAATAAAACCACGCCGTGGCTAGAAGGACAACGTTATCAGAGTGCATTCAATTATGAAAATAAATCGCTTCATGAAAACCTACAGCGGAAGTATCCCGGTGCTCATCCAACCCATGATGACCCGGAAAAACATATTCAACCTCCATATAAAGGGTACGGAAACTCATGATCGAGAGAAATGAAAAAGGCCAGAATCCATTCTGGCTCTTTTTACTTTTTAATTTTCTTTACGACGAAATACGGGCAACCAAAATTACAGTATTCATATAGATATTCACTGAGCGTGCTAATTTTCGTGTCAAAGGTGGCTTTCTGATTAGTGTCGTCGAAAAAACCGCGGAGTCTCAATTGACCGTAACCCCAATCCCCGACAATATAATCATACTTCGTTAATATCTCACTGTATCTTGCTTTAAATGCTTCTTCATTATAGCCTTCTCTTTCGTCTTCAATGATTTCATACGTCAGGTTATTGATGTTGATCATACGTTTCACCTCTTTAAAATGCATTCCTTCTTTAAATTATAACTGATTCCCCATTAATTACTAAGCGAAAAATCAAGAAATATGTTCACCCTATTAGACAAGGGGGTGTTTCCGTTGAAAAAAATGATCCTAACGGTAGGTTTAAGCTCAATTATTGCTCTAACGGGCTGCTCGGGCAATCAAGATCAAAGCAACGGTTTGATGAATAATGACAGGGGTGCAGGTGACCCACAAAATGTAAATAACCCGTCGAAGTATTATGACGAGGATAATCGTAATCAAGACACCAATCGTGACGATTTCGGCTTTACCCGTACGAATAAAACGACCGTTGATGGAAGAAACATCGACAATAAAACGGCCTCCATCGATCGCGAACAGCTAGCTGATATGATTTCAACACTAAGCGTTCAGCTACCAAATGTCAATGACGTCGCTACACTCGTCACGGATGAGGAAGTACTAGTCGTTTATGATACGGATTCAAAAAACCGGACTGAAACGGCTGACCAGGTGAAACGTACTGCCATGGGCGTCGTACCCCGTTACTATCATGTATATGTAAGTGACGACCAAACACACGCACAGGATATCGAGAATTTCGCCACACTGGGTTCTGGCAGTCAAGGAATGGATTATACAATTGAACAAACCATCAAAAATATGCTCAAGTCCCCTCAAGGCTACAAGATGAGTAATGTAGAAAATGAAAATGGCGAAATGATGAATGACAAAAGAGATCGTCATGATAACATTCGTCAAAAGACCATGGATTAACTAGCATGAACCTAAGAAAGGACCGAATAAGAATCGGTCCTTTCCTTTTTATTTCAGTAACTCTTCACCTTTACTATGTTTATGCTTGGCCGCAGCATTCACCTGTTCATCTGCATGGTAGGAAGAACGGACGAGCGGACCGGATTCACAATGGCTGAACCCCTTTTCCAATGCCCTTTCCTTTAATTCCGCAAACTCTTCCGGTGTATAGTATTTCAACACCCTTAAATGCTTTTTCGTCGGTTGTAAATATTGGCCGATCGTCATGATATCCACATGATGTGCTCTAAGGTCATCCATGGTTTCAAGGATTTCTTCACGCGTCTCCCCTAGCCCTACCATTAAACTGGATTTTGTCGGTATTTCCGGCTGTAATTCTTTTGCCCTTTTTAATAGCTCCAATGATCGCTCATATTTCGCTTTAGCCCGTACTTTATCGGAAAGGCTTCTTACCGTCTCGATATTATGGTTCAGGATATCAGGCTTAGCATCCATCAACATCTTAATATTGTCGTATTCGCCACCCATGTCAGAAGGTAGGACTTCAATGGATGTAAACGGATTCTTACGCCGGATCGCCCGGACTGTTTCAGCAAAAACAGCGGCGCCCCCATCCTTTAAATCATCACGGGCCACGGCCGTAATCACCACATGCTTTAGATTCATTAACACGACGGAATCCGCTACACGTTCAGGTTCGGCCCAATCCAATTCATTGGGAAGGCCTGTCTGGACTGCACAAAACCGGCAAGCCCTCGTGCAAATTTCACCTAAAATCATGAATGTGGCTGTCCGTCTAACCGCCCAGCATTCATGTATATTCGGACATTTTGCCTCTTCACAAACGGTATGAAGATTTTTTTCCCTCATCATATTTTTCAGACCCATATAATTTTCATTTGTATTTAATTTAATTTTCAGCCAGTCTGGTTTACGAAGAATTTCTTTATTAGTAGTAGACAAGAAAGTCACTCCATTCTGAGAAATTATGACACCCTACTTTAACAATAATAACGCAAATATACAAGTTATAGGAGGTTTACCATTATTTATTTTTCATGTTTAAAGCTAAATCAGTAAAACTATAGAAGTAGCAGAAAGAAAAGCATTTAGCTCGATGTCCAGCTACACGAAAGGATGAATACGAATTGTCTACGAAAGGAGCTGCCTCTTTGAAAAAGGGATTACTTTTCTTCATCGCCTGTTTGTTTTGTTTGAATACCCATATTCCATCAGTATCGGCAGCCGAAACCCCGGATCCCTATCAAGGGAGGATGGAACTATATAAAAACATGGAGGCCACCTTGCAGATTCCTTGGTATTACCTTGCAGGAGCCGACCAATACGAACATAGCCTGCGACTTTCCCGGAACGATTTGGAACCGGCCAAGGGCCTGATAGGGATCCACATGGAGCCTTCGAGGTGGAGAGGGGCCCTCAATCCTAACCTCACCGACTCAAACCCGCTTTCCATCTCTTTCTTCGATGGATTGGGGCAGGATGGCAACGGGGACGGAAAAGCGGAACTGGAAAACGACACCGACCGTTTATATGCCTTTGCCAAGCATCTCCTGTATTACGGCACAGATGAAGATAATATCCGGATTGGACTATTTGATTATTATAAAAGGGACAAGACAGTCAGCATCATCATTGGCCACGCCCATATCTATAAAAAGTATGGCAGGCTAGATTTACAGGAAAAAGCCTTCCCTGTACCCGTACGGACTCATTATACGTATTTAAATACATGGGGGAGTGCTCGAGGATGGGGAGGCCGAAGGATTCATGAAGGAACGGATATATTCGCGGACTATAGCCTTCCCGTCCGTTCTACGTGTTATGGGATCATTGAAATGAAGGGGTGGAATAAATATGGAGGGTGGCGGATTGGCATACGTGACCTAAACAATACGTACCATTACTTCGCCCATTTAAGCGGTTTTTCTGAAGGTTTGAAGGTGGGACAAATCGTCGAGCCTGGTCAGGTCATCGGCGGTGTGGGCAGTACGGGTTACGGACCGCCCGGGACATCCGGAAAATTCCCGCCTCATCTCCATTATGGGATGTATAAAGATAATGGAATCACCGAGTGGAGTTTTGATCCCTATCCTTATTTGAAAATGTGGGAACGAAAGGATTTAGCAAAAAAAACAAGATGAGCGGCGTTGGGTTCCTTCGCTGCTTTTTGTTATATAACGAACATAAACCCCCGAACTTTATGCATAAGTATTAGTAAAGGGGGCTAAAGTGTGTTTCGAAAAAGATTCCGCCCAAAAAAGTTCCGCAAAAAAGGACCTCTTCCTACCAGAAAGGTTTTTCTTTATTCATTCATCCTTTTTATCCTATCAAGCATCCTGACGCTTCGTTACGTTGATAAGGAAATTGAACCGGTCATCATGAAAGTGGCAGAAAATGAAATCAAGCGGATTGCAACCGAGACCATTCACGAAGCTGTTGATGACAATATCTCTAAAGTCGATATGGAAAAGATCATCGTCACCAACAAAAATGACGATGCCAACCCCTCCTACAGCTTTAACCCTGGGATCTATAATGAATTACGTTCCAACATCACAAAGGACATTCAAAATAATCTCGGAATTAAAAAGGGAAATCCCTTCAACAAAAAGGAACCAGCCAAACTTAATGATGAACAATATAAAACGGTGGTGTATTATGTCCCCTTAGGGGTGGTAACCGGAAATAGCCTTCTTTCCAATTATGGACCCAAGATTCCCGTGAAAATGTCCGTCATCGGGAATGTCCAGTCGGATTTAAAAACCAAACTCACAAACGCCGGCATCAATAATGTGTATTACGAAATGGCCGTCGATTTCAATGTCAATATCCAGATTGTCATCCCCTCATTCACAAAAGAAACCAAAGTCAGCCAGGAAGTGAAGGTTGGCAGCATTTTGATGCAGGGGGATGTCCCAAGTTATTATAGCAACGGAAGCGGCACGGTCGCTCCTGCCATCATGAAGGACGAGAAGGAAGATAAGAAGTAAAAAACAGCTTGCCCTTTATAAGGTTAAGCTGTTTTCTTGTATATTCAGGCACTCCTTTATCAGCAAATGGAGGTCTGTCCGTAAATCCACCTCATATGGATGCACTACTTTATGGTTAGGTTCCTCAAGGATACGTACAACGGGTCGATCCCCTATTCCCTCGTTTTGGGAAGAGACGATTCCTTTTCTCCCATCATTCAGTTCCACAGTTAATCCGTTAGGATAAATGGCCACCGCCCGGCGAAAAGCCTCGATTATCTGTTTGTCGAACTTTTTCCCTGCACCTGCATATAAGATTTCCAAGCCCTCATGGGGAAGCATCGCCTTGCGGTAAACGCGATTAGATGTAACCGCATCGAATACATCGGCGACCGCAATGATTTTACCGTAATAATGAATTTCGTCCCCCCTGACCCCACGGGGATATCCAGACCCATCCAGCCTTTCATGGTGTTGATAGGCGCAATTCGCGACGATGAGTGAAACCGTATATACGTTTTTAATTAAATGAAATCCATACTCGGGATGCTTTTGAATTTGCTCAAACTCTTCCTCGGTTAGCTTACCCGGCTTTCTCAAGATATCCACTGGTACAAGCATCTTGCCGACATCGTGTAGAATGGCGCCCAGCCCAAGAATTTCTAACTGTTTTTTTTCTAGCTTCAATTCCATACCTAAAGCAAGTGTGTATAGCGTCACATTAAAGGAATGAGTAAAAATATAATCATCATATGTATAGACGTCAGCCAGTAAAGTCAGCAATTCGTTGCTGTTTTTCAACTCTTCCATGATACTTCGTACGAGATGGGTGAATTTCAACGCGGCCTTCTCGATGGTAAATGCACTATTCACCTTGACGCCATTTTTGATTTCCAGAAAAGTGGCTTCTATCGTTTGAAGGGCCTCTCGCCTTAGTTCCCCAGAAATCGGTGGCTTTGGCATGATGTCATCCGTTCTAGAATCTTGAATATAAACAAAGGGAATATTAAGGGCAACCAATCGATTGATCATTTTTTGTGTCAATGTTAGCCCCTCGCTCAAAAGGATGGTGCCCTGCTCATTATAGATGTTCATACCGAGCCGCTCTCCCGGATTAAGCGACGCTGTAATGGATAGCCTCATACTAATACTCCGTTTCAGATTCAAAATTTTAAATAGTTCCTTATAGGAAATATCGGCTATATTTGTGGAAATTCAACCTGAAACCTATTTATTTTTTTCAATTAAAAATAAGGCCCCCTCTATTTAAAGGAAAGCCTTTATGGTTAAATCATTTTCATTAATGCCTTCCTTCCAATCATTCCCCGGTAAATGCCCTTTTCTTCCGCCTCCCACGTAACGGTTTCGAGAGGTGCATCCAGTAACTCTTCTATCGTTTTAACGCCTATAGCCCTTCCTGCAAGGATTTTCCGGTCCTTTAACGTTTCATTCAAAAGACCGACGTCTAATGCTCCGCACATGATATATCCCTTTTCGGATGCTACGGCAAGCAGATTGGTTTTGGGCAGTTGGACGGAGATGGCTAAGAATGTTTTGCTATCGATCATTATTGGCATCATGTTAATCAATTGGTTTCGCCCCCTCTTTCTCATATATTATGAAAAAGAGGGGGAAACCGTGATATATACCTAGTTGTCGGGATACATTTTTTTCAACTTCCATAAAAGGATATCACGTAAAAATTCCGGCATTAAGTACTCCTTTTGTTTGGAGCGCTGGATGCTTGGGAAGAAGTGCCCGAACGTAAACATATCTGGTAGGGCCAGTTTATAGGTTTGATCCGGTTGAATCTTTGTACCTTTCACGCTGATTTCTTTAACGATTCCGTTTTTCGTCCGTTTAAATTCTATTTGATCATAGTGCATGACTCCCATGATCTTTCCTCGGAATCCGAAGCCCTTCACCTGGATATGGGGCCACTCCTCATTTCGGGAAAGCATGAGGATTTCCTTCAATTCCCGGCCATTCACTTCAACGATGCACGGATTGATCGGATGGGGACAGATCTGGTGAATATCCCCTTTGGAGACGGGACCTTGTGGCAAGCCTTCCAATAACAGCCCAGCATTCACAAAGGAACAGTCCGCTTCGCTCCACTCTCGTAACGCTTCACCTAGAATCTTCGTAAGCGGCGACACTTTAAACCAATCATTCTCCAAAGGTTCAGGTAAGGATAGGACAACTTGTTTGAGAGCATCCCTCCCGACTTGGTTCATCTCTTCAATCCAGCTCCGCTCGCCCTCCAATTCGGGAAGGTCGTTGGTATCGTAGAGCATGGCCGTCTTCTTGATTACTTCTTTTTTGTCATTAAGAGTCAATTCCACTTGACCAATATAAAACCCATATTTTCCCGCACCACAAAGTAATGCTTGGTTGACGAGTTTTCCTTGATGAAGAATATGATGGGTGTGAGCACCAAGAATGATATCTATTTCCGGAAAGTCTTCTGCCATTCTTTCGTCATCATGTATGCCCAGATGAGAAAGAACGATCACTACATCTGCCATTTCCTTGATCTTTTCTATCTGTTTTTGTAATTCCGCAAATGGATCGGCAATATGCCAATCCAATGCACGATAAAACTTTTGGAAAAAGGCGGTCAGCCCGATCATGCCAAGCTTTGTACCTTTTTTCGTGGTATGTATCCAGTAAGGAAGCGCCCATTGGGGCCTAGTATCGTTCAGGTAATAGATATTCGCTGCCAATACCTTGAAATGAGCTTTATTATACAAAGTATCCAACGCTTCATGAGGCAATGTAATGCCTTCGTTATTGCCGATTGTTACATATTGATAACCCGCTTCGTTCAGAAGGTCAATATTCCCCTTACCCATCGTACCTTCTGAGAATGGGTGCCAGCGGTCGACATGGTCTCCTATATCTAGTATGACCGCTTCCTCTCCCGTTTCTTGATGAAGTTGTCTTCTTTCTTTAAGAAACTTATCAATACGAGGCCAATTTTCAAAATGACTGTGAAAATCATTGGTGTGATATAGATGTATGATTTCTGACATCATTTTTCCCCCTCGTTATCCTGTTATACCTTGGTAAATAAGACGTAGCCCAATAATGATCAGAACCAATTTCAGCATGTTCTCAAGTGCTGAGCTGTTCAGGCGTGTATTCACAAAAGCTCCAAGTTTCGCACCAAGCCAAGCCCCTGGAATCAAGGCAATCACATATGGCCAATGAACATTCCCCAGAGAGATATGCGTGATGGAATTCGTAATGGAAGATAAAAATACCATGAACATCGATGTCGCCACAGCCACATGGGGCGGGAAGAAAAATACCAGCATCATGACCGGGACCATGAGCGATCCTCCGCCAATGCCAAATAACCCGGAACTGATCCCCACGACAAATGAGATGGATATGGCCACCAAGGGCTGATATCCATAAGTGGATGCCTGTCCATTTTTGTTTATATAAGTCTTGGTGATTTTTCCGGTCCCCGGTTTGAAGGTGATCGGTCGCAATCTATCTTTCACCAATAAGACGATGGCCATCACTATCATAAAAAGGCCGAAGTACAGCGAAAATGCATCCACATTGAGAACTTTGTTCACATAAGCTCCGATGATCCCCCCTGGGGCGCTTCCAGCAAAGAAAATGAGACCGGCCTTATAATCCACTACTTTATGCTTCATATAAGATAAAGTGGAAGCCAATCCAGTGAAAATCATGATGACTGTTGAAACACCAACCGCTACTTGTGGCGTCAAGGCGCCCATCACCTCTGTGGAGCTACCTAGAAATAAGAGCGAAGGCACTATGATGATTCCGCCCCCTAATCCTACAAGGGCCCCGATTGTACCCGCCAATAAACCCACACTAATTAATAATACCCATATCATGAAGAAATCCGCCTTTATCGATTTGTGAGCTAAAGCTCTTCTTCTAGTTTGCCCACCCAGTCTTTATTCATTATATAGTCCAAATTAAAACAAACCAAGTTGCTTAGGAGCCAATCCTTCATATGTAAGGCCTAGCAAATCGATAAATTGTTTGGCATTATCCGCCGCGTCCCCACCAGAGTTATTGTTGAACAATACATATACATCCTTACTCTGCTTTTCTAATAGGCGAAGTTTTCCCACCCAGTCGGTTAATTCCTGTTGGTTATAGCGATATAAATAGCGCACTTCCCGCCAGTTTGCTCCAGAAGCTGGTTTCTGCCAACCGTGGATATTGCGTCCATGAAAGCGTACTAACGTTTTATCTGGATGCGTAGCCTTGAGGACAAGGGGGATGGAACCTTCTCCTGCCTTTGGTTCGTCACATACCGTGTGAATCCACCCTTCTTGCTCGATGAACTCGAGTGTCTGCTGGACCCTATTCGGTCGGTACCAACTTTGGTTCCTGAACTCAATGGCCACAGGAATATCCCCCATCTCCGCCCTACACCATCGGAGATACTGAACATTCTCCCGTTTGCAATCAAACCATGGCGGAAACTGAAAAAGGACCATCGCGAGTTTACCCGACTTTTGAAAAGCTTCAAGAGATTCCCGGAATGCAGTGAACATCTCTTTTTTACTTTCAAAAGGAATCTCACCTCTTTGGTGACCAGTCATTCCCTGATAGGCTTTTACAACAAATTGAAAGGAATCTGGTGTCTCGGCTATCCACTTTTCTATATTCCGCCTCGGCTGAATGGCATAAAAAGATGCATCCACCTCAACCGTTGGAAAATGCGCTCCATATACCTTCAGCTTGTCACGAGTGGGAACTTTATCGAATGATAATGAATCATGGTCCCCCCAACCTGTTAAGCCAATGTATATCACTCTTCACCCCTCCTAAACCACTTATACTATACTTTTTTTACCCTTTCACTACTGACTTCAAAACGTATAAGCACTGTCACTCGATTCACTCTTCCTGCTTCTCATACGACTGGTTTCCTATTCCTTTATCATATCAAAATCTACCGGTTGTTACACATACATCCAGCAAGAATTCTTCCCTTTTAACCTATCATTTCGTGCAGATAATGAGTAAATGAAAAAGGCCCTTGGATAAGGACCTTTTTCAGACTTAATATTTTAGAACCATTCAGCCAAAACGGTTCAGTTTATTCATCATGATGCCTAATCGCACCACTATGATCCCTTCCATGACTCTTAGAACGATTTCCGGAAACCGGCTGGGAGTTCGGTTCCCCCTTTTTCAGGAATATCCCAGTCAGCCCTAAAACAAGGCTAACACCGATTCCTACGAAAACCCATTCTTTATTCTGAATCAGCCAATCCACAATATCCACCTCTACCTATATGTACTTTCTTTTAAAGACAAAAAAAGTACCTGCTTGATTGGTACTTTCCCTTCAATCGTCTAAACCCTTTAAGATGATCAACAGAAAAAAATAGAAGAAGACGAACTAAGTTCGCCTTCTTCCGGCAAAGGAAAACCGAAATGGCATGTGCACACCCGGTTTCCTTCACTTTATTCCATCTACAACGTTTGTTTAAAACATATATAGATGATTAACCAATAGAACCTTCCATTTCGAACTTGATTAAGCGGTTCATTTCTACCGCATATTCCATCGGAAGCTCTTTTGTGAATGGCTCAATGAAGCCCATGACGATCATTTCTGTTGCTTCTTGCTCAGAGATTCCACGGCTCATCAAGTAGAACAATTGCTCTTCTGATACTTTGGAAACCTTCGCTTCATGCTCAAGAGAAATATTGTCATTTAAAATTTCATTGTATGGGATTGTATCAGATGTTGACTGATTATCCATGATTAATGTATCACATTCGATATTTGAGCGGGCTCCCTCGGCTTTACGTCCGAAATGGACCATACCACGGTAAGTTACTTTCCCGCCTTGTTTAGAAATCGATTTTGATACGATTGTTGAAGAAGTGTTAGGAGCAAGGTGAATCATTTTCGCTCCTGCATCTTGATGTTGACCCTTACCAGCAATGGCAATGGATAATGTCATACCACGAGCGCCTTCACCTTTTAAGATGACGGCTGGGTATTTCATCGTCAATTTAGAACCGATGTTTCCATCAATCCATTCCATCGTTGCATTCGCATCACAAACCGCACGTTTCGTAACCAAGTTAAACACATTGTTAGCCCAGTTTTGAATTGTCGTATAACGGCAATATGCGTCTTTTTTGATGACAATTTCCACGACCGCACTATGAAGGGAATTGGTTGTATAAACTGGTGCTGTACAACCTTCAACATAATGAACGGATGCTCCTTCATCGACGATGATCAGCGTACGTTCGAATTGACCCATGTTTTCTGAGTTAATACGGAAGTATGCTTGAAGCGGTGTATCCACTTTCACGCCTTTTGGTACATAGATGAATGATCCACCGGACCATACAGCTGAATTCAAGGCAGCGAATTTATTATCCGTTGGCGGAATCGTTTTACCGAAATGCTCGCGGAAGATATCTTCATTTTCACGAAGAGCGGAATCCGTATCTTTAAATACGATACCCATGTCTTCTAATTCTACCTTCATGTTGTGGTAAACCACTTCGGATTCATATTGAGCAGAAACCCCTGCTAAATATTTTTGCTCCGCTTCAGGAATTCCTAATTTATCAAACGTTTGCTTGATTTCATCAGGCACTTCATCCCATGATTTCTCGGACTTCTCAGATGGTTTCACATAGTAAGTGATTTCGTCGAAGTTCAAGCTTTTTAGGTCTCCGCCCCACTGAGGCATCGGCATATTGTAAAAATGCTCCAATGATTTCAAACGGAAATCTAGCATCCATTGTGGTTCACTTTTCATGCGTGAAATTTCTTCCACGATTTCTTTTGTCAGGCCGCGCTTTGAACGGAAGATGGAAATATCTTTATCCGCAAAGCCATATTTATAATCGCCAATTTCAGGCATCTTTTTAGCCATAGCTTGTATTCCTCCATTTCAAATGGCTGAATCTACAACAGCTCATTTAAATTTAATTATTCCTTTAAACCTTTTTCCATGGCCTTCCAGGCTAGAGTCGCGCACTTGATTCGTGCAGGGAACTTAGAGACCCCTTGAAGTGCTTCAATGTCACCAAGGTCGATTTCATCATCATACTCTTTTCCTTGTATCATTTCTGAAAAAGTCTTGGACATCGCTAAAGCCGTATCTATATCTTTTCCTTTGATGGCTTGAGTCATCATGGAAGCCGAGCTCATTGAAATCGAACAGCCATCGCCATCGAATTTAACATCACTGACCTTATTGTTTTCGATTTTCATCGTTAAACGAATACGATCGCCGCATGTGGGATTATTCATATCGATGGTCAAACTTCCATCTTCAAGCATACCCTTGTTACGGGGTTTCTTATAGTGATCCATGATGACCTGACGGTAAAGTGTATCTAAGTTATCAAAAGACATTACTGAAATACTCCTTCGTTTTGACAAGCCCGGACACTAGCTTATCGATCTCTTCTTCCGTGTTATATAGATAGAAACTTGCTCTTGCTGTCGATGATACGTCCAGCCATTTCATTAAAGGCTGAGCGCAATGATGACCGGCACGGACAGCGATTCCATCTGCATCTAGGACGGTAGCGACGTCATGTGGATGGACGTCATCTATATTAAAGGTTACTACACCGGCACGTTTTTTCGGATCTTTTGTGCCATAAATCGTAAGGCCTTCCACTTCAGACAACTTATCGATCGCATAGGCAGCAAGTTTGTGTTCATGCTGTTCGATTTGATCCATGCCGATTTCTTCCAAGAAATCAATGGCAGCACCAAGACCGATGGCACCTGCGATGATTGGAGTTCCGGCTTCGAATTTCCAAGGGAGTTCTTTCCAAGTAGATTCATACAAACCTACGAAGTCGATCATCTCTCCACCAAATTCAATCGGCTCCATTTTTTCGAGAAGTTCCTTTTTACCATATAATACGCCGATTCCAGTCGGACCGACCATTTTATGGCCTGAAAGAGCAAAGAAATCACAATCTAAATCACGGACATCCACTTTCATATGCGGTGTACTTTGCGCTCCGTCCACCACCATGATTGCATGATGTTCATGCGCGATCTTTGCGATTTCCTTAACAGGATTAATCACACCAAGCACATTGGAAACCTGCATGACAGACACGATTTTCGTGGCATCCGTAATGGTAGCCCGCACATCATCAAGCGAAATCGTTCCATCCTCTTGTAGCGGAATATATTTCAGTACAGCACCCTTTTCTTTAGCGAGCTGCTGCCATGGAATGATATTACTATGATGTTCCATATAGGAGATGACAATTTCGTCACCTTCTTTAATATTTGCACCACCGTAACTCTTCGCTACGGTATTTAAGGATGTAGTCGTTCCTCTAGTGAATATGATTTCTTCAGTAGAGGATGCATTGATGAATTTACGAACTTTTTCACGTGCACCTTCATACGCATCCGTAGCTTTTGTTCCAAGTGTATGCACACCACGGTGAACATTAGAGTTGAAACCGCGGTAATAATTTTCAATCGTTTCAATGACAGCAGCCGGTTTTTGAGATGTTGCAGCGCTGTCTAAATAAACTAATGGCTGACCATTGACTTCTTGATCTAATATCGGAAAAAGCTTACGAATTTCGTATGGGTTCATTACTGTACTTTCCTTTCAATGACCTCGACTAGTTGTTTTCTAACTCCTTCGATTGGAAGTTGATTTACAACAGGGGCCAAGAATCCGTGAATGACAAGTCTTTCTGCTTCTTTTTTCGCGATACCACGACTCATCAAGTAATAAAGTTGAAGGGGATCAACACGGCCGACAGACGCAGCATGTCCTGCCGTAACATCATCCTCATCGATTAACAGGATTGGGTTAGCGTCTCCACGTGCCTTTTCACTTAACATCAATACACGTGATTCCTGTTCCGCATTGGCCTTTGTTGCACCATACTCTATTTTACCAATACCATTAAAGATGGTTGATGCACTGTCTTTCATAACACCATGCTTAAGGATGAAGCCTTCAGAGCGTTTTCCGAAATGAACAACGGCTGTCGTGAAGTTTTGTTTTTGTTCCCCGCGTCCAACCACTACGGATTTTGTATCTCCGTAAGAGCCATCACCTATTAGATTGGTTGTATTATCTGAAATCGTATTACCATCGTTCATCAATCCAAGTGCCCACTCAAGACGAGCATCGCGTGCAACTACCCCACGACGGTTCACATATGTTGTGAATCCTTTGGATAGAGTGTCAACAGCACCATATTCCACTTTCGCATTTGCATTCGCAAACACTTCCGTTACGATATTAGCGATGCCTTCATTAGACTCAACGGCCGAGAAGTAGTTCTCCACGTATGTTACAGAACTATTATCTTCCGCTACGATCAATACGTGATTGAACAGTGTAGTTTCAGGATTATCCACCAAGAATACTGCTTGGATTGGTTCTTTGATTTCTACATTTTTCGGAACATATAGGAATGCTCCCCCGTTAAGCAATGCAGCATGTAGAGCCGTTAAACGGTGTTCATTCACTTTCACGCCATCTTTCATGAAATACTTCTGTACTAACTCAGCATGATCTCGAGCCGCTGTGAAAATATCCGTGAAGATAACGCCTTGTTCTTTTATAGCTGCTGACAAATTAATATGTGCCGGCGTATTATTGCGTTGAATGTATAGATTTTCATTTTCTTCAATGATCGATTTAATCTCTTTTGGAAGTTCTTCTAAAGAAGCAAATGCTTCACTTTCAACCGTATGGGTTTTGAATGAAGTGAAATTCCATTTATCTATCTTCGTTTTATCCGGTCTAGGCATCGGAAGCTCTTCTAAATCTGAAAAAGCTTTGATTCGAAGGTCTGATAGCCAAGATGGCTCATTATTTTTTGTTGAATAAGAGCTTATGTCCTCTTTTTCAAGCGATAATTTCATTTCTGTAGTCATTGCAAATCCTCCTACTTACGCTTCTTCGCCAACAGTTTCGTCTTCAATGCCCAATTCTTGTTTAATCCAGTCATAACCTTCTGCTTCTAGTCGTGCAGCTAATTCAGGACCGCCTGATTTAACGACGCGACCTTGCATCATAACGTGTACGAAATCAGGTGTGATGTAGTTTAGTAGACGTTGGTAGTGAGTGATGATCAAGCAACCGAAGTCTTCTCCACGCATTTCATTGATTCCTTTAGAAACGACTTTAAGTGCATCGATATCAAGACCTGAGTCAATTTCATCCAAAATGGCGATTTTTGGTTGAATCATCATTAATTGAAGGATTTCATTACGTTTTTTCTCTCCGCCAGAGAATCCTTCATTCAAATAACGTTGAGCCATATCTTCATCCATTTCAAGGAATTCCATGTTTTTATCCATTTGACGGATGAATTTCATAAGTGAAACTTCGTCGCCTTCTTCACGGCGTGCATTGACAGCCGAACGCAAGAAGTCTGCATTTGTAACACCACTGATTTCACTTGGATATTGCATAGCAAGGAAAAGACCAACACGAGCACGTTCGTCAACTTCCATTTCCAATACGTCTTCACCATCAAAACTGATGCTTCCGCTTGTTACTTCATATTTAGGGTGACCCATGATTGCTGAAGATAAAGTGGATTTACCTGTTCCGTTCGGCCCCATGATTGCATGGATTTCTCCGCCTTTTACTTCCAGGTTAACCCCTTTTAAAATTTCTTTGCCTTCTATTGATACATGAAGATCTTTTACCGTTAATGTTGAACCTGACATAATAATACCTCCGTGAACTTAATTCCTATTTTATTACAGAAAGTGAAAATCACTTTCTTGTCTATAGTTTTCAAAAAATCATTCTCACTTTATTCTCATTACAATTTTATAACAAATCCAATTTAGAATCAACTAATATAGATGGAGGTTTTTACTCGCTAGGGAGTGGAAACCTGCCCTATTGTTATAAAACGACCGTATAAAGGCTTTTCACTGCAAATATGCCCTTATTTTAGTTTTCGTTAATGTTAGCTAATTATTCGGGATTCCATTCATAATAAGATATTCCCGAAAAGTTCAAGGGGAAGACGGTTGGCCCTTATCATGAAAAAAATCGATCTGCAGGAGTAATGAGCAGGATCCGGTACGTACAACAGATCACTTTTCATTTTACCTCTACAGACCGATTTTTGAAAGACTCTAATATATGCTTATCCGTGGATTTTACGTTGTAATTCCAGAACCATTTTATTGCATTGCTCATGTTCCCTATCTCTTACTTTTTCAACCTCGATACGAAGGTCTAAATTTCTGCTGTATTCACTGTACCCAACCCCATGTGATAACTGCATAGCTTTTTCCATTTCGCTCGTTACGTTTAAATCTAAAGTATTGATAGTGAACCATCCTTTCAAATTTGTGAATCATTTTGTTTCTTCGTCTATTCTATACCCTTTGCTTTCAACTTTAAACCCCAACTTAAAAACGACCTGGAAATCCAGGTCGTCTTTCGTTGCTTTATTCCTTTGCAGGTACGACTGCACCCTCATATTCCTCAAGAATGAAATCTTGAATTTCTTTGGAATGTAATACTTCCACAAGCGTCTTGATTTCTTCTTTGTCTTCGTCACCTTTATTAACAGCGATCACGTTCACATATGGTGATTCAGAATCTTCTATTGCAATGGAATCTTTAAGTGGATTCAAGCCAGCGTCGATTGCATAGTTAGAGTTGATTAGGACCGCATCTCCTTCGCCGCTTTCATAGATCTTCGGAAGTAATGCCGCTTCATAATCTGCATCGAATTTAATGTTCTTCTTATTCTCGACAATATCTTTTACTGTAGCTGTCGTTTTATCAATGCCTTCTTTAAGAGTAATCAGGCCATTCTTTTCTAAAAGTGATAAGGCACGTCCATGGTCTGCAACAGAGCTGCTTAAAATGATTGTTGCTCCTTCTGGAAGCTTATCAATGCTTTTATATTTTTGTGAATACAAAGCAATTGGTTCAATATGGATGCCGCCTGCATTAACAAAATCATATCCATTTTCCTTAATTTGAGATTCTAAATAAGGAATGTGCTGGAAGTAGTTCGCGTCCAGTTCTTTATTGTTCAAAGCCTTGTTTGGCAAGATATAGTCTTGGAATGTTTCCACTTCCAATTCAATGCCTTTTTCTTTAAGAAGAGGAATCGCTTTTTCAAGAATCTCTGCATGTGGTACATTCGATGCACCCACCACTAACTTCTTCGTATCATCGCCACTACCTGTATCTTTCTCTTTATCCGTTCCGCAAGCCGCCAATGCAATTGATAAAACTAGAACGAATGCAATCCCTAAAAACTTTTTCATCCTTTTCATCTCCCCTTATCTTTTATCCAATTTAGAAGTAATCACATCACCGATAATCTGTATGATGAAGACAATAATTAATATGACAATCGTCGCTACCAGGGTAACGTCGTTGTGATTCCGTTGATAACCGTCCAGATAGGCTAAGTTACCCAATCCACCAGCCCCGATGACACCTGCCATTGCCGTGTATCCAACCAATGCAATCGATGTTACCGTGATGCCTGATATAAGGGCCGGCATCGATTCTGGAAGGAGGACCTTATAAATGATGGTGCTGGTTTTGGCTCCCATTGATTTAGCCGCTTCAATCACGCCTTTATCAATCTCACGAAGGCCGATTTCGACCATCCGCGCATAAAATGGTGCTGCACCGATAATGAGTGCTGGTAATGCCGCATTCTCACCAATCATGCTACCGACAAGTAATTTGGTGAACGGAATTAATAATACAATCAAGATAAGGAATGGAATCGAACGGAAAATATTAACGAAAGCACTTAACACACCGTTAACGCCCCGATTCTCCCACATATTCCCCTTGCCTGTTAAAAACAGAAGCAACCCCAATAGTATCCCTATAAAAAAGGTCGCTACAACTGAAATACTTGTCATATACAGCGTTTCTTTCGTCGCTTCTATGATGTCTTCCCAATCTACATTCGGCAATAATTCTTCAAGCATGAGTAATCACCTCCACGCCTACCTGCTGTGCTTTTATGAATTCGATTGCGCGGAGCATTTCATCTTCACTGCCATCAAGGTGGATGAACAATGTTCCATATGAGCCGCTTCTCGTTTGTGATATTTTCCCCTGGACAATGTTCACATCCAACTCAAAATTACGTACCAATTTTGTGATCAACGGGCTTTCTGCATGATCCCCCACGAATGTCAGTTGAATCACTTTTCCTGCTGGATACCGTTCAAACAAATGCTCCATCGTTTCTTTTGTCTCTTCTGGTTCTGTCACCTGCTGAACAAAACGCTTAGTCATCTGTTCTTTAGGGTTTCTGAATACTTCCAGGACAGCTCCCTGTTCGACTACCCGTCCACTTTCCATCACAGCCACTCGATTGCAAATCTTCCGAATGACATGCATCTCATGTGTAATCAAGACAATGGTTAAACCAAGGCGTTGATTTATATCCACAAGCAATTCCAGGATGGAATCGGTTGTCTGGGGATCTAGAGCGGACGTGGCCTCATCACACAAAAGCACTTTCGGGTTATTGGCAAGAGCCCTCGCTATTCCCACCCTTTGCTTCTGTCCACCACTTAGCTGCGATGGATACGCTTTTTCTCTTCCTTCCAATCCAACTAACTTAATGAGTTCATTGACGCGCTTGATGCGTTCTTGCTTGGAGATGCCCGCAATTTCCAGAGGAAAGGATATATTTTCTTGAACGGTCCTTGACCACAAGAGATTAAAATGCTGAAAAATCATGCTAATCTCTTGACGGGCTTTACGAAGCTTAGACCCTTTAATTGTTGAAACTTCATTTCCCGCAACGTTCACGGAGCCCTCAGTAGGCCGTTCCAACCCATTCAGCATACGTATGAGCGTACTCTTGCCAGCCCCACTGTATCCGATGACTCCGAAAATCTCGCCTTTATTTATTTCTAAATTCACACTATTCACGGCATGAATCGTTTCGCTATTTCCTTTTCCTGTTCGAAAAAGTTTACTGACGTTTGACAATGTAATCATGTATGCTCACCTCTTTATCCAATTAAGCCTATGAATTTAGTCGATTTATTTTTATGGCCTCCTGATGAATCTATCCTCTATGATTCAAAGAAAATAGAAAAAGCCCTTCTGCATGAGCAGAAAGGCAGGGAAAAGCAGGCCTTCCTCTCATCTCCCAAAGCCTCTACGCTTTGTGTGAATTGGCACCTTTCCAAGGAAAATCCTTGTCGGTTGCCGGGTTTCAACGGGCACATCCCTCCACCTCTCTTGATAAGAGCTATATATGGACTATTCTTTTTTGTCTTAACATTCACTTTACTATGTCTGAAATTTTAACACAGATAAAAAAGGAGTGCAATGTAAAATCCTAGGGTGTACCTGTTTCTCCATTAAACTCTTTGAGAATTCACTGACACGATATTCGTCGCTTTTTCAATCGCTTGCTCTAGATCTTCAAGTAAATCGTCTACATTTTCAATACCGATTGAAAGGCGAACCTGGTCGGCGCTGACACCGGCCTTGACCAGTCCTGCATCATTCAATTGCTGGTGAGTTGTACTTGCTGGGTGGATGATTAGGCTTTTAGCATCCCCGACATTGGCGACATGCGACCATAACTCTACCGAATTGATGAGTGTGGAACCTGCTTCACGTCCACCCTTAATTCCAAACGTCACCACAGATCCGGCTCCCTTAGGCAAATATTTATCCACAAGGGCTTTATCGGGATGATCATCGTTACCCGGATAAGAAACCCATGAGACTGCCGGATGGTTCTCCAAGTATTGAATGACTGTCCTCGTATTCAACAGGTGTTCCTTCATCCTGACATGGAGCGTTTCCAGGCCAAGCGTGAACTGGAATGCACTTTGAGCACTTAACGTCGGTCCCAAATCCCGAAGCAATTGCACACGCGCTTTCGTGATAAAGGCAGCAGGCCCTACCGCTTCGGAATAGACAAGTCCATGATAACTAGGGTCAGGTTCCGTAAAGCCTGGATAATTAGGCGAATTCCAATCGAATTTACCACCGTCGATGATGACTCCCCCTAATGTCGTACCGTTACCCAATAGCCACTTTGTAGCTGAATGGATGACAATATCCGCCCCAAAGTCTATTGGTCGGCACAGATACGGCGTTGCGAAAGTGTTATCGATGATAAGAGGTATCCCTGCTTCGTGGGCTATTTCCGCCACTTTTTCGATATCAAGAACCCTTAAGCTTGGGTTGCCGATTGTTTCGGCAAATATGGCCTTCGTTCGTGGAGTGATTGCCCGTTTGAAATTTTCCGGATCATCAGGTGAGACGAATTTCACTTTGATTCCGTATTTAGGGAGTGTATTTTCAAATAAATTATAGGTCCCGCCGTACAGTGTTGAAGCAGAAACGATTTCATCCCCCATACCAGCGATATTAAGGATGGAAAGGGATATAGCGGCCATGCCGCTTGCAACTGCCAATCCACCGATTCCCCCTTCTAACAGGGCCATTCTTTCTTCAAAGACACTGACAGTGGGATTGTGAAGCCTCGTATAGATATAGCCATTCTCTTTTAATCCAAACAGATTCGCTGCATGATCTGTATCTTTGAACAAATAAGCATTACTTTGATAAATGGGCACGGCGCGGGCACCCGTTTCGTCGACTTTTAAACCGCCATGCACACTCAACGTCTCAAAGCGGTAATTTTTTTCTGTCATTATATTCTCCCCTTCTTCCATTGTTTTAGTAGGGATTAAAGCGATATTGCCTCTTCTCTTGTTATATGCAAGGAACCTTATAATATGAAGAAGTCGGAACTTCCCGCCACCGTCCATAGAAATTTCCCTATTGAACGATGTCGCCTGGATAAGCGCGTTTTGTAAATGGCAGACATTCCATCCTCGTGTATGATGCGTCTATAACGTATGTACTTCATACAAAATATAGCACTTTAGTAGCAGGTAGTCAATTAGTTATTAGAATATTCAATCATTAATACGAATGCTATTTCCCCCCCATGACTTTAACAAAAAAACCAATCCATGTAGGATCGGCTTTTAGCTTATCTCTTTCAGCAATCCATACAAATAAGGAACAGACTGAAAGGCATATATTTTTTTTGTCATCTTTCCTTTTTCAAAAAGCAAAAGACAAGGTACGCTCTCAATTTCATATCGTTCAGCCAATGTCTGGACATAATTCATGTTCATTTTTCCAGCCTTCATTTCCGGGAACAGCTCTAGTGTTATGGAAAGCATTCTTGAAGCCACCTGGCAGGTTCCACACAAAGGTGTGTATAGATATAAGCTAAAAGTGTTCCCTTGATCAACAGCTTGCTTAAAGTCTTCTTCTTTCCATTCCTCCATCAGTTACTCTTCCATCCTTTTACTTGTAAATTTAGTTTTCACTTTCATATTTGCAGTTAGTAGCACGGAAGCGATGTGATGTTCTGGGGTATCCTCGACTTCCTTGTACATCCTATCTATGTACAAATGCCTTGCTTCCGGCAGTTCCCGACGAAATTGTTTCCTTAGCTTTTCCCCTGACTCATCTGCGTCAAAAAGGATGTAAACGTCCCTGCCTATCAATTCATCCACCATTTCATCCAACTTCGTTAAAGAAATGGTGCCATTGGTACATCTGATTTCCACTTCTTCGTCCAGAACGGATGCCACTTTGCGCTTGTCTGAAAGGCCTTCAACCATAATCACTTTATCGGGTACATCCCATTCCATCTCATCACCCCGTCTCCACTCAAATTGAAAAAGAGCAGGCTTAATTAAAGCCTCCCCCCTCACCTTACTTACCCGTTTATCAGGCTATCATATTCGTTTGCACTCATCAGTTTTTCAACTTCACTGCTGTCTGATGGTTCAAGGACGATCATCCATGCTTTTTCAAACGGAGATTCATTAACGAATTCAGGATTGTCATTTAACTCTTCATTGATTTCAACGACCTTGCCGCTAATCGGAGCATAAAGTTCAGATACCGTTTTAACGGATTCTACACTGCCAAAGGGCTCGTTCGCTTTCAGTTCAGATCCAATCTCTGGAAGTTCAACAAAAACGATGTCCCCAAGTTCCGACTGAGCGAATTCAGTAATCCCTATTCGTACTGTACCCTCTTCCGTTTTGACCCATTCATGTTCTTTTGTATAACGAAGTTCTTTTGGCGTTGACATATTAATTCCCTCCATATTACAGCTTATATTTTATCTATTACATTATAAGGTAGATTCTTTGTCATGATAAGGAATTATCCAAATGTTTTGTAAAGTCTTAGCTCCAGGTCTCATCGAATTGTTCTTCTTTGAAACCTACTGTCACCTTTGAACCGTCCGTAACAATCGGCCTTTTCAAAAGCATGCCATCCGTAGCCAATATATCGAGCATCTCGTTCTCTGAAGCTTCTTTCAGTTTGTCTTTTAAACCAAGCTCGCGGTATTTTTGCCCGCTCGTATTGAAAAACTTCTTCAACTCTAATCCACTATTTTTATATAACTGTTCAATTTCTGCCCGAGAAGGGGGATTTTCCACGAGATGAATCGCTTCATATTGCAATTCATGACGGTCCAGCCACTTCTTTGCATTACGGCATGTGCCGCATTTTGGGTACCAGTATAAAGTTAAGCCCATCGTTTCACCACCTACCCTTAGAATACCCGTTTTTTTGGGGCAATACAACGAAAGACTCTCTTTGCATCTCTATGAAAATCCCACAAAAAAATAAAGGAAATACCCAAGACGGGCATTCCCTTTATTGTGGACTTTAATGCTTAAAGTGCGTATTTTTCATTTTCGATTACTTTGACGGAAGCTTCGCGTTTTTTCGCAATGACATTGATTGGGTTATGTCTAGTCAACTTGCGTAGTGAAGAAAGCATGATGCGAAGTGTATCGCCAGTTTCAACAGCAATCAACGTTTCTTTCGCATGTTGTTCGATTTCATTGAAAGCTTCTTGAACGAAGATTTCAGTGTAAAGCACTTTTTGTTGGTTCTTTTCTAGACCCGTAGTCGCGATTGCTTTTTCCGTACGTAAGACCACGGATTCAGCAGCATAGGCAAGAGATACGATATCCGCAATATTTGAAAGGATTTCTTGTTCTTGATCAAGTTTTTTACCGAATTTTTGTGCAGCAAGACCTGCAGCCAGAATGCCAATTTTCTTAGCATTTCTAACTAGCATTTTTTCTTGTGCCAATGGCTCGTCGCCTGGTTCTTCCGGCATCATCATCATTAACTCTTCTTGTAGGCCTTGAGCTTTTTGAAGAAGTGGAAGTTCACCTTTAAGGGCTTTTTTCAGGAATGTGCCTGGAACGAGCAAACGGTTAATTTCATTTGTTCCTTCAAAGATACGGTTAATACGAGAGTCACGGTACGCTTTCTCGATTTCATATTCTTGCATGAAGCCGTAACCGCCATGAAGCTGTACCCCTTCATCCGTTACATAATCCAACACTTCCGAAGCGAAGAATTTATTCAATGAACACTCGATTGCATATTCAGCAACGGCTGCTGCCATGGACTTGCCATCTTTTACTTGCTCATCAGTCAGTTTGCTTTGTCTTTGGTCATAAAGGCCGACCGTACGGTATACAGAGCTTTCTGCCGCATAAATCTTAGAAGCCATCGTCGCTAATTTTTCTTTCGTTAAGTTAAAGTCGGAAATTTTCGTTTTGAATTGTTGACGCTGATTTGTATAAGCAGCTGTCAGTTCAAGGGCGCGTTTTGAACCACCTACTGCACCGACTCCCAATTTATAACGTCCAATGTTCAAGATATTGAAGGCAATGACATGACCTTTACCAGCGACACCTAGAAGGTTCTCAACCGGAACGGCTACATCTTCAAGGATCAAAGTACGTGTAGAAGAACTCTTAATGCCCATTTTCTTTTCTTCGGCACCTGTAGAGACACCAGGATATTCACGTTCTACGATGAAAGCGGAAAACTGTTCGCCATCGATCTTAGCGTAAACACAGAATACATCTGCAAATCCTGCATTCGTGATCCATTGTTTTTCTCCATTTAAAATATAATGAGTGCCTTCTGCATTTAATTTCGCCGTCGTTTTCGCACCCAGTGCATCAGATCCCGAGCTCGGTTCAGTTAAAGCGTATGCCGCAATTTTTTCACCTGTTGCAAGTAGTGGAAGGTACTTTTGTTTTTGCTCTTCATTACCGAATAATACGATAGGTAATGAACCGATCCCTACGTGTGCACCGTGCGTAATTCCGAATCCGCCAGCTAGTGCCATTTTTTCCGTAATTAAAGCGGAGCTGATTTTATCAAGGCCAAGACCGCTATACTCTTCTGGTACGTCAGCACCTAGTAAGCCAATTTCCCCAGCATGCTTCAGCAATTTTACAGAACGGTCAAATTCATGGTTTTCAAGATGTTCAACTTGTGGAAGGACCTCATTCATTACGAAATCTTCAGAAGTTTTGGCAATCATTTTGTGCTCATCAGAATAATCCTCTGGTGTAAACACTTGATCATACGTAATATCTTCGACTAAAAATGCTCCACCTTTAATCAAGTTATCTGTTGTTTGATTGGACATGAAAATTCCTCCTATATGGTAAGTTTCATTATGGTAAGTTTCATTGAAGGCCCGGATACATGACGCACCTGCATCCGGGCAAAAGGTTCTATGCTAATAATTCGAATACTCCGGCAGCACCCATGCCGCCGCCGATACACATTGTGACGACTCCGAATTGTTGGTTCCTGCGTTTCATTTCATGAAGCAGGCTTAGGGTCAATTTGGCACCCGAACAACCAAGTGGATGACCAAGGGCAATCGCCCCTCCATTGACGTTGACAATCTCTTCGTTCAAACCAAGCTCCCGGATGATTTGAATGGATTGAGAAGCGAACGCCTCATTCAATTCGAACAAACCGATATCAGATAGCTCAAGCCCTGCAAGTTTTAATGCTTTAGGAATCGCAGCGATTGGGCCGATCCCCATGATTTCTGGCGGAACTCCCGCTACAGCAAAGGAACGGAACTTACCGATTGGCTTCATGCCTAAAGAGGAAGCTTTCTCTCCCTCCATGACCATGACGGCAGCAGCTCCATCACTTGTTTGCGATGAATTTCCTGCGGTAACGGATCCAGTTACGGAAAAGGCCGGTCTTAGCTTTTTAAGGACTTCGACCGTCGTTCCCTCACGGACACCTTCATCTTGAGTGAATTGAAATTTCTTTTCCTGTAATTTCAAATCCGGGCCTACAGAACGGAGCGTTACGTCTACCGGAACGATCTCATCAGAAAATTTTCCTTCTGCAATGGCCTTCGCCGCTCTTTGATGGCTACGTACAGCAAACGCATCTTGGTCTTCACGGGAAATCCCATATTTATTCGCTACAGCTTCTGCTGTGTGGCCCATGCCCATGTAATACTCAGGCGCCGTTTCAGCAAGATTTGCATTCGGACGGGTAACATGGCCCATCATTGGCACTAGACTCATAGATTCTGCACCACCCGCGATGACCGTATCGCTTTGGCCGAGCATGATTCTTTCCGCTCCATATGCAATGCTTTGCAAACCACTCGAACAGTAACGATTGATGGTAATGGCCGGCACCGTGTATGGCAAGCCCGCCAATGCCCCGATATTCCTTGCCATATTCAGGCCTTGCTCTGCCTCTGGCATCGCACAGCCGATGATCAAATCATCGATATTGCCTTCATAATTTCCAGCACGCTTTAACGTTTCCTTCACCACAAGAGCCCCTAAATCATCTGGACGAACGTTAGCAAGAGAACCTTTTTTTGCTCTTCCTACCGGAGTCCTTGCTCCAGCTACTATTACTGCTTCTTTCATGAGGATCCCCCTTACTTCATTTTTAAGCTATCAACCTATTGAACTTTGATTACTTGACTCTATCTTTGGACGATCAATTAGTTACGAAGTGGTTTTCCCTTAACAAGCATGTGTTGCATCCTTTGTTGTGATTTCGGTGTTGAAATCAATTTTAAGAAAGCTTGTTTTTCTAGGTCCAGGATATACTGTTCATCTACTTCTGTACCGAATGGAAGTTTCCCACCAGCCAGGACATACGCAAGCTCTTTAGCGATGACAAGGTCATGCTCGGATAGGAAGCCTGAAAGACGCATCGATTCTGCACCTAAAAGAAGTGCTGCATAACCTGTCTCACCAACCACAGGGATTTTCGTGCGGGTTGGTGCTGTGTAACCTTGGTCATACATTGAAATGACTGACTGCTTCGCATCATATAACTGATGGTCGGAATTCACACTGATTCGATCGGAAGCACCAAGGAAATTATTTTCGCGCGCCTCTTCCGCAGAAGTAGAAACCTTCGCCATGGCAACCGTTTCAAATACCCGATTCGCTACCTTCTGCAAATCAAAGTCGACGCCTTTTGGCATGCTCTTCAATGTTTTCACATAAAGCTCTTTTGTTCCGCCGCCACCAGGTATCAAGCCAACGCCAGCTTCCACTAGGCCCATATACGTTTCGGTAGTCGCCTGAATGCGCGCGGCAGGAAGGGAAACTTCTGCACCTCCGCCTAACGTCATATTGAATGGCGCTACGACGACAGGGACCGCACTATATTTAATTTTCAACATTGCTTTTTGGAATTGGCTGATTACCATATCCAATTCGAATATATTGTCATCCTGGGCTTCCATCAACATCATGGCGATATTGGCGCCTACACAGAAGTTTTTGCCTTGGTTTCCAATGACCAGGCCTTTATAATTTGCTTCGGCCTCGTCAACGGCTGCATTGATCATCTGCATGATATCAAGACCAATGGCATTGTTCGGTGACGTGAACTCCAGAAGTAAGACTCCGTCGCCAATATCAATCAAACTTGCCCCACTGTTTTTCTTGATTACGCCTTTTTGCTTCTTGATCGCTTTCAGGTTGATCACCTTTGGATTCTCAAGAAGTTCCTTGTATTCACCATTGTGGTAGTAGGAAACTACACCATTTTCTTCTTTATAGAATGAAGTGATGCCTTTATCCAGCATTTCCTTCACCCATTGAGGAACAGTGACACCTTCTTGTTCTAGGCGAGCCACTGATTTTTCGACACCAATTGCATCCCATGTTTCGAAAGGTCCAGTAGACCAACCGAAGCCCCATTTCATTGCCTGGTCAATTGCCACAATATCGTCAGCAATGTCCCCTAGCAGTTGTGCGGAATACACAAGGGCTGGATTCAACACATTCCAAAGCAGGTGGCCAGCACGGTCATCACTATAAACAAGCGCTTTCATTTTATTAGAAAGACCTTTTGCCTGTTTGGCCATTTCCATAGAAGGCGTTTTCAGTTTTTTCCGTGGTTCGTATTCAAGTGTCTCAGGATTCAGTTCAAGGATTTCCTTGCCTTTTTTCAGGAAAAATCCTTGTCCGGATTTGCTTCCAAGCCAACCGTTTTCAAGCATTTTATTCATGAAGTCAGGAATGCGGAAAACTTCCCTTTCCTCTCCTTCAACCTGGTCAAATACGTTCTTCGCAACATGTGCAAAAGTATCAAGACCCACTACATCAAGCGTACGGAATGTTGCGCTCGTCGCCCTGCCAATCAATGGACCTGTTACAGAATCCACTTCACCCACGCTGTAGCCGCCTTTTTGCATTTCACGAAGGGTAACAAGCAGCCCATACGTACCGATGCGGTTGGCGATGAAATTCGGTGTATCTTTGGCTTCGACCACGCCTTTACCAAGAACGTCTTCACCAAATTCCTTCATATATTCAAGCACTTCAGGAGCAGTGGCTTTCGTAGGAATGACTTCTAAAAGTTTCAAATAGCGTGGCGGATTGAAAAAGTGGGTTCCCAAGAAATGCTTTTGGAAATCTTCGGAACGTCCCTCGGCCATCGCCTCAATTGATATACCTGATGTATTGGAAGAAATGATGCTGCCCGGTTTACGGTATTTATCAACCTGAGCAAATACACTCTGCTTCACATCAAGTCTCTCCACGACCACTTCAATTACCCAATCCACTTCATTTAAACGGCTTATATCATCTTCCAGGTTCCCCGCTTCAATCAAGGCCAGATTGCCTTTTGCCGATAACGGAGCTGGTTTTTGTTTTAGAAGTTTAGTAATCGCAGTCTGACTTATGCGGTTACGTACTTGTTTATTTTCTAAAGTAAGACCTTTTTTCTTCTCGTCCTCCGTAAGTTCACGAGGTACAATATCCAATAATAAAGTCGGAATGCCGATGTTAGCAAGGTGTGCAGCAATCCCTGATCCCATAACTCCTGACCCTAGAACAGCAGCCTTTCGTATTTGTCGAACCAAGTTCATATCCCCCTTACACAATGTATTGAATGAATGCTCATTCATTTTTGTCTCAAAAAATTTTTGAATATTTATTCTTATTACTAATATAGAATAAAATTGGAAATTCTGCAATGATTAAACAGGAAAAATTAAATATTTTTATCGTAAAACCCCTGGTTAGTTTTCACTCTTTAGAAGAAAATAACGAACAGGAGGTGACGTATACTCATGAAGCATAAAGATAATCCTTCCAAAGGAGCCGTAAGTGCCGCAAGCGTGAAAGGGAACGCCGGTCCTGGCGGTGAACGTAACAACGGAAAGAATAAGGTGAACAGCCAGAACAATCAATATAAAAAATAGATCCCAAAGTAGGGTAGCCGTCCCTTATCCGGGCCGGCTCTTACTTCTGCTACCTTTTCCATATCCCCTTTAAGACGAATGCAACATTGGCTGGCCTCTCCGCTAGGCGGCGCATGAAGTATCCGTACCAATCCGTTCCATATGGAACATACACCCTAACCTTATACCCCTCTTTTGCTAATTCCAATTGCTTTTCATTACGGATGCCGAATAACATTTGAAATTCGAACTGATCCGTGCGGATGCCATGTTCCTTGGCGAGGTTTTTCGTATAATCAATGATTTTATCATCATGGGTCGCGACAGCCGTATAATTCCCATTCAGCAAATGCTTTTTAATGATTTTCTTGAAGTTTGCATCCACCTTCTCTTTTTCTGGAAAGGCTACTTCCCTTGGCTCTTTATAAGCTCCCTTAACCAGTCGGAGATTCGGTTGGAATGGATTCAACTCGTCAAGATCTTTCTCCGTTCGATAAAGATATGCTTGTATAACCGTTCCAAGATCATTATATTCAGCTTTTAGTTTTTTGAACACTTCTAATGTTGGCTGACAGCGCGGAAAATCTTCCATGTCCAGCGTAACGAATACCCGAGCGGCTTTCGCTTCTTCTAATATCCTTTTCATATTCTTCATGACAACATGCTCCGAGATATCCAAACCCATGGACGTCAGCTTCAAGGATAACTGGGAATCGAGACCATGCTCGGCAATGGCTCGAATCGCATCGATGCACTGGTTTGCCATCTCTTCTGCTTCCTGCTCATGATCTATGAATTCACCTAGGTAATCTATCGTCACAGATAACCCTTTTCGATTTAGTTCCGCAATGACCTTAGTCGCTTCATCCAAAGTTTCTCCGGCAACAAAGCGGGCTGCCCCAAAACGCAATCCATATCTCCGCGCAGCCTTAATTAATGGTTTATTCTTCGATAGGTAGAGAAAGAAAGTCCTCATTAGTTCCATCTGCGTTCCCTCCAAATCCGTTTGGCAAAATAGACGTCAGGGTAGGCCCTTATATCCTTCATGTATATTCAGTGTCTTGCCCTTCTCGAATATAAAATGAAAAACAGGGGAAATTAATCTCGTTCAGACCACAATGAAGGAGGTAAGATGATGGAACAACAAAACTCGATGAACAACCAGCAACAAACGACCGGCTTCATGAAACAGCCACCCGAAATGGTATCCGTAAAAGATAGCATGTACCTTACCGATATGCTTTCCTGGAACTTGATTGCGATTAAAAAGGCACACTTTTACGCGAAACAATGTAAAGATCCTCAAATCATAGATGCTTTAACCCGCTGTGGACAGATGCATCAACGTCATTACGACACCATCTTGTCCCACTTAAATCCAAGCCAACAGCAAAACCAACAACAATTCCAGTAAAGGAGGTTTCTTGATGCCTAATCAAAACAAGGTTCAAAATCCCGAATCAACCATTGCCAAGACGCCAGAAATGAATGACCGTGATTTTACAAATGACATGTTGGCAACAGAGAAGTATTTCTGTAACTCTTATTCAGTTGCCCTCCATGAGATGAGTAACCAAGCTTTATTTCAAGATATTTTCTCGGTCTCAAAAGAAACCCAGGAAATGCAACGGGAGCTTTATAACCTGATGTTCGAAAAAGGATGGTATGGCTTGGAAAAGGCACAAGCTGATAGTTTAGGCCAGTCCTACCAACAGTTCTCTGGCTATAAAGATCAATTTCCCTCTGGTTCAAAGCTTCAATAACTATAAAAAAACGCCGACCATGGTGAATGGCCGGCGTTTTTTATATATCCGTCGAAAACATGTACTTTTTATAGTGATACCTTATGCTGAATATCAAGCCCATGGCCATCATATTCCCCATGAGCGAGCTTCCCCCATAGCTGATGAACGGAAGCGGAATCCCGGTGATCGGTAATACGCCGACCGTCATTCCGATATTTTGGAACACGTGAAACGTTAACATGCTGATGATGCCCACGCAAATATATGTATAGAAATTATTTCGCGTTTCCATGCCGGTTTTTGTAATATGGTACACCAATAAGAAGAACAAGGAGATAATGATACTGGAACCGATGAAGCCGAATTCTTCCCCGATGATACTAAAGATGAAATCCGAATGACTTTCCGGTAAATATACTTCCCTTGACCCTATGCCCTTGCCCGTGGTCTGCCCCGACCCTATGGCTAGCAAGGATTTCGTCAAATGATACCCTTCCGAACTTGCATAGTTATAAGGATCCAGCCATGAATAAATACGGCCGAACTGATACGTTTTCACACCTATTTTCTCAAGCAATTCCGGATGCCAGAGTACGAAATACATGACGGTGGAAATGGCAACGATACCGGCTGTCACGATTGGAAGCAGGATCTTCCATGAAATCCCAGAAATGAAGATCATTCCGATCATGATTGACATTAAAACAAGCGATGTACCTAAATCCGGCTGTTGCATGATTAACAGCAACGGAGCTCCCGTAACAAGACCAATTTTAACAAGGAGCCAGAGATCGGTTTGAATCGTTTTCAACGTATTCTTAAGATGATGATTCGAAATGACATTCGCCAAGGCCAAAATGAGAAAAACCTTCATGAATTCCGAGGGCTGTATCGATCCAAGTGGTTTAATGATGAACCAACTTTTCGCACCATTACGGACGGGCGCGATGGAATCCGGCATGACAAGCAATAATAACAATAGCAATAATCCGAACCCATATGCATACCAAGATATCTTCTTCAACTGATCTGAATCCAGCGTAATGATTCCGAGAACAATCCCGACTCCTACCGCATACCAAAATATTTGTTTTATTAAGAAGTTTTCTTCATATTGTCCAGTAGTCTGCGCACTGTATATGGCCAAACAACTACCAATACATAACAACAATAATATCGTGACCAAAGAAAAATCTATTCGCGATGAAAATTTATTTTGTTCTTCCATAATGAACTCTCCCTTAAAAAGGTTCCTGCTTCTTTAAATTACACTTACTCATTATACTTTAAACAAAGAAAATCACAACTATATCTAAGGATAGTTTGATGGCAAAAAGGCCACATGAAGTGAAAATCATGCAGCCTCTAAGTGGAATGTACTATAAATGGGTTTCCCTTGCCCTTCTTCGTTTTATAAACCTAGTGGCCACCCCGTTGATCGGTGAAAAAAGGAAAGCCAAGCCGAATAAGAAAGCGGCTGAACCAACCATGCACCCTGAGATGGAAGCATCAAGAAAAGTTGCTGAATAATACCCAATGACCGAGCTCAAGATCCCGACCCCGATGCTGACGACAATCATCCAACTTAATCGGTCCGAAAGCAAATAGGCCGTTGCAGCAGGTATAATGAGCATCCCCACCACCAAAATCGAACCGACACTATCAAACGACGCCACAGTTGTCATCGAAACGAGACCCATCAGTAAATAGTGAAAAAATATAACCGGTATGCCCATCGCTGCAGCAAGTGCGGGATCGAAGGAAACCAGCTTAAATTGCTTGAAGAATAGGAAAAGTAAGAGAAGATTGATCATGAAACAACTTCCTACAATCCAAACGGCCCTTGGCCCTGCCTCAACCCCACCGATTGACATCATATTCCATGGGGTATATGCAATTTCGCCATACAGGACATGATCCAGATCAAAATCGATTTGCTGTGTATACAAACTGACCAATACAATCCCTACTGCGAATAGGGAAGTGAACACGATGCCTATCGCTGCGTCGGATTGAACCCCGGATGTTTGGAATAGCTGGATCAAGAATACAGTAAGTAAACCGAGTGCTGCAGCCCCAATCAGCATGGGAATCGAATCACGTGACCCCGTTATTAAAAACGCCAATACGATGCCGGGTAAAACCGAGTGACTGATGGCATCGCCAATCAAGGTCATCTTCCTTACTATTAAAAAACACCCCAGTACACTGCAGGAACTCGCTACAAGCGCCCCGACTAAGATAATCCAAAAATCGTTCATGCTGAATGGCTTCCTTTCCTTTTTTCCTGTTCATGTACATAAATCTTTTTTGCCGAAATCCTTCTCCACGTCTTGGAGATGACTCCACGTTTAGGGGCAAAAAGCATGGAGAGGAAAAACCAGACCGTGGCCGATAAAACAATCAAGGGGCCTGTTGGCAGGTTATTGACCGACGTGCTGATGACTGTTCCGGACACCCCGCTCAGCAACCCGAAAATTCCAGAGAGGATGACCATGATATGCAGGCGCTCCGTCCAGTACCTGGCAGAAACGGCGGGCGTAATCAGCAAGGATGCCATCAATACGACCCCTACCGCCTGAATGCCGATGACGACAGCCGCCACTATCAGCATCATGATGAAATAGTCGAGGAATACGACCGGTAAACCCATCCCTTTGGCAAATCCAGAATCGAAGGACAATAGCTTAAATTCCTTGAAAAATAACGTACAAGTGAAAATGAGTATAAAGGAAACGGCCATCATCATATACACATCCGACATCACCATCGATGCCGTTTGCCCGAACAGAAAAGTGTCCAGTCCACTTTGGTTTCCATATTCACTCTGCTGGATTTGGGTGAGCAATACGATTCCCAATCCAAAGAATGATGTCAATATGATGCCTAGTGCCGCATCCTGTTTGATTTTACTGTATCTCGTCAGTATGCTAATCAGGAAAACCGCCACTAAACCTGCAATGGCCGCTCCGATGAGGAAGAAGGAGGTCGATTTCACACCTGTTAGTATGAAAGCGACGCAAATCCCAGGCAATGCCGCATGAGCGAGCGTGTCACCCAGTAAGGATTGTTTTCTCAAGTAAGCAAAACTTCCAATGACACCACTGCTAAGGCCGAGGAACATGGTGCCTAGCAATATCCATCTTGTATTGGGGTCCGCCAGTATATCCAGTACGTTCATCGTGTACACCTCATTTTAATAGCAGACCTGACTCTGAATCCGATATGATCGCTAACCGTCCCCCATATGTCTCCTGCAAAAACTCAGGAATGAAGACCTCTTCTGTCGGGCCAATTTTCATCACCTTTTTATTCAGCAACATCGTCCAGTCGAAATATTCCTTCACAGTCGACAAGTCGTGATGCACAACCAGAACGGTCTTCCCTTTTTCTTTCAACTCCATCAAAAGCTGGATGATAGCCTTTTCCGTTGCGGCATCAACACCCACAAATGGTTCATCCATGAAATAGATGTCCGCTTCCTGCGCCAATGCCCGTGCCAGGAAGATCCGTTGCTGCTGTCCGCCGGAAAGCTGACTAATCTGACGGTCTGCATACTCAACCATCCCTACTTTCCCCAGGCATTCCATCGCCTTCATTCGTTCAGCCTTCCCGGGACGCTTCAACCAGCCTAGGTGCCCATACCGGCCCATCATCACGACATCGAGTGCATTTGTCGGGAAATCCCAATCTACCGATTCTCGCTGTGGTACATAACCGATACTTTTCCTCATGGACTTATAAGAAGCACCATGGATCGTGACTTTTCCGGCTAGTCTTGGAACCAATTCAAGAATCCCTTTGATCAGGGTGGATTTCCCCGCCCCATTCGGACCGATGATACCAATCAGATTCCCTTCCGGAACCTCGAATGTTACATCTTCAACCACCGGCTTTTTATGATAAGCTATCGTCAGATTCTCGACTTTCAACGCATAATTCATCCCATTTCCTCCTATTTTAATGCCTTCACGATCGTATCGGTATTATGCCGGACCATTCCGATATAGGTTCCTTCTTCCGTGCCTTTTTCCCCCATTGCATCCGAGAACAGCTCGCCGCCTATTTCCACGCTATGGCCTTGCTTTTCAGCTCCCTGAATGACCGCTTCGATAGCCTTTTTCGGTACGCTTGATTCCACGAAAATGGCTTTGATTTCATTTTCCACAAGATATTCACGCATATCCGTTACATCCTTCGAACCATATTCCGATAGAGTATTCATCCCCTGAAGCCCTCTCACTTCCAATCCATATGATTTGCCGTAATACCCAAAAGCATCATGTGCCGTGACGAGGACCCGCTGATTCTCCGGAATCTTATTTATCTCCTCATGGACATATTCATCAAGTTCCTTCAACTGGATAACATAGGCTTCATAATTTTCTAGATAACTAGCTTCATGGTCCGGGTCATTTGCAATCAGCTCTTCCTTCACGGCTTCCGCTGCCACCATCCAAAGCTTTACATCAAACCAGACATGCGGGTCATGTTCCGTTTCACTGACCTTATGAAGCTGATCCCCCGTAAAGTCTTTCGTCACCGCAATCGTCGGTTTCTCCTTACTCATCATTTCAAAGATATCCGTCATTTTCCCTTCAAGGTGCACACCGTTATAAAAAATCATGTCAGCTGAATCAAGTGTTTTCACGTCCCCCTGCGTTGCCTTATATAGGTGGGGGTCGACTCCCGGCCCCATTAAACTTGTGACCTTCACATGTTCACCGCCGATATTCTCGACTAAGTCCCCAATCATCCCCGTCGTAGCTACTACATTCAGCTTTCCTTGAACGTGATTCGATGGTTCATTGCTACATCCTGATATCATGACCACTGCCATAAGCAAGCTTCCAACCCATTTCAAAAACTTCATGTATCCCCCTCCAATTTATAGCCCTATATAAAAAAGTTTACCAAGGGCAATATTTAGGCCAAAAAAAATCCGTTATATTTTGTCCTACGCGCTAGAATGTTTCCTCTATACAACTTATTTTATACTATACACAATTATTCGTAAAAAGTGCAAATTTTTAAATGTTGGACTGAAGAAATTTAATGCAGGAAAATATATACAAAACAACTTTTGTAAAGTATACTTTACGTATAGTGAGCTTTACATTAAAGAAAGGAGCCGGAGGGGTTGAAAAACAAATTACGGGATTTGCGCAAGTCTCATCAACTTACACAAGAAAAGCTATCCGAACTAACGGGCGTATCCCGGCAGACGATTATTTCTATAGAATCCGGAAGATTCGATCCATCCATCAAGCTTGCTTACAAACTGGCAAAAGTGTTCGATTTGACCATTGAGGATATATTTCTATTTGAGGAGGAGGAAATGTAATGGATTTTAACTGGTGGGCTTTTTTAGGAAGTACCCTTGGCATCATCGGAGGGCTGGCTGGATTAAGGGGAGGTCGCCGTGCCGCTGCCAAGCGACGGGGATTGGATGAACGATTTGACCTCATCCGAACTAAAGCACGGGCAACCAGCTGGTTTTTCACCCTTTTTGGGATCTATATCTTTTTCTTCTTATTATTTTTTGGCGTAAAACTCTCTGTTGCCCCTGTTCTAGGTATTCTCTTACTTCTTCATCTCGGGTCATGGGCGATTTCCGTTTTTTATTATGAAGCAAAGCTTTAAATCATTTTTGTAATTTTACTGCTAGGTAAGCTAACCCCAACTCAATCCCACAAAGCATGATCAAACAAAGCAAAGTCGTTAACATCTTCATCCCTCCTTCAAGACTTTTATTAATCTTAAAGGATGAAACCCATACCAGAACAAGTCCCTTCATGAAGGAATTTTCCCGTTATGCTTTCGTTCTCTTGCTCTGAAATGGGTTTCATAGGGTAGACTGTAAAAAACGAAAAATGGTGATCTAATGACGAACATAAAAAAAATCGCTGAATATGCAGGTGTATCGATTACGACCGTATCTCGCGTGATGAATAACCATCCTTATGTAAGTGAGGAAAAGAGAAAGAGTGTACTAAAGGCCATCGAGCAATTGAACTATACGAGAAATATCAATGCCGTACATCTTTCGAAAGGCAAGACTCATCTGATTGGCGTCATCATTCCATACACCAACCACCCCTATTACGGAGCAATCATCCAGGGAATTAATAAACAAGCAAATGTCCTTGGGTACCATATTGTCATCTTCCAAACACAATATGAAAGAGAGAAAGAAATCCAAGCACTGAAAATGTTACAAATGAAGCAACTCGATGGTATCATCGTCTGTTCTAGAATCTCAGAAATGAAAGTGCTCTTGGAGTATCATGTCTACGGTCCGATTATCTTATGTGAAGATACAACTCAGTCTGAATTTTCTTCGATCAGCATCGACCATTATGCCGCCTTTTCCTCAGCCCTCGACTACTTGGTAAACAAGGGATATAAGAAAATAGGCTACAGTCTTGGGCGAAAAAAGAGCAGGAATAGTTCACTTCGGATAAAAGCGTTTCAAGATAGCATGAAAAAACATCATTTTATCAGTAAAGAGGAATGGCTGTTTGAAGGCAGTTACTATATCAAAGACGGAGAAAGAGCCTTTCAAGAATGGGTCGCCATGCAGGATAAGCCGGAGGCCATCATTATAACGAACGATGATACGGCAGCCGGCTTCATCATTTCCGCTCAAAAAGCGGGAGTTAAGATACCTGAAGACGTCGCCATCCTTGGTTTCAATAACGATAGTATTAGCGAAATGCTGGATATCTCGACTATATCCCTACCCTTGGATTCGATTGGGAGAATGGCTGTTGACCTTTTTGAGGATCCTGCCACGATCAAACATGTAAAGCTAGGTTTCAGCCTTATAACGCGAAAAAGTGTCTAATAATCAGAATTATTTGATTTTATTATTCACCTATATTATCCAGTTGAGCGCGAAATGGTTTGATTCATGTCTAATTAGGGAAAAAGATACTTGAAAAATAAACATTGCGCTCTCTAGAGGAATATTTTATAATTTTAATATAGCAAATTTCATTCAGTGACTCACAAACTGTATGTCACCATTTAAAATTCGCGTTATTAACAGTACGAATTGAATACTTCCTCATTTACCGATGAGTTAGAGGCTGCGACTTATAAAAGTAACACGGACGAGATTCAGGAAAGTTGACGACTCCGTTTGAAAGGATAAGTTGCCGAAGTGTAGAAATATTCCTTGTATTTCTAGGCTGGCGATGTTTTCGAAAAGGAACATCACTGTCACGTTTTCATAAAACGTGGGGAGCTATCTTCGGAAGGATTAAACGGGTATCTATATACAGCCGTCGATCTTTTTCGACTGCTGTTTTTTTTATATTCCGTCCCCTTCCCATAAAAAGGAGTGTAACATCAATTGAAAAATCAACAACAAAATTCAAATCCTACTGAACTGAAAAGGAGTCTGAAAGCTAGGCACCTTATGATGATATCTCTAGGTGGAACAATCGGCACCGGGCTATTTTTAGCGAGTGGTGGTGCCATTCATACGGCTGGCCCCGGTGGTGCATTAGTTGCTTATGCGGTAATTGGCGCCATGGTTTTTTATTTAATGACAAGCCTTGCCGAGATGGCTGCTTATATGCCAGTTGCCGGTTCGTTCCGCGTTTATGCATCCAAATTCGTCGATCCCTCTTTCGGTTTTGCGATTGGGTGGAATTATTGGTATAACTGGGCCATCACGATAGCAGCTGAATTGGCGGCCGTTGTCCTGATCATGAAATTTTGGTTCCCGGATACTCCATCATTCATTTGGAGTGCCGTTGCATTACTCATCATGTTCTTAATTAACTATATGTCCGTTAAGGGCTTTGGCGAAGCCGAATATTGGTTTGCAATGATTAAAATCGTGACCGTCATTATCTTCTTAATTACTGGTTTTTTAATCATTTTTGGTATCATGGGCGGAAATGATCCAATTGGTTTTTCTAATTTCACCATGGGTGATGGGCCATTTAATGGAGGCTTCTTTACCATTCTAGGAGTCTTCATGGCAGCTGGCTTCTCCTTCCAAGGAACGGAATTGCTTGGAGTAACCGCTGGAGAAAGTGAAGATCCTGAGAAAAACATCCCTAGGGCGATAAAATCCGTTTTTTGGCGCATTATCTTATTCTATATCCTAGCAATCTTTGTCATAGGAATGATCATTCCTTTCACGGATGCACGTTTACTAAGTGAAGATGTTGCCGTCAGTCCATTTACGCTGGTTTTTGAACGCGCAGGCCTTGCCTTTGCCGCTGCTGTCATGAACGCAGTCATTTTAACATCCGTACTTTCAGCTGGTAACTCTGGCATGTATGCATCAACCCGTATGCTATGGGATTTAGCACGTGACGGAAAAGCACCGAAGTTCCTTGGCAAGCTTGATAAAAGAGGCGTACCTGTAAATGCCCTTATCGTGACTTCTTTAGTCGGATGTCTTGCTTTCTTGGCTTCCTTCTTCGGGGATGGAGTCGTGTATATTTGGTTACTGAACGCTTCCGGTATGGCTGGTTTCGTCACATGGGTCGGGATTGCCCTTGCCCACTATCGATTCCGAAAAGCTTATATCGCTCAAGGTCTGGATTTAAATGACCTCCCATACCGTTCAAGAACCTTTCCGTTCGGTCCGGTTTTTGCGCTTGTCCTTTGCCTCTTCATCATCCTTGGACAAGGCTATCAAGCTTTCAGCACGGACGGAATTGATTGGAACTCCATGTTTGTTTCCTACATTGGTCTTCTTTTGTTCTTCGTTCTCTGGCTCGGATATAAAATTAAACATAAATCCAAAATCATTCCCCTTGAGGAATGTGATCTAAAAGTGAAATAAAAAAAAGGACCTGAATCTCTCTTCAACAGAGAAGTTCAGGTCCTTACTTATTTCAAAAGGTAGACACGGCATTCATATGGACGCAACGGTTCACTGGAGACCGTGTCGCTTTCCTCCTGCTCATAATTGCCGATCAACAGGGTAGCCTTTAATGAATGTAACGCCGTCGGTATCGTCAAAGTCGCTTCTTGTCCCTTAAAGTTGCATAGCACAAGCACCTTTTCCTCACCTAGCGTCCTCGTATAGGCAAAAATCTGTTCATCATCCGGACAAAGTAAATCAAAACGACCATATACGATAATGTCATGTTGTTTACGTAATTGAATGAGCTTTTTATAAAAATGAAAAATGGATTGATGATCATTATAGGCCTTCTCTGCATTGATTTCCGGGTAGTTGGCATTCACGCCGATCCATGGAGTTCCTGTCGTGAATCCCGCATTCCGTCCATCATTCCACTGCATGGGTGTTCGCGCATTATCTCGACTACGTGCATGAATGGCAGCCATCATCTTTTCTTTTGACCATCCATACGTATTCACTAATTCTTCATAGGAATTCATCGTTTCTATATCACGATACTCTTCTATGCTTTCAAAAGCGATATTGGTCATTCCCAGCTCTTCCCCCTGGTAGATATAGGGTGTCCCCTTTAACATATGAAGACAAGCAGCAAGCATCTTCGCACTTTCCACCCGATACTCCCCATCATCTCCGAATCTTGATACAACTCTTGGCTGGTCATGGTTATTCCAGTACAAACTGTTCCAACCTACCTCTTCCAACCCATATTGCCATTTTGAGAGAATCCCTTTTAAATCGCTCAGATCCCATTTTTCATTATTCCATTTTCCTTCCGGTCCTCCCCCTATATCCATATGTTCAAATTGGAAGACCATATGTAATTCCCCACGATCCTCCCCTGTGTAGAGTACCGCGTCATCTGGTGAAACACCGGGCATTTCTCCAACTGTCATCACATCATAATCAGAAAGGACGCGTTGATTGACTTCCTGCAAGAACTCATGGATTCTGGGTCCATTCAGGAAATAGGGACTTCCATCGCCGTGCTGTTTTCCATCCAAAATGTTTCCATCCATGTATCGCTGGTCCTTCGATAGAAAGTTAATGACATCCATCCGGAATCCATCAACCCCTTTATCCAGCCACCACTTCATCATGCTATAGATTTCCTCACGAAGTTGAGGGTTCTCCCAATTCAAATCGGGCTGTTTTTGGCTAAATAAGTGTAGATAATATTCATCCGTTCCCTCATCATATTTCCATGCCGAACCTTTGAAGACAGACTCCCAATTATTCGGTTCCTTTCCATCCTTACCAGGTCTCCAAATATAGTAATCTCGCTTCGGGTCATCCACGGAGGAACGGGAAGCCAGGAACCATGGGTGTTCATCTGACGTATGATTCACTACGAGATCCATCATGATTTTCATTCCCCGTTCATGGACCGCACTTAAAAGCCGATTAAAATCATCCATCGTCCCGAATTCCGTCATGATTGACTGATAATCACTAATATCATACCCGTTATCATCATTCGGTGATTTGTATACGGGAGAAAGCCAGATTACATCCACACCAAGCTCCTGTAAGTAATCAAGCTTGAGTAAGATTCCTCTCAAGTCACCTATTCCATCTCCATTGCTATCCATAAAACTACGAGGGTACACTTGATAAACAACCGACTCTTTCCACCACGTCTTTTCCATACCTACCACTCCCTCCTTAACCTTTACATAATTATACAATAATCTTTCTATTATAAAGAGTGAAACTTCAGAATATTACCAATAACATATTTTCTTCACCTAAAAAAAGGCTCACCCGCTTTATCTTCAAGCTCTTCAGCTGAAAATCAATCGGACAAGCCTTGATGATCATGAATGGATATATGCTAGTTTAACTAGGGAAAACCCTGTGTACAAGATTCTGAAACTCATCTGTAAACCCTTCAACCGGTTTTCCACTTTTAACATCTTTCACGTATTGATCCATCCTCTTTACAAAATCGGGGTTGGTCGATACATGAACATCATGGATGGAAGTATCACTGTTTCTTACAGCACCTTCAATTTTGTTTTTCACTTCCGTGGTAATGGAGTCTTCCCCTTTTCTGAGTACGGCACCCACATATGCATCATTATCGATCACGATAACTCTTGCTCTTTTTACTTGCTTCAATTCCTCGACCCGGTCAGCAATATTCTCAGTTACCCTCATCTGATTGTTACCTTGACCAGTGTTGTTGTTGTTGTTGTTGTCGTTGTTATTATTATTATTGTTAGTTTTAGTATCCGTTCTATCGTTCACCGTCGTAGGATTATAACCAGTTTGACTCAAATCTCTATCCTGATTGGTCCGATTCAGCCCGAGGTTTTCGTTTGCTCCTTCATTTTCATTCGCGGAACATCCTGTAATGAATAAAGCCACCATTACGCTTGTCACTATCGCTTTGTATTTTTTCATCTTTTCCCTCCTCACATATGGTTTCCCTTACTATTTGCAAGGAGGGAAGGAGTTATTCAGAAGAAGTGATTTTCAACCCGAGAATCCCCACGACAATACAACCAACGAAGACCAGGCGCATGGCATCCCTCGGTTCGTTAAACGCAATGATGCCCACCAATACGGCGCCGACTGCTCCAATTCCCGTCCATATCGCATACGCCGTTCCCATCGGTAGCGTCTTTATTGCTGAGGACAGAAAGTAAAAACTGATAATCATGCCTACAATCGTGATGACCGAAGGAAATAATTTCGTGAATCCTTCCGTATATTTCAAACTTGTAGCCCAAACCACTTCAAATAACCCAGCAATAACGAGTTGAATCCAAGCCATCTTATTTTCCTCCAATACAGAATAAGCCCGGGAGGTCACAAACATAACCTCCCGGGCTTTTATCCCTCCGTGTACGCAGAGTTTTCCCTGCGCGTCTCTCTCGGACCAGTCCGGCCTTGCACCGCGGAACCCTAGAAACATTTCAATTACCTGTACTATATCATTTCGATTTAATGGGGGTCAAACGTTTCTTACCCATTTCTTCTGCTTGTCATTGTCCCTTTATCGCCTTTAATGGTATGCCAGATATTCTTAAATGGTTGGGGTGTTTCCTTCGCGGCATCCACCGTATACTGAACCGCTTCTTTTTTATATTGAACATCCTCTGTGATTTCCTGCTGTGTCTCCGCAAGATGATCCGTCTCCGACTTAATCTGATCTGTTTTCGCCTGCATGCGCGCAACAGTTTCATTTACATTATCAATGGTTGGTTTAGAATCCTTAAATGTCTTAAAAGCAAAAAATGCTAAATAAATAATCGAACCAATAAAGAGGGCCAGACTAATATATACAATGATCACGTATCGTTTCCTCCTCCTTCTTCTTCTCTTCTTTCCACTACTATACCCATTATACCCGCTAGAAAACAGTACACATGTAATTTCTCATAAGCCTGGGATTAACAAAGCGAGGCAGAAACACCGAATGATGCAATCCCCGGTAGACCCGCTTCGTCTATTGGTCTCTTTTCAGAAAAGACTATGGGCCTCGCTTCATCCATTTATCGACCAACTCATGCTATAGATTTGATGTAAAACATGCTACTATAAGAGTAGATACCATCGGAAAGGGGCCCCATTATGGATACTCGATCACTTATTTTACTTGGATTACTTATGGCCCAGAGTCAACATGGCTACCAAATTAATGAATTCATAGAAAGAAACTTAAGTACCATTACAGATATGAAGAAGCCAACCGCTTATGCAACATTAGATAAATTAAGTAAACAAGGCTACATTGAGGTACACACTGAGCAAGAAGGCAACAGACCACCTCGTAAAGTGTATTCCATTAATGAAAAGGGAAAACAATATTTCTACGAGCTGCTCATTCAAAACCTCTCCTCTGCGGAAAGTGTAAAGTTCAGCGGGGATATCGGCCTGATGTTCATTGATCACCTCCCCTTGGAAAATGTCATTCCAGCTCTTGAAAACAAGCTCACAGAGAATGCGAAACTGATTACCGTGTTAAAAAAGACTCCCGTACACGGTTCAGGACATGGCGTCGATTTTGCCGTAGCTCATAAGATTGCCATGCTTGAAGCAGAAACGGAATTCATCAAGAACACCGTACTCACCCTTAAGGATCAGCTGAAAGAACTGAAAAGTACATGATAGTCTAAACCCTTGCCAAGTAGCCTGCACTTCCTACTCGGTGGGGTTTTTTGTTTGCATGGAATTTCTATTTGACTATTAATACAGACGGTACTATACTTTAGGAGTAATAGTCATAACTGACTAATCACTATAAAACTAAAGAGGTGTTACGATGTATCTTGCACTAAAGGAACTCAAGCACGGAAAATTCCGATTCATGATGATAGGTATCATCCTAGTGCTCATATCTTGGCTAGTCTTCATCCTTTCAGGACTTGGCAATGGACTTTCTACATTAAGTGCCGCATCCTTCAAGAATATGGATGCCGATTATGTAGTCTTTGAAGAAGGATCCCGAAACTCGATGACACGGTCCATGTTTAGTGGAGATCTTGCAGATGAACTGAAGGAATTCCCGGAAGTCAAAGCTGTATCTCCCATGGGACATTCAATGGCAACTGTTTTAAAAGGGGATACTGACGCAACGGAGGAAAAAACGGATATCGCCTTGCTTGCGATAGAACCCGGTAGCTTCCTGGAGCCTGAAATCATCGAAGGACATGCTCTATCTAAAGATCGTCCCAAAGATGTTGTCGTAAATGATTCATTCAAGGAAGAAGGCTTTAAGCTTGGCGATACCTTGGAATTGGAAGGAACGACAGAGAAAGTTACGATTGTTGGATTTACAGAAAATCAAACATACAACCATGTGACATCCGTCTTTACAACACTTGATAAGTGGCGGAGCATTCACTATGCGGCTCCTGGTTCCGATAATGGAGTCAATGAACCTGTTAACGCCATTATGCTTCAAGGCAAAGATATTGACGTTGATTCCATAAATAAAGAATTCAAGGGTTATGATATCGTTACTAAATCCCAAGCGGTTCAAGGTATGCCAGGTTACGTGGAAGAAAATGGGACAATCGTTATGATGCTTGTCTTCCTTCTTGCGATTTCAGCTTTCGTCCTAGGTGTATTCTTCTATGTACTAACGCTACAAAAATCCAACCAATTTGGCATCATGAAAGCGATTGGAGCAAGCAATGGGTTCCTTGGTAAAGCGATTGTTTCCCAAGTGTTCCTATTATCACTTATCAGTATAATCGTAGGTATCCTCTTAACATATGGTACGGCACTTATCTTACCAGCAGGCATGCCATTTGAACTGGATACGAAGTTAGTGATTATCTACAGCATAATTTTACTTATCATATCCGTTGTAAGTTCATGGATTTCAGTTCGTAAAATCACGAAAATCGATCCATTGCAAGCTATTGGGAGGGCAGAATAATGACTGGATTACAACTTGAACATGTATCGAAATTTTACGAAGAGGGTGGCCATAAGATAGCGGCCCTTCAAGATGTTTCTTTATCCGTCGAACAAGGGGAATTTGTGGCCGTCATTGGCCCATCCGGTTCTGGTAAAAGTACCTTCCTTTCCATAGCAGGAGCCCTCCTTCAAGCTTCTGCAGGTGCAGTCAGCCTGAATGGTAAGGATCTAGGTGGCCTCAATGCGAAAGAACTGGCCAATGTCCGTTTGAACGATATCGGTTTTATCTTACAAACATCGAACCTCATACCGTATTTAACGGTACTTGACCAATTGCTTGTCGTGAAAAAAATGGCAGGCAAGATCACAAAGCAAGATAAAGCATTTGCTAAAAGTCTACTCACTGACTTAGGTCTAGGAAGTAAAATGAGTAAGTTTCCAAACGAGTTATCAGGTGGAGAACGCCAGCGGACAGCCATCGCCAGAGCCTTCATGAACCAACCCAATATCATACTTGCAGATGAACCAACTGCAAGCCTTGATTCCAAACGAGGACATGAAGTCGTCCAACTTATCGCCAAAGAAGTTAAGTCACGGAAGAAAGCAGCCATCATGGTAACCCATGATGAACGCATGCTACAATATTGCGATAAAGTGTATAAGATGGAAGACGGTCAATTATCACTCGTCTCCAACTGATATATAAAGCCCATCCTTGTATAAGGATGGGCTTTACTAATGGAATAATGTGAGCAGGTCGACTAGCGAAATCCTCTGGGACCTAGCCGGATTTAGTTATCAGAAAATTAAAATAACATGTATAATGAAGGTGTCTTTTTAAAATGAGGAGGATGAAGAATATGGATCATTTAATTCAACAATTCAAAGAGATTCCTACCACGGCCATTTCAGATGCAATGGAGGGCATGAACAACGTAGATTCAGGCATTAAGCCCTTAAAGGAAGGGTATAGGTTTGCCGGCCGGGCATATACGGTTCAATTACCCGTTGGTGATAACTCAGCCGTGTTAAAAGCAATCGGCGAGGCACGTCCAGGGGATATATTGGTGGTCGACAGTAAAGGAGATACATACCGGGCCATTGCTGGTGACTTCGTCATTGGCATGATGAAGACGATGCAAATTGGGGCACTCGTGGTTGATGGAGTGATACGTGATCTCGGTGCTATTAAGGAACTTGATTTCCCTGTATTCAGCAAAGGCACCACCGTTGCCTCAAGTGGAAAATATGGAGTGGGAGAGACCAATTTGCCCATTTCCTGTGGTGGAGTCACCGTAAACCCAGGGGACTTGGTTATTGGGGACATGGATGGAGTAGTCGTCGTCCCTCAGTCAAAAGGTGAGGAAATTTTAAAAAAGGCAAAAGATAAACTACTTAAAGATGAACAGCGTGCCGAAAAATACGCCGGAAATCCCGAAGAAATCAAAAAGTACATTGCCATGATGACTTCAAAGTCTTAACGTACCTACAAAAAAAAGCAGGGTGGGAAGCATTTGCTTCCCACCCTGCTTTCTTTCATTATTATTTCTTATCAGGATCAACCTGGTTTGATTCATCTTCTTTGTACGTATAATCGTAATCTGCTGGATCGATTGGTTCAAAGCCCTTCGGTGAATAGAAACGAAGCAAGTCACCATTCACGACTTTGTCGGATAAATTGAGCATGGTCTCCACTCTCGATTTAGAGTTGAGGATGTCTTCATTTTCCTCGACCAATTCCCCAGTTTTCGAATCATAGTATTTTCCTTTGATAGAAGTAACTTCTGGCGATACGAAGTCTCCATTCCGGAAAGGTACAATTTCATTATGATCTTTTGACAATAGATCTGAACCGAATTGTACATAATCATTGGATTCTATTCCGAGTAAATGAAGCATGGTTGGAAGAAGATCGATTTGACCTCCGTATTGGTGCATTTCCCCACCTTCAACACCTGGAACGTGAATTAATAATGGTACACGTTGTAGCTGTGCATTTTCAAACGTGCCCACTTCTTTATCAAGCACTTTTGACATGGCATCTGTATGGTTTTCCGAGATACCGTAATGATCGCCATACATGATGATGACAGAGTTATCATACAAACCTGATTCCTTCAGATAATCGAAGAATTCTTTAAGGGCTTCGTCAGCATAACGAGCTGTTTGGAAATAACTATCAACTGATGCATCCCCTGTTGTATGTTTTTCGATGGTTGTTTTCTCTTGGTCCATGGCATAAGGGAAATGATGGGATACAGTTATGAACTTTGTATAGAAAGGCTGTTGAAGCGTTTCTAACATAGGGATCGATTCTTTAAAGAAAGGCTTATCCATTAATCCATAACTCAACACTTCATCTTTGTTGTCCATATTGTAATGTGCGGCATCAAAGAAATTATCGAATCCAAGTGACTTATACATCTTATCCCGGTTCCAGAAGGATTTATAGTTACCATGGAACACGGCGGAAGTGTATCCATTTTGTCCTAGGATAGCCGGTGCTGCTTGATACGTATTTTGCGATTGAGTAGTGAATGCTGCTCCCTGTGGTAAACCGAACAATGAATTCTCAAGCATGAATTCAGCATCCGCTGTCTTTCCTTGACCAACCTGATGGAAGAAATTATCAAAGTACATGAAGTCCGACTCGTTATGTGCAAGTGAATTTAGGAAAGGAGTAACCTCTTCTCCATTCAACTTATAGTCGATCAAGAAATTCTGCATTGATTCCAAATGCAAGTAAATAACGTTCTTGCCTTTTGCTTTACCGAAGTATTCCGGATTCGGCTCTGCACTTGTCGCTTTTGTGTAGTTGACGACTTCTGCAATATCCGTGCTGTTGGCCGTTGCACGCTGAGCATACGTTTTAGTGTTTTGAACGGCATCGTATACAGTATAGTTGAACATGCCAAGATACTTAACAATGTAGTTCCGATCAAATGTTCTTGATAATAATTGTGGGCGGTCTTTTTCAGCCAGTCCCAAATTGATAGCGAAAATCACAAGTCCAGTAAGGTAAACCAATGCTATTGTACGACGTTTAACTTTAACGTTTTCCAATTTAACGTCTTTGAATTTATATAGAACCATTAAAAGAACCGTATCTAGGAAATAAAATACGTCATAAGATTTAAATAATGCTAAAACACTCGGTCCCAAATCTCCGGCATTTTGCACTTGCGTCAAGGTTGGTAGTGTAATGAAATCCGTAAAGGAACGGTAATACACGATATTAAAGAATAACCATAAGGACATCAATAGGTTTAACCTGATCACCCATTTGAACGACTTTTTACCCCTCACCAATAATGCCAAGCCGAAAATCAAGATAGCCGAGCTAATTGGGTTAATGAAAAGTAAGAATTGTTGTAATCCATTCTCTAGGCCTAAATTGAATTCCACTCGATAACCAATGTAGGTCTTTATCCAAAACAAGACTATAGCAACAACAAAAAAGCCTAGTATGTTATTTACAAATAAATGCTGGCCTTTTTTCAAGAAATTTTTCATGCTTTCACCTCTATTAAACTAGTGGTATATAGTAAACTTTTACTTTCTTACAGAAGACGGAAATTCGCAAACCTTATGATAGCACTCTTTTGCTTCTATAGTCAAGAATGCACAAAACTTTCAAATGTCACGTGTTTTTTCTCGTCTGTCATTATTCCCCATCTAAAAAAGTTCGAATACCTATACCTTTAAATATATAGGAAGCTCCTGTTACATTCCAATAAATATAACCCATGTTTCCTGGCAATGACGAATGATATTTCCATCCCGTTTTCAAATTCCTAAGCCTTTACCATTATAAACGACTCCTTACGAAAAGACCACAACTTTACAAAATATGTAAATGGAATTTCGGAAGGTCTTGGAAAACACATCATATTATTTTGCCGTCCCTTTACTATAATTCCTTTTTTTCTTGTCCGATCATTCGACATCATTAAATCGACTGCAGTTTTCACCCGATGAAATTCTAAACCCATTCTCCTCCCCCCACTTCGTAACGGTTTGAGATGGCTCATACGATTATGAGCGGGCTAATGTCATCCACAAGATATCTTCTTCTATCGACACCATTCTCCTTCTTTCCTGGTTCTTCAATTTCCCTTAAGACATTCCTTAATATATACGGATTGTCCTCGAAAATGATTCATTCTCCATAAAAAAATAATTTTGTAACCTGCATGAGATTTTTTTCATTTCGATTTATTGTAAGATACACACCATCTTACTCGTTTTCATGAGCACTCCGTGAGGAGCATTATAATAGGAAGAAAAATAATTTTACGCACTCTGTTTCGTTGATCTCTTAAAGGTATGTTTCCACCTCTGCGATTGTGTCAGCCAATAAAAAAATGCCTGTTCTCACATAAAGTGGGAACAGGCATTTCGGGATTCATGAATTACTTAAGGCCTTCAGAGATCTCATTAACCATTTCATTAACGGATTCTAATCCGCCACCTGATAAGTACCAGTAGTTAGGGTCAAGATAAACGATGTGGCCATCTTTATAAGCGTTTGTGTTCTTCACAATGTCATTTTCCACAGTTTCTTTCGCAGCAGTACCATCACCTACTACAGCATCTCTATCGATAACGAAAAGGTAGTCCGGATTTTTTTCAGCAATGTATTCGAAAGAAATGCTTTGACCGTGTGTTGATACTTCTAATTTATCGTCTACAGCAGGAACGCCGAATACATCATGGATGATACCGAATCTTGAGTTAAGACCGTATGCACTTACTTTTCCACCGTTAGCAAGAACGATTAAACCTTTTTTATCAGCAGGAACTTTTTCCTTCAAAGCGTCAATATTTTCTTCAACGCTTGCAAGTTCTTTAGCTGCTTGGTCTTCTTTACCAAAGATTTTACCTAGAAGTGTAACGTTTTCTTCAAATGATTCCATATATTTTGTAGTATCCACACCAACGAATACAGTTGGGGCGATTTCACTTAATTCTTCATATGCTTCTGATTGACGACCTGAGATCAGAATTAGGTCAGGAGCCATTTCGTTGATCTTTTCGAAGTCAGGTTCTTTCAAGCCACCTACATTTTCAGTGTTTTCCTTGTAGTCAGAAAGGTATTTAGGAAGGCCATCTTGAGGAACACCAGCTACCTCTACGTCTAATTTATCAAGAGTATCAAGGGCACCCATATCGAATACGACAACTTTTTCAGGGTTCGTTTTAACTTTTGTTTCACCTAATTGGTGTTTAACGGTGATTTCTTCACTTTTGGCTGTTTCACTTGATGTTGTATCTTTTTTTGTACTTGATTCTTCTTTTTCATCGTTCGATCCACATGCTGCAGCTACGACAGCCAACATTGCCAATAAAAGCAATAAAGATAATTTTTTCATCATTATTTAGTCACCTCGAAAGTTATTTTATATTTGAAATCACCTTAGAAACAAGTAGCCTTCTGTAACCATATCTTCTATAAACCCTTTCAGCCAGCCATATCTTGGGCGCCTGCCAACTGAAACGGCTTGAAAAGTAGTGAGATTGAAGTTTGCCAAAAGCTGAATCCTGGGTGATTTTAAACCAATATGAACGGATTAACTCAAGTAAAGTACACACAAATCTTATTATCATTGATGTTTTGGATTTCAATGTCCATATCATATATTTCTTTTAAGACATTGGAATTGATGACCTGTTCGGTCGGTCCATTATGAACAACCTTTCCATCCTTCAGTGCAACGATGTAATCGGAGTAACAAGAAGCAAAATTAATATCATGGATGACGATGATGACCGTTTTTCCCAATTCATCGGTCAGTCTTCTTAAAACCTTCATGATTTGAACGGAATGCTTCATGTCCAAGTTGTTCAATGGTTCGTCAAGAAGCACATATTCAGTGTTTTGGGCAATGACCATGGCAATGAATGCCCGCTGTTGCTGTCCACCACTAAGTTGGTCTAGAAACTTGTCCTGCATATCGGCAAGTTCCATATATTCAATCGCTTCATCAACATATATCCAATCCTCTTTCGTCAGTTTCCCTTGTGAATAAGGAAAACGGCCAAAAGCGACGAGTTCACGAATGGTTAAACGAATGTTAATGTGGTTGGCCTGCTTTAAAATGGCAATCTTTTTCGCAAGCTCATTGCTTTTGAAACTGTTCATATCTTTTCCATCAATCAGGACGTCCCCTGAATCTTTGGCAATGAGCCGGCTTATCATGGAGAGGACCGTACTTTTTCCTGCACCATTGGGTCCAATGAAAGAAGTGATCTTTCCTTTTTGGATTTTCAAAGAGACATCCTCAACGACCGTTTTATTATTGTACCGTTTGAATAATTTTTTAACTTCTACCATGATTTATTCTCCTTTAATAGAAGATAGATGAAATATACACCGCCGATAAAGTTGATAATGACACTTAATGTAGTCGAGAAGGTAAAGATCCTCTCAACAATGAACTGACCGCCGACCAAGGCGATGACACTGATCAGCATCGCACCCGGAAGGATGATTTTATGCTGATAGGAATTGATGAATTGATACGCGACATTGGCAACCAGCAAACCGAGGAAGGTGATGGGACCGATCAGGGCCGTTGAAATCGAGATGAGTATCGTGACAACGATCAATACTCGTTTGGTGACGTAATCATAATCCACACCCAAGTTGACGGCCTGATCCCTACCAAGGGACATGACATCTAAATATTTCATGAATCTAAAGAAGTAAGCGATAGCCGCGATCATGAGCACAATGGCCAAGATTAAAAGATCTGTATTGACATTATTGAAACTCGCGAACATTTTATTCTGTATGATTTGGAACTCATTCGGGTCAATCAACACCTGCATGAAGGATGACATACTACCGAATAATGTTCCAAAGATGATTCCAATCAGCAGTAGGAAATAAATGTTCCGGTTCTGCTTGAACATGAATTTGAAAAGCAAACTGGCAAAGATGAGCATGATGGCCAACGTTACCAGGAAGTTAAGGTTTTTATTCGTGATCAAGATATGCGTCGAGCCAAGCAAGAAAATGACCGCTGTTTGGATGAGCATATACATGGAATCTAATCCCAAGATGCTTGGTGTCAGTATTTTGTTATTGGTGACCGTCTGGAATATCACTGTAGCAAAGGCTATCGCACACCCCACTACGATGATGGCGATAATTTTCCAGACCCGCCTCGGAAGGGAATAATCCCAATTCGGGCCAAGGTCCCAAAAGATGTAAAAGGCTGTTAAAACGGCGGCAAGAACCGCCAATATTATGATCTTACTCTTATTATTCATATGCCTTTCTCCTCATTATCAAATAGATAAATATGGCGCTTCCTATTACTCCCACCACAAGGCCAATCGGAATCTCGAATGGATAAATGATGATCCGGCCCAAAATATCGCAGATTAATAGGAAAACAGCCCCTAGCAATGCTGTATGAGAAAGACTCTTCTTCAAGTTATCACCAAGGTAAAGGGAAACAATATTAGGTACGATCAATCCGATGAAAGGGATTGTTCCTACCGTTAATAAAACGAGTGTGGAGGCAAGCGCCACGATAACCAATCCAAGATTGACGACAAATTTGTAATTGAGGCCCAGATTGATGGCAAACTCTTCCCCCATCCCTGCCACCGTGAATTTATTGGCAAAGATATATGCGACGATGACTAACGGGATACTAGCATATATCAGTTCATACCTACCCGACATGATCATCGAGAAGTCCCCATTCATCCATGTGTTGAGGCTTTGGATTAAATCATACTTATAGGCAAAGAAAGTTGAAATGGATCCAACGATATTACCAAACATCAATCCGACTAATGGTATGAAAATAGTATCCTTATATTTTACTTGGTCCAATATTTTCATGAATAGAAAAGTACCAGCCAAGGCGAAGATGAAGGCAAATGCCATTTTCTCGATAAGGGCTGCCGATGGGAAGATGATCAGAGCAAGAAGAAGACCTAGTCTTGCTGAATCCATCGTACCGGCAGTTGTAGGTGATACAAATTTGTTTCTGCTCAATTGCTGCATGATAAGACCACTGATGCTCATGACGACACCAGCTATAATAATGGTTACCATTCTAGGAAAACGGCTTTGCAACATAATTTGGACTTTATCATCACTTAAGTCCAGTAAATCCAAGGGCGTAATATCCTTAACACCTATAAATAGAGAAGTAAAGGATAAAACGATTAACATAAGAACTAAATATCTAATCTTCATCTACGTTTCCTACTCTTCCTATCTCAGTAAATATACAGTGATATATGATTGATTTGAAACTATGTATTAAAGCTTGAATGAAAATTCGTTTATTTAAAATGAACAATAGAATGATGTTTGCTACATAAATATGATAATGAGATTCATTATCATTGTTACCTTTTCATTCTACCATGTCTCCGCTATGTGTCAACTTAATAAATCTAATTACTTGGGTATAATAAAATTGTATAGATTACACTTCACAGAGAATTCCTTCATTCTTTAAGACCGTTCGTCCAGCTCTACCTATGCACCCCCCTTCCTACATGATAAAATGGTAATAACATCTATTTACTCTTCAACGAAAGTAGCGATATGATGAAAACCTTTCTAACTAAACTTTTCACAAAAAAAGAACATGTCAAAATAGAATTTTGCCAAAATAATCTTGATCGTTTCCTCAATGAACAAACTTCGGAGGTCTATGGAAAATTCTTAAAGAATCCCCGGATACAGTTCAAAGAATATGAATGTTTAAGTGAATGTGCGCTTTGCAAGAAATCGCCTTACGCCAAGGTTAATGGAGAATTGGTTATTGGGGCCGACCCAGACGACCTTTTAAACCAGTTACAAAACACATTAAAATAATATATGGGCATAAACACTTAGGTTCTATTAATCATTTTTACCATATTGTTAGCTTTGACTACTTTTCTTGTCCACATTATGTTAATTTATGGTAAATGACTTTTCCCAGGAGGACTATCTGTGAAAAAAATTGCACCTACCTTAGTTTCTGTCATCTCTCTTAGCCTTGCCACTGGATTGCCGAGCCATAGCAACGTCGCTCAAGCAGAAGAATTCACTCCTTATTATGGGAGTGGGCCAAGTTATATTCAACCTGATAATCTCTCCTACCTCTTCCCTGTACCTGACACTTCATTCAAGACGCCTGCCTTTCAACAAGATCGACTTGCTTTTACAAGTCAAGAAGAAATGAACACATTCATCGAAGGTCTCACCCATAAAAATAAGCATATTCAAATGAAGACCATTGGTCAATCCACAGAAGGTCGCGATATTCCCATGCTTCTTTTCAGTAAGGACTCAAAAAAACTGCAAAAGAATTCAAAGAAACCATTGATCTGGATTCAGGGACAAATTCATGGCAATGAACCCGCAGCCGGGGAATCCACCTTAGTCATTGCCCAATGGTTAGCAGAAGGGAAGCTTGGCAATGTCCTCGATAAAGTGAATATCGCCATCGTCCCACGCGTGAATCCGGATGGGTCCTATTACTTTAAACGAACGACGGCCACTAACTTGGATGCCAATCGGGACTATTTAAAAGTGGAGCATCCTGAAGTCCAGACAATCCACCGGGCAATAAATGCATACGAACCAGAGGTCATTCTTGACGTACATGAGTACACGGTCAACCCTGCCCCGCTTAAAAAAGTCGGCAAGAATGGCTCAATCGCTTCATATGATTTGCTCATCTCTTCAGCAAAGAATCTAAATATCCCGCAGCAGCTGCGAAAAGCATCCGATGAATTGCTTTTGCCGAAGGTTTTTAAGACATTGGAAAAAGAAAAGCTATCCTATAAGGACTACTATACTCTCGCTACCTCTGAAGATGGGGTGCTGACGGCCACCGAAGGAAGCACGGAGGCACGGATTGGACGTAACGCTTTAGGCTTGAAGAATACGATGTCTTATTTAATAGAAACTCGCGGAATCAATATTGGTCGGACGGATTTCACGCGACGTGTGCATGCACAAGCTACAGCACAGGCTGCCTTCATAAAAGCAACGGCTGATCAGGCAACCAAAGTGAAAAAAGTGGTTCGCCAATCAGAAAGTGAAGTCGTCAAAAAAGGCGCAAAAGCAAATGACAATGATAAGGTTGTCATAAAAAGTGAAAATAAACGAATCAAGAACCAAAAACTAACGGTCATCGATCTGGAAAAAGCCAAAAAGGTGGATACGTCCATCGATTGGTTTGATTCGACCGACGCTTACCCTACACTGGTCAGAAATCGTCCAACGGCTTATATCCTCCCTGCCGAGTACAAAGAGGTAGCAAAAAAACTGGAGCGATTGGGTGTTCAAGTGAATACACTTAAAAAGTCCATCACTATACCGGTTGAAAGCTACAAAGTAACAGATTTGAAAGTTTCCGACGAACTGGAAAATGGACATGCAACGAAAGAAGTGACGACCTCCGTCCATACGAAGAAACAAAGCTTCCCAAAAGGTAGCTATGTATTCAATATGTCCCAGCCTGATGCCAACTTCATTGCCCTAACCCTTGAGCCCGAAGGCATCGACAGTTACGTGACCTTCAATTTCATCCCTGCGGCCAAAGGCGATGAACTTCCGATTTACCGTTACATGAAACAACCACCCTTACCGGTAAAATAGACTGAGAATCCGAAACGAAAACACGCCTGAGCAATAGTGCTCAGGCGTGTTTTCGTTTCTTTTGGAATGGAACAGGGGTGGGTGAATATATTTAAAAGGATGACTAGAAAGGGGGAAAGTCTTTGAGCGAGCATGTATATACGGAAATCAACCGCCTTGTTAACCGGTTAAAGCAAGATCAGTCTTCGGATGGATCGTGGAATTATCCGTTTGACACCGGGATTACGGCGGATGCCTATATGATTATCTTACTGAAAATACTGCAAATAGAGGACGAACCGCTTATAGAGGCATTGGTGAACAGGATTGAAAGCAGACAGACGGAAAATGGTTCGTGGAAACTCTTCCATGATGAAAAAGACGGAAACCTATCCGTTACCATCGAGGCTTACTATGGGCTTCTCTATAGTGGCCTCCGGAAAAAACAAGATTCCCATATCAAAAAGGCGAAGCAATTCATCCTTGCCCATGGCGGAATCAAAAAGGCCAAAATGTTAACTAAAATGATGCTGACCGTCACCGGCCAATACAAATGGCCCCTCATCTTCCCGTTGCCTCTAGAAGTTATATTATTGCCGCCCGTCTCTCCCGTTAATATGTATGACCTCTCCGTATTCGGACGGGTCAACATGATTCCGCTACTTCTTCTAGGTCATAAAAAATTCCAGATCAAATCTCCCATCACTCCTAATCTAAAAGATTTATATCACACCCGGGAGGAACGATCAAAGGAACACGTATGGGAAGAATATCGAACTGATGAGTACCGGTCCTTCTTCTCTACCGTACAGAATGCCGTTAAGTCCTTGATTGGATTTCCCGATTACCTTCATTCGCTAGCCCTTGAAACAACAAAGCGCTTTATGATTGACCGCCTTGAGCCTGATGGAACGCTCTATAATTATTTTGGTTCCACCTTCTTCATGATTTTTGCCTTGCTATCAGTCGGCTATTCAAAAGATGACCCCGTCATCCTGAAAGCTGTTGAAGGCTTGAAGGGCATGGCCTGTTCAATCGATGGCCATACCCATATCCAGTTCACTACGCCTCATGTATGGAATACCTCATTGATTAGCTATGCTTTACAGGAAGCTGGCGTGCCTTCAAAAGACCAAATGGTGAAGACTGCTAATCAATATTTGCTTAGCCGTCAGCATCATATCTTTGGCGATTGGCGGATCCATAACCCAAAAGCTGTTCCTGGCGGTTGGGGATTTTCCGATTTGAATACCATGAACCCCGATGTCGATGATACGAGTGCCTCCTTGCGCGCATTGGCATATGAATTAAAGCACAATCCAACGAATCAGGACAGCTGGCAACGCGGAGTCGCGTTCATGATTTCCATGCAAAATGATGATGGGGGATTCCCTTCATTCGAACGGAATAATGATCATCAATGGCTCCACCTTGTTCCTTTCGAAGGATCGAAATACCTGTTAACGGACCCCTCCACCCCCGATCTAACAGGGAGGGCACTCGAATTCTTAGGTAACTATACAAATATGAAGAAACCTGAAAAAGTCAGCAAAAAAGCCGTCAATTGGCTCTTGGATAATCAAGAACCGGATGGATCATGGTATGGACGCTGGGGAATTTGCTACCTTTATGGGACTTGGTCTGCTTTGACAGGATTAAAAGCAGCCGGACATTCTTCAGACCACCCAGCCATCAAGCAATCTGTGGGCTGGTTAAAGAAAATCCAAAATAAAGATGGCGGTTGGGGGGAATCTTGCTATAGCGATATAAAAGAAAAATATGTTCCACTCGGTACCAGTACTCTGACCCATACGGCCTGGGCAGTGGACGCCCTGATATCCACTTCAGAAGAGCCAACACCTGAAATCAAGAAGGGAATAACCTATCTCATTCGCGAAGGGTCAAAAGAGTGCTGGACTAATGAGTATCCAGCAGGCCAGGCAATGGCCAACTTTTTGTATATTCATTATCACAGTTATCGTTATATTTATCCCTTATTAACATTAAGTCACTACAAAAATAAGTTCATGAATGAATTAAAGACTGGTTATCCACCATTCAATTAAGGGATGGTGTTAGGATGTGGATGAATTGTGGAAAACAATCCTGGATACCGGTTAAGTTATCCACATTCCTTGGTTATCCACATCAAATAACGACGGATATTTTTCAAAACAAGGGACTTATCCACAATTTTCAATATTTGTATCACATTTCAAGAATTTATAGGATAAAAATTGTGCACATCCCCATCTAATATTAGCCCACCCTGTACGTTTTGTGGATAGATTGGGGATGACTCTTTCATTGGATACCTTTCAAAGGTTAAAAATGGGGAAACCCATGCCCTTTTACCTTACCGCGCAACACCCATATGAGTAGTCATTAATATGCTGGTAGCGGAGGTGAAAAAATGGCTATCTCGATTAGCCTTTGCATGATAGTAAAGAATGAAGAAGACACGCTTGCTGCCTGTCTTACTTCCGTAGGTGAAGTGGCAGATGAAATAATCATCATCGATACAGGGTCTGCAGACCAGACGAAACAAATCGCTACCACTTTCACAGATCATGTGTATGATTTTGAATGGATTGATGATTTTGCCGCAGCGAGGAATTTTGCTTTTTCGAAAGCGACAAAGGACTATATTCTATGGCTCGACGCAGATGACATTTTAACAATGGAAAATAAGCAAAAGTTATTAACGCTCAAAGAAACGCTTCCTAGTTATGTTGACTCCGTCATGATGTTCTATCATCTCTCATTTGATGAGCATGGCAATCCTAGCTTCAGCTCGCGTCGAAACCGGCTCGTAAAACGAGAAAAGAACTTCCGGTGGATTGGATTCGTTCATGAATACCTCGATGTGAAGGGGAATATTTTTCAATCGGATATTGCGATTGTTCATAAAAAGGAAAAAGTCCATAGCGACCGGAATTGGAAGATCTATGAAAAAGCACTCGAAGCAGGCCATCCTTTCACACCACGTGACAAATATTATTTTGCAAATGAGTGCAAGGACCACGGCCACTACGAAAGAGCCATTGAATGGTATCAAAAGTTCCTCGATGAGGGCAAGGGCTGGAGCGAGGATAATATTCAAGCATGTGGAAAGATTTCCGATTGCCTTCTCCAGACCAAAGATTGGCTTCCAGCCATCCAAAGTTGCTTAAAATCGTTTGAATACGATACCCCAAGAGGAGAAAACTGCTGCCGGCTCGGCTCTATTTATCTGCAGCAAAATGATTATGAACGCGCCATATTCTGGTACAATTTGGCGACACAAGTTGCCATTCCAGAAAATAAAAGCCCCTTCATTGACCGAAGTTGCTATACATGGCTGCCTCATATCCAGCTCTGCTTGTGCTATGACCGTCTTGGAAAGTACGATGAAGCTAACAAGCATAATGAGTTAGCATCTGAATTCGTGCCTAATCACCCTGCCGTGCTCTATAATCGGAAATACTTCCAAGACATGAACGAGACATGAAAACACCCCCGTTTATCTTAAACGGGGGTGAACCTATCTCAGTCATTAAGCTAATAGGTGCTTCTTCTTGTTGAAAGGCAGCCCGGTCTTTTAATCGTCCAAATCCACTTTTAACACTTTGCCTGTATTCGCATCAACTTCTAGATCGTATTCCTTCTGGTCTTGCTTGATTTCCAATTCATAAACAAGGATGCCATTTTCCATATCCGCTTCTAGATCCGTTATTTGACCCTCCACCTGTTTCAGGGCGATCTTTTCAGCTTCTTCCATGCTGACTTTTGCCGTTTTCAAAGCTTCCTGGATCAATGCGTCCTCATCCTGATCATCGTCCATCTCTTGAGATAGGACCGTCCCCTCTTTCGCATCGACTTCCACGTCCTGATAACCTTCTTCCGTTTTAACGGTCATGTCATACGTGATCGGATATTCGTCCCACTCTTTTTCGACTTGGACAACCTCGCCACCAAGTTCTCCAGATATCATGTTGATAGCATCCTTTTCAGATAACGTTCCCTGGTTGACCGCATACACTGCCGTTCCTGCAACACCACCGAATAGTAAAACCGCTGCCCCTGATATCGTTATGATCGCTTTTTTCCTTTTGTTGATATTTTCTTTTATTTTGCTCCATGTCTTTTTCATGAATGAATTCCTCCTTTAAGTTGTACCTTAAGAATAACCATTCTCTATGAGGCCAACATGAATGCTAGATTAGAATTTGATGAGAAAGACTAATCGTGACGGTTGTACCCGTTCCCTTTTCACTTTGAATCTCCAATCTTCCACCAAGAGACTCAACCAGGGAGCGAGCAATCGATAGACCGAGGCCATTCCCCCCCGTTTTCCTTGCCCGTGAGGAATCTACCCGGTAAAAACGCTCGAACACGTGCGGCAGATGCTCTTCAGAAATGCCTACACCCTGATCCTGTACCTCTATCCACAGTCTTCCGTCCTTCATATGAATGAAAATGTGAATCGCTGAATCACTATATTTCATCGCATTGTCCAATAAGATTATAAGAATCTGTTCGAGCTTACTTGAAACCGTCTCCGTATGGATGGAAGAAAGCTCTGAACTGACAGTCACTTCCCGTTCCGTAGTCCGTCTGAACGTTTGGGCAATTTGCTCACAAAATGAAATCAGTTCGATCTCTTCCTTCATATCGGAAGACGTTTCCGTTTGAGAAGCTGCCTTCAGTAGATGTCCCGTCAGCTGCTTCATCCTGAGCGCTTCATGATGAATCGCCTCAACTCCCTCTTCTAGAATCGCCTCATCCTTCATGCCCCAACGTTTTAATAAGGAAGCGTAGCTTTCTATCACGGTTATCGGCGTTTTCAGTTCATGCGAGGCATCCGAAAGAAATTGCTGTTGCTGATTAAAGTTCCGTTCAAGTCTTCCAATCATCCTGTTAAACGCAACCCCCATTACCTGAAGTTCATCCTTTGATTTCTCCGGCAATGGGATCTCTTTGAATTCTCCGCTTTCCTCAATATCCAACATGGTCCGGCTCATGATGGAAATCGGTTTTAGGATAAGGTTTGCCAACCACTTCCCGGCGATAACCGATAAGAGAATGACAAATAAGGATGAACCAACGAGCACAAGCGCCAGCATGGATAACTGTTCAAGGAGGGCATCCTGTATTTGGGTGACCTCTATCATCCCCGACGGAGCGCCTTCCTCCGGATAGGGCGATCGGTAAGTCAATACGTATTCACCATCCACTTTTGCGAAGTTATACCCCTTATCGTCAAATGATTTCACCGCTAGCTCCTCAAGTCCATCTTCATCAACAAAGCGATTTACCAAGGAACCGTTCGAATTGAAAATCCGCACCATCCCATCGTCCGGCGTATAGGGCTCAATCGCCTTTGAATCTCCGGAAAAGAGAGCTCCCACCTTTACGTTTTCTTCTAGTAGCTTTGCCTGATTTTCGAGTATATCCTGTTCCCGCTCGATAGAAATCCAAAGAAAAGCAACGAGGACGAAGACACTTAACAAGACCAGCATGATGGTCAAAAACAAACTCGAGTACCATTGGATTTTTGTCCGGATCTTCATAGCGGCTCCTTCAGGCTATACCCCACACCGCGATAAGTATGAATGAGAGGCACATCATAAGGATAGTCGATTTTTTTACGCAAATACCGGATATACACATCCACCACATTCGTATCTCCAGAAAAATCATATCCCCATACATGGGAGATGATCTGATCTCGTGACAGAACCTGATTTTTATTTTGCAAAAGATAGACCAGCAAATCAAATTCACGGGAAGTCAGCTCAATCCGCTTACCGGCACGTAGGATATCTCTTGTGCCCAGTTCCAATTGTAAATCGTGAATCGTTAGACTATCCTCTTTTACATCTTTAATGCCGCCGCCAGTTTGGCTCCTAAAGCACGCACGGATCCTGGCCAGCAATTCCTCTATTTCAAAAGGCTTGGTTACATAATCATTCGCTCCATGATCAAGCCCATTCACCTTATCCGGTACCGCATCCCTTGCCGTCAGAAGGATGACCGGCGTATGAACATTCTTTTTCCTGAATCGTCTTAATACTTCGATCCCATTTAACTCAGGGAGCATCACATCCAGTAAAATCAAATCCCAGTCTTGCGCTTCCGCCCTCTCGAGTCCTGTTTTTCCGGTAAAAGCCGATTCGGTTTGATACCCTTCATGGTTGAGCTCCAACGTCAGCACCCTTGCGATTTTCTCTTCATCTTCTATGATCAAAATTCGTTTATCCATCATTCAACACCGCCTAAATCTTAGTGTACTGAAGAAATATGAAAATATCATGAGAAATGGACGATTCCCATTGAAAAGATTAAAAAGAAAACAGCCATCTTTCTAGAAGAGGGCTGCTTTCATATTGAAACAAGAGGTTTGGGAATCGAGATGAATTATTTACCCGTCCAATTCTGACTGATAAATTCGTCACGGCCAGATTTCTCACGGTCCTCTTTATAATGTTTTTCGTTTTTCTTGTGATAATCCTGATGATATTCCTCAGCAGGATAAAAAGTTTGGGCCGGAAGGATTTCCGTAACGATCGGTTTCTTGAATTTTCCGCTTGCACTTAGTCGCTCTTTGGATTCAAGAGCTAATTGGTGCTGTGTCTCATTATGATAGAAAATGGCCGTCCGATATTGGCTTCCTCTGTCATGGAATTGTCCTCCATCATCGGTTGGGTCAATTTGCTGCCAATATAATTCAAGCAATCTCTCATAAGCAAAAACTTGAGGGTCGAACGTAATTTCAACAACTTCATAATGCCCCGTCGTCCCCGTTTTCAACTCCTCATAGGTAGGGTTTTCAACCTGTCCACCTGAATAACCAGAGATGATGCCTTCTATGCCTGGCAGTTCATCGAATGGTGTAACCATGCACCAAAAACAACCACCAGCAAATATTGCCTTTTCCATACCAATCGTCCCCCTTTACTCATCTAATGTAATAAAAACCAATATACCATAACCATTTGTTTTATGTAGTGGTTGCTGATTTCATAAGAAATAGGATAAGCCATATGGCCCATCCTATTTAATCTTTAGACCAGCCTTTTTCCTTGAACCGAACAATCGCTTCCACACGATTACTGACATCGAGTTTATCGAGAATGACCGAAATATAGTTCCGGACCGTCCCATTGGTAAGAAAAAGCTGGTTGGCAATTTCCTTTGTATTCTTTCCGTCCGCTATCAGCCCAAGCACTTGCGTTTCTCGTTCAGTCAATGGGTTCTCTTCTTCAAAGGCCATATCCACAAGCTCTGGGGCGTAGATGCGCCTTCCATCCATGATGACACGGATGGAATTGGCCAGTTCTTCACTTGGACTATCTTTAAGTAAATAGCCGCCCACTTCAGCTTTTCTGGCTCTTTCAAAATAACCGGGACGGGCAAATGTCGTCAAAATGATGACCTTACATTGGATTCCTTTATTCTTAATCTCTTCCGCAACATCCAGTCCGGTTTTCACTGGCATCTCTATATCCGTGACACAGATATCTGGTTGCAATCGATTTATGAGATTCATGGCTTCTTCTCCATCGCTGGCCTTTCCGACAACCTCCATATCCTCTTCCAAGTCGAGGATGGACCCAAGCGCTCCGAGTAACATCCGCTGGTCTTCAGCGATCACGATTCGAATCAAATTAATCCCACCTATTCATTTTTAATTGCATTCGGAACCTTTATATAAACGATGGTCCCGTTGTTTGATTCTATGTCCAGGCTTCCATTCACAAACTCCAGCCTTTCTTTCATACCTTGAAGTCCATTTCCTTTATAGAAATCCGAAGTTTGAGTAAGACCCACCCCATTATCTTCGACTTTAATCATTACGCCCGTCTTCAATTCTTCAATGGAAATTTTACATAGCGTGGCCTTACTATGCTTAACGATATTGGTCACGGCTTCTTTTATGCACATGCTCAAAACCGTTTCGACAAATAAGGGTGTTGCTCGTAAATCCGTAGAACCATCCAACTCAAAGCCTATTTGGGCAGCTTTCAAAATCTGCTTGACCCGAATGACTTCGTCGCTAAGCTTAGCCCCACGCATTTCCGACACCATTTCCCTCACTTCTTTTAACGCTGTCCTCGCCGTTTGACGTATATCCTTGATCTCTTTCTTAGCCGACTCAGGATTCAAATCAATCAACTTTCCAGCAAGGTCACTTTTCAATCCGATCAGTGAAAGCTTCTGCCCCAATGTATCATGCAAATCACGCGCGATACGCTGACGTTCCTCCATCTTCCCGAGTTCCGAAATTTGCTTATGGGCATCTTCGAGCTGTTCTTCTAGCTTATCCCGCTTATTTCGATTATACGTATTGAACGGGAGTAGAATCACACCCACTATACAAATGAGCATAAAGGGAAACTGTGAAAAGAATATGGGGTCTTTCATGATGAACCCAATATTGACGGACACGATGGTAGCCAATAGTTGAACCGAATATAAGACAAAAAAGCCTACCTTATTTTGAACATTGCCTACGAAGAACGCTAGAAAAAGAGAAAAGTAAATAAAACCGAAAAAGATGGTCATCGATATGGAAATGGCAATTTGTATCCCTGTCCAAACATATACGGCCCATCCCTTGGAGGCGAACGAAAATCCGTAGGAGATGAAAAATAAAATGATCATAATTATACCGAAGATGATTTCGGACATCGAGGATGATCTAAAAATGAAGTAAAAAGGAAGAATACAGAAAATGATCCAGACATACGGGCTTAATCCAGTATTCTTCGGAAAAATATGATACCAACTTTGCATAGCGTCCCTCTGTTCCTTTTCCTTCTAGTATATACTACGAAGTTTTGTCAAAAAACCATTCAATCGAAACTGAATGGTTTTTTGACGGGATATTTATTTTTCTTGTAAACTTGGTCGTTTAGAAGTCATTTCAACTTTAGTTTTCGTTGCATTCAAACGTTCCTTAATTTCTTTAAAGCTTACAAACGTTTTATTTTCTCCATCATATAAGCGGAAACGGAGAGATTTCAAACTTGAGCCGAGCGTGATCGTCGTAGCCTGTTGTAAGGGCAGCGTCGAATCATGGACTTTCTCCAGATTATAGTTCGGCACTCTAGGGCTTAAATGATGCACATGATGGAAACCGATGTTACCCGTTACCCATTGTAAAACCTTTGGAAGCTTATAATAAGAGCTTCCATCTATAGCTGCCTTCACATAATCCCAATCAGATTCTTCTTCAAAATAAGAATCTTCGAACTGATGTTGAACATAGAACAACCAGATGCCCAGTGAACCCGATACAAAAAGGATCGGTAATTGAATCATAAGGAATGCCTGCCAACCGATTGCCAAACATAATAGGCCGTATATCAACACGATAGCCGCGTTTGTAAGATACGTATTCATCCGTTCTTTTTTTCTTGCTCCCTTAACATTCAAACGATTGGTCACGAGGAATAGATAAAAAGGTCCTAATCCAAACATGACAATCGGATTCCGGTATAAACGGTAAGCAAGACGTCCCCAGAATGAAGCCGCAACATACTCATCAACCGTCATGACCCAAATGTCGCCTGTGCCACGTTTGTTCAGATTACTACTTGTTGCATGGTGAATCGAGTGACTGTGCTTCCATTGTTCATAAGGAAATAAAGTGACAATCCCACTAATCGTACCTAGGATATTATTCGCTTTCTTGCTTTTGAAAAAAGAGGAATGACAGCAATCATGGAAAATGATGAAAATCCTGATGACGAACCCTGAAGAAAGAATGGCGAATGCCAGTGTCAGCCAATAGGAAATGCTCAAACTCTGGTAAGCCAAGAACCAGAGTAGAAAAAATGGTGGAAATGTATTGATGATCTGCTTCACGCTTGATTTCGTATTCGACTTTTCAAAAGGCGCAACTTCTTTTCTTAACTGCTTTTGATCGTGTTTACTCATAGTTTCCTCCTTAAAATGTAAAAAATATGGAGTGTTTCAATAACGTCTATTCAATGGCATGAATCAACTTCTATATAGTAGTGATGAATGTTTTCTTTTCTATATTTCAATTATAGTTACATTCTTCAACCTACTGTAGTCATAAACGTCAATGAACTCATATGACATCTGTCATATACCCGTCTTACAGTCGCATTTAACCACCCTATTATTTCCTTTTTTTCTTGTTTTACGCATGAAATGGTGGAAATGACAAGAACCTACCTGATATTCCAGAAAAAAGCAGATTCACCTCGAACGGCCGAAACACATACTGGGAATCATCAATTTACTGACTTTGGATCATGAGCATTTCATCATAAACCAAGTTTTGTCTAAGCTCCGTTGCTGTTTTAGTGGATATTTGATCCTCTTCAACCATTTGCTGAATGATATCACGTTCGATCTGCATCGCATTCAATTGAAAACGACTGACCATCTCTTCGAAACGATTTACTTCTTTTTCACTTAGTGTTCCGAATGGATTCAAATAATGATTATATCTTTGAATGACCAGCATGACTTCATGACGGTTTTCTGGAGTAGTTTGTTGTTTGATTACCATCATCGCTTCTTTTTGTGCCTCTTTTTGTGCTTTACGGAACTCCCGGATCAGGTCCGCATTTTTATTAATAGAGTTCTCTAATTTGTTTTCCCACTTTTTATCCCATTTGACATTGATCTTGTTTTTGATAAAGAGGGTCTTCCAATTAATCCACGCTCTTTTCAGAGGTGATTTTTGCATATAGTTTAACGTTCTTGAAACATACACCTTATAAAGCTCAAAAGTTGTTTCGGAGATAGCCCCTTTTTGAACTAACCCAAAAACGACTTCCATTTCCTTGCTGGTCCCTAGCTTCATCAAATCCTGTATGGTCTTATTATCCGGCCTTTTCGTTATTCCACGTTCCAAATCTATCAATTGTTCATTTAAATCTTCCATTACTTGATGAATCGCTTTCTGATTATCCATGGTTGCCTCTTTACTCAGCAGTTGGATTGTCTTATTTAACACAATTTTATAAGCTTCTTCAGTAGTAAGACGCTCATCCTCAGATTCAGTCGGTTTCCTTATTAATATCGGTAAAAGAAATGTAGCCAAAAAGACGCTTAGCAAAATTACACAGGCCGCGATAAATAAGACTGTATTACGCATCGGGAACGCCGTGTCATCCGGCATTAAAGTTGGTATGGATAAAGCGGTAGCTAAAGTTATGGTACCATGTATGCCACAAACTGATGCCAAAAGGGCATATCGCGATTTTGACACATTCTTATCATCCACAACGTTATTATCTTCAGGATGAACCCTGGACATAATAAATTGTTCCAATGGATTCACTCTGTTTTTCGTGAAAGTATCATGAAGAATGTATACCCAAATAAAACGGATCACCAATAATAAAAGTACAATCAAGACGCTAATTCCAAAAAGAGTTCCCCTATTTAAGTTGGACTCAATTTCCTGATAAACACTCGGTATCATGAATCCTAATAAAGTAAATACAAGACCATTCAAAAGATAACCTAATACAGACCATGTATTCGTAGATATAATTTGCAACTTGGTTGTGGAACTCTGAAGGCGATCCCGCTCAATGCCATGTATGACTCCTGCGGTAACCACTGCTAAGATTCCAGAAACATGGAACTCTTCAGCAACCATATAAATCACAAATGGCGTAATCAGCTCAATAACAATGGACATAGGAATTTCCTCTAGTCCATGAACCCGTAGGAACAATCGCAATTTAACGATTAAATAGCCCAGAAGGAGACCTATAATAATCCCACCTAAAGACACAAATAAAAAATTAAGCGAAGCATCTTTTATAGAAAAGACGCCCGTCAATGCAGCTGCCAAAGCCACTTTAAAAGCAACGATTCCGGCTGCATCATTGAAAAGCGATTCTCCTTCAAGGATGGGCATCATGTTTCCGGGCAATTTCAAGCCTTTTGTAATGGATTGTACCGCTACTGCATCCGTTGGGGTAATGGTCGCTGCTAAGGCAAAAGCCACAGCCAAAGGCATATCTGGAATTAACCAGTGGATAAAAAAGCCACCTGCAAAAACAGTCACGAATACTAACCCAAATGCCAATAACAGAATCGGCTTACGCAACTCAAGCATTTCTTTCCGAGATGTGTTTTTTCCTTCTGTAAATAGGAGGGGAGCAATAATACAAATCATAAATAATTCAGAATGAAAGTCTAATGATAAGTGGAGCGGTAAAAATGAAATGACTGCCCCCATGGCTATCTGATATATAGGGAGCGGAATACGAGGCCATTTAGCATTTAAGATTGTAGCGACTATTGTGGAAACTAATAAGCCGAGCAAAGTGATTAAAAATGACATAGAATCCTCCTATCTTCTAATATTTTGTACGGTTGCCTCTAAAAAGGTAAAAAAGCAGAGATATTTTAAAGCGATATCACCACTTTTAAAAATCGTCCCTACTTATAATGTGTATATCTTTTAAAAGAAACTCTCGCATTAATCATGCATATTTTGTTGTATTAACGATAATTGATATACCCCTTAGTTATTCATTACAAACAGGTATGACAACTTTCAAGTTTCATTTTATTATCAACTGATTTTTCATTTGCAGCTAAAAGACGTCAAAATAAAACCCGAGTGGATCAGCAATCCACTCGGGTCTAATAACTTCTATTCATTTAGTTGAATCCGGTCAGGACAAGTATAAATATTCATCGAATCATTACGGATAAATCCGACGGTAGTGATTCCCAACCCTTCCGCTAGCTCCAACGCCAATTCAGTTGGTGCGGATTTAGAAAGGATCAACTCGCATCCGATCTTCGCCACTTTCAACAGTATCTCCGATGAAATGCGCCCACTGAATACAATCGCTTTTCCTTCTAAAGATATACCATTCTTCAAGCAATACCCATAGATCTTATCCAATGCATTATGGCGCCCGATATCCATTCGGCTTAATACAAGCCCATTCACATCACACAATGCCGCATTATGGACACCACCGGTTTGTTGGAACGTCACCGCGGACTGTTGCAGGTCCTTCATTAAGCGGAAGCAATCTTCCGGTGTTAGCCTTACCGTCATATTCTCCATCTTCTTGGCGGTCAGAGCATCGTTTACGAAGACGAAACCTTGTCTACTTCCTCCACAGCATGAAGTAATATAACGTTTATTCTGAAACTCTTGGTAATAAGGATTCAGCTTATCCGTTTTGACGTGGACATATCCTTCTTTTTCCTGAAACCAAATTTCTTTGATTTCTTCATATTTACGGGTAATCCCTTCCGAGGCTAAATAACCGATGACCATATCTTCAATGTATTCCGGTGTACATACCATCGTCACGAACTCTTGCCCATTTATCTTCACTGTAACGGGAAATTCCGTCACAACCGTGTCTTCCGTCTGCTGGACTTCCCCTTTGCTAATGCGGATGATCTCCCGTTTTTTCTCTATCTCCTTCATGCCTTCACTCCTCATTATCTACACGAACTTCATGCCCCTTATATAAAACAGTAAAATGATATCAGTTCGATTTTAGTTTTCCTGCTATGTCCTGGTCAAATACAAACACAGAGATGGCTATATTTTCCTTCACTTTAATATCAGAAAACAAATGAACCAGGTTCGCACCGACCAACTCTTCCATTCCCTCTGGAGGAGCAACCGAATAAAGATCCTGAATCATTTTTGTCCTAGCTGAATGAACCATGTCTTTGCCCTCTTCCGTACTCGAAATGAATATTTCCGTCGGAGTCAAATTCCCATATAGCGTGGAAACAGCCATATTATCTACAAAAACCGTATGAATACGCTCTGGCCCTTTTCCGAATAGTTCTTTTCGGAGCTTTCGAATCATATCATTGAATTCATGGATTACTTTTGACATCTTGATTTCGCTCCTAACATATGATATTTCATCTAGTATTTCCTTATCATAAAGCAATAAGATTAAAAAAAAAAGTTTATTGAAAATAACTACTTTTCTCATACTGATTGTTTCTTTTTATAATTAAAGGTATAATACCTTTGTGAAAGTTGGTCACATAATAAGATTTGTTATGTTTCTATCTTTTATCCATCATTTATATAATGGTTTGGATTGGTATATTGGCAAGATTTGCTTTTAAACTTTTCCACCATGACTTACATCACTGTTCAGAGACAGAGGTGTAATCATGGTGGTTTTTTTCGTGTTTTTTGGTAATAAGAGGGGGAAAAATTATGAGCGATTCAATTACTATTAAAATCAATGGCTTGGATTATAAAGCAAAAACTGGATCGACAATCTTGGAAGTTATCAATGAAAATAAGATAGCCCATCCACAGGTTTGTTATGTTCCTGAAGTAGACCCGATTCAAACATGCGATACGTGTATCGTGGAAGTGAATGGGAAACTTGTTAGATCATGCTCGACAAAAGTCAATAGCAGCATGGATATCTCATTGGATTCAACAAGTGCAAAAGCAGCACAAAATGAAGCAATGGATCGTCTTCTTGAGAATCACCTATTATATTGCACAGTTTGTGACAATAATAACGGCAACTGTAAACTGCACAACACTGTAGAATTAATGGAAATCCCGCACCAAGACTTTACGCCTAAAACTACACCGGATTTGGCTGTGGACATGTCCCATCCATTCTACCGCTATGATGCGAACCAATGTATCGCTTGCGGACAATGCGTAGAGGTTTGTCAAAATCTACAGGTTAATGAAACGCTATCCATCGATTGGGAAGCAGAACGTCCACGTGTTATTTGGGATGAAGGAACTGAAATCAATAATTCATCATGTGTGGGTTGCGGACAATGTGTAACTATCTGTCCATGTAATGCGTTAATGGAGAAATCCATGCTTGGAGAGGCTGGCTTCATGACAGCCATGAAAGAAGATATTATGGAACCAATGATCGACCTAGTTAAAGATGTCGAGCCTGATTTCAGCGTAATTTTCCCTGTTTCTGATATAGAAGCAGCTATGCGTGATACACGTACGAAGAAAACGAAAACGGTTTGTACGTTCTGTGGTGTCGGCTGTTCATTCGAAGTTTGGACAAAAGGGCGCAAAATCCTTAAAGTTCAACCTACGCATGAAGGACCAGTTAATGCGATTTCCACTTGCGTTAAAGGGAAATTTGGTTGGGATTTCGTAAACTCTGAAAAACGTATCACTAAACCATTGATCCGTAAAAATGGTAGATTCGTTGAATCAAGCTGGGATGAAGCCCTTGACTTGGTTGCATCAAGACTTGGTTCAATCAAACAACAATACGGTGGCAATTCCGTAGGATTCATTTCTTCATCTAAAATCACGAATGAAGAAAACTATGTGATTCAGAAATTAGCACGTCAAATGTTCGAAACAAATAACGTCGACAACTGTTCTCGTTATTGTCAATCTCCTGCGACAGACGGATTATTCCGCACAGTCGGTATGGGTGGAGATGCTGGTACGATTAAAGATATCGCTGCAGCAGGACTTGTCATCATCGTCGGTGCAAATCCAGCCGAAGGACATCCTGTTCTAGCCACACGCGTAAAACGTGCACATAAGCTACACGGACAAAAACTGATTGTTGCCGATGTACGTAAAAACGAAATGGCTGAGCGTTCTGACATCCATATCAGTCCAAAACAAGGTACTGACCAAGTTTGGTTGATGGCCGTTACTAAATATATGATCGACCAAGGCTGGCATGATCAAGAATTCATCGATGAAAATGTTCACTTCTTTGACGATTATAAAGAGATACTAGAAAAATATACCCTTGATTATGCAGAGTTAAACACAGGAATTTCAAAAGAAACATTGATCCAAATTGCAGAAGCGATTCGCGATGCAGATGGTACTTGTATTCTTTGGGGAATGGGTGTTACACAAAACACTGGTGCTTCCGATACGTCGGCTGCCATCTCTAACCTTCTATTGGCTACAGGTAACTACCGTCGTCCAGGGGCTGGAGCTTATCCGCTTCGTGGCCATAATAACGTTCAAGGTGCTTGTGATATGGGAACTCTACCGAACTTCCTACCAGGATACCAACGTGTTACGGATGATGCTGCCCGTGCTAAATTCGAAGAAGCATATGGTGTCAAAATTGACAACAAACCAGGTATGCACAATATTGAAATGCTGGAAGCCATTGAAAAAGGCGACATGAAAGCGATGTACCTTGTCGGTGAAGATATGGCACTTGTTGATTCTGATGCAAACCATGTGGATAAAGTATTATCAAGCCTAGACTTCTTTGTTGTTCAAGATATCTTCCTTTCTAGAACAGCCCAATATGCAGACGTAGTATTACCGGGAGCTCCTTCTCTTGAAAAGGATGGAACATTCACGAATACAGAGCGCCGTGTCCAACGTCTATATAAAGCACTTCCTACTTTGGGAGATTCTAGAGCGGACTGGGAAATCACCCAAGAAATCGCTAACCGCTTAGGTGCAAATTGGAATTACACTCATCCTAGTGACATCTATGATGAAATGGCAAGCCTGTCACCTATTTTCAGCCAAGCCAATTACGAAGTACTTGAAGGCTGGAACAGCTTCCTATGGGGAAGTCATGATGGATCAAGCACACCGCTTCTTTATACGGATGGCTTCAACTTCCCTGATAAAAAAGCTCGCTTTGCCATAGCTGATTGGGTAGAACCACATAAATTCCCTGAAGAATTCGATCTTCATATCAATAATGGACGTATGCTTGAACATTTCCATGAAGGAAATATGACGAATAAATCTAACGGAATTCAATCTAAGGTTCCTGACATTTTCGTTGAAGTTTCTCCGGAGTTAGCCAAGGAACGTCAAGTGAGTGATGGCGGATTAGTTCGATTGGTATCACCATATGGTGCCGTCAAATTGAGAGTGCTGATTACAGACCGAGTGAAGAAAAATGAACTATTCCTACCGATGAACTCAGTCGACAAGGATTCAGCCATCAACTTCCTGACTGGTCCTATATATGATCAACGTACAAGTACACCTGCTTATAAACAAACGAAGGTACGTATGGAAGTGCTTAAAGAAAGCGGAGAAATTCCATTGCCGGGATCTAACCCACGTAATAAAAAACGTCACCCTCAAAATGGTGTTGAGGTTCAACGTAAGTGGGCACGCCCAGGTTATGTACACTTAACAGATAAATAATAAGGAGGGTGAAGATCATGGCAGCTCCTATCACGGAAATCCATAATCCTATAACAGAGGAAGAAATCAAGTTACAGAAAATCGAAGAACTAAAAATGCTCGTCACCGATAATGAAGAGATGTTAAACAGTGTGTTTAACATCCTCGGTGAGCTGAACGACTGCGGCGTGCTTGATGCCGCCACTTCGATGCTTAGAGGAAAAGAACAAATAGCAAAAGTCGCTCTTGGACAAGTAACCAGAGAACCCGTAACCAACTTAATCAACACGCTTATGGGTGCAACTGGAGCCTTGATGAAGGCTGATACTGACCAAGTGACAAAGCTCCTTAGCAGCGCACTTGCAGGCATCGATGAAGGTAGCAAATTCATTGAGACCGATAAAAAAATCGGTGTCATGAATTTAGTAAAAGTATTGAACGACCCCGACATTAATCGTGCAATTGGTTTCGGCATCCATTTCCTAAAAGGAATGGGTAAAGAACTAAAATAGTAACAAAAATTTAAACAGACTATCCCCAAGTCGAATGTAAACAATAAATAGTATGAAGGCTTAAAAGAGGCATCAGCCTCTTTTGAGTCTTTTTTAAAATTATAACTATAAAGGACGGATGAAATGATAACAAAAGAAAACGTCATAGATGCCTTAAAACACGTTCAAGATCCGGAGTTGAATAGAAGTATCGTTGAACTGAATATGGTTCGAAACATCAATATCATGGAGGGACATGTTTCATTAGAAGTTGTCCTTACCATTCAAGGATGTCCACTAAAAGCTAAGATTCAAGAAGATATCGAAAGCTCTTTAAGAAAAATCGGTGCATTAAGTGTGTCCTTGAAATTTGGTTCAATGACCAAAGAAGAACGGGAAACATTGACGAAAGTATTAAAAGGCAACGCGACAACCGAGACTGGTATGCCAAAAATGCTTGCTCCTGATTCAGGTGTGAAGTTCATTGCCATCACAAGTGGTAAAGGCGGCGTCGGCAAATCTACCGTGACAATCAATCTTGCAGTAGCACTAGCACGATTGGGCAAACGTGTCGGTATTCTGGATGCTGACATTTACGGTTTCAGTGTTCCGGCCATGATGGGCATCACCCAAAAACCGACGATGATCGACCAAACTGTCATTCCTGTGGAAAGCCACGGTGTAAAGGTCATGTCGATGGGCTTCTTTGCAGCCGATGATAACCCTGTTATGTGGCGCGGACCAATGCTGAACAAGTGGATCAAAAACTTCCTTGTGAACACGCATTGGGGAGAATTAGATTACATGTTGCTTGACTTACCTCCAGGTACAGGTGACGTAGCGATCGATGTTGCTGCCATGATTCCACAAGGTAAAGAAATCATCGTAACTACACCACATAATGTCGCCTCTTTTGTTGCGTCAAGAGCAGGTGCAATGGCCAAGCATACGAAACACGAAATCGTCGGTATAATCGAAAACATGGCTTACTTTGAAGAACAAGATGGATCGAAGAACTACCTGTTCGGAAAAGGCGGCGGAGAAATGCTTGCGAAACGTCTTGGAACAGAAGTGATCGCGACCATCCCATTCTCGAACCGTAAAGAAAACAACGACGCCAACGTTTTTGATGAAGAATCCTACATTGGTGAAACTTTCGCATCATTAGCGGAAGACTTAGTTAATCAATCCTAATAGGTAGAGGCTGGCTCAATTGGAGTCAGCCTCTTTTTCATATTCGAAAGGCAACCTATACACTTTCCCCTTATTCACCCCTTCACTGACAAGGTCCATGGAACGCAAAATCCTTGTCGCACTAGCAGAAGATGAAACACGTAAAAACTCCCTTAATTGTCGATTCGTTATCGTGGGACCAAGTAGGAAATAATAATCTTTTAATGCTCGAATATGTCCATCTTTACTCTCGTGCTCACACCTGGAGCATCTCCATTCCCTACGCTGCTTCAATAATGGAGACATCAAACACTTCTCACAGATGACTCCTTTTATAAGGTCCTCCATGGAAAGATTGAACCGTTCGAGAACGGAAGCATCCGCTTCAGTATGATGCTTATTGATGATTTTGATGATTTTTTTCAATTCTTTATCACTGAGACTTGGTTGGTTGATGGATTTTTCGATTTGGTGGATTTTAAAAGGTAGGGTATCACGATGGATGACTTTGTAATGAAGATTTCGGTTTTCAGGATTCGCGCGGATAATTGTTTGAGGATTACTAATTACGACCAGAGAGTAAATTGGGGGTTCTGTCAGCCCATGTTGCAAAAACCAACTCTTCAATTGTGATTCATGACGCTCAATTTGAATCAGGGGATCTGGAAACCCCATCTCTTTTCCGTCTTTCGTCCGTATGAGCTGATTAAAAGTGGAATCGAAATAGAGGGAACCTGCTATATTCTTCACTTCGATGATGAGGATGAATTTTCTGGATAGTAATAACGTATCAATTTGGAAAAAACGAGTTTGATCCTGTAACCTGATATCATGGAATATGAAATACTCCTTCGTTTCAAGAAAACTCAAAGGAAAATCGATAGCGCACTCTCCCCTATAGCCAGCTTCCTTTTTACTAAGTTCACTCATAATAAAGGGGATTTTCGGATGGGCTGGTGGAAGCCTGCGCAACAAAGCCTGTAATTTCAGGATAGAAAGCGGGATTTTACGTTCCTTTATAATCATTTGATCACTCCAATCTTGTTATTCTCTCCATAAATTCTATGGCAGAACGTGATATTCCTTTAAACTCTCGATTTATATCCTCCGAATGAGTTTTATCTTCGCTTTTCGAATATTTATCTTCACAAACGGGATTTTATCTTCGGAAAATGCTCTTTTATCTTCCCATTTATCTGATATATCGATTTTTCGACAATATCAGATAAATTTCATTAAAGACTTGCTGATATTACAGTCCGTCCTTTGACGTTTTATCTTCAAACTTTGGATTCTAATTGTGAAATGTTATATCAACCAAATTAAGGACTTTATCTTCACTTTCCGAATATTTATCTTCACAAACAGGATTTTATCTTCGCAATTGCATATTATATCGATTTTTCGACAAAAAAAGGACCAGCGCCCAGGCAAGTCCATCAATCTATATTATCTGCAATCGCACGTCCAGCCTGTCGCCCCGAGAATAGGCACCCACCCAGAAATGTCCCTTCCATGGAGCGATAACCGTGGACACCGCCACCTCCGAATCCGGATACCTCGCCTGCTGCATAAAGCCCAGTCACTGGCTTTCCTATTGCGTTAAGGACTCGACCAGATAAATCCGTCTGCAATCCTCCCAGCGTCTTTCTACTGACTATATGTAACCGTACAGCAATCAGCGGGCCCTTTTTGGGGTCCAGGATTTTATGGGGAGAAGCCACTCTCACAAATCGGTCACCGATATAATTTCGCGCCCCCCGCATGGCCGTGATTTGCAGGTCTTTCGTGAATGTGTTGTCCATCTCCCGGTCCCTCGCTAAAATTTGCCTTTCAATCTCTTCAGCACTCAGTAAATTCTCCCCAGTAATCTTGTTCATGCCATCGACCAGTTCCGATACTGTACCTGCAATGACAAAGTCCTCACCCTTATCCATAAAAGCTTGTACGGGAGCTGGAGCACCGGGCAGTACACGGGATAGAACCTTTCGAATGCTCTTCCCCGTCAAATCGGGGTTTTGTTCAGAACCTGACAATGCAAACTCCTTTTCAATGATTTTCTGCGTCAAGATGAACCAGGAATAATCATATCCGGTCTTCTGGATCGCCTCAAGCGTCCCCAACGTATCGAACCCAGGAAAATTCGGGGCTGGAAATCGTCGCCCTTTTGCATCCAGCCAAAGCGACGACGGACCTGGGAGAATGCGAATCCCATGCTTATCCCAAACCGGGTCCCAGTTTTTGATTCCTTCCGTATAGTGCCACATCCGGTCGCGGTTGACGATCCTCCCACCCGCTTTTTCCGTGATGGCCAGCATCCTTCCGTCCACATGCTCCGGTACACCGGAAATCATCGTCTTCGGCGCTTTCCCAAGTCGAGCTGGCCAGTTTGTTCTAATCAAATCATGATTGGCACCAATTCCACCGCTTGTGACAAGGACAGCCTTCGAATGAAAGGTAAAATCCCCGACCACTTCCCGGGAACTCGCCTCACCTCGGCCTGCCGAGCTTGGAACGAGTATCGATCCTCCCACCCCGATTACCGCGTCATTTTCCGTCATCAATTCATTGACCCGATGGCGGGGGCGGTAGTCGACAAGCCCCTTTTCCATTGCCCTGCGAACTCTCTCTTCAAACGGTTTAACGATGCCAGGCCCTGTCCCCCATACGATATGAAACCGCGGAACCGAATTGCCATGGCCTTCAGCCAGATAGCCACCACGCTCAGCCCAGCCGACTACCGGAAAAAAGCGTATACCTTGGGAGGATAGCCATTCCCTTTTTTCCCCGGCAGCGAACTCGACATACGCCTCCGCCCATTTCTTGCCCCAATAATCTTCGTCCTCTTCCCTATCAAAACCAGCGGTCCCCAGCCAGTCCTGCCAAGCAAGTTCCTTAGAGTCCCTGATTCCAAGCCTACGCTGCTCAGGTGAATCCACAAGGAATAAACCACCAAAGGACCACCATGCCTGCCCACCCATAGATGCTTCAGGTTCTTGATCCAAAAGTAGAACCCGCTTCCCGGCATCAGCTAGCTCCGCCGTGGCCACTAACCCTGCAAGACCAGCTCCGACAACGATCACGTCCATTTCCATTTATATTCCCCCGATTTTTAAAATGTGCCCGCCTTCGATTCTATGCTTTAGTCCTTATTCCCTGCAAGATCATGATTTCCTTCTTAAATAAAAAAATGCCTAAACTGTCTACGACAATTTAAGCATTGGTTTTCAACCGATATATGATTTAAAATATATGTTTACAAGACTTCTTCATAATGAAAATGCGCGTGGTTCAATACTTAAATAATATAGCAATCAATTCAAATCCTGCACCAACAGTCCAGAACAAGACATAGTCACCGCGTTGAATCTGGTCCGTTTCTATTGCTTCATGAAACGCAATGAAAGGACTACTTGTACCTGTGTATCCAAAGCGATCTCCCACGTAGGTAATTTGCTTATCCTCGATTTTCAGATTTTCTTGAATCTTAAGGATGTTCCCTAAAGCGAATTGAGAGAAACAATAGGATTTAATATCGCTTACCTTCAAGTTATTTCTTTCTAGAATCTGATTGATCATATTATATGTAGGCGGTAGAGAATCTGAAGCATCAAAAGGAAGCCATTTTATATATCTTCCGTTGCCCGTGCCTTTTAGTGTCTTTGACAATCCGTTTACCGGATAGTTAATGAATTCTTGATGCATCGGATCCGTATAATAAATGGAATCAATAAAACCAGTATTTTCTTCTGTTTTTTCTAGAATCACTGCCGCAGCCGCATCTCCATAATTAGCATATGTAATTTCATCATCCGGGCTACTCAATAATGAATTGTAATCTGAACCCACGATTAATGCTTTTTTAACATAAGGATTGGATAACATATATCGACTGGCTTGATCTACTGCCACTAACATACCAGCACAGTTTGCATTGGAATCTAGAACAATCGTATGATTATTTGCCTCTATGGCTTGATGGACAAGCACTGCATTAGTTGGATAAGTGGTTTCAGGAATCTGGGTGCTAAATACAATCATATCCATATCTTTTCCTGACAAGTTAGCTTTTTGAAGCACCCGTCTAGCTGCTTCAATTCCCATCGTTAAACCATTTTCTTCATCATTATCAATCAAATACCGTTCTTTTCTTCCCATAACATTTAAAAAGTTTTGAATGTTTTTTCCTTTTTTCTCTTGGAAATGTTTTAGGTAAAAATCATTACTTACGGATTTTTCCGGGTGATAGATTGCGACGTTCTTAATTCTGATGTAAGACATATCGTGTTGTGTTTCCCCTTTATATTTTATGACATTTAGAACCTGTGAAGTTTCTTATCTCTTTTAAAAGCAAAGATTTTTTTAGGACGAGCATCTTTTATATTTTCACTACTTCTACTTGTGAAAGACCCGTATTTCGCGCTAAACGTGCCAATTGCATTTTCAAGATTGTACTATCTTTAATTTTGAAGATGATTTTTTTGAATCCGGACTGTTTATATAGTTTATAAGAACCTTCTAATTCAGGAATCATTTGCGATGTAACGACATTCATTGTCGTACAATCAATTTCCAATGTGTAAACAGATGCGTCGATTGACCCTACCATTTTGTGATAATCGTTCGTGAATGCCTGTGCGTCGGCTGGTGTAAATGAACCACCTACAAACATCTCTATTACCTTTTTGCTTGAATTGATGTTAATATCGTACTTCTTAGTCATGATGAACCCCACCTTTTAAGTAGATGAAATATAAATCCGTCCTGAAATGAGTATAATGTTCCATTTCCTTTTGCCTGTATATATTTTATCGGCCACTCTATATTTTTTTTAACATCAAAAGTCATTTAATATTCTCTCGGTGAAGGAAAGATCAAAAGCGTATGTCCCCTGTTTGCGCACTCAATTGACGTTTTAACACTTTTATTTTTTTGTAAGATTTATCCTCAGAAAAACTGCACCCCATTTGTTAGATACAATTGGGGTGCAGGTAAGTTCATTATAACTTGATGCTTTTTTTTATATTTACACTTTGAATTGATCCACTAGTTCTTGAAGGTTGCCTGCCATAGTGGTAAGTGCATTGGCTGATGAAGTGATTTCTTGCATAAAGGCTAATTGTTCCTCTGTCGCTGAAGCAACATTTTGAGAATGCATAGATGTTTCTTTTGAAATGTTCGTGATATCAGCAACTGTTAAGGAAACCTCATGGGCGCCTGCAGAAATGATTTCAGATATGAATGCCATTTGTTGGACAAGTTTACCCGATTTATCCAATGCGAGACGAATATCACTAAAGCTTTCTTCAGTCTGTCTAACAATTTCAAGTCCTTCATTTACATCTGTTTTTACTTGATTAATAGAAAAATTAGACCGTTCCATATCTCCTTGAATTTCAATAATTAATTCCGAAATTTGGATAGCTGATTTCTGTGATTGTTCCGCTAACTTACGCACTTCGTCTGCCACTACTGCAAACCCCTTACCTTGTTCACCCGCTCTTGCCGCTTCAATTGCTGCGTTTAATGCAAGTAAATTCGTTTGATTCGCAATCTCTGTAATTGCCTTTGTGATGTCACCGATTTCTTTAGACCTCTTGCCTAGCAATTTAATTACCTCGCCGCTTTCATGAACAGAAGTATGAATAGCTTTCATTTGATTCACAGTTTTATTAACAAACCCTTCACCATCATAAGCCTTTTCAGAGGCATGAGAGCCTGCAAGGGCAATTTCGGCAGAATTATTGGCCATGGTCTGAATACCCTGTGAAACTTCTTCCATCGCCTCGCCAGTCTCTTCTATTGAAATCGTTTGACTTTCTGCTCCACTAGCTACTTCTTGTATTGACTCCGTAATCTGTTCAGTAGCCTTACTTGTTTGTTCCGTACCAGCTGTTAGTTGTTCTGATGAGGAGGCAACTAGCTCGGAAGTCCGCAAAACTTTTTGAATCATGATTTTAAGATTATTACTCATGAGATTAAAATGATTTGATAATACACTGATTTCATCTGTTCCATTGTCTTTTAACACAGATCTGAAATCTCCCTTGCCTGCTAATTCTAATACATGTGAAACATTCGTTAATCTTTTCTTAAGTCTCTGTGTAAACCAGATTGTAAGTATTCCAGATAATACAATGATTCCGGTTAAGACTATGATGAAGATCTTGAAGAAGGATGACAGTGTTGAGTCAACAATTTCTTGTGATACTCCTACATACAATACTCCGATTGCTTGTCCATTTCCATCTAATAGTGGCATATAAGCAGTCTGTAATATACTACCAACCACTTTAGCTTCACCTCTATAATTTTTACCTTGTATTAAAACGACATCTTTCACTTCTTCTGAAATTTTCGTTCCAATAGCCCGTTCTCCATTATTCAGCACATTCGTAGCAACTCGGGTGTCTTCTTGGAATAATGTAACTGTGTCACCAGTATCTTTTCCAATAGTATCAACGAGGTCGAAATTCCCGTTCATTGCCACAGTACCCTTATATAATTTTCCTCCGTCTATTTTCCAATCTCCAGGATACTTCGTATCTATGAATCTGTAAGCTGAAGCTAAATCTCCTTTTGCTTTCTCGACTGATACTGTTTTGACTCCTTTTGATACTTGTTGCACTACCACAGCACCTACGATTACGGAAAAAAGCAATATGATTCCTAATACAATGAAATTTATTTTTGCGCCTAAGGTAAGCTTGAATTGCATTTTTCTTAGCTTCCGCCTCTTATTCCTTGGCTCATTCTTACTTTCCGATTTGTCTATCGAGTTATCCATTTCTAACTCTCCCTTATATCTAGTAATATTGACCACTCTCTTGTACGTTGAACGGATAAGAGTTTTCTCTAAATAGTTATCGGCAGATATTTTAAATTATAAAATCCACTATCTGGTAACCATAAGAAATGAAGCGTATATCTCGTTAGAAAAATGGATTTTTCCTATGATATAAAGGAATTATTTTAATTGTTAGGAATCAAAATTATTATGATAGTTCTATTGGGAGAGGATATTCATTAGTAAGGTGCTTATTCTTTAGTAGTTGACGCATTTGGCTCTATAGGAGTATTAGGAGAATAAAAAGAGGGAATTTATTTTATTATTCTTGTTGGACATTATGTCCCAAAACACAAAAAACCACCAATATATGTATTGGTGGAGACGGTGGGAGTCGAACCCACGTCCAGACATAACGGCACTTAAGCTTCTACGAGTGTAGTCGATATATTCGCGTTTCGCGAACTCATTAGCCTATCGACAGGCGGCAGAGCAGCTAGTCTGATTGGTCTCTTCCTTCATCCTCAGACGGTGGATTCCGGCGTATCCCACTTAGAGTGAGTCCCTTACCCTACCACGTGGGCCATGGAGGGAGGAACAGCTTAACGTCTGTTGTTACGCAGCGAAAGCTAGGTTGTTGTTTTGTTTGCCAGTTATAGGCGTTGACGTTTTAACGAGGCCGATCCCCTCGACTCGCAACTTAAGCTCGAACTATCCCTGTCGAATCCGTAACGTCCCCATGATAAGAATGGAGCGTACGAGAAAAGAATAGTCAGCAAGTTGGCTGATATTCAGTTGTCATCGGTACAGGTTTAATTATAACAGATTGAATCAAAAAATCAATTGTAAGGTCTTGGTAACCCTACATCTTTTGACGATCGCGGAAAGCACGTTCGATATCACGTTTTGCTTCTTTCTTCTTCAGGTCATCACGCTTGTCATATTGTTTCTTCCCTTTACCCAACCCGATTAAAACCTTGGCGAAGCCATTTTTCAAATACATTTTCAATGGGACGATGGTGTAACCCGTTTCCTTCGTCTCACCGATCAGTTTATTGATTTCCTTCTTGTGTAAAAGAAGCTTCCTTGTCCGCAAAGGATCATGGTTAAACTGGTTCCCCTGCTCATAAGGGCTGATATGCATATTGTAAAGGTAGATTTCGCCGTTTTCTATCTTGGCAAAGGCATCCTTCAAATTCAGCCGTGCTGCACGGATGGCCTTGATTTCGGTCCCTTTTAATACGATACCCGCTTCAAATGTTTGTTCGATAAAAAAATCATGGTACGCTTTTTTATTTTGCGCTAATTGCTTTCCTGAGCCTTTTGGCATCTAACTCTCCCCTTTTATCCAATCGGAGAGAGGATGACTGGATCATCCTCTCTTCCGTTTTATCTCTTTTTAGGTTTTCTTTTACGCTTCGCTGCCGGCGCATTTTCAAAGAACTTTTTCTTCTTTTTCGGCTTTTTGTCAGAAGAAGCTCCACCGTTTCGGGTGTCACCACTACGGCCGCCTTTGCGTTCCGATCCTCTTGAATCTCCGCCTTTGCGCTTTCGGCCGCCTGGACCTGAATTGGCCTTGAAGATTTTCTTCTCGCCTGAAGGACGCGGACGGCTTACTTTCATGCCGATGATTTCAAAATCAATCGCCCGTTCTTCTTTATTGACGTTGGATACCCGAATGTCGATTTCGTCGCCAATCCGGAACACTTTTCCTGTCCGTTCCCCGATCATTGCAAGCTGACGCTCATCAAAGCGGTAGTAATCGTCTGTCATGAAGCTGACATGGACAAGCCCTTCGATGGTATTCGGCAACTCGACAAACATTCCGAAATTCGTAACGGAGCCGATGATCCCTGTATATTCTTCTCCGATTTTATCAAGCATATATTCTGCTTTCTTTAAATCATCCGTTTCCCGTTCCGCGTCAACGGAGCGACGTTCGCGTTTCGATGTATGGTCCGCGATATCCGGTAAAATGGCATTCCACTTCTCTTTAGTCGCTTCATCGAGTTTCCCTTCGATCAAATACGTCCGAATTAAGCGGTGGACGATTAAATCTGGGTAACGGCGGATCGGTGATGTGAAATGAGTGTAAAACTCGGCCGATAGACCAAAGTGACCCAGGCTTTCCGGATCATATTTTGCTTGTTGCATGGAACGGAGCATGACGGTCGAGATGACCGTTTCTTCAGGCTTACCAGCAACGGCTTCGATGATGTCCTGCAAAGCCTTTGGATGTACATCATTGGCAGATCCACGGACGATATATCCGAAGTTCGTGATGAATTCAAAGAAACGTTGTAACTTTTCCGGTTTCGGATCTTCATGAATACGGTAAATGAATGGCACATCAAGACGGTTGAAGTGTTCTGCAACAGTTTCATTAGCAGCAAGCATGAATTCTTCAATCAGCTTCTCTGCGACTGATCTTTCACGTAAAACTACATCCGTTGGGTGGCCTTCTTCATCAACAATTACTCTGGCCTCATTGAAATCAAAGTCGATTGCCCCGCGATTCATCCGTTTCTTACGAAGGATGGCAGCCAATTGCTCCATATTCTGAAACATTGGAACAAGGGATTCATAGCGTTCCATTTGTTCTTCGTCTTTATCGACAAGAATCTTGTTCACATTGCCATATGTCATCCGTTCCGTCGTTTTAATGACACTATCGAAAATATCATGAGAAACGACTTCCCCATCCGGTGTGATTTCCATTTCACACGATAACGTGAAGCGATCGACCTGCGGATTCAATGAACAAATCCCATTCGATAGACGATGCGGGATCATAGGAATGACCCGGTCAACCAAATACACGCTCGTCCCTCTTTCAAGTGCTTCCTTATCAATCGGTGAACCTTCTGTCACATAATGGCTGACATCGGCAATATGTACGCCAAGCTTATAGTTGCCGTTTTCGAGTTTAGTAACCCCAACAGCATCATCCAAGTCCTTCGCGTCCGCTCCATCTATCGTAACCAATACTTCATTGCGTAAATCCCGGCGGTTTCCAATTTCGGATTCTTTGATGGTATCTGAAACAGCATTAGCTTGCTCCATCACATCTTCAGGGAATTCCATCGGAAGGCCATATTTATGGATGACGGATAGAATGTCTACACCTGGATCATTTTTATGACCGAGGATTTCAATGACTTCTCCCTCTGCGCTGACGCGTCCTTCCGGATAAGAGGTAAGCTTAACGACAACTTTATGCCCTTCCACCGCTCCATGGGAAGCATGCTGGGGGATGAAAATATCATTGGCGATTTTCTTATCATCTGGGATGACAAATCCGAAACTTTTGCTTTCAGAATATGTACCGACCACTTGTTTGATCCCACGTTCAAGGATCCTGATGACTGTACCTTCCTGTCTTGAACCAGATGTTTCCGATGAAACCCGGACCATGACAATATCTCCATGCATCGCTGTTCCTGTTTCATTCGGCGGGATGAAAATATCATCCATTCCCGGGTTATCTTCCGGCGTCACAAAGGCAAATCCCTTTGCATGTCCGGTTAATTTACCACGGAATAGATTCATTTTTTGAGGCAGGCCATAACGATTGCTTCTCGTCCTGACAACCAACCCCTTTTCTTCCATCTTAACTAGCGCCTTCACGAAATTCTTGAAGTCCGCCGAGTCTTCGATTTTAAGGGCCTCTTCCAATTCTTGTACCGTAAGTGGCTTATATGCTTCATCTTTCATGTATGTCAGAAGCTTATTTATATGTTCTTGAATATTATCTTCCATAAAAACCCTCCTATTCAGGGTATGATTAATTTATTATTCGGACCAATCCAGGCTTTCTAAAAATTCTAATACATCTTCATGCAGCTGTTCACGCTCTTTATCAAGGGTGATGACATGGCCGGATTCTTCATACCATTTGAATTGCTTAACGGGCGACTCGACAGCTTCATAAATAATATCGGCACTTTTTGAATTGATAACATCATCATGTCGACCCTGGACGACAAAAGTCGGTGCGTAGATATGATCTACGTGCTCACGTACATCCGTTATCAATTCTTGAAGAGCTTTTAATGTACGCATGGGTTTATCAGCAAAGCGGCCCATTTCCTCTTCGATTTGATCTTGCTCTTTTCCCTCGTACTTTTTAAATTCTCTAGCGTAGTCCAATACTCCTTTATACATCGCTTCTTCACTTTTGATATACATAGGCGCACACATTGATACGATACCCTTTATAGGTACAGTGTAACCTAATTTGAGAGAAAATACGCCTCCTAATGACAGTCCGGCAACAGCAATTTCCGTATGGCCTTTTTCTTTTAGAAAATCATAGGCCATCATCACATCTTTCCACCAGTCAGAAGGACCCGTTTCCACCAATTCTTCAGGTGGGACACCATGTCCTTTATAGTGCGGCGCATGGCAGGTATATCCTCTCTTTTCGAGATATCGTCCAAGCATTCGTACATCGGCGGAATTACCCGTAAATCCATGTAAAAGTAAGACCGCCCTTTTTCCACCTTCAAAGGTAAAGGGCTTTTGCAGCTTCATTTTCATATGTAATAGGCTCCTTTAACTGTAACTGTCATCATCACTTGTTTTTATAATTTCTAAATTAACTATAGCTATTCCTGCAACTATTGTGCAAAGAAAAAAGCCTAGCTATTTAGCTAGACTCATTTTTTGATCCATTACACATCAAAGTACGCAACAAGTAAAGTTAAAGCAAAGAATAAAACAGCTAATACGATAGTTGCCCGATGAAGAACAAGGTCTAAGCCGCGTGCTTTTTGCTTTCCGAATAACTGCTCAGCACCGCCAGCAATCGCACCTGATAAACCTGCACTTTTTCCTGATTGAAGCAATACCGTCACGATAAGCGCGATACTGACAATCACCAAAAGCGTTATGAGTAATGCATGCATGCAATTACACCTCCTGAAGAACCAATAAACAATTACCTTAACTTTACCACACCCATAAGGTATCCACAATCATTGTTATGGAATAATGGAAAGAATTCCTAGACTTCATAGTCATTGTTTTCTTTTTGAATCAAAATTTGAGATAATTCACTTAAAAGAGAAGAAAGAGGTGTTCCTATGTTTAAGCCCATACTCCGGATTCTTGATATACTGACCATCCTATTCTCCGCGGTAGCCGGTTACTCCCTTTGGGCAAACGGCAGTAATTTAATAAGTGTCCTGTTAATCATTCTCTCACCACTTCTACTGCTGCTAGCCAAGTATCATGGAAACCGATATTTATTATTTGCTGCATATATCACGACAACCATTTATTTTACTGCTATTATTTATAATGGACTTTCAGATAGCAGCATCGACTTTTTCCAATCGGGCATCAGCGTCTTATTACTAGGATTAGCGGCCTTTTTATTGAGTATCATAGCCGCCGTCATAGGGTTTGGTACGAATACGCTTACCATTCTCTGGCTCGCCTTACATGCGCTTGTCAGCTTTGAAACAGTTACGATGAACAGTGCTTCCGGGTTCCTTTCCCACTTTTGGACAACCCCCGTGGTCGAAGCCGCCATCCGTAATGATTTTCCTTTCTTATTGATGATCATCTGGATTGGCTTGTTTCTAGATAAATACCAGCGGGAGTTAACAAGGGACTATTTATCCCGATAATATTCTTAGAACCTTATTTTTTTGGAAATCTTATTTATACCAAGGAGCTTTTCGTATGTTAAAACCTATATTCACCGCAACCGCTCTTTCTTCCTTCATCTTACTAGCTGGATGTTCGTTCGATTTTTCATCGGATGAGAAGATAGAACAAAACGAAGAACAATCATCCCAGAATGCCTCAGAAGAAACGCAGAAGGATGATTCTGCAGGGCAAGTCAAACATCAAGTTGCCGTCGATACAACGGCAAAACCTGCCCAGGAAGGCCTTCAGACATTAGCCGAGCCTGAAAGTATACCAGTCCTGGTCAATAAACAATACAGCCTTCCCGAAAGTTACAAACCGGCTGACCTGATCTACCCTAAAGTCGATTTCATCTTCGAAGATAAAATCGAGAAACGGATGATGAGAAAAGAAGCCGGTAAAGCGCTAGAGAAAATGTTCCAAGCGGCTGAAAAAGACAATATGCATCTAGCCGGCGTTTCCGCTTACCGTTCACACCAAACTCAGATCGCCATCTTTAGTAACTACGTCGCACAGGACGGCGAAGAAAAGGCTAAAACATATAGTGCCCTGCCTGGAACAAGCGAACATGAGACAGGGTTATCCATTGACGTCACAACACATGACGGGGCCTGTGCTGCCCAAGACTGCTTTGGTGACTCAGAAGAATCTGCATGGCTTGCAAAGAACGCCCACGAGTATGGATTCATCATCCGGTATCCTGAGGGGAAAGAGGATATCACGGGCTACAAGTATGAACCATGGCACATCCGCTACGTCGGTGTCGATGTCGCTACAGAGATATTTGAGGCCAACAGCACATTGGAAGAATATTATAACGCTGTACCGGTAGAAGCCAGTACTAAGAAATAACAATAATGAGGGGGTCCGAGGGTGGACGCCCCTTTTTTTGAGTTTAATCAAACGTTTGATTAAACCCATTACTTGCTGGTATCTCTAGCTTTAGACGTTTATGGAACAAAAGAAAGTGCCTCTAGTTTCAATGGTAATTCACTGCTCTCCCTTGAACAATACAGGGGGATATTAATGAACCTGTAACAATTGGATTAACTCTATGATTTCTTCATCCTCACCCGGATCGACGTACAAGTGCTTTGCATGGGTAATCAGGTCGGTATAGAACTTCTCACCAGCGGGATACCTGCCGTCCCACCGTAAAGGGACATTATATATATGAATCGTACCGTCCCCATTGCTAGAATACGTAACGGATCCATCCACCAAGCGAGAACCTGCTAACTGAACAACATCTTTTGGATAGGCAGCACTGGTGTCATCATTAGGATTGAGCGGGGTGCCTGCCGGAAAATGCCTCACATTCAATTCATCAATATCCTGATTCGCGCCAAGCTGCAACCAAATTCTAGCATACTCAATCTGTTCAGTAGAGTACATGGATAGTGTTTCTTTCCCTTTCTTATCACCTGTTTGTTTCCCATCACTTTCCGGTGAGGGAGCGATGTCATTCGCCGCTTCGTCATCTGCCCCCCCTAGCTCATCTGTAGCTTCACTCTCATCTATGCCGGATACCTCTTCTGAATCTGTCATTTCATCTTTTCCTGAAGAATCAACTGCGGATTCTTTGCCAGCACATCCTACAAGCATTCCGGATAACAACATTGAAGCCCCACTAAAGAAAAGCTTCCTAGTTAGCTTTTTCATCGTCACTCAGTCCTTTCTAATCGCACCCGTCGTATTTATCCTTTCTAAATTGTAGTATATTGGAAATTTATGCTAAAATCATTATAAAATATATGAGGAGTGGGTTTGATGATGATTGTTGGACCTTTAGGGGTTGCCCTTATACCTGGCATACTCATAGTATCGCTTGCGTGGTGGTTCAGTAAAAAAGACTATCCCCGTCTACTCAAGATGTTACCAGGAGGCTTAGGCATCATTTCGGCACTTATTCTATTTTATATTGGTTTCGTTCACATCAGAGGATTTGAAGGGGCCGCATATGGTTTACTTTCCTTTTTTCTCATACTATTTGCTTGTATTTCCTTCTAAATGGGTCAAAAAAGGAACCATACACGATAAGGAAAACCCTGAAAAAGGGGAAAGGCATGTAGATTATGTGACAGCAAAAAAAATAAGGCACCGCTTCTCGTCAGAAGCGGCGCCTTTTTTCATTATTTCTTCAAGTTATAGAAAGATTTCAAGCCACCATAGACAGCCAAGTCACCAAGTTGGTCTTCGATGCGAAGAAGTTGGTTGTACTTAGCAATACGATCCGTACGGGACATGGAACCTGTTTTGATTTGCCCTGCATTTGTCGCAACAGCGATGTCAGCGATCGTTGCATCCTCTGTTTCACCTGAACGGTGAGAAACGACTGCTGTATAACCAGCGCGTTTAGCCATTTCGATGGCATCGAACGTTTCAGTCAATGTACCGATTTGGTTTACTTTGATTAAGATGGAGTTGCCGATACCTTTTTCGATACCTTCAGCCAATTTTTTCGTGTTCGTAACGAATAAATCGTCACCAACCAATTGAACCTTTGTTCCAAGGCGTTCCGTTAGAAGCTTGTGACCCTCCCAGTCATTTTCGTCCAAGCCATCTTCGATAGAAAGGATTGGGAACTCATTCACTAGCTCTTCATAGAAAGCGACCATTTCTTCAGAAGTCACGCCATTGCGTCCTTCGCCAGCAAGGTCGTATTTGCCTGTTTCTTTGTTATAGAACTCAGAAGAAGCAACGTCCATACCAAGATAGATGTCTTCGCCAGCTTTGTAACCAGCTTTATCGATTGCTTCGATGATAACTTGAAGGGCTTCACGGTTTGAACCAAGGTTTGGCGCAAATCCACCTTCATCACCAACAGCTGTATTTAAGCCTTTAGATGAAAGAACCGATTTCAATGCATGGAATACTTCTGCACCCATACGGACGGCTTCTTTAAAGCTAGGAGCACCGACAGGAAGAATCATGAATTCTTGGAAGTCCACATTGTTGTCCGCATGTGATCCACCGTTAATGATGTTCATCATTGGAGTCGGAAGTTGTTTAGCATTGAATCCTCCAAGGTAGCGATACAATGGTAGTCCTGAGAATTCTGCTGCAGCATGGGCAGCGGCCATGGAAACACCAAGAATCGCATTAGCGCCCAGGTTCCCTTTGTTTTCTGTTCCATCTAATTCAATCATCGTTAAATCAAGACCAGCTTGATTGGTTACATCCAAGCCGATGACTGCTTCAGCAATGATATTATTTACGTTATCAACTGCTTTTTGTACCCCTTTGCCAAGGTAACGAGATTTATCTCCGTCACGAAGTTCAACCGCTTCGTGTTCTCCTGTTGATGCACCAGATGGCACGATCGCACGGCCAAAGTATCCTGACTCTGTTTGAATTTCTACTTCTACTGTTGGATTACCACGTGAATCTAGTACTTCGCGTGCATATACATGTTCGATATACGGCATTTAAATCTCTCCTTTTTTATTGCTGTTTTATTTAGATAATAGGGATTTACCCGTCATTTCGACAGGTTTTTCAACTCCAAGCAAATCAAGCATCGTTGGAGCCAAATCACCTAGAATTCCACCTGTTCTTAATGTTACCTGATTTTTTGTGACAATGACAGGTACAGGGTTTGTTGTATGTGCTGTCATTGGGTTCCCTTCAAGCGTCACGACTTCATCGGCATTTCCGTGATCGGCCGTGATGATGGCTGTACCGCCCTTTGCAACGATTAGGTCGACAATCTTACCAAGGCATTCATCGACGGTTTCAATCGCTTTAATAGTAGGCTCTAGCATCCCTGAGTGACCAACCATATCCGGATTGGCAAAATTCAAGAGAATCGCATCAAAGCGGTCCGCCTCAATTTGCTCCAGCAAAGCATCCGTCACTTCATAGGCACTCATTTCAGGTTGAAGATCGTATGTAGCAACCTTTGGAGAATTAATTAGGATTCTCTCTTCGCCAGGAAACTTCTCTTCACGGCCACCGCTCATGAAAAATGTCACGTGTGGATATTTTTCCGTTTCTGCGATACGAAGCTGTGTAAGATTGTTTTGAGAAAGTACTTCTCCTATTGTATTATCAAGATTTGTCGGCTTAAAAGCAACATATCCGTCAACAGTTTCCGAGAAATGTGTCAAACAGACAAAATGAAGGTGCTCAGGATGTCCCGGACCACGATCGAATGAACGGAAGTCCTTGTTCGTGAACGTATTGGATATTTGAATGGCACGGTCTGGACGGAAGTTATAGAAAATAACGGCGTCTTCGTCCTGTATTGTCGCTACAGGCTTACCATCTTCAGCGGTAATGACAGAAGGAATCACGAACTCATCGAAAATACCATGTTCATACGAATCATCCACACACTCCATTGCCGAACCGTATGCTGGTCCATCTCCGTATACCATGGAACGGTATGATTTCTCCACGCGCTCCCATCGTTTATCTCGGTCCATCGAGTAATAACGTCCGGAAATGGTAGCGAATTGTCCTACACCAATTTCCTTCATTTTGGCTTCGGCATCTTTAATATACCCTTTTGCCGTTTTCGGTCCGACATCTCGGCCATCCAAAAATGCATGAACAAATACATCTTTGACGCCTTCTTTTGCTGCCAGCTTCAGAAGGGCATATAAATGCTCAATATGACTGTGTACGCCACCATCTGAAAGTAAACCGAACAAGTGAAGGGCCGTACCCTTTTCCTTGGCATGGGTCATGGCATCAAGTAATGTTGGGTTTTCCGCGAATTCGCCTTCACGAATGGCAAGATTGACACGCGTCAAGCTTTGATAGACGATCCGCCCTGCCCCGATATTCAAGTGTCCTACTTCAGAATTCCCCATTTGACCCGCAGGTAGACCAACCGCTTCCCCACTTGCAGTTAAATGCGAGTGAGGATATTGTTCCCAAAATCGATCGAAATTAGGCTTTTTTGCATGATAAACTGCATTTCCCTCTTCTTCTTTCCGGCATCCAAAGCCGTCTAAGATGATAAGAGCGACAGGCGATTTACTCATATTGACCAGCCTCCAACAATTGTAAAAATGAATCGGGTTTCAAGCTTGCGCCACCAACCAAAGCACCATCGATATCTGGTTGAGCCATATATTCCTTGATGTTTTCAGGTTTCACACTACCACCATATTGAATGCGGACCGCTTCTGCCGCTTCTTTAGAAAACTTGTCAGCCACAACTGAACGGATATGGGCACACACTTCATTGGCATCCTCAGCAGATGATGACTTGCCAGTTCCGATGGCCCAAATTGGTTCATAGGCGATGACCGTTTGTTTCAATTGATCTTCAGTTAGACCGGCAAGGCCTTTTTCAATCTGCCCTCCAACGAAATCATTGGTTTCCCCAGCTTCCCTTTGCTCAAGTGTTTCCCCACAGCAAACGATAGGTGTCAGGTTATGTTTAAAAGCGGCATGCACTTTCTTATTCACGGCTTCATCCGTTTCATTAAACATTTCACGGCGTTCAGAATGACCAAGGATGACATAGGAAACGCCGATATCAGCAAGGGAAATCGGGCTGATTTCTCCAGTGAATGCGCCATTTTCTTCATAGTGCATATTTTGTGCACCAATCTTCACATCAGTTCCTTGTGCTGATTGAACAAGTTGATTCAAAAATAATGCCGGAGCACAGACTACCGAATCAATCTTATCCGCTTTTGGAATTAGTGTATTGACTTCTTCTAAAAACCCGGTCGCTTCTGATAATGTTTTATTCATTTTCCAGTTACCTGCAATAATCGGTTTTCTCATTCGTTCTCCATCCCTTCTAGAGTTGTTATTTTCTCGGATTGTCATTCTTACTTATCGTTCAAAGCCACGACGCCTGGTAATTCCTTACCTTCCATGAACTCAAGAGAGGCACCGCCACCCGTTGAAATATGGGACATCTTCTCGGCAAGACCGAACTTCTCCGCTGCTGCCGCTGAATCGCCGCCGCCCACGATGCTGTATGTATCTTTTGCATCCGCTAAGGCTTCAGCAACCGCTCTCGTACCATTCGCAAATTTATCAAATTCAAAGACTCCCATCGGTCCGTTCCAAATGACCAACTTAGATCCTTTAATGACATCTGCAAAAAGTTCACTTGTTTTAGGTCCAATATCAAGACTCATTTTATCACTTGGGATTGAATCGATATCGACAATTTCCGTTTCCGCATCAGGAGAAAATTCCGCTGTAACGACCGCATCGATCGGCAAGTGCATTTTGACGCCTTTTTCCTTCGCACTTTCAATGAATGACTTGGCCAGTTCGATTTTATCTTCTTCCAATAACGACGTGCCAACTTCATGGCCTTGGGCTTTAATAAAGGTGTAACCCAATCCACCGCCAATTATCAAGTGATCCACTTTTTCTAAAAGATTTTCGATGACGCCGATTTTATCTTTCACTTTAGCTCCACCGATGATTGCGGTAAATGGACGATCAGGTTCGGATAATGCTTTTCCTAAAACGGAAAGTTCCTTTTCCATCAACAATCCGGCAACGGCTGGAAGATGGTGGGCAATTCCTTCTGTTGACGCATGGGCACGGTGAGCTGCCCCGAAAGCATCATTGACATAGACATCCGCAAGTTTAGCAAATTCCTTCGCCAATTCTGGATCATTCTTCTCTTCCCCAGGATAAAAGCGTACGTTTTCCAGCAATAGAAGCTCGCCATCCTTTAACCCTTCGATGATTGATTGTACAGCCTCTCCATATGCTTCATCAGCTCTCTGTACGTCTTTGCCGATCAGCTGGCTCAATCTTTCTGCAACAGGAGCTAAGCGTAATTCTTCTACAACTTGTCCCTTAGGACGACCAAGGTGACTGGCTAATATAACTTTTGCCCCTTGTTCGATTAAGTACGTGATAGTCGGTAATGCAGCCTTGATTCTCGTATCATCGGAAATCTTACCATCCTGCATCGGAACGTTGAAGTCCACTCGACAAAATACGCGTTTTCCTTTTAATTCAATATCTTTAATCGACTTTTTATTCATAATCCAAGAACCTCCTTAGATATGGTTACTATATTTTCCACTCTATTAGTAAAAAGGGAGTCAACGACTTTCCAACTCCCTTTTTCTCTTTTCCATTATAATCTGTAAACGGATAATTATCCAAAAACAAGCGTTTTTTATGCTGTTATAAAAAAAACCTCACCTTCGTGAGGTTTTTTACTATTTATAATTTAAGCGAATTACAGACCTTTTTTAGCAAGATATCCAATTAAGTCTACAACACGGTTAGAGTATCCTGTTTCATTATCATACCAAGATAATACTTTTACCATGTTACCTTCCATGACCATTGTAGAAAGCGCATCAATTGTAGAAGAAGATGGGTTTCCGTTATAGTCACCAGATACTAGTGGAAGTTCACTGTATTCAAGAATGCCTTTAAGTTCGCCTTCAGACGCTTTTTTGAACGCTGCATTTACTTCTTCAGCTGTCACGTCTTTTTCAAGTTCAGCCACTAAGTCCACTACAGACACGTTTGGTGTAGGTACACGCATTGCCATACCATTTAATTTTCCTTTTAACTCAGGAAGGACAAGCGCTACAGCTTTAGCTGCACCTGTTGTTGTCGGAATGATATTTTCAGCAGCTGCACGTGCACGGCGATAATCTTTATGAGGTAAATCTAGAATTTGTTGGTCATTTGTATATGAGTGAACAGTTGTCATCATTCCACGTTTAATACCAAATTGTTCTTGAAGGACTTTAGCAAAAGGAGCTAAGCAGTTTGTCGTACAAGATGCATTTGAAATAACGTGATGGTTTGCTGCGTCATATTTTTCTTCATTAACACCCATGACAATTGTAATATCTTCATCAGAGGCAGGAGCAGAGATGATGACTTTCTTCGCACCAGCTTCTAAATGTTTAGCTGCATCGGCACGTTTTGTAAAACGTCCTGTTGATTCAACAACAACTTCTACGCCAAGTTCGCCCCAACCTAATTGTGCTGGATCACGTTCAGCCAATACTTTGACTTTATGTCCATCAACTACCAGGTAATCCCCGTCCACTGTTACTTTCTCTTGTAGAGAACCATGAATGGAGTCATATTGTAGAAGGTGTGCCAACATATTAGCATCCGTTAAGTCGTTAATAGCGACGATGTCCACCTCTGGATTTTTTAATGCTGCGCGGAATACGTTACGTCCAATACGTCCAAAACCATTAATACCAACTTTTACTGTCATGAAAAATTCCTCCTCTTAAGTTCGAAAATATTTTATTAAAGGGTATGATATCCCTGAATTAACTCCATTGCTGCCGCCTCATCCGTAATCAAAACCGTGGATGAAGGAGCGCCTTTCATATAGGAACGGATTGCCTTCGCTTTAGTCTTTCCACCAGCGACAGTTATCACTCGCTTTTCTGGGCTAAGATCCTCTAATTGAATGCCGACGGTCAAGACTTTGTGGACAACAGTTCCATCTTCATCGTAATAATAACCAAACGCTTCACCTACAGCATTTCCATCATGTAGCTTTTTTAACATATCAGGTGTTGTATTTCTTCGCTTAGCCATCGCTAAAGCATCACCGATACCATGGATAATCATATCTGCAGATTTAATTTTAGTAATGACCTCTTTCATCGCAGGCTCCTTCATGAAGGAAGCATACGACTCATCGCTCAGTTGATCGGGTACATACAATACCCGGTATGATGCGCGAGCTTTATGTGCCATTTTTTCTACAATCGTGTTTGCTTGGTTCTGCGTTGCTTCACCAAGACCCCCTCGGGCTGGAACAAATGTCAATTGCATCGATGCTTCATCTGGTGATAAAGAATTGGCTACTTCGGCCATTGTCGACCCGCCAGTAACCGCTATGGTGTTTTTCATGCTCCATTCCCGCTTCATACGGTTTGCACAGGCTTTACCCAAATCTTTTTTTACCCAAGGCGATTCATCACAGTTTCCTGAGACGATAATGACCTCGTCAACCTGTAGCATTTCCTGCAATTGCCTCTCCATAATGTCTATACCCATTACTTCTCGCATTATTCCTTCCAATTTTTCCAGGATTTCAATCCCTTCTTCAGAAAGCAACATGCCAGAACTAAATATATTTATGAGGTTCTGACCTTTTAGAAAATCAATTTCACTTCGAAGGGTCCGCTCCGTCAAATTAAGGCTCACAGCCAGACTTCGCCTTCCCACTGGTTGCAACATTTTGATATAACGCAGGATATCATACCTTTTTTGCATAACCGAAAGGAAATCGGGCAATAATTTTCTTTGTACTTCGAGTAATGTATGCATGTTAAAACTCCTAATAAATCTTTATGGACATATTATGTCCCACATAGTCATTTTTTGTCCCACTTAAAATAAAAAAATATTCCTGCTACATACTTTATTCTAGCAGGAACGGAATGTTTCTTCAAATCATTTGATAGTTTATTTTTCCAAAAAGCTGCGAATCGTTGATATATCAACATTTCCGTACTGAATGATTCTTCCATCCTTCTCAATGACTGGAATCATTAACCCGTACTTTTCCAGTAGCGCATCATCAGAATGAATATCGATTTCTGCATAATGCAGGTCGGATTCCCGTTTTAATTCATCCAGGACCCGTTTTGCCTTTACACATAGCGGGCATTGTTCCCTGCTATACAAAATGAATGTCTTCTTTTCCACCGTTACTCATCCTTTTCAATCATATCTTTTTCGTTTAGACGAAGAGGGAATGCCCAGTTGCTCCCGGTACTTCGCTACGGTTCGCCGTGCCAGGATGATTCCCTTCTCTTCTTTTAACCAAGTCACCAAATCTTGATCGGAAAGCGGCTTTTGCTTATTTTCGTTTTGAATGGCTGCCTGCAGATACTTTTTCGCCTGCATGCCTGACATATCTTCCACATGGCCGACCGACTGCAAGGACGTAGTGAAAAATATCCTCATTTCTAATGTACCAAAAGGTGTTTGAACATATTTCCCTTTGACAGCCCGACTTACGGTGGACTCATGAATACCGATTTCGTCCGCGATCTCCTTCATCGTCATTGGCTTTAAATAATTCAGCCCATGAAGAAAGCAGGCAGGCTGCTTTTCGACGATCGTTTGCATGACCTTTAGTATGGTTTCCTTACGCTGTTGGATTCCTTTTGAAATCCATTGAAACTCCTGCCACTTGTCCTGAATGAAACGCTGTACACCTTGATCTTTGTAACTCTTCATTTGGTTCAGATACCCTTTATCTATATGTAGATTCGGCGAATTCCCATCTGAATTTCCGACTAGCAGGATACCATCGATGGCTTCCACGACTACATCCGGTACGATATAGGAAGGCTTTTCCTGAAAAAAGAGTGACCCGGGCCTTGGGTTCAATGTCTGGACATAATCAAGCACTTGTTGTATTTCCTTCAAAGAGACACAAATCTTCTTACTCAAGTCTTTCCAGCGCTTTTCCACGAACTCGAGGAAATAGTTTTCAAGGATGGACTCCGCCAGTGGATTCACCCCTTCTGCTTTTGCCTGAAGAAGGAGGCACTCCTGCAGGTTCCTTGCCCCTAGACCATGTGGCTCAAGCTCTTGTAACATTCCTAAGCTTTCTTCCAAAACGGCAGAAGACATACCGGGTTCACATATATCATCCAAATGAATCCGCAAATAACCATTTTCATCAAGGTTACGGATCAAGAACAATATAGCCTTTTGGTGTTCACCGGTTAGCTTTTGGTGATTTAATTGTGACATGACTTGCTGTTCAAGTGAAAATGTTTCCTCACTCAATTGTTCAATCCAATAGTTCGAGTCATACGTGTTTTTTATATGTTGTTTTCCTTTTTTACGATCATAGGTAGGTTGAAATAAAGCGGAAACTGGTTGTTCCAGGGATATTAGAGGATTTTCTTCCACTTTGTTTTCTAAAAAGGATGTAAGCTCTTGTGTGGAATACTGCAACAATGTAATAGATTGCATTAATTCCTGGGTCATAGCCATTTTTAATGTTTGCTGTTGAAAAAGACCTGCCTTCATGTTCATACTCATCGATTCATCCCTCCCCCATTCCATTTTACATGATTAGGAGATAATTCTACACAAAAATTTGGAAACGCTTACTTTTTTCTGGAATGGTATAGTCGTATTTTATATAGCATATGCTGAGGCAAAGCCCATCACGACTACTTTCCTGGAAATGACAAAGTTTCCTTGGAACAGATAAAAAATCGAGGATTTCAAACAAGAATCGAGTCTTTTTTCCATAAAAAAATCCCCTGCTTAATACATAAGCAGAAGATTTAGTAATGCCCTCGGCAGGAATCGAACCTGCATTTCAAGCTTCGGAGGCTTGCGTTCTATCCGTTGCACTACGAGGGCAGAATGGGAAGTTTGTTAACAACAGACTTAATTATATGATATAAACCGTTTGTTTGCAAGAGGCATTCAGGTTTAAAACCTTAATATATGGGTAGTATGGATAAAGTGGAAATTCATCCCTGAACGGCATAATTCAAATTAAATATAATTTGAAAGGAGCATTCATAGGAAATTGTCGAACGAATAATCAAATATCGGGTTTGTTTTGTTTGACCTTAATTGACCAAAAAGTGTATCATACATACATAAAGAATTTAAATGATTCTCTTAATCGAAGGAGGAAATGAACATGAATTTAATTCCTACAGTAATCGAACAAACAAGTCGTGGGGAGCGTGCCTACGATATTTATTCCCGTTTATTAAAGGACCGGATCATCATGCTTGGAAGTGCTATCGACGACAATGTATCCAATTCAATTGTCGCTCAATTACTATTCTTAGAAGCTGAAAATCCTGAAAAAGATATCACATTATACATCAACAGCCCAGGTGGAAGCATCACTTCCGGTATGGCTATCTATGATACGATGCAATATATCAAGCCTAATGTCTCTACTGTATGTATCGGTATGGCGGCTTCAATGGGTGCATTCCTATTGGCTGCTGGAGAAAAAGGAAAACGTTTTGCCCTTCCTAACAGTGAAGTCATGATTCACCAACCACTTGGAGGCGCACAAGGACAAGCAACGGAAATCGAGATTGCTGCCCGCCGTATCCTTCACTTGAAAGATAAATTGAACCAAATCTTAGCCGACCGTACTGGTCAACCTCTTGAAGTTCTTCAAAGAGATACAGAACGTGATAACTTCATGACTTCTGAGAGAGCTCTTGAATATGGCTTGATTGACAAAGTCATCACTCGTAGCCACCTTGATGAAAAGAAAGAATCTTAATACGAAACTGAACGGACTCTATTCGAGTCCGTTTTTTCTATAAAAAAAGGGATGCCGTGTAAGCATCCCATTTTTCTTATCCTTCTTGCTGTACGAATTCTACCAACGCTTCCATCGCATCTTGTTCGTCGCGACCGTCTACAATAAGCTTGATGGATACACCAGAACTAATGGCAAGGCTCATTAAACCCATGATGCTTTTTGCATTCACCTTTTTTCCTTCTTTTTCAAGGAAAACATCTGAATGAAAGCGGTTAGCCTCTTGAACGAAAAGAGCCGCCGGGCGGGCTTGTAAACCTGTCTTCAGTTTTACTTCTATTTGTTTTTCCACCATCTTGATCTCTCCATTTACACCTTATTATTTTTTCGCAGAAAAAGCTTCTCCCCCACGGAGTCTATCAGCTATTTCATCAATTTTTCGCAGTCTGTGATTAATGCCGGATTTGCTGATCGACCCACCAGAAACCATTTCACCCAGTTCCTTTAGGGTAATATCCTGAAAGGCGATCCGTAGCTCCGCGATTTCCCGTAACTTATCCGGCAAAATGCTTAGTCCCACCGTGTCTTCGATATAATGGATATTTTCAACTTGCCGCAGTGAAGCCCCAATCGTCTTATTCAAATTAGCAGTTTCACAATTTACGAGCCTATTGACGGAATTACGCATATCCCGGACAATTCGTACATCTTCAAATCTTAATAACGCTGAGTGCGCTCCAACAATGCTTAAGAACTCGGCAATTTTCTCGGCTTCTTTTAAATAAATGATATATCCCTTTTTTCGTTCAAGCGTCTTTGCCTTTAAATCAAACTTATTCATTAATTCACATAAGGCATCATTATGTTCTTTATAAAGAGAGAAAATTTCCAGGTGATAAGATGACGTTTCTGGATTATTGACCGAACCTCCAGCAAGGAAAGCACCTCTTATATACGAACGCTTACAGCATTTCTTCCCAACTATATTATCGGATATGTCATGGAGAATTTCAAATCCTTCTCCTAATATTTCTAAATCAGTCAAGATCCGCTGTCCTCCCGCTGACATCCTGACAATATACACGTTATTCTTTTTGAGTTTCATCTTCTTACGAACGAGCAATTCGACCTGGACCTCATAACTCTTTTTCAAAAGTGTATAGATCCTTCTGGCAATCGCCGCATTTTCCGTTTGTATATCCACGACAAGCTTACGATTCGAAAAGGAAAGGGATCCGTTCATCCGGATGAGCGCACACAACTCGGCTTTCACGCAACAATCCTTACTTTCCAACGTAGTCAGTTCTTTTTTTGTTTCCGAAGCAAAAGACATTCATTTCACCCCCAATTGAACATAGGTCATCTATTTTTTAGTCAAAAGACAGTCTCCACCTATATTTAAGGAGCTATATGACTTTCATGTATCAGCATATTATATAGTAAATCCGCCACCTTTTTGGTGTCATGGCGAATGACGTCCCCCTCAAAGCTGAAAATGTGCCCCTGTATGATTTCAAGGCCCATTCTTTTTAAACTCTCGACATCATACACAACCGGTTTTGCATACTCCGCATGATACCGTTGCTGAATTTCGGATGGTATTTCTTCAGCATTGACAAGAATGCGATCTATGTAGGCATTTCCCATGTGATCATATATCGCTTTTATATGGTCGCTCGCGCTATAATCCAGTGTCTCCCCTGCTTGGGTCATTAGATTGCAGATGTACACTTTCTTAGCTTTGGAGCGGGCGATTTCTTCTCCGATACCTGGAACAAGTAAATTAGGAAGGATGCTCGTGTATAAACTACCTGGACCAATCACAATCAGGTCGGCCTGCTTGATTGCCTGAATCGTTTCACTGAGCGGCTTTATGTGTTGAGGAGATAGAAATACTCTTTTTATCTTCTTGCCTGATAAGGGGATTTTCGACTCTCCCGTTACAATCGTTCCATCTTCCATTTCAGCATGAAGGACCACACTTTGGTTAGCAGCAGGAAGGACTTTGCCACGGACATTCAGGAACTTACTCATTTCCTGGATTGCATGGACAAAGTCCCCCGTCAATGAAGTCATGGCAGCAAGGATTAGATTCCCTAATGAATGACCGGACAATTCATTTTTACTTTGAAAACGGTGTTGAAACATCTGCTCGACAAGTGGCTCTACATCCGAGAGTGCCGCCAAGACATTACGGATATCACCTGGAGCAGGGATGTGCATATCTTCGCGGATACGACCGGAGCTTCCACCATCGTCAGCAACCGTCACGATTGCCGTTATATCTACTGGGTATTTCTTCAACCCCCTAAGTAGGACTGGAAGGCCCGTTCCCCCTCCAATGATCACTACTCTAGGCTGTTTCTCTTTATCTGGCATCTACTTTCCCCTTACTCTTTTCGATATCACGATGGGACACATGAACCGTATAGCTCTTTTGAAAAAAATTAGAAATGTATTCGGTCAAAGCTACAGAACGGTGCTGACCACCTGTACATCCAATCGCAATAACAAGCTGGGCTTTTCCTTCACGTTTATAATACGGAAGCATGAACGCAAGCAAATCCGTCAGCTTTTCTAGAAACTTTTGAGTCTCGCCCCATTTTAAAACGTAACTGGACACTTCCTTATCAAGGCCAGTCTTTGGTCTCATTTGATCGATATAGTATGGGTTAGGCAGAAAACGCACGTCAAACACAAGGTCCGCATCAATTGGCAAGCCATGTTTGAAACCGAAAGACATGACATTAACAGAAAATCCAACCTGTTTATCCTTTGAAAACTCAGACGCAATCTTTTCCCTTAATTCGCGTGGCTTCAGCTGGGACGTATTGAAAATTAACTGCGCCCGACCTTTTAATTCATCCAAAAGGTCCCGTTCCAATTTAATGCCCTCTAACGGCCGGTCCATCGGAGCTAATGGATGAGTCCTTCTCGTTTCTTTATATCGACGGACCAAAGCTTCATCATCCGCCTCAAGAAAGAGGATCCTAGGGGAGACCCATGATGTTTCCGTCAATTGATCCAAGGCAAGGAACAAGGAATCGAAAAATTCCCTCCCCCGTAAATCCATGACAAGGGCTACTTTATTCATCTTATTTCCAGAGTCTTTCATCAACTCCAAAAACTTTGGCAATAAAGCGGGCGGCAAATTATCGACGCAAAAAAAACCGAGGTCTTCAAAACTTTGAATAGCCACCGTCTTTCCTGCTCCTGACATTCCTGTTATGACGACCAACTGCGTATCATTCATCTGCCCATCACTCATTCTTTTCGCCCCCTGGAGTAGTAATTGCTTTTATAAATAATCATTAACCTGGATCAAGTCGATAGGAAAGTAACTTAAACTCGGGTGTATAGGTAAAGGTACCGTAGATTACTCCGCTTCCCTGAACCATATAATCTAGAATATGATAATCCCCTTCGGCCATGTCCAGTTTTTTAACATCTTCAATAGGGTGCCAAAATAGCTCGCCTTCTTCACACACATCCACATTGATGCCATCGGAATCAGTAGCAAAGAAAGTAAACATCATCCATTCGGATAATACTTTGTCTCCATCCTTCATAATAAAAGTGAAGATTCCTTTAATGGTGGGGTTTTTCAAGTAAACGCCCGTCTCTTCACGGTATTCCCTAATACAGGCATCCCGGATTGATTCACCAGGCTCCATCTTGCCGCCTGGGGCTACCCACCATCCACGTCTTGGTTTCTTTAATAAAAGGATCTTATTGTCCTTAACTAATACACAGTTTGTGACACGTTGCACGTTCTTCACCTCAAATTGGCCTATGCTCGACTATAGAAACTTCTCCTCTGACTTCCTTAGAGTATCCGTTCAATTCTTAAATCACCGCTAGACATCCATCTGGCGATTTACAAATGCTTATAGTACAAACAAGCTGTATTTTACATCTTACCTTATGATTAAACTATGTGTAGTATATCTTATCATTATACTATTTTTGAAATAAGCTAACAATAAAGGAAACTTCCTGGTTTGGTTGATTATTCATGACCACACAATCACTTTGTACCCATAACCCTCGTCCCCCATACAAAAAAAGACACAGATTCCTCTGTGCCCAACACGTTATATAATAAAGGGGGTCAATACTACCCTTACTATACCCAATCTTTATTGCATGGATGTTACAGCCTCGTTAAAACACAATGACGAAGTGTAAATTTTTGTATAAGCGGTTACGCTTTAATTTGCAACTTTTCTTTTAATTCTTCCACATAGTGCTGAACCGATTGTGCAGCGATACTACCGTCCCCAGTAGCCGTTACGATTTGGCGCAATGTTTTTTCACGAACGTCTCCAGCTGCAAAGATGCCTGGAACCCGTGTTTCCATTACATCGTTCGTCTCGATATAGCCTGTAGCATTCAAGATGCCCAGATTTTCAAAAGGCTTGGTTAAAGGAAGCATGCCGATATAGATGAATACTCCGTCTGCCTTTAGCTCTTTTTCTTCTCCGTTAGCCGTTGAAACAAGTGTGACACTACCGACTTTTCCGCTCTCTTCATTGATTTGCTTCAATGTATGATTCCAGATGAAGTCGATTTTTTCATTAGCGAACGCACGATCTTGAAGGATTTTCTGTGCACGAAGTTCGTCACGTCTATGAACGATCGTCACCTTAGAAGCGAAGCGAGTCAAGTAGACGCCCTCTTCAACAGCAGAGTCTCCTCCACCGATGACGAACAGTTCTTTCTCTTTAAAGAAAGCCCCATCACAGACAGCACAATAAGAAACACCGCGGCCACCCAACTCTTTTTCACCCGGGACGCCGATTTTCTTATACTCCGCACCTGAAGAAACGATGATAGAACGTGCTTTGAATTCCTTGGAGCCTGCTTTGATGGTTTTGTACTCTTCCCCATCAATGATTTCCTTAACATCTCCATAAGCGTATTCCGCACCGAATTTTTTAGCATGGTCAAACATTTTTGTGGATAGCTCAGGCCCAAGAATGGTGTCGAATCCTGGGTAGTTTTCGACTTCTTCCGTATTGGCCATCTGGCCTCCTGGCACTCCGCGTTCTAGCATCAATGTTGAAAGGTTCGCACGTGATGTATATACAGCAGCAGTCATCCCAGCAGGGCCCGCTCCGATAATCACAACGTCATAAATTTTTTCAGACATAATTCTCACTCCTTCATATTCCATTACAAATGGAACTTTCACTACGGTTAGTGTTCCCTACCTATTATCCTATATAACAAATAATTTTTCGTCCAAATATTTGCTCAACCTAACAGGTTTTGAACAAGCTTTACATACTTCGACAAAGTGGACACCGATATGAAATATTTATCCGCGATGACCTGTTTACTCATCTTTTCGTTTTTCAGCTTATTCCATACATATTCGACAGCTGACGCCCAACCTGCTGGATTGTTCAGCTTCTGATTCGCATGGGTAGCCTCGACGAAGACAGAAAACCACATTAAATAAAGGCCTGCTTCATTTAATTGGATGGGGTGAAAATGCTGATATAACAATTCTGCCGTCCGATCGGCAAAACCAATCGCTGTCAGTTGGCGGTCTTTATTAGGTTCCTGCACCATGTCAGCATAATCCTTTTCCCATTCGGTGAAATTCTGCTTCATGCCGAAAACCTGGTTTTTCAAAAGCTTCGGTTTATGAACGGAGTGCTTTAATAGGAAAATAGCAAACAATCTTTCTTCGATAAATTCACTATCAAGCCGTTTTATAATAGAAGGAAGGTGATTTTCAAACCCATCAGAGGTAGCGTTCATATCCCCCCAAGGCTCCATGCCTTCTTTTTCTGGATTCATCTCAATGACCTTTTTCCATGCTTTTCTGGCAGCCTGTTCATGTCCTAAATGATGAGCTGATATCGTCAGCCAATAGTAGAACGTTCCGTCGCCTTCAAAACCTTGCTTTTGTAGCACATTTAACCATTTATATGCAGATGCATAGTTTCCGATTAATGCAAAAGTGGCACCAAGCTTGAAGCGATGTTCCGATAGCATCGGCCGGATCTTTTCGAGCATCGAAACAAGTTCATCCACCTTCTCATCTTCCTGCTGATAATGATAAAAGACGACTAAATTACATAGCGCATGCAGGTTTCCTGGGCTTTTTTCCAGGACCTCATCCAATGTGGCGAACGCCTCATCTTCCTGCCCAAGGTAAAAGTAGGCTAACGCAAGGTTATTGTAAGCGGACCAGTAATCCTTATATTCGGCAATCGTTTCTTTTAACACTTCAATCGCTCTAGGGAAGTCGCCCGCTTCCAAATATTCACGCGCTTTCTCCTGTTTGGCAATCAGGCCATCATGCTTGAAGGGATTTTCCTCCGAACCATCTGACTCAAAGGTGATAAGTTCAAGAAGATCCTCAGCGTCGTCACTGAATTCCCCGTCTTCCTCTTTATCCAGGTAAGCACTCGCATGGCGGTATGCTTCCTTGAACATGCCTAAATGGGCATAATTATTGGCTAGGAAGTAATGGCATTCCGACATAAAGGGATCCATTACATCCAAGATATTTTCTAGAAGGTTATTGGAATAATTGTATTCTCCGATTTCCGAACAAGTAATTGCCAATTGGCATGCAATCATCGGTTCAGCGGGTTCAAGTTCCAAGGCACGTTCCAGGTATTTTTTTGACTTTGGTAATTCATGTCTATGATATGCTTTTAAACCCTTGGTGAAGTAATACTCACCAGTTGGGTGAAAGGTTAGAATTTTTGCCTGTTGGCCATAATTAGAGTCTTTACTCATGTAATCCTCCATCTACAAGTTGATTAACTATAGTATTATACCATATGGAAGGATTTTTGCCGAACGATTCAAGAAACTGGAAATTGATATTTGACTTCCTTTTTCTCGATTTGACGGGTGGCCTTTGTAAAAAAAAACACCCTCCGAAGAAGGAGGGCAATAGACCTGCTTAGGCCTTTGATTTTGGCTCGTCTTTTACGGAATGCCTAGCTTTTAATACATCAAGAACGGCCTGGAAAGGTAATTCCTGTTCTTGTAGCAGGACGAATAAGTGATAAAGGAGATCGGCACTTTCCATCGAAAGTTCTTCGGCATCACGGTTTTTGGCAGCTATGATGACTTCAGCGGATTCTTCCCCCACTTTTTTCAGGATTTTATCAACGCCTTTTTCGAATAAGTAGGTCGTATAAGATCCTTCAGGCATTTCTGCTTTTCGCTCTGCAATCAACCCTTCCAATTCCGTTAGGAAATTCACGTTCGTTGGTCCAGATTTTTGCACTTCTTCATCTTTATAAATCGTTGTGCCGAAGCAACTAGTTGCACCAGTATGGCATGCGGGCCCTGCAGGTACAACCTTCACGACTAATGCATCCTGGTCGCAGTCATATTTCATTTCGACTATTTTTTGTGTATTTCCGCTCGTTTCCCCTTTATGCCATAACTCATTGCGAGAACGGCTAAAGAATACCGTCTCCCCTTTTGCGATGGAAAGATTCAAGGATTCTTTGTTCATGTAAGCAAGTGTAAGCACTTCTCCTGTACCAGCATCCTGGATAATCGCTGGAATAAGGCCTTTTTCATCATATTTAATAGTATCGAAATTCATCGTACAACCACTCCTTGTTGTTTGAGAAACGTTTTGACTTCTTTAACTGATGTTTCTTTATAATGGAAAATTGAAGCCGCCAATGCCGCGTCCGCTTTTCCTTCTTCAAATGCAGTCTGGAAATGCTCCGCATTCCCGGCACCACCCGAGGCAATGACCGGAACGGAAACAGCTTCAGATACCGCTTTCGTTAATGCAATGTTAAACCCTTGCTTCTCGCCATCACAATCCATGCTGGTTAATAAGATTTCACCGGCACCACGGCTGACCGCTTCCTTTGCCCACTCTATGACTTCCCATTCTGTCGGTTTTCGGCCCCCATGGGTATACACACGCCAAGAACCAAGTGCTTCATCATATCGTGCATCAATGGCAATGACGATGCATTGCGCTCCAAAGTAATCGGAACCTTCATTGATTAAGTCAGGTCGTAGGACGGCAGCTGTATTTAGAGACACTTTATCAGCGCCTGCTCGTAGAATCTTCTTCATGTCCGCTAGCGAGTTAATGCCACCGCCAACCGTAAAGGGGATGGCAAGGCTACCTGCCACACTTTGAACGACGTCGACAATGGTTTCCCGTCCTTCATGCGAAGCAGAAATATCAAGGAAGACCAGTTCATCGGCTCCTTCTTGATCGTAAAAGGCCGCAAGTTCGACAGGGTCCCCCGCATCTCTTAAGGAAACAAACTGAATCCCCTTAACGACGCGTCCATCCTTTACATCCAAACAGGGGATAATCCGTTTTGTCAGCATTTAACCACGCACCTTTTCCAGCGCTTCTTTTACCGTGAAGCGGTTCGTATAAATGGCCTTGCCGATAATCGCCCCTGCAACACCTTGGGCTTCATATTCTTGGAGTTTGATAAGGTCAGCAAGCGAACTGATGCCTCCTGATGCGATCACATTCTTACCGGTTGCTTCCGCCATCGCGACAATCCCCTTCACATTAGGACCCGAAAGCATCCCGTCCGTCGCGATATCTGTCACGATAAACGTTTCCGCACCGGCATCAGCAAGAATTTTCCCAAGATCGATGGCCAGTGTTTCAGAGGTTTGTAGCCAACCATGCGTGGCCACTTTACCATCCTTCGCATCTATTCCAATCGCGATGTGTTTCCCGTATTTTCTAATCATTTCTTTTGTGAATTCAGGATTGGAAACGGCTGTGCTGCCAAGAATGACACGCTCTACACCGTTATCGAGATAATGGGCAATATCCTCCTCCGTCCGAATCCCGCCGCCGATTTGGACACGCGCCCCCAACTCTTTTGCCGCTTTAATCACGTATGAGTCATTGATGCGCACGCCTTCTTTGGCCCCATCCAAATCAACCATGTGTATCCACTCTGCTCCTTGGTCCGCAAAGCTTTTGGCCATATCAAAGGGAGAATCTCCATAGACCGTTTCCTGATTATAGTCTCCCTGGATTAAGCGGACGCATTTGCCGCCCCGCATATCAATCGCCGGGTAAATCGTAAAGTTGCTCATGCTTTTTTCTTCCCTTCCACTAACGACAAATAATTTTTCAAGAGAGACATGCCCATCTGCCCGCTTTTCTCCGGATGAAACTGCATGCCGAACACATTACCTTTCCCCACGATCGCCGGTACCTCCACATCATAGGTTGCTGAAGCGATCATATAAGATTCATCGGTATCCGCATAATAGGAATGGACGAAGTACACATGCTCTTCTACAAGACCATCGATTAATGGCGAAGATTGTTTAAATTCAAGGTGGTTCCAGCCCATATGTGGTACTTTATATGTTTGTTCGTTAGCATCAACACCGGTAAAACGAACGACTTTCCCTGGAATTAGAGAAAGTCCTTTTGCTGGTCCATTCTCTTCACTTTCATCAAATAGAAGTTGCATGCCAAGGCAAATCCCAAGTAAAAATCCACCATCGGCGACGTATTGTTTCAGGAACTCATCAAGCTTCTGTTTTTCCAAAAGACTCATCGCATCTCTGAATGAACCGACGCCTGGTAGGATGATGCCTGTCGCTTTGGCCAGCTCGGCTGGGTCGTCGGAAATGAATGAATCAGCTTCCAAACGTTCGAGCCCCTTACTGACGGAAAATAAATTCCCCATTCCGTAATCGACGATCCCGATCATTTACAACATTCCTTTCGTCGATGGAATCCCTTTTTCTCGCGGATCGATGGACGTAGCTTCATCCAATGCACGCCCAAGCGCTTTAAAGATTGCCTCGATCATATGATGCGTGTTATGGCCATAATGAACGACGACATGTAGGTTCATTCGTGCTTCAAGCGCAAACTTCCAAAGAAATTCATGCACCAATTCCGTATCGAATGTCCCTACCTTTTGCGAAGGGAACTCTGCACGGAACTCAAGATGCGGCCGATTACTTAAATCGATGACCACTTGAGCAAGAGCCTCGTCCATCGGTACGAAGGCATTTCCATAACGTTTGATGCCACGCTTGTCCCCAAGGGCTTCCAATAACGTCTGCCCTAAGCAAATGCCGATATCTTCAGTTGTATGATGATCATCAACCTCCGTATCCCCCTTCGCATCCACAGTAAGATCGAACTTCCCATGCTTCGTGAACAAATCAAGCATATGCGTCATAAACGGAACACCCGTCTCAATCGACGAATTCCCTTCCCCATCGACACCAAACCTCAAACTAATATCCGTCTCATTCGTCTTCCGCTCCACACTAGCAAAACGCTCCATAACTAATCCTCCTCAAATCGGGGGTCAGACCCCATTTCCCAAGTTCGTAAACTCTTTGACAAGACTTATATATCAATACTTTCAATGATTTATTTAGGGGTCAGACCCTATTTCCCAAGTTCCTGCACACCACGGGATTCGATGGCGCGTGCGTGGGCTTCGAGTCCTTCCATTCGGGCAAATGCTGCAATTTTCGCCGCGTTTTGTCGGAATGCCGTTTCACTGTACATGATGATGCTCGATTTCTTTTGGAAATCGTCAACATTTAATGGACTAGAGAAACGGGCCGTCCCGTTCGTAGGTAAGACATGATTCGGTCCTGCGAAATAATCCCCCACCGGTTCCGAACTGAAACGGCCGATAAAGATGGCCCCGGCGTGGCGGATTTTCGCCATCACTTCAAGAGCATCACGAGTCACAATTTCCAAATGCTCTGGTGCCAGCTCATTTACGGCACCAATGGCCTCGTCCATATTCTCACAGACAACAATCCGCCCGTAATCCTTAATCGCAGCTTCTGCAATTTCCCGCCGTGGAAGTAATGCAACCTGCTTCTCCACTTCTTTAGCCACTTCCGTTGCAAGGACCATTGAAGTCGTCACAAGGACACTACAGGCACGAGCATCATGTTCTGCCTGTGATAACAGATCCGCGGCCACTTCCGAAGCAACAGCCGTATCATCTGCAAGGACGGCAATTTCACTAGGGCCTGCAATCATGTCGATTGCCACGTCCCCGAATACTTCCCGTTTCGCCAATGCTACATATATATTTCCGGGACCGACGATTTTATCGACATGCACAATCGTTTCTGTTCCATAAGCAAGTGCCGCAATCGCTTGAGCCCCACCGACCTTGTAAATCTCCGTCACACCGGCAATTTTCGCAGCGGCTAAAACGGCCGGTGTCAATTTCCCGTCTTTCCCAGGTGGAGATACCATGACGATTCGCTTCACACCCGCAGCTTTGGCAGGCATCACATTCATCAGAACGGATGATGGATAGGCTGCCGTTCCACCGGGAACATAAACCCCAACCGCATCAAGGGGCGTCATTTTCTGGCCCAGCATCGTTCCATTCTCATCGGTTGTGATCCAGGAGTTCCTAATTTGTTTCTCGTGAAACATTCTGATATTATCGGCCGCTTCCTGAATGATCGCTACCTGCTCCTCAGTTAAATCCGCTGTTGCCTGTTCGATTTCCTGTTCGGTAACTAGAAACTCATCAAGACGAACGCCGTCGAAACGTTCCGTAAAATTATGTAATGCTTCATCCCCATTTTTTCTCACAGCATAAATGATATCCTGTACCGCTTTTCGTTGATCGGCAGTACCAGCATCAACTGAACGCTTCAAGGAAATCCCTTCTGCAAACCGTGCAATTTTCATGTTTCCACCTCATAAACGTACGTATTATTGTTCTATGATTTCCGCTAAACGATCGACAATTTCTGTAATTCTCGCTTCTTTAATTCGGTAACTGACAGGATTCGCCACCAACCTTGAAGTCACATTGGCAATTTTCGCATATTCGACCAAACCATTTTCCTTCAATGTTTGACCTGTTGAGACGATATCCACGATTCTCTCTGCCAAGCCAATTAATGGAGCTAACTCAATCGAACCATTCAATTTGATGATTTCGACCTGCTCACCTTGTTGGCGAAAATAACTCGAGGCCACATTCGGGTATTTACTCGCAATTTTAGGGGCAAACGAGCTGATTTTCGTTCCTGGTAGACCGGCCACTGCTAAGTAGCAAGCACTGATTTTCAAATCCAGTAATTCATAAACATCGCGTTCTTCCTCTAACATTACATCCTTGCCCGCAATCCCCATGTCAGCAACTCCATGCTCCACATAGGTTACGACATCCATCGGCTTCGCTAAAATGAACCGAAGATTTTCCTCTTCCACTTCGATGATTAACTTACGGGAATCATCAAACTCAGGAGGTAGACGAAAGCCGGCCTTCCTTAATAGCTCCGCCGCTTCTTCAAAAATTCTGCCTTTAGGCATCGCGATTGTTAAAAAGCTATTACTCATCTTGTCCATTCCCCCCATTCCCTACAAACATATGCACATCAGAAAAAGTTCTTGTAAACGCATCGACATTTTGTACAACCGTAATATCTTGAATCGTGATTCTCTTGCCTTCCAGTCGTTTCGATTTCGCAAAAGCAAGGGCTTCCGCTCGGCGCTCCGGACTGAACAAAATGCATTCCGGCGCAATTAGCTGACTAGGTTCACCTAGTGCTTCGGCAAGGCGGTCGACACGAATTGCAAAACCAGTGGCAGAGGCATCCCATCCGAATTTTTCAAGTAAGTTGTCATAACGTCCACCATTCCCGATTGGCGACCCAACTTGACCTGCATACACTTCGAACAGCGTTCCGGTGTAATAACTCATATGACTGACTAGCGTTAAATCAAGGTTCACATACTGATCGACACCGAATTCCTTCAGCTGTACAGCCAGTTCCCTCAGTTCATCGAGTGAATCCTGTCCTTTTCCATTCTCAAGCAGCGCCATTGCTTTTGACAAAGTGCCCTCACTTCCTCTTAAGGAAATGAATTCGATGAGCCTTTGTTTATCAATAGAAGAAAGCGGAAGCGATTTTACATGTTCACGAAAACCAACATAGTTCTTCTCATATAACAACTTTCTTAAAACCGAAGCTCTTTCTTCCGTCCCTAATATGCTCAAGAAGAATTCCTGTAAAAATCCGATATGCCCGATGGATATTTTGAAATCCTCGAGCCCGGCAGCCTTCAGGACATCCGTGAGTAAAGCGATCATTTCCGCATCTGCACTTATTGATTTGTTTCCAATACATTCAATCCCGATTTGCTCGAACTCAGCCGGTCTCCCGCCTTCACGTTGCTGGGCGCGATACACATTCGCTGAATAAGCTAGACGAAGTGGGATTTGTTGTTTAAGCAGTTTCGATGCCGCCACCCGGGCGATTGGAGCCGTCATATCCGGTCGAAGCACAAGCGTATGTCCCTGGGCATCAAGCAGTTTAAATAATTGCTGATCCAAAATGGCAGAAGCTTCCCCGATCGTTTCGTAATATTCCAAAGCAGGTGTTTCAATAAATTGATACCCCCACTTCTTGATCTCATCACTCATCTTATTTCGAACCGATACTTTGGTTTCGTATAGCATCGGTAATGTATCTCTCATCCCTAACGGTTTCTCAAACATAAATGGCTTAGTCACGACTGCACATCCTTTTGGAATAATGGGTACTGTATGTATTTCCATTCGACCCTCCTCTTTTAAAATGCAGGGCCTTGATAAATTAAATATGTGTATACTTATATCTTTCCTATATGCCAATCTTAAAACCCCACTATGGGTCACATGTAAAATACTATCAAAAAAACTAACATAATCCTATAAATAATCGCAATTATCTATCAAATTGCTTTAGTTCGCTAATATGGTAACAAGATGAAGTTATTACTAGTGTACTCCTGCCCCCACCTCCCGTCAATGAAAAAAGGGGGGTCAGACCCTATTTCCCAAACTCCTTATAAGCACCCGACACCTACAGCGGCGTGGTTTTGGAAAAAAACAGGAGGGGTCAGACCCTATTTCCCGGTCCTTTTCTACTATCTTTGTTCGGTTTTCATTATTGTTGTATATCTTTTGGTATGGACGATTTATAATTTTTAGTGGTTTAGGTGTATTTTAACTTCTTAGGGGGAAATGATTTTGAAGAGATTTTTGTCGTTTATTGTTGCAAGTGTCATCATTTTTACGTTCGGGTTTGGCGGGGATAAGGGGTTTGCCGCAATGAAAATCAATCAAGATGAGCTGAATGCCTATCTTGCTGAAATAAGAATGACGGAAGACGAGTTAAAAGAGTACTTGGACTACTATGATTTAACTTTGAAAGATTTCGATTCATTGGAAGAGCTACGCGATACTTGTGGTCCCATCGTTACTCCAGAATCTTTACAGGAGCTCCTGGATGAATATGAAATGACCGAAGAAGAGGTTACGAGCTTATTAGTGGAATATGGCGAAATGGAAAAAGGGGAAACCATTCTCGATTCGTTCCACTTCATTTACGATATTCAAGATATCATTGATATGGAGTTAGAATCGGACATGGATTATGCCGACGAGGATCTTCTTGATTTGATGGATGGTCTATTTACCGAAGTCGATCTCACAGAAGAAGAACTCGACCGCCTGATGAACCATTTGTTGCCCATCGTCGAGGACCCTTCCTTCGAATCACGCTTAATGGCGATTGCCGATAAGATGGAACAATTGGAATACTTCGATACAATCGATGAACTTTCCGCTGAACAAGTGGCTGAAATGCTTTCAATTTATGATGAATTGCAAAACTTGTTGCAGATTCAATTCAAGTTTTCCTTAACTCATGAAGGCGTTACCTCCACTCTTTCTCTTGAATCATTATTCCAGCTAGAGGATTTAACGAATGCTAGCTTGCTAGTCTCCATCTATGACTTAAGTGGCAACCTCTTGCTTGACTTTAAATTGACTGGGGAAATGATTGGTTCCAATTTAGTGAAAGAAACAGGAAATGACCTTAAGCAAACAACGAAGGTCATAACCAAAGTGGCTGATGTAAAACAAGAAAAGCCTACACATAAAACGGAAAAAGGTGCTTTGATGCCCAAAACTTCCGGTAACTATCTTTTTGGTGCGTTAATCGGCTTAGTGATGATTGCCCTTGCCTACAGGCTGATCAGAAAAGCGACACTCGTAAAATAAGATGAATCCCAAGCAAAAGAAAAAGTGGCTGCTCCTTGTAGCTTCCTGCCTCATAATTGTAGGGTTTTATTTTACGACGACGAATGCCTATACGCTGTTAAAAGGCTATGCCCTCTATAAATGGAACAAGCCGGATAGTGTGGAGTCGACGGCGACCCTACACCAAGAAAAAAAGGACCCTGTTCCTGATCAACTATATGAAAAAAGGCCAGAAATGGGCGACCTGGTGGGTGAACTGTATATCCCCAAGCTCGAAGCAACCTTACCGATTTATCATGGAACAGATGAGGATGAGCTTGAAAAGGGAGTCGGCCATTATGCAGGTTCTGTCCTGCCTGGGGAAAAGGATAATTCCGTTTTATCTGGCCATCGGGACACTGTATTCCGGAAGCTAGGTGAGGTTGGTAAGGGGGACTTGCTGATCACAAAGACAGAAGCAGGCACGTTCACGTATAAGGTAAGAAAGGTCCGTATTGTTGATGCCGATGACCGGACCGTGATCGTACCCAAGCCCAAAGCCACGCTAACGGTAACAACCTGCTATCCTTTTTCATATATTGGTAGTGCACCAGAGCGATATGTATTGATTGCTGATTTACTGAAATCGGAAGTGGACAATTAAAAGAGAGGGCTGCATCCTTTTTGCAGCCCTCTCTCCATTATAAGAGAGTAGGAGGACGGGCGCGTGACCGATAAAAGGGCGCAGGAAAAGTTCTTTCAAATCGTAAGAAACACATATGAAATCACGTCTAGTGAAGAGAATACATCATTGGCAGAGGTTATGGATCAGCTAAAAAAGGATTTGTCCCAGCTAAAAGGACTTACTCATTGAGCAAGTCCTTTTTCTTATAAAGAAGTTTGCTGTTCACGCTTCAGCATTTCTTCTTTGGTATAAATCAGCTGCATCGGATTCCCACCAACGAAAGCTCCCTCTGGAACATCCTTATGAACAAGCGTCCCAGCTGAAACAATTGCCCCATTTCCGATTGTCAGTCCCGGAAGAATGGTGGAATTGGCTCCAATCAGTACTTCGTCCCCAATGACCACCTCTCCCAACCGGTACTCGTCGATCAAATATTCATGAGCAAGAATCGTCGTATTATAGCCGATGACTGTATTCCGCCCCACTGAAATCTTTTCAGGAAACATGACATCCGGCATGACCATCAAGGCGAACGAGGTATGCTTTCCCACTTCCATTCGCAGAAAAGTTCGGTACAACCAATTTTTCATGCCTAAAAACGGTGTATATCTTGCTAGTTGAATCACAATAAAATTCTTCACGACTTTCCAGAACGGGACGGTTTTATACACATGCCAAAGTGAATTGGCCCCTTTTACTGGAAAGCGGGTCGTCCGTCTCATCCCTTAACCTCTTCAAACTTCTCAGCCTCTACTATATCCAATAAATCAGACATGTTCTCCAGCATAAAATCTGGATGAAAGCTTTCCAGGAACTCCCGGCCCTTTATGGACCACGCAACACCGGCCGTTCTCGTTCCGGTGTTTTTTCCACCAAGAATATCATGATGGCTGTCGCCAATCATCACCGCTTCTTCTGGGATGGAGTCAAGCTGCTTTAATGCTTTTAACAGCGGCTCCGGATCTGGTTTTGCGTGTTTCACTTCATCCAAAGTGACTACGACATCAAAGAATTGATCAAGTTTGCTTAAGCGTAAGCCTCTTTCGACAATATCCCTTTTTTTCGTCGTCACGACAGCTAGCTTATAGCCACTTTGCTTCAACGTTTGGACCGTCTCGAAAACCCCATCAAATTGGGTTACCAGCATATCATGGTTTTTCCAATTATGTTCGCGATAGCGGGCGATCATTTCATCCGCGCGTTCCGGGTCTATCGAAGTAAACGTATCGACCAATGTCGGGCCTATGAATGGGATGATGTCCTCCCGCTTGAATTGTCCGGGATAATAATGGTTCAACGTTTCCGTAAAGGAGGCGATGATTAATTCATTCGTATTGATCAACGTTCCATCCAGGTCAAATAATAGTGTAGTTATTTTACTGTTCATATGCGGCATCCTTCCTCTGTACACTGCTGTATCGATTCCATATATAAGCGACTACCATCGTCAGGACAATGGCGGTGACCAGCCTGATTAGTAATAAAGGCAAAACGGGAATCCCCAGTGGTATAAAAATCAATGTATCTTCTATAACGGCATGGCAGGCTACTAAAAAGATGAACGCGAGGGTCATATCCTTCTTCGAGACATTGTCTTCCTTGGCAGCCTGAATCATCACACCCGCTCCATAAGCAAGGCCAAGCGTCAGCCCTGCCACAAATGGCATTGATGTATTTGGCTTCATCCCCAGGACTTTCATAAAAGGAGCAAGTGCCTTGGAGAAGGCCTCCAGCCATTTTAAGTCTTTCATAATCTGAACAACGACCATAAGGGGCATCACGATGAGCGCCAGCTGTCCAATTCCGTATAGAGCCTGAATGACCCCATGTAATAGAATCGCACCCGTCCCGGTAATCTCGACTGTCTCCGGAACCGCAAAACCTTGGGCCATTTCCGTTCCACCCTGCCAAACGAGATTGATGATGACGGCGGACACTAGGGCGAGACCAAACCGGACCAGCAAAATGACCCACAGCTTGACGCCCGTTTTCATGGCTACCCCCGATTCGATAAATAAATTGTGTGAAAAGGATAACATCACGGCAATGATGAAGACTTCCTTTACCGTGAGATCGAGCGTCAAGATTCCTGCAATTGCCGCATATAAATTCAAGAAGTTCCCTAGTACAAGCGGGATGGCCGCATCACCAGGGAGACCGATTAAATTCATCAGTGGCGCAATTAAGTCAATCATCCATGGTAATACAGGTGTATACTGAAGCACCGTCACAATCAATGTAACCGGAAAAATGATTTTCCCCAATGTCCAAGTAGTATTTAAACCAGAAAGAATTCCCCTCTTAACGGAATCTACTATCACTATGCCCTCTCCCTTTACACATATTCTCTATGCATCTAAATATCGTTTATCCGCATGACCACGGAACCTTCTATAAAGAACGAAAGCAACAGCAATAATGATCAAGACAATGGAAATCACTTGGGCAATCCGAAGTGAATCCGTTAGCATCAAACTATCGGTCCGCAGCCCTTCAATGAAAAAGCGACCAACTGAATACCATAGAACGTATGTTAAAAATAACTCTCCCCTACGCAAGTTCACTTTACGCAATAATAGGAGGATGACCACGCCGACTATGTTCCAGACCGATTCGTATAAAAAGGTCGGGTGATAATACGTTCCATTTATGTACATTTGATTAATAATGAACTCTGGAAGATGTAAGTTTTCCAAGAAGGCCCTGGTTACTTCCCCACCGTGCGCTTCTTGGTTCATGAAATTGCCCCAACGGCCAATGGCCTGACCTAGCAACAAACTCGGAGCAGCGATATCCGCCAACTTCCAAAATGATACGTTCTTTACCTTTGCGAAGATGATGGCGGTTAGGACCGAACCGATTAATGCCCCATGGATGGCAATTCCGCCATTCCATATTTTAATGATGTCCCCGGGGTTTTGTGAATAATAATCCCATTGGAAGATAACATAATAAATGCGTGCACATATAATCGCAATGGGCACTGCAAAAAGGATCATATCCGTAAATAGTTCCTTGTCCAGACCTCGGCGTTCTGATTCCCTTAAGGCAATGATAAGGCCCAGTAGTACCCCAAACCCGATAATCAGTCCATACCAGTGTATCTGGATGGAACCAAGTTCAATCGCAATCGGATTTAGTGGTTGAATTCCTTGCTCCATTTTGTCCCCTCTTTTCTGATAACTTTACTTAAAATTCATCGTTGTCCGAATCGGCAATAGCATTATTTAAACGATCCGAAAATTGTTCCGCGGCATTAACACCCATGCGTTTTAACCGGTAATTCATGGCGGCCACTTCAATGATGACAGCTAAATTTCGTCCTGGACGAACCGGAACGGTGATTTTCGTAATCTCTGTATCAATGATTTTCATTGTCTCTTCATCCAGACCGACCCGGTCATATTGCTTATTCTTTTCCCAAAGTTCCAGATTGATGACGATGGAAATTTTCTTGTGGCTCCGAACAGCTCCGGCCCCAAATAACGTCATGACATTGATGATGCCCAGTCCCCGGATTTCAAGAAGGTGCTCAATTAAATCCGGAGCATTCCCGACAAGCATGTCCTGATCTTCCTGGCGGATTTCGACGCAATCATCGGCTACAAGACGATGTCCACGTTTAACCAGTTCGAGCGCCGTCTCACTCTTACCGACCCCGCTTTTTCCGGTAATCAGTACACCCAATCCATAGATATCCACTAACACACCATGAATCGCTGTAGTGGGGGCTAATTTACTTTCGAGAAAGTTCGTCAGACGGCTGAATAACCTCGTTGTCTTCATGGAGGACCGCATGACAGGAACGGACTCGCGTTCCGATGCTTCAATCAACTCGATAGGCACTTCCTGACCACGAGTGATGATGATTCCCGGTGTATAGTCTCTACATAGTTCTTCCATCCTTTGAATTCGATCGGCCTCATTCAGACGGTTGAAGAACGACATCTCCGTCATTCCCAGGAGTTGTACGCGATCTGCAGGATAATAGTCGAAGAAACCGGCTATTTCCAATCCAGGTCGAGAAAGGTCACTTGTAACGATTGGACGGTTGATGCCTTCTTCACCACTGATAAGTTCAAGATCAAATGCTTCGACTACATCCTTTGTACGGACTTTTGCCATATATCTTTCCTCCTTTTTTGGAGCGATGTTTATTTTTAGCGATACTTTTTCATTTTAGCATTATTCTGTAAATAACCAAACCACGCATGATCAATTTATTCTTTTTTCCTATCTGGAAGCTACTTTACCCCTTTCCCATTTGATTATAATGAAGAATACAGGATTTCGAAAGGAAGGGATAACCCATGAAAATCGTACTTGATGCCGGCCATGGTTATACGACCCCCGGCAAGCGATCTCCCGATGGCATGAAGGAATATGAGTTCAATCGCGAGACGGCTGCCTTCATCAAACACTATCTAGAAAAATCAAAAGGCATCACGGTTCATTACGCCCACGAAGATGAAAGGGACGTCCCTCTTGGTGAACGAACCCGGAAATCCCATGCCCTCGGAGCTGACCTATACCTCTCCATCCATGCGAATGCCGCTGGATCAGGGAAATGGCATGAGGCAAACGGGATTGAAACTTATGTTCATACCTCTAAACCGAAGGAATCGCTCTCCCTCGCCGAAAAGGTCCAACATGATTTGGTAAAAGCCACACAATTAAAAAGCAGAGGAGTGAAGACGGCAAACTTCCAGGTTCTTCGTGAAACAAAATGCCCTGCCCTTTTAATCGAATGTGGATTCATGACCAATCAACAGGAGGCCGCCCTTTTAAGAACGGAAGCCTTTCGGAAAACATGCGGGGAGTCCATCGCCAAAAGCGTCCTTGCCCATTATAAGCTTAAAAACGAGAGCTCCTCCACCATTCTGTATAAAGTCCAAATCGGAGCCTTCACGGATAAGAAAAAAGCTGAAACCCTTGTCAAAAAGTTGGCCAAAGATGGTTATGATGCCTTCATTACCAAGCAAACATAAACAAAGCCCGTCAGTCTAACTGGCGGGCTTACGCTTTTTTTTACTTTTAAGAAACCGTGATGGCTGCCGTTTTCGTGTCGGCGAATACATGGAGGACCGAATCATCAAAACTAGTCGTTTTAAACTTAAACACTTTTTGAACCACATCACTTTTTTCTTCGACGATGGTCATTCCCTCTAAGCTTACGTTAAAACTTCCTAAGTTAGACTTCAACTCTCCTTCAATCGCCTTTCCTGGAGGCAAAATCAGCTGGACCTTCCCAGTAATCGATTTGGCATGGATTGCTTCACAATCCTGCGCTTGATTCTTGCAGACGATTTCCCCGTTAAAGGACTGAACATCCATTTTCTTGAAGTGCCCATCGGCATTAATTGCCCCATTTAATGTTTCTGCCTCGAGCTCATCATAATTCGTATCTGAAATGGTGATGGTTCCGTTACCCGTTTCAAGTTCGCACGTTTCACCTTTCCCTTGTTGGATATGGATGACACCATTTGCCGTTTTGGCCTTAAGTTTCTCTGCCGTAAGGGATTCTGTAGTGATTGCACCGTTAAACAGCCTAACCTGAATGTCTTCATAGGCCTTGCTCGGAATATACAACACCGTATCGACCTTCATCGTCTTTTCACGGACCTTGAACTTCATTTTCCCAGCGTCGATTGCGAAGTGAACTTCCTCTAGGAAGGTCTCCCTCGCCTTTTCTATATCTTCCACCCGATACACTTTAGCAAGACATTCCACTCGTACATCCTGCTGGTCCCATGTTGCGATTTTCACTTTCCCATTTGCGATATCGATATCGATTTCATCCAGGTACTCATAATCATGTTGAAAAATATGACTGACCTCGACGGATTTCCCAAAGTTAAAATCCAAATCCGTTTCTTTAATCTTTTTATATGCACTTTCAACGAAGCCTAAGATTTTTTCCTTAGAGGATTGGACATTCTTCTTGAAGGTATCCTGGGCACTGTCATCACTTTTCTGATTGACAACAACGGTGGATAGCTCATTTTGCAACTTCTGCTCTTTTGCATCACTCTCCAAACTAGCTTTTTCTAATTCCTCCAACAGATTCAATGCTTCTACAGCTGTCAGCTTTCCTTCTTGTACCATCTCTAATATTCTCTGTTTTTCCGCTTGCATAGACATCCCCACTTTCTTAGAGTACCTTACACATACATACGCCCAGACAGGTGAAAAGTTTCATAATTATCCCAATTCCATTTATCGACAAAGAGTGGCGACAATTTCTGAAAGGGGAAAGAACACATTTCCCCGGAAATAATGGAGTTCAATCGATTTTAATCAACTGATTAATTAAAAGAAACCTGCCATATTTCTACAAAAAGCAAGCCGAAATTGGCTTGCTCTTAAACATGTTCATGCTCTTGTTCCTTTTCTTCGATCCATTTTTCCATCCGGATTTTATCACGGGTCAACACAGGCTTTAAATATTTCCCTGTATAAGATTCAGGCACTTCACAAATATCCTCTGGTGTTCCGTTGGTTACGATGGTCCCGCCTTTATCTCCGCCTTCAGGACCCAAATCAATGATGTGGTCCGATGCCTTGATGACATCAAGATTATGCTCGATAACGAGAACGGTATCCCCATTGTCCACAAGTCGCTGTAAGACTTCAAGCAACCTGGCGATATCATGGACGTGAAGACCGGTAGTCGGTTCATCCAAGATATAAAATGAACGGCCAGTTGAGCGGCGATGCAATTCGGAAGCGAGCTTCACCCGCTGGGCTTCACCGCCTGACAGTGTGGTTGCCGGTTGCCCAAGCTTGATATACCCTAGCCCCACATCAAATAGCGTTTGTATTTTCCGTTTGATTTTCGGGATATTTTCGAAGAAGTTGACAGCCTCCTCGACGGTCATATCAAGGATATCAGAAATGTTTTTCCCTTTATATTTCACTTCCAGTGTTTCACGGTTATACCTTTTTCCATGGCAGACTTCACATGGAACATAGACATCAGGAAGGAAATGCATTTCGATCCTAATAATTCCGTCACCACGGCAGGCTTCACAACGGCCGCCCTTCACATTAAAGCTGAAACGTCCTTTTTTATACCCACGGATCTTCGCTTCATTCGTTGATGCAAAAACGTCACGAATATCATCGAACACGCCTGTATAGGTGGCCGGGTTAGAACGAGGTGTCCTGCCAATTGGCGATTGATCAATATCAATCACTTTATCTAAATGTTCAATCCCTTTAATTTCACGGTATTCCCCAGGTCTAGCCTTGGCACGGTTCAGTTTTTGCGCTAGAGACTTATGAAGGATTTCATTCACTAACGTACTTTTACCAGAACCGGAAACCCCAGTGACCGATGTAAACACCCCAAGTGGGAATTTAACATTGACGTTTTTCAGGTTATTTTGCTTAGCCCCTTTGATTTCAATGAACCGTCCGTCGTTTTTTCGGCGTTCTAACGGAAGAGGGATGAACTTCTTTCCGGAAAGGTATTGGCCCGTTAATGATTGGGGATGATTCATGACTTCTTCCGGGGTGCCGGCAGCTACGATTTCTCCACCATGTTCACCTGCTCCCGGGCCCACATCAATCAGATAATCTGCCGCAAGCATCGTATCTTCATCATGCTCGACCACGATGAGCGTATTGCCGATTTCACGCATGTTTTTTAGCGTGTCAATCAATCGGTCATTATCACGCTGATGCAGACCGATGGAAGGTTCATCTAAAATATACAGCACCCCCGTCAGACGTGAACCTATCTGGGTAGCCAACCGGATACGCTGAGCTTCCCCACCCGATAATGTTCCTGCTGCCCGGCTTAACGTCAAATAATCCAACCCGACGTTATCAAGGAAACCAAGGCGTTCGCGGATTTCCCGTAAGATCAACTTCGCAATCGCGGCTTCTTTTTCGGTCAACTCGAGGTTATCGAAAAACTGCAAGGAGTCTGAAACCGATAAAGCCGTTGTTTCGCTTATATGGACACCTTGAATGAGGACAGCGAGGCTTTCTTTTTTCAATCGATGCCCCTTACATGTGGGACACGGATTCTCCGACATGTACTTCTGCATTTGCTCCCGTATATAGTCGGAGTTCGTATCCTTAAAGCGCCGTTCGATATTTCGTAAAACCCCTTCAAACGGAATATGGCCTTCCTGCACTCTTCCAAAATCATTTTTATAGCTGAAATAGATCTTATCCTTACCAGATCCCAGTAAGATTTTCTCCAGTTTCTCTTCCGGAAGGTCTTTGACCGGGATATCCATATCGATGTCATAATGAGTCGCTACAGCTTCAAGGAGCTGCGGGTAATATTGAGAACTCGTCGGCTCCCATGGCGCTATGGCATGCTGGCGAAGACTTAACTCTTTATTCGGGATGACCAGATCACGGTCCACTTCAAGCCTTGCACCCAAACCATCACAATCCGGACAGGCCCCGAATGGACTATTGAAAGAAAACATCCTCGGCTCTAACTCCCCAACAGAAAAACCACAGATTGGGCAAGCATGATCCTCACTGAAGAGTAATTCCTCTTCGCCCATCACATCTATAATGACCTTGCCATCCCCAAGCTTCAAAGCGCTTTCCAAGGAATCTGCAAGTCTTGCCCTGATTCCTTCTTTGATGACGATCCGGTCAATGATGACTTCTATTGAATGCTTTTTATTCTTTTCAAGGGTGATATCATCACTGAGGTCATACATCTCCCCATCAATCCGCACACGGACATACCCTTGTTTCTTCACTTCTTCCAGCACTTTCACATGTGTTCCCTTTCTTCCTGAAACGAGTGGTGCCAATACTTGAAGCTTTGTCCGTTCCGGATAGTCAAGTATACGGTCAACCATTTGTTCAATCGTCTGGGAACTGATTTCGATATGATGGATCGGACAAGTCGGCCGGCCGACCCTCGCATATAGCAATCTTAAATAATCATAAATTTCCGTTACGGTTCCCACAGTGGAACGAGGGTTCTTGCTCGTCGTTTTCTGATCGATCGATATCGCAGGAGATAACCCTTCAATCATATCCACGTCTGGTTTATCCACCTGCCCTAAGAATTGGCGGGCATAAGCCGAGAGTGATTCGACATAACGTCTTTGTCCTTCCGCATATATCGTATCAAAAGCCAAGGACGACTTCCCGGAACCGGATAATCCTGTTAGCACTACAAGCTTATCCCTCGGTATCGTGACGTCGATATTCTTGAGGTTGTTGGTCCTTGCACCCTTAATCACAATTTTATCCATTGCCATGTTTCGTCACCCTTCCGCTTTTAACTCTAATATTAAATCACGCAGTTCGGCAGCCCGTTCGAAATCCAGTGCCTTTGCCGCTTCTTTCATTTCTTTTTCCATGCTTGCCACCACTTTTTCGCGCTCTTTTTTCGGAAGCTTAGACAGTTTGATAGCCGGATCTTCCTGATACGCTTCCCCATCTTCAGCAACTTGTGTAGCCCGGATGGAATCCCTGATATCCTTTTGGATGGTCTGTGGTGTGATTCCATGCTTTTTGTTGAATTTTTCCTGGATTTCCCGTCGGCGCGTCGTTTCACTGATGGCCAGTTCCATCGAATTCGTTATCCGGTCGGCATACATGATGACGTGCCCGTTTGCATTCCTGGCGGCACGGCCCATCGTTTGGATGAGTGAACGTTCCGAGCGGAGGAACCCTTCTTTATCAGCATCAAGAATGGTCACCAAGGACACTTCGGGGATATCCAGTCCTTCCCGCAAAAGATTGATCCCGACAAGGACATCATATTTCCCCATCCTCAATTCCCGGATGATTTCAATTCTTTCCAACGTTTTTATCTCAGAATGAAGGTACTGAACCTTGATTCCTATATCCTTCAGGTAATCTGTTAAATCTTCGGACATCTTTTTCGTCAATGTCGTAATTAATACCCGTTCATCCCGTTTAGCCCGTTCCTGAATTTCACCTATCAGGTCATCAATCTGCCCTTCAATCGGTCGCACTTCAATGGTAGGATCAAGCAATCCAGTAGGTCGGATAATTTGCTCGACCATTTCCGGCGTATGTTCCAATTCATATGGTCCTGGAGTTGCCGAAACGAATATGGATTGATGGACTTTCTTTTCAAACTCCTCGAATCTGAGTGGGCGGTTATCTTTCGCAGAGGGTAGGCGGAATCCATGGTCCACCAATACCTGCTTCCGAGCCTGATCGCCATTGAACATGCCGCGGATCTGTGAAAGGGTTACATGTGACTCGTCGACAATCAATAGGAAGTCTTCCGGAAAATAGTCAATCAAGGTGTAAGGTGTAGCTCCTGCGGGGCGTAGGGTTAAATGACGGGAATAGTTCTCGATACCCGAACAGAAACCCATCTCCCTCATCATTTCCAAATCGTAACGGGTCCGTTGCTCCAATCGCTGTGCTTCAAGAAGCTTTTCATCTTCACGAAGTTCTGCCAATCGTTCTTCAAGTTCCGTTTCAATATTTTGAATCGCCACATTCAGTTTCTCTTCACGTGTGACGAAATGGGATGCCGGAAAGATGGCGATATGTTCCCGTTCACCAGTGATCTCGCCAGTCAGGGCATCGACTTCCCGAATCCGGTCAATCTCGTCCCCGAAAAACTCGACCCGAACGCAGTGTTCATCTTTTGAGGCCGGGAAGATTTCAACTACGTCTCCGCGGACCCTGAACGTTCCACGTTGAAAGGCAATATCATTTCTCTCATATTGAATATCTACAAGTTTATGCAGCAGTGCATTTCTGTCTATCTCCATACCAGTACGCAGCGATACCACCATCTCCCTGTATTCTTCCGGGGAACCTAACCCATAAATACAAGATACACTGGCGATGATGATGACATCTTCCCGTTCGAACAAAGAGGATGTCGCCGAGTGGCGGAGTTTATCGATTTCATCATTGATACTGGCATCTTTCTCTATGAAAGTATCAGTGGAAGGCACATAGGCTTCTGGCTGATAGTAATCGTAATAGCTGACAAAGTACTCAACCGCATTATTGGGGAAAAACTCTTTGAACTCACTGTAAAGCTGCCCTGCCAACGTTTTGTTATGGGCAATGACAAGGGTAGGCTTATTGATTTGTTGGATGACATTGGAGACAGTGAATGTTTTCCCTGTCCCTGTCGCACCAAGCAGCGTCTGCATACTCTTTCCTTCTTTTATGCCAGCAACAAGCTTTTCTATCGCCGCTGGCTGATCTCCCTGTGGAGAATATTTTGAGACTAACTCAAACGTTTCCTTCACCAAGCATGGCCTCCTACTGAATTAGTTTTATATGAAAAAAGGGATATGATTTATTCCTTCTATTTATTCCGTTTAAAGAACTATATATACACATTCTACCACAATATCCTCAAAACAAACCACCGAAAAGCGAACAAACATTCTGTTTCGCGTTTTATAACCTAGCAGGTCAAAGAGTCCTTTTCATAGAAATCGAGACAAAAAAAGCACCTCTATAAATTAGGCGCTCTTGGCTGTTCGTTTCATCATTCTTTTTGATAACCAGAAACCCACCGTCAGTGATAGTGCATCAATGATTATTAATAAGTTCGTATGTGTATAACCTTTATATGCGGAAGCGGCGATCAATGCAACCGTTAGTATAAGACCTACAATATAGTTATAGGTGACCCTTGAAAATAGCATGACTAGAAGACCGGGTAATAGAAGGGCTGAAAGAAATTTAATCATTTTTTCATCTCCTTTGTAAGAGAAAAATAGAGTAGTTACAGTTTAAATGATTCCTTGTTTTTTTGCCAATCTATTTCCTGCAAAACGAACAAGCGGTATACAAAAGGGAAACCCCCTTCAAGGAAGGGAGTTCACTTTTTACATCCTATTAATATGGATCGGCGTCATGACCTTTTTCGACCGCTTCCCCTGGATTGTCCGTACCACCCATTGGTTTGGAAGACTCAGTATGTTGGGAAGCTGCCGCTAATCCTTCTTTCAAACGGCGGCCATAATCTTTATCGGCCTCTTCAGCAAGTGCAATCATCTTCTCTTGAATGCGTGGATCGGCAGGCGCGAGTGCATCCACTAGATTGGAGATCAATTCGTCCCTTTCCCAATCCTCGAATTCACGATACGTTTCACCTGCTTGTTTGGTGTTGCTTTGGCGGTCTATCGTTTCACGGACCAGTTTGCCCTCCACAAATGGGGTATACTCTTTACCCGTTTGCTCAGCCTCTTTCAATCCTCCTACAGTCGATGGTTCGTAGTTGATATGAGGACTTTGGTTTCCTCTACCCACTTCATACTGCATTTGGCCGCCCGTTTGATTGGTCGCCGTCCGTTTTTTCGGTGCATTGATCGGCAGTTGCAGATAATTTGCCCCTACGCGATGACGTTGTGTATCCGAATACGAGAATGTGCGGCCTTGGAGCATCTTATCATCCGAGAAATCCAATCCATCTACAAGGACTCCCGTTCCAAAAGCAACCTGCTCGACTTCGGTGAAATAATCTTCCGGGTTCTTATTCAAAACCATCGTGCCGACATGCAGCCATGGGAATTGGTCCTTTGGCCAAATCTTCGTATCATCCAATGGATCGAAATCCAGTTCAGGATGGGCATCATCACTCATGATCTGTACATTTAAATCCCATTCTGGATAATCCCCATTTTCGATTGCTTCATATAAATCCTGTGTAGCATGATTGAAATTCGTCGACTGAATCTCATTCGCTTCTTTCTGCGTCAAGTTTTTGATCCCTTGCTTTGGTTCCCAATGGTACTTGACCAGGACTGCTTCCCCCTCTTGATTCACCCACTTATACGTATTGACCCCGGAACCTTGCATCATGCGGTAGCTAGCCGGAATGCCCCAAGGCGAAAATAAGAAGGTGATCATATGGAAGGTTTCCGGAGAACTTGAGCAGAAATCGAAAATCCTTCTGCCATCCTGAATGTTTGTAACAGGGTCGGGTTTGAAGGCATGGATCAAATCAGGAAATTTCATGGCGTCGCGGATAAAGAATATTTTGAGGTTGTTCCCTACTAAATCCCAGTTTCCATCTTCCGTATAAAACTTAACGGCAAATCCACGAGGGTCACGTAATGTTTCAGGGGAGGTTCCCCCATGAATGACCGAAGAAAACCTGACGAAGACCTGTGTTTTTTTACCCGCTTCTTGAAAGACCTTTGCTCTCGTATATTTAGAAACCGGCTCGTCTCCCGCCTTGCCTGTCGGAACAAAATATCCATGTGCACCTGCACCTCGTGCATGTACCACCCGCTCCGGAATCCGCTCTCTATCGAAGTGACTCATTTTTTCCAGGAAGTCGTAGTTCTCTAATGTACTTGGTCCCCTGTTTCCAACAGTCCGGATGCTTTGATTATTCGTTATGGGGTGCCCTTGTCGGTTGGTCAGGGTTTCTTCCGATTCATTATTCGTCTCTTTGGATTTATCAGACACTAAATTTCCTCCTTTGTAAATATCATCCATCACCCCAACTAACATCCCCAATTCCTCAAACTTCACTCATATTAATTCAAAATTCTTCAATTAATGTAAATTACGTTCTAATTACCTACAAAAAGTTCCAAAAAACACCTACTAATTGACGTGAGTATATTGTACTATTATTAATGAATCTCCTTCACACTATCGCCAATGATACCGATAAAAATCATGGAGATTACTCCAATGAAGGCATCTCCGCAGTATATGTGCACTTATATTCACTTACCAAGGGTTATTCTTACCCAACCTCTGGATGAACCATAGCCATTCGATTATTTCAGCATAATTTAAAGGAGCGAGCTTTAATGAAAAGAAGAATAATCACCCTATTTGCAGCAACCTTGGTTTTTTTGACGATTTTCTCGTATCCACACGCCACCGATCAAGTTCAGGCCGCTTCCAAAACGGCCAAAGTTACAGCTAGTTCCCTCCATATAAGAGAACAACCTAAGACCACCGCAAAATCTCTGGGCTTAATAAAAAAAGGAAAAGAAGTGACGATCTCTTCACAAAAATCCGGATGGTCGAAAATCAAGTATGGAAAAATAACTGGTTGGGTTTCCACCACGTATTTGGACGAGTTAGGTTATGTGACAGCTTCCTCGTTAGTATTAAGAAAATCAAATAATACAAGCAGCAAGTCTCTCGCAACCTTACCTAAAGGAACCGCCGTAGAAATTAAATCGACCAAAGGCAATTGGCTACAAATCTATGCATCTTCCAAAAAGAAAACCGGTTGGGTTTCTAAAACATACATAACTAGTTCCAAGCCTACAGCCACCGCTAAACCGGCAGCTGTCAGCACAACCAAGTACTATGTTACAGCCAGTTCATTGTATGTCCGTAAGTCTGCCAATACCACGTCAAAGAAGCTGGCGACGATCAATAAGGGCGCTGCCGTTACCTATATTAAAAAATCGGGTAACTGGGCAAACGTGAAGACGGCTTCCGGCGTGACCGGATGGGCTTCCTTAACCTATCTATCTAAGAAAAAACCTACTGCATCTCCTTCAGCCGTTAAGGAAACGACTTACTATGTAACAGCTGCCGAGCTATACGTAAGGAAATCGGGTAACTCAAAAGCAGACAAAGTCACCACTCTAAAAAAAGGGGAGGCTGTCACGCTTTATGAAGAGAAAGACAAATGGGGAAGAATCAAAACGGCTTCCGGGAAAACAGGTTGGGCTTCCCTTACCTATCTAGCAAAAACCAAGCCGAAAGAAACAAAACCAGTAACAACCACACCACCTAAAGTAGAAGCACCTACAAAAGAAGAACCTGTCAAAACCAAGCCAACCAAATACTATGTCATTTCCGACTCGTTGAACATTCGCAATGGACCTTCGGCAACGAATAAAATACTAGGGGCCGTCGATAGAAGTGATAGTGTCATAGTGACGGAAACACAAGGAGATTGGGGCAAGGTCGAAACACAATCCGATTTGGTAGGATGGGCCTCCCTCACGTATCTATCGAAGACCAAACCGAGTGATGGATTTAAAGGCAAAGTGATCGTCCTTGATCCGGGGCATGGCGGGTCTGACCCTGGGGCATCCGGGAAAAATAATCGGGAAAAGGATTTAACTCTTTCCACGGCTAAAAAGCTGAAAGCCAAATTGGAGGAGGCCGGTGCAAAAGTCGTCATGACACGAACAGGCGATACGTATCCCTCTTTAAGTAAGCGAGTGGAAATCAGCCAAGCGAACAAACCCGATGTCTTTATCAGCATTCACTATAATGCTGGTCCCAGCTCAGCCAACGGCATTGAAACATTTTATCTAGCATCGAATGTCAATGAAAAAGAGCTCGCACAAACCGTACAAGCTGAAATCATTAAAGAAACAAAATTGAGGGACCGCGGTGCCAAAACGGGGAACTTCCAGGTCATCCGGGATAACAAGCAAGCTGCGATATTACTAGAATTAGGGTTCATCTCCAATTTGGAAGAAGAAAAGCTCATTGCCACGAGCGCCTATCAAGACACGGCCGTCACTGGTATCTTTAATGGGTTGAAGAAATACTTCAATTTATTTTAATGAATCAAAAAAGCTTTGGAGGGATTTACCTTCCAAAGCTTTTTTTAGAAATTCAAGAAACCGCATACCCAGTTTTGCAATCAGGAATGTTTCCCCTTTATAATTAAGAGTGGATTATGATAAAAATTTTAAAAGTGAGGTGCCTTCATTGAACATATTAGGAAAATTAAGCAAAATGATGACCGGAACAATCAGCCGTTGGGTTGTCATCGCCATCTGGATTATTGCGACAGTGCTGTTAACCTTCACTTTGCCGGCAGTGAACGATAAAACGGAAAATGTTCCTACTGATTTACCCGCAGACTCAGATTCTGTCGTAGCGGATGAACTGATAAAAAAAGAATTCCCTAATTCCTCAGGGATACCTGCCTTGCTTACATGGCATCGGGAGGGTGGACTGACTGATGCAGATTTAGCTGAGATTCAAAACCTTTCCAAAGAGCTTACAGAAAGTCCCTTAAAACAGCAATCCTTCTTACCTCCTCTTCATAATGCTCCACTGCCCGCACTAAAGGGCTCTGTTTCTGAAGATGGTACGACTTTCGTACAGCCCCTCTTCTTTGAGGAAAGTGCCGGGACAGCCGTTTTAGAAAAAAATATTGAACGCATCAATAAGTTAGTGACCGAACGCGTCGGTACGGACCCTTCAAAGGTTAAAATCGACTCTGAAGATCTGTCCCTTCGTGTAACGGGTCCTGTCGGGATTTCCGTCGATGCGACTGGATTATTTGCCGGTGCCGATATTCAATTACTACTGGCGACGGTTATACTCGTTCTTGTCGTCTTATTACTTATTTATCGTTCACCACTTTTAGCGATCATTCCATTAATCGGAGTCGGTTTCGCTTACCTTGTCACAAGTCCTATCCTGGGATTCATGGCAGACCACGGCTGGATCACGGTCGATGCGCAGGCCATTTCGATTATGACCGTATTGCTTTTCGGGGCGGGAACCGATTATTGTTTATTCTTGATATCCCACTACCGTAGTGAATTGAGAAGACACGAAAGCAAACGAGAAGCCATGATGGCTGCCTTTAAAGATTCTTCAGGCGCCATTGCGATGAGCGGTCTGACGATTGTCGTCTCCCTATTAACATTGCTCGTGGCTCAATATGGTGCTTATCATCGTTTCGCCGTACCATTCAGCTTATCCATATTAATCATGATGATTGCTGCCTTAACTCTCGTTCCTGCACTACTTTCTGTTTTCGGCCGGGCCTCTTTCTTCCCGATCGTTCCACGTACACCCGAAATGGAAGAAGCACGCGCGAAGAAAAAGGGCAAACCCGTCAAGATACACAAAGAAGGCGGACGCATTGGAAAATGGATTGGGAATATCGTTACAACAAAGCCATGGACCGTCATCCTTACTTGTCTGATTCTTTTCGGCCTTTTAGCTGGCTATTCATCACAAATAAAATATTCCTATGATATCCTCTCTTCATTCCCAGAAGACATCAACTCTCGTGAAGGATATACCGTCATTTCCGATGCCTACTCTCCTGGTGAACTTGCACCGGCAACAGTCGTCGTCGATACGGATGGTAAGGATATCGATTTAACGGATTCCCTGAAGGATATGAGCCTGATTGGAAGTGTCTCAAAACCTGTAAGGAGTGAGACCAATAAGGATTTACAATCCTATGAAGTCAAATTCAATATCAACCCATACGATACGAAAGCCATCGACGCCATTTCAGATATACGCAGTTCCGTAGAAAAAGAACTGAAAGAAGCGAAGATCTCATCCGTTGATGAAAAAGTATGGATTGGCGGCCAGACAGCCGAGCAACACGATAAACGCGAAACGGTCAAGGCAGATGAATTCTTGGTTTTCCCAATCATCATCGTCTTGATTTCATTGCTACTGTTAGCCTACCTTCGTTCCGTAACAGCCATGGCTTATTTAATGGGAACGGTTATCCTTTCCTTCTTTGCCGCTATGGGCTTAGGCTGGATCATCCTTCACCACTTCATGGGTGTGGATGCAATTGAAGGCACGATTCCGTTGTATTCATTCGTATTCCTTGTCGCCCTAGGGGAAGACTACAACATCTTTATGGTATCGAGCATATGGCGCAAGAAGAAGACGATGCCAATCAAGCAAGCCATAAGAGAAGGTGTAACCGAAACAAGTGGTGTCATCACTTCAGCCGGTATCATCTTGGCAGCTACATTCTCTGTGCTGGCTACGTTGCCGATTCAAGTGCTTGTCCAATTCGGACTCATTACCGCACTTGGTGTACTGATGGATACATTCATCGTTCGCCCATTCCTAGTGCCAGCGATTACCGCTCTGCTTGGTCGCTATGCTTTCTGGCCAAGTAAAGCCCCGATTCACGAAGAAAAAGAACGTTCCAACTAAGGGTTTCTTTCTTAAACCTGTGTCCGCACACATGCGGCACAGGTTTTTGTATTTTCTAAATAAAGGAAAAAACGTTTGACTCTGGAACCACCAGCTCATATAATTACAATATGTTAAATTATCTCAAATTAAAGATATATGAAGTGGAGGAATATACAAAATGGCTAAAACAAAATGGATAGTCGACCCTACACACAGCGCCATAGAGTTTTCTGTAAAACACATGATGATTGCAAAAGTAAAAGGAAGTTTCAATAAATTCGACGCCAACATTTCTGCAGACCCAACCGACCTAACAACAGCGGAAATTGATTTCACCGTCGATTTGTCCAGCATTGACACTCGTAATACAGACCGTGATAACCACCTGCGTTCTGCTGACTTCTTTGACGTTGAAAAGAACCCGGAACTGATATTTAAAGCTACAGACATCAAAAAAACGGATGACGAAGAGTATGCCGTAACCGGTGATGTCACGCTTCATGGAGTGACAAAAGAAGAAACATTCGTTATGACATTCGAAGGGCAAGGAAAAGATCCATGGGGTACGGAAAAAGCAGGATTCAGTGGCAAAGGCAAGGTAAAACGCAGCGACTACGGTTTAACCTATAATGCTGCCTTGGAAACAGGCGGGGTACTGATTGGAGATCAAATCACCATTTCCATTGATATCGAAGCCGCAAAAGAAGCGTAAAATATTTCATTAAAAAGCCCCCAAAGAGCAGAGCAACCTGCCTTTTGGGGGTCTCCTGTGAAAAATCGTTCAATAACTGGATTTAGAAAAAACAAGCGTATGCTTATCCTGTTTATCTTTGTAACTCATATATAATTTTTCCCCTTTTATTTCATACAAAAGAGTATCGGAATGCTTTAATCCTGCCCATTCTGCAGGTACATCAAAATCTGCTTCATCCCCTGTCTTCATTTTCAGAGATTCCCCATCATATTGAGTAATCTCTCCTTGGATGCCCGGGTTCCCCGCTTCAGCATCATACAAAGAAAATCTCCCATTTTTCTCGATGTCAAACGCGTAAAATCCTGTATAACGATTTCCATCTAAACTCATTTCTTCCCCATGCCACTCCCCTATAAGGACAACGGGGGCAGAACTTTCCTTTCTCCCGTCTTTCCCACCTGGTTGACATCCATATAAGAACAAGCATGATAATACTATCAAAATACGCTTCATACTCTTCATCTTCATCGTCATATCCCTATTCGCACCTTCACTTTTCATTTCGTCTACCCATATAAGAAACCACCTAGATCTATCATCTAAGTGGTTTCAGTTACTATTCAGAAAGATCCGGCCGTTTCTACCCTGCTTGGCCACTCTCTTTCAATTGATCATCCACAAAAAGGATGCCCAATTCGTAATGCTCCCCTTCAAATAAGGCCCGTTGCACAAAGCGCATTTGCTGATTGATGCCGATGACCTCGAGCTTACAATAGGCCCGATTCTTTTGCAGCGCCCGGTACAACTCTTCTTCTTCCCTGACGACAACACCATTGATCTTTGAGATGATTTCACCCTTGACTAATCCCATCTTGTCAGCTGGTGATTCAGGGATAACGCCTAGAATCTGGACACCAAGCTTGCTTTTCGAAAAGTAAAACGGTTGCTTTTCGTCCAAATTCTTTTGCGCATAATGGATGAATTCCCGACCAAGGATCGCTAAAACAGCTGTTATGATTGCCAATAGTGGATACCAGTAGCTGACGACCGCCAAGACTGTAATCAATATGCCAAGTGTCCCTACCTGCTTACCTTGGGCCTTTATTGCCTGTTCCGGAAGCGATCCATGAACCTTCTGCCTAAATCCAATCAAAAATGGCAGAACGATTGGAGAAACGAACACTTCACCAATGGAGAATACGGGATACCAGTCAAAAGGAACGGGCAGTTCTCCTCCAGGAATCAGTACGAACATCGGAATCAGCCAAATACGTTGCGAAACATAAACGCCAATCGGCTGCCCGCGCTTTGAAACCTCTAACTGTGGTGATGCCTTTTTACTGCCTTTCTTAACGATAAGAAAACCTTCCGAAATCAACAAAAGCCCAATCAATATCACAAGTGTCGGATAAACCGATTGATTCAGTTGGTCAAATGCATCCGTGAAAATAGGAAGTAGCAAATCCTTACCATTTAGAAAGAAAAGGATAAAGAACGTGACACCCAACGTATAAACAGGTGATACCAGTCTCCTTTTCATGGTCAAGACGGCTAGGACCGAGACTGCCGCCATGATGACCACCGCCGCCATCGGTATGACAAGGCCAGACACCAGCGCGAGGAGTGACAGAATTACCCCAGTGACAATTCCCTGTAGAAGCAAAGCCCGAAGCTCCATGGTTTTCCTATAAATCTTCGTATTGAAATCACGGCGCTCCCGTTTAACCCGAAGAAAGCCAATGAATAAACAATAAGCAATGGAAACGTAAAGCAATGGATGAAGGAAGAGTTTTCCCAATCCTATTAAGCAATCAATAAGCCAATCCGTTGTCAATTTCTCTCCACCATCCCTATAAGTGATTAAAAGTATGTATCAATCGTTCTAGTCAGTTACTTCCTATTCTATCAAATATGTCAGCTTCCTGCCTATTAAGATGTAGAAAAAACTGTATCCGCTCTACTAGATGAAATGAATCTTTCCCCTTTCCTGCCAAGTAAAAAGGCAACACCCCGATGGGCGTTGCCTCCTTCTTCTATTTCGCCAAATAATTCAAAGCCGTCCGTAGCTGAATATCATTATCTTCATCCTGAATTTTTTCCAAGATGACGGTTTCTAGCTTTGCAGCGGTCTTTGCATCCAAATTACCAGTCGCTTTCATCCCATACTGCTTCTGAAAAGCCTTGACCGCAATCTCCGTATTCCAATCGTAATAACCATCCTCACGCCCTGTTTCAAAGCCAATCCCTTTTAGGATCGTTTGCGCATACTGAATTTGGTCGTCTGTCATGTCCCGCTTCAATACCTTTTCGATGGTTAACTGATGGGCGTTGAAGTACACCGGTTGCTTGACTTCAATCGTCGGTTCGATTCCCTTTTTGTGAATCCAGTTACCAGATGGTGTCAGCCACTTGTACAGCGTAAGCTTGATATTGCTACCATCTCCCATTGGGACTGCCTGTTGAACCGTCCCTTTACCGAACGTCTTCTCGCCAATCAGCGGGTATCCCCCGGCCTCCTCCATGGCACCGGCAAGGATCTCCGAGGCCGAGGCACTGCCTTTATCCGTCAGGACGGCAATGGGGTAGTCCTTCTTTTTCTTCAGCTCGGTGAAAAAGGATTGCGTCTCACCCGTTCTTTCAGCTATTTTCAAATATGGTTTATCTTTCGTAATAAACTCGCCTAAAATCGTTTCCACACTTGAAAGGAGACCGCCCGGGTTCCCCCGGACATCGATCACCAGCCCTTCGATTCCCTTCTTCTCAAGTTCCTTCAACTGCTTTTTAAAATCCAATGCGGTATTTTCCGAGAATGTGGTCAGCTCCACATACCCGATTTCCTCACCCGCTACTTCCTTGGTCGAAGAAAAAACCGTGTCCAATGGAATTTCAGCACGAACCATATTGAATTCGATCGGATTGGATACACCGGCACGTTTTATTTCCATTTTGACTGGAGAACCCTTTTTCCCACGGATCTTCAACCGAGTTTCATAGAGGTCCAACCCTTCGACACTTTCCCCATTCACCTTTAGGATTTGGTCCTTCGGCTTTAATCCTGCCTTTTCAGCCGGGGAGTCCTTGTAGGGAGAGACAATGATGACCTTACCGTCCTCCATCCCGATTTCCGTACCAATCCCCTCAAATGAGGAATCCAAGGTCTCATTGAACTGCTTTGCTGTCTCCTTGTCCATATATACCGAGTATGGATCCTTCAATGTTGTCAGCATGCCTTGAATGGCACCTTCGATGAGCTTTGAGCCGTCTACCTGTTCAACATACTGGCTCACGATCAACCCATAAGCTTGTTCCACTTTTGCCCACTCCTGATCTTTTATGCCCTCTTGGCTTTCCTGTTTCATCTCGTGTTTATCCTGGGTGCTTGTCCAATACATGCCCCCCGCTGCCCCAATAACTAATGACATCATGATTGCCAGAGGAATTACCCATTTTTTGACCATATTTATCCCCTTTTCTACCTCGATATGTTTTTCACTATATGAGTAGTTTCAGGTAAATATGCTTTTGAACAGAGCAAAAAAACAGACCAGGATGTGATCCTGGTCTGTTTTATGATTCATATATTGGGTATTAGTTAGGTATGTAGCTTAATGGATTGACTGCATTGGACTTGCTGTAATTCCATTCCCCTTTGTGAAGCTCAAAGTGTAAATGCTGTCCATAGGAATGTCCGGTATTCCCCATGATCCCAATTTGTTGACCTTTGGCAACGACTGCACCATCACTAGCTTGTCTTGAACTTAAATGTGCATAAACCGTTGTCCACGTTTGTCCATTAATTCTATGAGAAACAAAAACAACATTACCATATGAAGAGGAGAAATATGATCGGCTAACGACTCCGTCTGCTGCCGCTACAACAGGCACGGTTCCGCTTGCAGCAATATCAATGCCGGCATGCTGTTTGTTCCAACGCTCGCCCATTGTCGAAGATACATAACCTGCACTTGGTCTTGTAAATGTTCCTGACGATACAGCCGGTGCAGAACTTACACTAGCCGGAGCTTGTGATGATGAAGAGGATGAACTGCTATTAGAACTAGAGTTAGAATGGGAAGGAGCTTGTTTTTTCGCTTGAGCTGCTTGCGCTGCTTGTGCTGCTGCTTCTTGTTCTGCACGTTTTTTCGCTTCAGCTGCTGCTTTTTTACGAGCTGCTTCTAATTCAGCTAGACGATTCTTCTCTAAGTCGATGGCTGACTTGATGGCTGTTTCTTGAGCAGCAAGGTTCGCCTTTTCTTCCTCTAAGCCCATTTTATTTTCTTCTTCTTTTTTCGTTTGTTTCTTTAATTTCTTAACTAACGCAGCTTTTTGTTCTTTCTGCTGTTTTTGTTGATTTTGGATTTGTAAAAGTTGAGCTTTAGCCACTTCTAAACTAGCAAGCTTCGTTTCTACGGCCTTTTGTTTTTCTTCAAGCTCTTTTTTATCCAGCTCATGTTGTTTCAAAATCTCGCGATCGGCTTCTGCAATGGCTGCAACAGCTCCTACACGGTCAATTAAATCGCTAAAACTAGATGATCCGAACAATACTTCCACATAATTCAAATCTCCACCGGACTCCTGGAAGGAAAGGGCACGTTCCTTCAGAACGTCGTTACGCTTAGCGATACGTTCTTGCAACACTATAATTTCTGCTTTCAATACTTCAATTTCTTCTTTTGTTTGAGTGATTTCAGCATTTTTCGCATCAATTTTCTTTGCTGATTCTGCAATTTTCGCATCAATGGCAGCGATTTGCTCCTCAGCCGTCAGTTGTTTATTCTGGAGGTTATTGATTTTTTCTGAGGTAGTGGAAATGTCCGCTTCAACACCCGAACGTTTTTCCTGTATAGATGCCTTCTTTTGCTCTAAGTCTGAAATGGATTCAGCAAAAGCTGAAGGAGCAGCAAAAATGCTCCCCAAGCCAATCATGATTGTCGCGTTCACCGCGATCATATTCTTCTTCAATGTTCCATTTCCCCTTTCAATCTCGTTACAACTCGTGCTATGCAACGTCTCTCTATTTTGAATGAATTGCTTCTTCTATTTCGAGTGTAAAAGAATTGTAAGTTTGTTCGCTTATGCTTTTAAGAATTTTCTAACGGACATCAAGCTTCCCCATATTCCAATCACGGCGCCCATGATGATAAGAATCGCCGATACTTGGTAAATGAATGGGCTTGCTGGTAAAAAGTCTACGAATTTAAACGTAATCTGTGGTGATATATAATTGAACAGATTGTAGTAGAGTACTGAAATCAGGGCGATAGGCACGACAGAACCAAGGATTCCTAACCAGAGTCCCTCTAAGAAGAATGGCCAACGAATGAAGTTGTTTGTTGCCCCTACCAATCTCATGATCTCGATTTCTTTTTTCCTAGCCACAATTGTTATTTTAATCGTATTCGAGATGAGGAACATCGCTGTGAAAAGCAATCCTACGATAAGTACAATCCCGATATTTCTAGCAATTTCGACAAAACTGAATAGGTTTTCAACATAACCTTGTCCATACTTAACGCTTTGAATATAATTGATGCTTTCGATTTCTTTAGCTACCTTGATCACATCTTGAGGTGTTTTCGTTTTAATGATATAAACATCCCGTAAAGGGTTGTCTTGTTCAAATGGCTTAAAGGCATCTCCATTATCGCCTAAATCATCAATTAAATTGGTGAGCTCTTCATCCTTAGGGGAGAAGACAACACTATCAATTCCACCTATACTCGTTATCTGCTTGCTGATTGCTTGTATATCCTCTTTACTCGCTGCATTATCAATATGCGCACGAATTTCGACATCGTTTTCGACATTACCCGCGATATGATTCAAATTCATCATAATCACTAAAAAAACGCCAACCAATGTTAGGGTGACTGTTACTGCACTTACTGATGCAAACGTCATCCAACCATTACGTCCAATGTTTTTAAAGCTTTCACGGAAGTGACGGACGAGTGTTCTAAATTTCATATCCGTATTCACCTCTATGTTCATCGCGAACGATTTTTCCACCTTCAATGGCAATTACACGACGTTTAAAGTTATTAACAATATCTTTATTGTGCGTAGCCATGATAAGTGTCGTTCCGCGCTTGTTTATTTCTTCAAATATGCTCATGATTTCCCATGATGTTTCAGGATCCAGATTCCCTGTAGGTTCATCGGCAATAACCACCTTGGGGTCATTGACGATCGAACGGGCAATCGCAACCCTTTGTTGTTCTCCACCTGATAACTCTGCAGGACGCATTCTAGCTTTATGCTTGATCCCTACTAAATCGAGAACTTCCATGACTCTCTTTTTAATGACTTCAGGTTCTTTTTCGATGACTTCCATTGCAAAGGCAACATTTTCGTAGACTGTGAAAGTTTGAAGGAGTTTAAAATCCTGGAAGACCATCCCGATATTACGGCGAAATAGAGGAACTTTCGAATTGCGGATTTTTGGTAGGCTGACACCATTAACCAAGATATTCCCACTTGTCGGCTTTTCTTCCCGATACATCATTTTAATGAAGGTCGATTTGCCGGCACCACTTGGACCCACTACATAAACAAACTCGCCTGGTTGTATTTTTACATTTAACCCATTAATGGCTATGACGCCATTAGAATAGGTCTTTTTGACATCTATCATCTCTATCATTCTAAAACCACCTAATTTGCTTGTTAACTTATCTATTAAAAGCGTTTTTTTCGACAGCATTTTTTAAATAACGACAGGAATCATTTCGTTTTAAGCACAGGAACATTATAACATCAAAGTTTGTCAAATTAAGCATAAAAATATTACAGTTTCATTTCAAAGAGTGGGCTAAGACTATCTATCTAGTATACGAAAAGCAGAATGGAAATAATAGGGGATTTTATGAAGAGGATGGATGAAACGCCCAGCCTAAAGGAGGACGTTTCGGTAGAAATGTTACTTATGTTCGGAAAGCCATTCGGCAACTTTTGATGCGTCATCACCAACGATGACACCTTTTGGCATTCCACCTTGGCCTTTCAAGATGACTTGCTCGATATCATCTTTCGACAAACGCGAACCGACTTCCGTCAAATTCGGGCCTACGCCGCCTTCAAGATTCACGGCATGACAACTTGAACATTTATTTTCATAAATCTTGGCTGCATCACCAGCACCAGCAGTGGTCGTTTCATTAGTATCCGTTGCCGGTTCTTTATCTGCGTTATTATCGTCATTCCCCCCGCAAGCAGTAAGCGCAAGAGATGTACCTAATAGTAAAGCTAACCATTTCTTTTTCATTGGACAAGCCCCCTTCTTCTTAAGTCTACCAGTACAGAAACATTATACCAATCTCAATCGAGTTTAAAACCCTCTCCAAGTACCTCTGAGGCATCCATGACGATCACGAATGCTTTAGGGTCAACGACTTTGACCAATTGTTTCAATTTGGTGAATTCAGATTGATCGATGACACACATTAAAATCGGACGGGAATCGTCCGTATAGCCGCCATGCCCGGAAATCCGTGTAACACCGCGGTCTAGTTCATGTATAATAGCATCCCTAACTTCGGGTTCATTATTCGTGATAATTAATGCCATCTTGGAACGGTTGAATCCAACTTGGATAAGGTCGATGGTCTTACTTGTGACATATAAGCTGATCAAGGCATACAGCCCTTTTTCAATATCAAAAACAATGGCCGCGCTCAACACGATGAGGCCGTCAATGATTGCCACACAGGTCCCCAATGACAAATTGGTATACTTATGAATGATTTGGGCCGCTAAATCCGTTCCCCCGGTGGAAGCCTTCCCGCGAAAGACTATGCCCAATCCTAATCCGACCAGGATACCGCCACAAAGTGACCCGAGTAATGCATCGTTTGTCCATGGTTCCCAATCCTTTGTCAGGAAGACGACAAACGGTAAAAATAACGTACCGATGAACGTTTTTGCTCCAAAATTCCTTCCAAGTACAATAAGTCCGGCAATGAATAAAGGAATATTAAATGCCCACTGAACATACGCTGGTTCCCAACCTAGCGTGGTATATAGAATCGTGCTGATTCCGCTGACACCGCCTGAAGCGACCTGGTTAGGTAGTAGAAATACATTGAACCCAATCGCGATGATGCCTGACCCTATCAACACTAGACCATATTCCATCAAAATTTGTATCAAAGGGTGCTTTGGCTCCCGATATCTCTTTCTCATTCTGGTTGTCTCCTCATAATCCTTCTTATTTAATTAGTCTTAACCGAAAGTAGTATAGCATCCCTGTTCATTTCCTGTAAATAACAGCCAGATGACGTGGTAAAGGACTAATGAATTGAAATGTTGTACAAAAAAATCGAACCGAATAAGATCCGGTTCGATTCATACCTCTTATAATTTAGAACGTAAATAAGCATCGATGAACATATCGATATCCCCATCCATCACTGCTCCAAGGTTTCCGGTCTCCGCACTTGTACGGTGATCCTTTACCATGGAATAAGGGTGGAAGACGTAAGAGCGGATTTGGCTTCCCCAGCCAATTTCCTTCTGTTCACCGCGGATTTCATCCAAATCGGCTTGTTGCTGTTCGATCTCAAGTTGATATAATTTGGCTTTCAGCATATTCATCGCTTGGGCCTTGTTTTTGATTTGCGATCTCTCATTTTGACACGTTACGACCGTATTCGTTGGTAAATGGGTAATTCGGACAGCTGAGTCAGTCGTGTTAATATGCTGACCGCCGGCGCCACTTGCCCGGTACGTATCGATTTTCAAATCTTCCGTACGGATATCTATATGAATCGTTTCATCGAATTCCGGCATGACTTCGCATGATACGAACGAAGTATGACGGCGGCCTGATGAATCGAAAGGAGAAATCCGGACAAGACGGTGCACGCCTTTTTCCGCTTTCAAATAGCCATAAGCGTTATGGCCTTTGAATAGGAGCGTTACACTCTTGATTCCCGCTTCATCACCTGGAAGGTAATCAAGGGTTTCCACCTTGAATCCTCTTTTTTCGCCCCATCTAGTGTACATGCGTAGCAACATGGAACCCCAATCTTGGGACTCTGTTCCGCCTGCACCAGGATGCAGTTCCAGAATGGCATTTTTCGAATCATACTCTTCACTTAGTAGAAGCTGTAGTTCAAAGTCATTCATCTTTTGGGAAAGAATCGTGATTTCTTCCACTAACTCCGTCATAAGATCTTCATCATTCTCTTCTTTGACCAGTTCATACGTCAAATCTAGATTTTCATATGAATCATTCAACTCGGCCAATTGGTCGACTTGTTCTTTCAATGCGTTTGTTTCATTGATGACACCTTGAGCCTTTTGTTGATCATTCCAAAAGTCAGGATGCGTCATCTCATTTTCTAGTTGTGCAATGCGTGCCTCTTTTTCATCTAAGTCAAAGAGACCCCCTAAAGTCCGTTAATCGTTGCGCTGTTCTTTCTAATTCGTTTCTGATTTCTGCCATTTCCATTTCTATTCACCTCATTAGTATGTTAAAAAAATCCCGTATCGGGATTTGCTTCATGCAAATATACCTCATCAAAACGATATGCATCCCGTCCGCTTTACTAAACGAAACATGAAAAGAGGCGGTAAGTTCATTTAACTTATCCGTCTCTTCTCCATTATACACCTATTTTCAGGCTAAGTTGCCATGACAATTCTTATATTTTTTTCCGCTGCCACATGGACATAAAGCATTTCGCCCGACATCTTCCGATTTACGAGCCGGCGCCTTCTTCACTTTGCCGCCTTCGTCTTCTTTCGGATTGACCGCTTGTCCTTTTATGACTTCCTTCCGCTCCAAGTTATTGCGGATTTCAGCTTTCATAATGTACTTAGTGACCTCATCTTCCATCGAAGCAATCATGCTTTCAAACATCGCGAAGCCTTCTGATTGGTATTCACGAAGCGGATCGATTTGACCATATGCACGTAGGTGAATCCCTTGACGCAATTGTTCCATCGCGTCGATATGATCCATCCACTTGCTGTCCACTGCCCGAAGCACGATAACTTTTTCAAACTCGCGCATTTGCTCTTCTGAAAGCTCGGCTTCTTTTTGATCATAACTTTCTTTTACTTTTCCTAGAATGAATTCAACCAGTTCCGATTCATCTTTCCCATCCAAATCGGCGATTGTAATCTCACCCTCTTGGAATAGATTGCCGTTCAAGTAATCGACAAGTCCTTGCAAGTTCCAGCCTTCTTCATCGCCCATCGGCGCAAAAGCTGCAACATTACGTTGAATGGACGCCGTGATCATCGTTTCAACGATTTCACGCAAGTTTTCGCTTTCCATTACATCGAAACGCTGTTTGTATATGATTTCACGTTGCTGACGAAGAACATCATCATACTGCAGCAATTGTTTACGAGAATCGAAGTTATTTCCTTCAACCCGTTTCTGAGCGGATTCAACGGCTCTTGACACCATTTTGCTTTGAATGGGTTGGGAATCATCCATGCCAAGGCGCGCCATCATACTCTTCATATTATCCGAACCAAAGCGACGCATCAATTCATCTTCCATGGATAGATAGAACTGAGTGACCCCTGGATCTCCCTGACGACCAGAACGACCACGCAACTGGTTATCAATCCGGCGACTTTCATGACGTTCCGTCCCGATGACGGCAAGCCCGCCCACGTCTTTGACACCTTCGCCTAGCTTGATATCCGTACCACGGCCAGCCATGTTTGTGGCGATCGTAACCGCTCCCTTATTCCCTGCATTCAAGATGATTTCCGCTTCACGCTCATGGTTCTTCGCATTCAACACGTTATGAGGAATGCCTTTTTTCGTCAAGTAATTGGAAATGATCTCCGAAGTCTCAATGGCGACCGTACCAACCAGCACGGGCTGTCCTTTTACATGACGCTCTGCAATATCTTCCACGACCGCTTTGAATTTTCCGTCCATTGACGCATAAATGAGATCTGGACGGTCATCCCGGACGATATCCCGGTTCGTTGGAATCGCAATAACATTCATATTATAGATATTACGGAATTCTTCTTCTTCCGTCTTGGCCGTACCCGTCATACCGGAAAGTTTTTCATACATCCTGAAATAGTTCTGGAAAGTAATCGTCGCAAGGGTCATGCTTTCATTTTGAATTTCTAGTCCCTCTTTTGCTTCAATGGCCTGATGAAGTCCTTCACTATAACGGCGACCTTTCATTAAACGGCCCGTAAATTGGTCAACGATGACAATCTCGCCGTCTTGGACCACATAATCCACATCCAAATGCATGGCAACATGTGCTTTCAATGCCTGATTGATATGATGGTTCAATGTCACATGAGTGATATCGAATAAATTATCAATATTGAACGCTCTTTCAGCCCTGTTCATACCTTCTTCAGTCAATTGCACGCCTTTGGTTTTCTCATCATACGTGTAATCCGTATCTTTTTTCAGGGTACGTACAAACGCATTCGCCTGGATATAAAGCTGGGCTGATTTTTGCGCCGCACCGGAAATGATCAATGGCGTCCTCGCTTCATCGATCAAGATGGAATCGACTTCATCGATGACCGCATAATGCAATGGCCGTTGTACCATTTGTTCTTTATATAGCACCATATTGTCACGCAAGTAATCGAAACCTAACTCATTATTCGTGCTATACGTGATATCCGCATTGTATGCTTCTTGTTTTTCTTCTTTAGAATGACTGTTCAGATTCAACCCGACAGACAGTCCGAGGAAATTGTATAACACACCCATATCAGTCGCATCACGTTGTGCGAGGTATTCATTGACGGTCACGACATGCACGCCTTTTCCAGTAATCGCATTTAAATAAACGGGCATGGTTGAAGTCAACGTTTTCCCTTCACCTGTTTTCATTTCGGAAATATTCCCATCATGAAGGGACGCCCCACCCATGATCTGAACACGGAAAGGATACATGCCAAGCGCCCGCTTTGCTCCTTCACGTACGACAGCAAATGCCTCAACGAGCAAATCATCCACAGTTTCCCCGTTTTGATAACGTTTCTTGAATTCTTCCGTTTTGGCAGTCAGCTGCTCGTCCGATAACGAAGCCATCTCATCCGCCAGCGCTTCGACCTGATCAGCCACTTTTTCTAACCGCTTAAGTTCTCGCTTATTCGGATCAAAAACTTTATTTAATATATTAAGCATTCATTAACGCTCCTCTATTGGGAAAATGATCATTCAATATCGTTCATTCATATAAGTAAGAAGGAACACACCTTCTGCCGATAATAATCTAGTCTTAATTTTACCACTTCTATTCATGAGGTACAACTTCATGTCACTTTCAGGACTATGGGCCAGATATCACTTCTTGAGAAAAACAATGGATAAAACAGGACAAAAACTGTTAAAATAGAGGGAAGATTTAAAATACATATGGGTAGGCCCACGTTTGCACAGATGGTCTTTAAAAAAGGCTATATATCTCAACTACTATAAATGGGTTTAATAGATAGTTGACGCCATTCGCTTGTAAACCTGGATAGTAGAAGACACTGTAAGTGGGTTAGCAAAGCTTATTCTGTGGGATAAATAGAACTAGTTCGAGGTGGTAATGATGATCGGTGAGCGTGTTAAAAAGCTGCGGGAAGAAAAGAAAATGTCGATGACTGAACTAGCCGAGAAAGCCGGGGTAGCCAAGTCCTACTTAAGTTCGCTCGAACGGAACTTACAAACGAATCCTTCCATTCAATTTTTGGAAAAAATCTCTGCAGTGCTTCATGTTCCTGTTGATGCCCTTCTTTACGATGCTCCCAATAAGGAAATCCTGGATAACGACTGGATAAAAATCGTTGAAGATGCCATGCATTCAGGTGTTTCAAAACAACAATTCCGAGAATTTATTGAGTTTAACAAATGGAAAAAGAATAACGAATAGAAAAGTAGATAGGAAGTATAGCACTCTATCAATCTATTTACGCAAACGAAAGCATCCCTATAAACAGCCATGCTCCTTACTGTTTATAGGGATGCTTTCCACGTCTTTCTCATTTTTTGTGATTCCCCTTCGATGACTCCCGCGCTAGAAAATCGCGGATCTCTTCTTTCGTTAATCCTAAGCTTTTTGCCTCTTTGATCAACGTCATCCACTCTTGATCCATTTCCGTCGTAATCATATTATCAACCTCCTAAAATACTACCTTGTATTTCAGGCAGACCAGCCATCATAGCCACTTACAGCCTTAGACCTGTGCCTTTGCGCCCTCACCTTTCGATAAGTTTGCCTTTTTCACGGTAAATATTACTAAATACATAGTTTACAATCTTATTATAGGGAATACACCCTACATATGTTGCTAGTTTATGTCGCCAATTAACCAATATGAGGAAATATTTATCGACAAATTACAACAATAGGGAGAAAATCAAGGATAGATTTACATGAAACGAAAATCACGTTCGCTTTTTCAGATAATAAAAAACCTTGTTCTTTTCATTCAGGCGATGAGACATATTAATTCGCTCCACCGACAGTGCATCAAAGGCCTTTTGCACGGTCAAATCCTCGCCGCAGGTAGGACAAAACCAATTCCCCATTTCCGAACTACTAAACGAAGCCCTATTGCATGTATGGCAATTTTTCCGAAACAACATCCCATCCCCTCTGCACCTTATTAACCACTTGTTCGTTTTAAAGAACGATTAAGTCGATTATATGCCAAATTAAGGTAATATAGGAATGGGTATAAACAGCTATTTTTCTGTTAAGAGAACACATTTTGTTCGTTTTGAAGAAATTGAAGTTCATTCTGCTTTAATTAAGAACACTTGTTATGAAAGGAATATACCTCATGAAATCTTTAATGCAATTCCAATTTCAGAAAACAGAACCATTACTTTATACCTATTTCAATGTTAAATAAATAGAAAAGGAGAATGCCTAAAAAGCACCGCCCAGAGTCTGGACGGTGCTTCCATGCATTTCATGATTAACTTAACTTGGTTCTATTAATCCGTATCGTCCATCTTTCCGGCGATACACGACGTTGGTTGTATTCGTATCCGCATTCGTATAAACGAAGAAACTGTGACCAAGCATATTCATTTGCAGAATCGCTTCTTCACTGTCCATCGGCTTCAAATCGAAGCGCTTGTTACGGACCACTTCAATATCGCTGTCATCTTCGAATTCATCCGCCACTTCATCGACTTCCGTAGTAAAAGCGAATGCTTCGGGTGTATTGGATAAGTTGTTGCGGAATTTTCGGTTGACCTTCGTTTTATGTTTACGAATTTGGCGTTCTAGCTTGTCATTGATCAAATCAATTGCGGCATACATGTCCGCATTTTCTTCTTCAGCGCGAAGAACCAAATTCTGCATCGGAATCGTCACTTCGACCTTGGACGTATTATTGTTCACTTTCAAATTCACTAGCACATTTGCATCTGGCGTATTGTTAAAATATCTTTCTAACTTGCCAATTTTCTTTTCGACGTATTCTCGAATTGCTGGAGTTACCTCAATGTTTTCACCGCGTACGTTGTAATTCATAAAGTGAGTCCTCCTTAAATTAAGACTATACAGTTAGATTCTACAATACCCCTCCGGTTTCCTTTAGAAACACATCATGAAATATGTCGAAATTATGAAACAATTGTCGGAAGGTTTGAAAAAGGTTGATGTCTACCTTAGCTCTATTATACCAAACCCTACCCAATAAAGAAAAAATTAGCCATCGTAATTTACAGAAATTTTAGAAAAAAATTACACAAAAACCGTTTGAAATTCAAACGGTTAGGGTAAGAGTTTATTTCTTTTTATCGTAAAACATGCCATCCGTGGAAAGATTCTCATAAGGATTGGTGTATTTATTCGAAGTTTTCTTCTTCTGATTCAGTTCCTTTATATCCCGCTGAATCTCTTGCTTTTGAAGTAACAACAATTGATCTAGATGCTGATTCAAAATCATGGATTGACGTCCAAGTTGTATCTCTTCATCGGAAAAAGGCGGCTGGATTTGCGAAAGAAGCTCTTCACGCTGATCAAGCAACTGCATAATTCTATCAATTCTTTCATCGCGATCGGCAATCTTCTGGTCTTGCAAGACAGTTAGTAATTCAGTGCTGATATCATGGAAGCTTTGAAGCACCATCAAACTTGACCACTTTGGACGAATTGTTTTTGGCGGTTCAATTGAATGGCTTCCTTCCATGTGTTACGGAATTCAGTAACAAGACCCTCCACTTCTTCTAAAGCCGCGATATCATTCTTTAAATTAGCTTCAATCAAGCGACGATTCATATAATCATAGAGGCTCATCAAGTCTTTCGATACGGCAACATCCATATTCAAGGTCACCATCAGTTCATGAACGATGTTTTGTGCCTTTAAGATATTCGTATTCTTTTCTTCGATTTTACCCGCTTCAATGGCTTTTTTACCAAGTAGAATGAACTTCAGGCATCCGTTATAAAGCATGAGTGTAAGCTCTCCCGGGGACGCTGTGTTCACTGAATTTTGTTGATAAGATTGGTATGGGTTGTTTATGGCCATTTCTTTTTATTCTTCCTTTCTTACTTAGCTAAAATATTGCGACAAACTAGAGCTCTGACTATTCGCTTTCGATATCGCTTTCTCCATGGCTGTGAATTGATTATAGTAACGGGTTTCAAGTTTTACTAACTTTGCCTCGAATGCTGAAATTCTTGTATCTAGTCCATTGACCGCTTTTCCGATGGTGAAATTATTATTAACATAGCCAGCCTTACCGGCTTTTTCTGTAATCACCTTCATGGATGATTGGATATCCGCACGCAAACGACGTGCCAGACCTTGTGAACTTTTCTCCGTATCTTTACCTTCAGACATGAATAATTTATAAATCGCATTCGGATCCTCTGAAATGGCTGCACGCAGTTTATCCTCATCAATGGTTAGTTTACCACCTTCTAAGTAATTACTTGTGGTAGTAATCCCTAACTTACTAAGCGTGTTATTCCCTGTAATACCACTGACTGAAGTATAAAGAGAGGACCTCATGGTTGTAAGCAAGCTTTTTAATGTTGAGTCATTTTTTAGCGTTCCGCTCTTCGCTTTTTCTTCCCAAAGCTTCACTTCATCTTCGGACAATTCCTTCTTTTGTTCCGTTGTAAGAGGAGCGTAATCACGGTATTTCGTTTCAGTAGTTTTATCTTGAATTTTTTTAATGATGTCGTTGTATTTGTTCACAAACTGAGTTACCGTATCTAAAATGGTGTCCACATCAGCTTTGGAAGAGAATGTGACCGGTCCTTCAGTCTTTTCTTTTAACGTAAATTCAGCGCCATTAAGATTAATAACATTTGAACTTCTTTTGATTTCTAGCCCGTTATAGGTAAGGGTCGCATTTATGCCACTAGTCCCTCTTTCATTGTCCTTAGCAATTTTATTATCTGCATCCATCATTAAAGTTTCAGTGAAAAAGTCTCCAGTGAATATGATTTCAGCTTTATCCGCAATTTCTCCAGTATTCTTTGCCGTGAATGACATTTGACCGGATTGCTTATCATAGAAAGCAGTAACATCAGTGTTAGAATTTATTTTAGATATTAGGCTATCTAGAGTATCCTCAGCAGTAATGGTCAGCTTTTTTCTCTCGCCTAGTTCCCCATTTTTATCAATTGCCTGGATATAAATTTCTTTTTCGGCTGTTCCTTCAGCTATAAGTTTATCTGTAGAATTTAGGGAAAGTGAAGTGTGATTTTTCATAGTAGCCGCAACGGCTAAATTTTTCACCTCTATCGTTCCGGCAAAATCTGTAGTTGAGTTTATGTTTTTAATGCTAATTGCATTAGGATTCGAAACTGTCACTGTCTTTTTAATAAACGAAGATTGTTTCCCTATTCCATCCTTAATCAGCGTATCTAACTCAGATAAGGCGGTATTTACCGACCGATAATCATCTCGTTGCCACTCAGAATATTGCTTCTTCTGCGTTAATTTATCCAAAGGCACTCGTTCTGCCTGCATCATACTTTTCACTATTTCATCAATATCCATTCCGCTCGCTAATCCACTGACACGTACCATATTCATCACCTACTTATATTTTTTCATCCACCATTATCCCGACAAACTCTGTCATTGCCGCATAAAAGTCTAGAAGCTTTTTTGGAGGAATTTCTCTAATTGTTTCATTCGTTATGTCATCAACGACCTTAACATAATACTCATTCAGTTTTTCATGATATTCAAAGCGTACCGCTGTATGTGTTGGATTTAGAAAGGTATTTAAACTTTCAGTTACCTCCTGAACCTTTTCTTTCGTTGGCTTGTCATCTGACTCTACACTTTGTTCTGAATATGCTACTGTATTGATTTCTCTCTGATAATACGTACTGATTCCTTCTGAGATTGCTGTTCTAAGTTGCGAGGAAAGAATATTAGTAGATAAGCTCTCCAACATCTCTATTGCCCCCCAATAAGATATCTTTATTTTTATATCGGTTTCACAATAGAACTTTACAGTGTTAATACACAGGAAATCTAATTTTCACACTGAATCAGGATTGGAATGCTCCTAACAACATGATTAATTTCCTCCTCATCCATTTCGAACGCCGCTTCGATAGCCGCTTCCATAGGCTTCTCGATTAATTCCTTTTCTCTAAACACTTCCTGCTCGTAGTAGTATTCCCTAGGTGAATCAAACTCTTACAAAGGTAGCTATCAATATGGAGATGTAACGAACTTACGTGGTCAGCATAAAGCCATTTTGTAATCCAAGTTTCAGTTTGGTAGATAAGAGATTGTTAGACTAACGTAACATTGCGAATCTCCTTTATTGGCGGGCTAACGCTATAACTGACGCTGTCACATTCTCTTATTAACCTAAATAAATAGAAATTACTTAGGAAGAATCATTTGAATGAACCAGTTAGACAGAACTAAAAGCGTATTTGTAGGAGTAGACCTACATAAAAACAATCATGTCGCAGTATTAACTGACTGTTTGGAGATAAAATTAAGACATTTAACCTAAAGAATGCATTCTCTGCTTTCCCTGCATTCGTTAAACAAGTGAAGAAGAAGTCAGACGGGAAAGAAATTGTATTTGGTTTAGAAGATGTTAATTTTTATGGTAGAAGCCTTGCCAGATACCTACTTGACTCAGGTTTCATAGTAAAGGAAGGCAATTCTTCTTATACAAAGAAACAAAGAAGTATTGGAACTAATCACAATAAATCTGATGAGCTTGATGCTCTTGCAGTTGCTAAAACTCTTATCTTTGAATTTAAACATCTCCCTTTTGCCGATCCTCAAGATGTATATCTTGCCATAAAACAAATACTTAATACTAGAAACAATTATGTTCAAATGACAGCTAATATTAAAATGTCACTTCAAAATATCCTTGTTCATCATTACCCCATGCATAAAGAATTTTTTAAGGATTTGGAGAGTAAAACGGCAAAAGGTTTCTTCAAGAAATATCCTTCACCAAACTTACTTGAAGAGGTTACTGAGGGGGAATTGATGGAAGTCCTGAAAAAATTTAATAAATCAGTACCTAAAAAGAAGGCAAAAGAGATATTAGAAGCTGTTGATAGTAACGGCTGGAATAAGACAGATTATCAGAAGGAACAAAATGAAAGTGTTATATCTTTCATAAATTCCCTCGAACATCTAGAAAGTCAGATTGTTAGTCTTGATAAAACCCTTGATTATTTAATCGAAGTAACAGGATATCCGCTTAAGACTATAAATGGAATTGATACAGTACTGGCAGCTACCTTCATAGCCAACATTGGAGATGTCACTAGGTTTCCTAAGGCAAATAAACTAGCTAAATTGGCTGGAATAGCTCCACTTGAACACAGTTCGGGGGAGAGCCAAAGAAATTACTCAAATAAATTAGGTAACAGAGAACTTAACAAAGCCTTCTACTCCCTTGCCTTAACACAAATAAGAAAAAATATGAACCCCATCATGTATGAATACTATCAAAGTAAAATCAAAGAGGGACGCAAGAAGAAACAAGCTATGGTTTATGTAGAAAGAAGATTAGTAAACATAGTATTTAGTATTATGAAGAATAAAACACCTTATAGACAGCCCGTCTTAGAGATTGAGAGTGCATAAAAAGAGACCCTAGGAAAATCCCTAGAGTCTCTTTTTTTAGCTAATCTAAGCCGTGGGGCGAAGATTAACGAAGTAATTGAAGAACGCCTTGTGGTTGTTGGTTAGCTTGAGCCAACATTGCTTGTGCTGCTTGAGAAAGAATAGAGTTCTTAGTTTGGGTCATCATTTCTTTCGCCATATCTACGTCACGGATACGAGATTCCGCAGCAGTTAAGTTTTCAGATGATGTGTTTAAGTTATTGATTGTGTGCTCTAAACGGTTTTGAGTTGCCCCAAGTTTAGAACGTTCTTTAGATACTTTTTGAATCGCTTCGTCTAAAACACTAACTGCTGTTCCTGCTTGGGCTTTTGTACCTACTTGTAAATTCCTTACTCCCAATGTATCAGCTCTCATGTCTTCAAAAGAAAGGTTCAATGTTTGCCCTTGATTAGACCCAATTTGGAAATCAGCACTTCCATCTGCACGGACATCCTTAGCCTCTGTAGTAGTTGAGAAGTTGGATAAAGCATTAGAAGCTGCTTCTTTACGAACGCCTGCTGAACTCTTAACTTCAATAGTTAGTCCATTAATCTGTCCAGCAGAACCCGCAGATTTTGCTGTAATATCTAATGTGTTGTCAGTAAAAGCAGCAGAATCAACTGTACCATCTTTAGCAATTTCATCAGCGATATCTTTTAAAGTCAAATCAGCTGCTGAATTAGTACCTACTGTTGAACCAATTGTTAAAGTTTGAGAATATTGTGTACCACCAACTGACCAAGAAGCAGTAATTACATCTCCATTAGCTAGTCCAACGTTATTTCCATTCGCATCTTTTACCGCATCTAATGTAGTATCTTCTGTCATTGTGCCTTCCATAGCATTAGACACTTTCTGAGTAGCTGTAGCTTGCCCAGCTCCCATATCACCATTTAGTAATTTCTTTGTATTAAACTCAGTTTGCTCACCAATTCTTTGAATTTCTTCTCCAAGTTGGTTAATTTCATCTTGTATATTACTACGATCTTCAGCAGTATTTGTATCATTCGAAGATTGTACTGATAGCTCTCTCATACGTTGTAATATATCGTGAGTTTCATTTAACGCACCTTCAGCCGTTTGAATCATAGAAATACCATCTTGTGAGTTTTTAGATGCTTGATCCAATCCACGGATTTGTCCACGCATTTTTTCAGAGATTGCTAGACCAGCTGCATCGTCTCCAGCTTTGTTAATGCGAAGACCTGAAGCTAATTTCTCCATTGATTTAGATTGTGCGTTTGAAGCACTTGTTAACTGACGATGTGTGTTAAGAGCTGCGATATTATGATTGATAATCATTTTTGTTTCCTCCTTGAGTTTTAAGTTCCCACGTCCATGTGGTTTTTTACGATAAGCAGTGAATAAGTCGGCCGCATATTTCACTATCTATCGTTGTATATATAATATCGACAGGCTTAGAAACATATTAAGGGGTTTTCAAGGTTTTTTCTTAAAATATTCATTTATTGTTTCCAGAATATTGGTTTCTGTTTTAGTCGCTTCATTATTCTCTTCCTGAATAGATAGATAGACTTCCTTACGATGTATATCCACATTTTTTGGTGCATTGATACCCAGTTTGATCTGTTCTCCTTCTATTGCTAGCACTGTAATTTCAATATCATTTCCTATTACGATCGATTCATTTGGCTTCCTCGTTAATACAAGCATTAGTATTCCCCCTGTCCTACTTCTAGAGGGTAGATTAGCAAATGCTTATTCATATAGCCGCTCCCATTCATGATAAACTGCTTTCCAGTCTTTTTATGAGTATTTAAAATGATAGGAGCTTGAAGATTGGCGGTTGTTTGATTGAAAGGATCGTGAATTGTTAAAATAACAAGCGTTATGACCTCTTTTTCTGTTTCTATTTCTAAAGTAGAAAGTACTTCATCAGTCAGCTTTACTTCATAATCACGAAAAGTATCAAAAGGATTCGTAACAATGAAAGCAAGTTCTTGTGTTTCAATTGATTGCAGAACGAAAAAAGGTGTTTCTTCCAACGGTAATAAACAAAACTTCTTTTCTTCTAAAAATCCCGGTATCCCGCTTTCAAACGTATAAATATCTTCCTGCCCTATTTCTATTTCTCCATGAAATTTTGTTGATCTAATCATAAATATCTTCACTCACCTATCTCATCTGGAAATAAGTTAACAAAATTTATATCCAGCGAATTTTTTTGTAGAACTTCTACTTCCGTATTACCTGGCGTATATTCATGGGTCGGTCTATTAATTTGAACATCAATGTTTGGTTTTTGCGGAGTTACTTCAATATCAACTTGAGACGGTTGAAATTCTAGCTTCACACTGAAATTCGAAGGAATCCAACCAAGATTGAATTGCTTCTCCGGACCTTTTCCGTTCTGTTTCGCCTGAGAAGCTATCGCATTACCTCCATTTTCAATATGCCTCAATTCCGTCCCCTGTTGTGATCTTCTTGCCATACCAGCCAGCCAATCTTGATAACCCTGCTGGGCAAATTCCTCCACTCGCTTGGAGAGGCTTTTTAAATCCATGTCTTCTCTAGCCTTTGATTGATCAATCGTTAGCTTCCCAGGAGTTGTCTGAATCTCTAAAATAGCTTTTGGCTGTTCAATAGATAAATCCGCTGCCTTCTGTTCCAGTTGCTGTACCGGTTGTTCAATATTCAATCCAATTTGCATCGCTGTAGACTGCATGCGAATTTGTGGCATTTGCATCTTCATCACACCTCTCTTTATAGAAAAAAGCTATCCGGTTACGAATAGCTTAGCGAAGAAAATCTAGTAAACTCGGTTGCATGATTTTCGCACCGATACTTAATGAAGCACTGTGAACACTTTCTTGTGTCGTTAAATTCATGATGGCTTTTTCAATGTCGACATCCTCGTTTTTCGAAAGGATCTCGGTTGCGAAAACCTCTTGCTGGCTTAAGCGGTCCGTCATCAACTCAACTCGATTCTGTCTCGCACCCACTTGGGCCTGTGTAGATAGAAAGCTGTCGATCGTTTTATCAAGTTCTGCCAACATCGCACCAACATCACCGTTATTTTCGAGAGCATCAATCGTTTTTTGAATACTACCATCCTTGGCAAGAGCATCTCCAAAAACCTTGGATCCATCTGTATTGATTTGAATCGAAATTCCAGAAAACACTTCAAGGTTAATAGGTTCCGAACCGTATGTGATTTTCCCAGTAGTAGGATCAGTCACAGATGAAGGTTTCACATTCGTATTTTGCCCATTAAAAATATACTTCCCGCCAATCTGTGTATCACCGATACTGACGAGATGTTCCTTTAATTGCTTGATTTCTTCTGAAATATTACTCTTCTGATTTTCTTCATACGTCCCATTACTACCTTGTACCGTTATCTCCCGAATCCTTTGTAAAGCTGAAACGGCTTCAGTAATCGCATCGTCCGTACTATCAATCCAATTTTCCGCTTCGGAGATATTACTCTTATACTGCTGGATTTGATTGAGGTTGGTCCGGTACCCCATCCCCATCATCGCTGCGACCGGATCATCGGAAGGCTTCGTGAATTTCTTTTGTGATGAGACTTGTTCCTGCAGTTTGCCTAACTTTTCATAGCTACTGCTAAGGTTGGTTAACATATTATTGGTTAGCATCGATTGCGTTACACGCATCTATATTCACTCCTATTATCGGCCTACAGTTCCCATTCCGTTAATGATTTTATCGAGCATCTCGTCGACCATCGTCACCATTCTTGCTGATGCATTATAGGCCTGCTGGAATTTAATCATATCAGTCATTTCTTCATCCAAGGATACGGAACTAACGGATGCTCTATTTTGGTCCACTGAAGCAGCAAGTACCGCCGAGTTAGAAAGGTTCTTTTGAGCACTTTGTGAATCAACACCCAGATTTCCGATAATACCAGAATAATAGGTGTCAAATGTTCCTGTTAAAGAGCTGTCCGGTGAAGTAGTGTAATCACTAAACGCTTTCTTTTTCAAATCAGCCAAAATCTTAGCATTCTCGTTATCCCCAGAAGCTCCACTCGTTTTTCCAGCTGCTATTTTAGAAGAATCAGCCAAAATGGCACTGTTTACCTTGATGCTTTGAGCAGCACTTCCACTAGCATTGATTTCAAAAAAGTTGAGCCCTGATTTTGCACCAGCACCTAAAGCAAATCCTTCTTGATGGATCGCATTAAATTCATTCACAAAGGCCTTTGTCATGTTATCGAGCTTTTGCAACATATCAGGATAAGAGCCCCCCGTCGTGCCGTCACTCTTTTTATATCCGAAGCTTTCAATCAACCCAGCCAGTTCTCCAGAAAAATTGAAGTCCGTGATCGTTTTCGAACCGAACTTCACTCCGTTTACCGCACCTGACGTATCATCAAAACTCACTTCAACTTTCGCCGTCCCGAGCATCCCCGTCTTGTTCACACTGACTAGATTGATGGGCGGTACATAAGAGGAGCCGTCTTTATTCATTAACTCGATGTTGTATAGTCCTGTCGCAACGTCGCTTGCTATGCCGTAGGCGCTTGGTTTGACGCTTTTTACATTGATGCTGACAAGCTGTGATAGGTTGTCCACGAGCACGTCTCGTTTATCGTAAAGGTCATTCGGAATATAGCCATGCGGCTCGACTTTACTGATTTGCTGGTTCAGTTGATCGATGCTGTCGATGATCGTGTTGATTTCGTTCGCTTTGACATTGATTTGGTTGCCAATGTCCGTTTTCACGCTTGTTAATGAGTTGTAGTAGTAATTCAATGTATCAGCAACCATCACGCCTGTGGAGGCCACGACTTCACGGGCTCCGGAGTTCTCCGTATTGGCCGTTAATCCTTGTAACGAGTTCCAGAACTTCTCCATCGTGGCAGCCAAGCCGCTGTCGGTTGGTTCGTTCATGATGCCTTCCATTTTCGTTAGCGATTCGCTCATGGAACCGTAATAACCGATTTTATTACTTTGCGTTCTGTATTGCGCATCCAAAAAGCTGTCGCGGATTCGTTGCACCGTTTCTGCCGCTACACCCGTTCCGATTTGACCCGCTACACGGGGGCTGTTCATCCCGACGGTAGGGAAACCGGATGTTTGCTCCAAGTTGACCCGCTGCCTTGAATAGCCTACCGTGTTAGCATTGGACACGTTATTTCCTGTCGTATACAAGGCACCTTGCGAGGTGGATAATCCACGCTTTGCTGTTTCGAGCCCCATAAAGCTTGAAATCATAAGTTCAAACCTCCATCTATTTTCTCTATCTTACGCTTTCGAATCAAACATGCCTAAACCACTTTTCGTAGCCTTCTTGGCCGTTTTGCCATAATTCATATTCTGATTTTGCGGCCGTAGCATATTCAGGGAGACATTTATGAATTGAAGAGATTGATAGATTAACTGTTGATTTAAACTGTTTTGCTCTTTCAACTGAGCTACCTCTTCAATCAGTTCCGTTTTTAAATGTTCAAGCGCAACCGTTTCAAGTGGATCTGTGAATTTCGTTACAGTGGAAATGGAAGCCTCCTGATTCGCTGCACCATTTTTCGTAAGAAATCTTTCCACAGCTGCTTCTCTTTCTTGATCCGTTTGGCTGATCGCTTTAATATGCTTTTGTTCATCAATCAGCAGGGCGGAGATAGCCTCCGTGTCGCCGGCTTTCAAGATGTTTGTTTTTCTTTGCGATAATTGGTTGAAGCTTTTATGAAGGGCAACCAATTTTTCAAGCGAGTCGATGATCTGTCGTGCAGACATGTTCGCTGCCTCCTCTGCTCATAGATGATGGACGGAATGCGGTTCCGTCCATTTTAATCAAACGTTTGATTAAGGGTCATTTTCGGTAGAAATCGATTAATCCCTTGGCTGTTGCCTCTGCATTTATCTTATAAGTTCCGTTTTCCACTTGGATTTTCAGTTCATCCACCTTCGCCTGTCTAGCAGCTGGAATGGGTGATAATTGCTGCATCTCTTTTGCGGCTGAAGATATTTCCACTTTGTCTGAGGGGTTGACCTTGGACTCTTTGACATTCCCCACTTTATTAATTTGAGTATTATAGGGATTCACACCCGTTACACCGACGTTATTGATTTTCATATTCCAGATCCTCTCCTTCGGTCGATTTTTTTTATCTATTCTTATCAACATCCACATATTTACGATTCCTTTAACAGGCGATGAGAAAGACTCACGGCTGTGTTTATTATCCATACTAGTATTATCGACAAGGAATAGATTTATTTGATGATTTCCAGGAATCTTTCCTTCGACATCCTTTGTCGAATTCTGTTCTCAATACAGAATATTCTAACAAAATTCCAGCCAAGAAGCTAAGATTTACACTTTATAGATCTTTCGTAAAGTATGTATTCTTTTTATCGCGTTCTTCAATCTCAAGGCGACGCTTTTCTTCATTTTCATACGTTTCTAGACCCGAACGAATGGACTGGCTACATGAATCACATAATCTCCCGCTCCGGATGACTGTCCCGCACTTTTCACAGGGAATGCCCAGGTTCGGAAATTGAGCAATTCTCAGCTTTCCCGTTTTCACAAACTTAATGATTAGTTCTTCCTCGATACCTGTCGCATCCACCACCTGTACCATGGAGGCCGTACGATTGCTTTTCTTCCGGATGTAATCATACACCTTATCAAATTGTGCTTCTTCTTCTTTATAGCAAGCATCGCAAACATCGCGGAATTTCGTTTTAACAAATAACGAGTTACAGTTTGGACAGTTGAATAAATCCATTTCGGGTGTCCCCCTTGACTATATTCTTATACTGTATATATCGAATGGAAAAAGCGATACTTTAGGATGTTTGTAAAAATACTCACTTTTACCTAGCTAGCGTGATCGAGGAAATGTCTCCCGCACCAGCAAGTTTCAAGGCTTTGGCTGCGTGCCTTAGCGTAGATCCCGTCGTGTAAATGTCATCCACGATTACAATCGATTTGTTCTGTATCGCGTCCAGCTCGATAACTCGAAAGACCTGCGGCAATGATATCCGCTCCTCACGTGACTTTTTCGATTGCTTTTCGGTATGAAGGCGTGTAAGGAGCTCCATTGTTTCAAGACCCAATAGATCTGTTAAGGCTTGTGCCTGATTGAACCCGCGCTCCTTCAACCGCTCCCCGCTAAGCGGAATCACCGTCACAATATCAAATTTCAGTTCCTTCATTCTTTCTCTTAAAAAGGGGACGAAGGCTTCAGCCAATGCGTAATCTCCTCGGTACTTATACTTCGCAATGATATCTTTCAGGTGTTCATTATAATGAAATAGCGAGATATTCTGCGTTAAATGCCCTTTCCACTTTTCATCTTTTTCCCATCTCACACAATCTAAACATCGGTCCCCCACCCGAAACTTCTCATCTAGCTCCCTAGAGCACATCGAACAGGTCTCGCCACTTATCACCTCAAGCCTTGATTCACATTCCTCGCAGACTTTCACTTCAACTTTCAGCAATAAACTCCTCCATGTCAGGACGTCCTTCATCTCTTCATCACAAAACAAACATCTACGCATCCAGCAGCCCCCTTTTCCTAGCCTCCAGGTTCATCCTTTCAATATGGTGAATGCTCTCTAGCATCGCCCGGCTTTTTCCATAATGAAAAAACGTGACGGTGCCCCTTGGATAAACAAAGCTTCTGCCCACACGTCCGGCAATCTGGACGAGGGCACTCTCGGAAAACACCTCGTGTTCGGCACCAATCACCGCCACCTCCAGACGTTCGATCGTGACGCCACGCTCCAAGATGGTCGTCGTCAACAACCCTGGCACCTCACCATTTCTCAGAGCCTGCACCCTTTCCTTTCGCTCCGGATGCTTTGAATGAACGGCTTCCACTTTCGGGTCCAGCTCTTGAAACAGAGGAAGCACCTGCTCCATCACTTGTATGCTCGGAAAAAATAATAATAGAGGCGTCTTTTTCTGTAGGCGGTCGCTTACCCACTTCTTGATCACAGAAGGAATCTTTTTTTGGAGAAATTGCTTTTGCCAATTGCCAGCCCACTTCATTTCAGGTACAGGTATGGGCTGCCGGTGATAACGTGCTGGAATCGTCACCGCTTGCAGTTTTCCGTTTTGGTAAGCTAGTTGCATTGGTTTGGAGGGTGTCGCCGTTAAGTAGATGGTGGTAGAGGATGGTTTCTTGGATTTCTGAACCGCAAAATGCAGCGATTTATCCATGGAGTACGGAAATGCATCGACTTCATCAATGATGATGACATCGAATGCTTCGGAAAAGCGAAAAAGCTGATGGGTAGTGGAAACGGTAAGGGGCGATGGTTTATGTCGATCTTCGCTCCCCCCATAGAGGGCGGATACTTCGATTGTCGGGAAAGCCCTTTTTAACCGGGGAGCTAGTTCTAGTACGACATCGGTACGGGGTGTCGCGATACAAATCCGCTTCCCAGCTAGCAAGCCTACCTCGATTCCTGCAAACAGGACTTCTGTCTTCCCGGCACCGCACACGGCCCATACGAGGAATTCCCCGTTCTTTTGGATGGCTTGAACGACACAGTCCGAGGCCGTTTGCTGCCCTGCCGAAAGTGTTCCCTCCCAGCCCATGACCTGATCCGGAATAGGGAACGCGAGTGGAGGATCACTCCAGCTGTATAATTTGCTACATTCACTGACCCGCCCCATCATGATGCAGGACCGGCAGTACGTACAATCTTGATGGCACACTTTACATGGAAACGTATAAAACAAGGAAGGATCCTTGTTCCCACAGCGGATGCATGTGAAGCGCCCATTCTCGCGCCGTACGCCATTTAGTTCTGAAACATGGCCTTTTGTAATATGTTCAGTCAGGATTTCTTTGGGGAAGGGAATTTCCGCTGCCAACAGCAGCCGTCCAGCGAGGTGTTTCTGAAGTTCTTTTGAAAAGGGGAGAGTATTCACATTCCTACCTTCTTTCTTGTAAACTGATGGCTCTTGATTAGAATTCTCGCATTCTATAAATGAATCCTTTTTTATTCGCAAAAAAAAACGCCTCTCCTCTGGAAAGACGTTCATCCTTTAGATTTTATACCAGCCCATTCCCATTGCACCTTCGCCCAGATGCGTCCCGATGACAGGGCCGAAATAGCCAAGGCTGAACTCCACATTCGGGAACCGCGCTTCAAGTTCCGTTTTCCATTCCGTCGCTTCCTCTTCCCGCTTGGCATGGATGATGACCGCTCTATACGGTAGCCCGCTTGCCGCGTCTTCCCCAAGTAAATCCGCAATCCGTTTCATCGCTTTCTTTCTCGTACGGATTTTTTCAAACGGTACGATGACCTTGTCGACAAAGTGAAGAAGAGGCTTCACTTGAAGTAGACTTCCGATCAACGCTTGAGCACTACTAAGTCGTCCGCCACGTTGCAGATGGGATAAATCATCTGCCATGAAATAGGCCCGGACGGACTGCTTCATTTCCCGGAGCCTCGCCATGATTTCGTCTGCAGATTTGTCATCAAGGGCCATCTGTGCTGCTTCAAGAACATAAAGCCCTTGGACCATGCAGCTGATTTCGGAGTCAAAGGCATGGACCCGAATCCCTTCAACCATGTCACCGGCTGCAATGGCCCCTTGGTACGTCCCGCTTATCCCACTCGATAGATGAATCGAAATGACATCATCGTAATTCTGCTTCAGTTCTTCAAACTTCTCGACAAACAAACCAATCGGAGGCTGTGAAGTGGTCGGCAACTTTTCTTGCTTTTTAACTTCTTCATAAAATTCATCTGCGGTAATATCCACTTCTTCCCGGTATGCCTCATTCGAGAAAATCACATTAAGCGGCATCATATGTATATGTAATCGTTCACGCATTTCCTTAGGTATATATGCAGTGCTGTCTGTTACGACTGCCGTTTTCATAGTATAGTACCATCCTTAACCATATTTACTCTCTGTACTTATTCAACATTCTATAGGAAAAAGCCTTTATTTGCATTAAATAGCTTTCCTTTCTCCTATGATTATCCTGATAAGTCAAACAAAAAAGCCGGCCCTCCCTACGCGTTGCGTAACGGAAGAACCGGACAAAATCATGAATTTATTTATTTCACTTCGACCCAGCCGTTTTTGATAGCCATGACAACAGCCTGCGTACGGTCATTTACATTCATTTTCTGAAGAATGTTACTTACGTGGTTCTTGACGGTTTTCTCACTGATATAAAGCGTTTCACCGATGGCACGGTTACTTTTTCCGTCAGCCAGAAGTTGAAGGACTTCACACTCGCGTCGAGTCAACAGGTGAAGAGGTCTTCTGATTTCCACAGCGTATAGGGAATCGCGATCGGCGCCTTCTTCAGCGGCCAAACGGCGATATTCCTTGACCAGATTGTGCGTCACTTTCGGATGAAGGTATGAACCGCCTTCAGCGACAACACGAACCGCATCAATCAATGCATCTGCGTCCATTTCTTTTAACAGATATCCTTGTGCTCCTGTTTTCAATGCATGCTGTACATAGTTTTCATCATCATGAATCGATAAAATGATGACCTTTGTATCAGGATAACGTTGTACAAGCATCTTCGTTGCTTCTACCCCGTTCATATTCGGCATGTTGATATCCATGATAACAACGTCTGGCTTGTGCTCTTCTACGAGGTCCATAGCCTCGCTTCCGTCATCGCCCTCGGCGACAACGTCAAAGGATGATTCAAAATCTAAAATACGCTTAACGCCTTCGCGGAAAAGCTGATGGTCATCGATAATGATGATACTTGTCTTCAACGGCTTCTTCCTCCTAATTTCTATTTAAATGCCTCTGCATTTGGATGTTTATTTTAATTGATAAGGGACTTGGATCAATACCAACGTTCCTGCCCCCGGCTGCGAGTCTATCGTCATGCTTCCTTCGAGGAGCTCGACTCTTTCCCTCATTCCGACTAAGCCGAAAGAACCCTCTTTTTGGATGGCCGCATCGAACCCTTTTCCATCATCTTTAATGACGACGGTCACTAGCTCTTTGGAAATGGATAGTTTGACACTAATATGTTTGGGCTGAGCATGTTTTAATGAATTCTGCACGGCCTCTTGAACCAGACGGAACAAAGCGACTTCCATATCGGAGGGAAGCCTTATGACTTGGCCCATATTGACAAAATTCAGACGCACGCCGCTATTGATATTATAGTCTTCGGTTGTTTGTAGATATTTTCTGAGGGTAGGAACTAGTCCTAAATCATCAAGCGCCATAGGACGAAGATCATAAATGATTCTGCGCACCTCATATAATGCATTACGCACCATGACTTTTAAGCTCCGGATTTCCACAAGTGCTTCATCAGGACCTCTCTCCCGTTGGACACGTTCAATTAAATCCGAACGCATCATGACGTTGGCGAGCATTTGTGCCGGACCGTCATGAATTTCCCGTGAAAGTTTTTTCCGCTCCTGCTCCTGGGCTTCGATGATCTTCAAGCCGAAGTCTTGCTTACGCTTAGCTTCTTGAAGGGCTTCCCCTACAAATTTCAAGTCCTGGGTTAAATAATTCTGTACAACAGAGATTTGCGAGACAAGATGTGCGGCTTTATCAATCGTGTGTTGCAATCCTTTTATTCTGAGTTCAAGTTCATCCCGTCTATTACGAAGCTCTTTTTCAAGCTGCCTGTTCATTTGTAAATCGACTTGCAACTTATGAGCCCTTTCATACGCATCGCGCACCTGTTCCTCAGAAAAATGGTTGAAGTGCATACTGACTTCAGAAAGCCTCTTTCGAGCAAATCTTGCTTTAGAATCCAGTGAATCGCTGTCATTTATCATTATCGCAACTCTTACTTTCACATCTTCAAGCTCTTTTGTCAGTGATTCGAAATCTTTGCGGCATTGCTCTTCAATATCAAAGACTTCATTCCTGCTTTCACTAACCGTGCTTACCATTGTTTCTAAGATCTTGTCCAATGCTTTAGCATCAACCTTGTGTATGGACATCAAGATCCCTCCACTTAAATCAACACACTTTAACCATGTTGTTGTCATTTAGACTATGTATACGGAAAAATATTCTTTTTCCTAATTCATGAATGTTTATATTACAGCAGGTAACATTTAAGAAGAAACCTTCATGAACATATTGTACCAAAAAAAGAAGAAAAATACGTTACTTTCAATAATGGATTTACACAAAATATACATATTTAGCATACTTCGAGCTCACTGGGCTGATACAGAATTGAGGATGAACGGCCCACTTGTATAGATAAGAAATCTCATTATCCCATACAACTTATCCTAATCAAACAAAATTGAATATTCTACACCCTTAATTATTATACGAAACAGAAAATTACTAAAATGGCATAATTCCTTATATGCATGAACTCTATCAGGAAGAGTCAGGAATATAGTCCAAAACGCATTGATTTAGCCATAAAGATATTCTTTTAAGCATAAAAATACAACTACGAAAGATTTACAGTCAATAAAATTAATTATAACACGTACAAATTTTTCTTATATTAAAGTTTCTTTACACATGTTTAATTTACGTCAAACTTCGTTGCCACAATTCAAGCTAAGATTTATAATTAATCGATTATATAGAAAGAACGAAGGTGGAAAAGTCATGCTCCCTCATTATTTAACGGTAAAAGGACGAGGGGAACACGAAATCGTCATTGAAAAATCCCGGTTCATTTCCCATGTCGCCCGAGTCGAAACAGAAGAAGCAGCACAGGCCTTTATTCAGGAAGTAAAGAAAAGACACAAAGATGCAACTCATAATTGTTCAGCTTATATGATTGGCGAACAAAATCAAATCCAAAAAGCCCTTGATGACGGCGAACCAAGCGGAACAGCAGGTGTACCCATCCTTGAAGTCCTTAAGAAGAAAGACCTCAAAGATACGGCTGTTGTGGTTACCCGTTATTTCGGAGGCATCAAGCTCGGTGCAGGCGGCCTCATCCGCGCTTATAGCAAAGCCACTTCAGAAGGAATCAATACAACAGGTGTGGTCGTTCGGAAACTAATGCGTGTGATGTCCACAAGCATCGAGTATACGTGGCTCGGAAAAGTGGAAAATGCACTACGCTCCTCTATTTATCAAATGAAAGATATCCAATATCTTGATCAAGTCATTCTCCTTGTTTATGTGGAGGAAGGACAGAAGCAGGCGTATGTAAATTGGATGACTGAGCTGACGAATGGCCAGGGAAGTATAGCAGAAGGCGAGATTCTATATCTGGAAGAGGAACTCCTGTAGGACGTGTCATTTCCTTTTTTTACTATTTTTCACTTGAAAAAGAAATATTTATTTTACGAATTCATGATATCCATGTAAAATTAACTGTAATACTTGACGATATATATTGAAGGATTCGAAGAATAGCGGGTTAAATCTGCTATTTAAAAGGAGAAGAAAAGATGTCTACTACTAGACGTGTTTATAAAATTAAAAAAACAAAGAGAAAAAGACGTAAAAGACTTTGGCTAGTTCTAGTCCCCCTGTTGGTTCTCGTATTAGGCGCCACAACGTATGCCGCTAGTTTATATGCGAAAGCACAGAACGTTTTCGATGGTTCCTACGACCCTGTTGAAGCTTCAGCGAAGCGGGATGAAGCAATAGACCCGCTCGAAGACAACTTTTCTATCCTATTTATTGGAATCGACGATAGTGATGAACGGGACTACCAAGGAAATTCACGATCGGATGCCCTGATTTTGGCTACATTCAATAAAGATCAAAAATCTATTAAACTTTTGAGCATCCCACGTGATTCATATGTGTACGTCCCAGAAAAAGGCGTGACCACGAAAATCAATGCGGCACATGCAGCAGGTGGGCCAAAAGCTACGATGGACACAGTGGAAGAGTTGTTTGATATCCCGGTTGATTATTATGTCAGAATGAACTTTAACGCCTTCATTGATGTTGTCGATTCTTTAGATGGCATCGAAGTCGATGTGCCTTATGAAATGCATGAAATGGATTCTCATGACAAAAAGAACGCCATTCATTTAAAAGAAGGATTACAGACAGTCGATGGTGAAGAAGCATTGGCCTTTGCCCGGACACGTAAGCAGGACAGTGATATCCAACGTGGTGAACGTCAACAGGAAGTCTTGAAAGCCATCATCTCCAAAGCAACTACGGTTGGCGCCATATCAAAGTATACCGATGTAATGGAGGCTGTAGGCGACAACATGACAACGAACCTTCAATTTTCACAAATTAGAGGCTTCATCAAATATGTGACGACGGATAATGGCCTTAACCTCGAAACGGTCAAGCTTGAGGGTACCGATTCGAACATTAACGGAACGTACTATTATCAATTAAATGAAACCTCCGTTGAAAACATTAAGCTGCTTTTAAAATCCCACATGAACCTGGGACCGACAAAGACTAGCAGTCAAGCAGATGCCGCAGAATCACAGATTGAATAATGAAAAAGGGACTCGACCTCGAGTCCCTTTTTCATTTGACTGAGCTAGAGATTCCTCCCCCATCTGCCCTTTAAACTCCATAAATCACAAGCTTGTAAAAAGCGTAAAATAAAGAAAAGGCTGTCCTGAAAAATCAGGAACAGCCTTTCGTTTATTTTTTCATATTACGTGCATTAAGCATTTTCAACAGTGGCTGGTAATTGGAACCGACCAGCCCGATTTTCTCGACCAATATCTCAATGAGCACGAGGATACCGGCTACAAGTATCAACGCTCCCCATAATGTCGCAAAGGAGAAGATGATCGCAGCGAGTCCAAAGCATGCTGCTAATGCATAAATGAGTATAACCGTCTGCTTATGAGTGAAACCTAAGTTCAATAAGCAATGATGTAGATGCGATTTGTCAGCTGCCGAAATCGGTTGCTTATTGACAAGCCGGCGAATGATCGCAAAGAATGTATCCGAAATGGGAACACCCAAGATGATGATCGGGACAATCAAGGAAATCATCGTGACGTTTTTGAATCCAAGCAAGGAAAGTACCGCGATGATGTACCCCAGGAACAGGGCACCTGTATCCCCCATGAAAATCTTAGCTGGGTGAAAATTGTATTTCAAGAACCCAAGTGTGCTACCAATGACAATCAAGGCAATCGTCGCAACAAATAAATCTCCTTTGATAAGGGCCATCGTCGCGATGGTCACCAAAGCGATCGTCGAGACCCCACCTGCAAGTCCGTCTAGGCCATCAATCAAATTGATGGCATTGATGATGCCGACAATCCATAAAATCGTGATGGGAATACTGAAGATCCCAAACTCAAGCTTATCCGTGAAAAATGGAAGATTAATAAATTCCACTTCAAGCCCGCCCCATAACACGATGATGAGAGCAGCTAAAATCTGGCCTAAAAACTTAGGCGCAGCCCTTAATTCATATATATCATCCGCAATACCAATCAAAATGATGACAAGGGCGCCGACCAACAGTGGCAACTGCCCTAAAAAATCATCCGTGAAAACCAGTACAGTAATTAAAAAACTCAAGAATATCGCCAAACCACCCATGCGTGGCATAATTTTTACGTGAACTTTCCGCTCATTCGGTTTATCGGTTGCTCCAAGTTTAAAGGCGAGTTTCCCGACAAATGGAGTCAAAAGAAGAGATAAAAAGAATGCTACAAATAAGGCCCCTATTAACATCAAGAACCACCTCTATTCAACTTAAAATCTAATACCCTAATAATCTATAAAACAAACTATATATGTCATTACTTAATTTTTATTCATCCTCAAATAAATATTATATATGTTTTCAGCTAAAATCTCTATAGGAAAGTTGTTTTTTGCAAATTTTTGTAAGTTAATTCCTATCTTTGTCAACTTTCCGTCTTTTTTCAGGAGGATGGCCTCGCGGATGCTTTCCGTGATTTCCTGGACATTGCCCACCTGGGTAATCCAACCATGTTCTCTATCGGGTATGAGTTCCTTCACTCCTCCGACATCACTCGTAAGGGCTGGCAATCCAGCCCTCGCGCCTTCCAATAAAACAAGCGGAAAACTCTCGCTTATCGAAGTCAGCAAGGTCAGATCTGCCAAAGGATAGAGCCTTTCCATATCATCACGGTACCCTAAAAAGAACACATGGTCAGATAATCCCTTATCCAAAACCACCTGTTCTAATGCACGCCTTCTTCTGCCATCTCCAACAATCAAGAGCCTTATATGAGGAAAATCAGAAACCATGTCAGCTACTGCTTCCAAGGCGAATTCATGCCCTTTCACCGGTTCAAGCCTGGCTGTCATGATCATGACGAAATCATCCGCTTCCAAACCGAATTCCGCCCTTTGATAAGGTTCGTCTATCTTCTGTTCAAAATTTATGCCATTCATGATTTTCGTGATTCTGGTGGGTGATATTCCCTGACCAGTCAATTCATCTTTAAATTCATTGGAAATCGCCAATAGATGATCCGCTTGCTTTAATGACAATAGATGCAAGCTTGTATAGAGCTTCCCTTTTAGCCCCATCCCTAAAAAATCATAAGCAGGGGAGCTGTGTACAGTAAGGACCCACGGACATTTTACTAACCGCTTTAAAAGCACCCCGTAAATATTAGCCCGTGGTCCATGTGTATGAATGATGTCTATATGATGTAGACGGATAAAGTTCCGTAAAGGTTTCAATATGGTCAGATCAAATTTGGATCGCTGCCTGAAAATTTCGGTTTGAATGCCAGAGGCCACTGCCTGACGATACAATTCCCCTTCTTCAAACACGCCAAGCAGGCACTCTTCTTTATTTAGTTGATTCAGCAAGGACAGAATATGAAACATACCACCGCCGGTTTCATTTCCAGCGTTTAGGTGCAAGATTTTCATCCAGTCCACTCCTTATTGTTTAGGAACGCTGTACCTTTCTCCTTATCCGCCTGACCTTCCATACGAATTGTGGCAACACCAGCATCCGCTTCCATCGGGAAGGCTCCTGAATCAGCCGGTACATCCATTCAAGACGCATTTTTTGCCACACAACGGGAGCCCGGTTCACCTTCCCTGCGAGAACATCGAAGCTTCCGCCGACTCCAATGAAAAGCCCTTTCTTAAACAAGGGATAGTGGAGCGATGTCCACTTTTCCTGCCGTGGAAAGCCTAAGGCCGTCAAAACGATGTCCGGTTCAAGATCCGCTATCGATTTCGCCAAAGTTTCATCCTCAATATCAATATAACCGTGATGATGGCCGACCAGGTTTAGTCCAGGATACTGCTGTTGGACTTTGGCGGCCGCTTTTTCAATCACGGATTCCTCCGCCCCCAATAAATACACCTTAAGTGCTTGTTCATTGGCAATGGAGAAAAGTTCATTCATCAGGTCGAACCCTGTAATTCGCTCCTGTAGTGGCTGATCCAGCCATTTGGACGCCATAATGATACCTATGCCATCCGGGGTAATGTAATCCGCGTTCGTAATGATGTCCTTATAATCCTGATGTTCATTTGCATACTCCACAATTTCGGGATTTGCCGTTACGACAAACGTTTTTTCTTGATTTCTCATTCTTGGATACAGCATCTGATTTATAAATTCATCCATATTCGTATCTATAAAGGGAATCGTTAAGATTTCCACAAACTTCTCGCTCATATTTTTTCAGCCTTTCATATGTACTATATATTTAGAGGGTCAGGAATTATTCAAGGTTTTTCTCATACACATCTTATAACGGAACCTTCATGCAAAGGTGGTTTATCGTCATTGAAGCTTCTTGAAAAATATTCACTGCCCATTCTGATCGCGTGCCTACTCTTCCCATTAGCCATGCCTAATCCGATTGTCGGCTACGCCGCAACCGCAACGCTGGTCGTTTTTGCATTCATCCATAAAAAACATCTGCTATTCATTCTATTCATGTACTTCCCTGCCCGACCCTTATTCATGGAACTAAATAACGGATTAACCTATACCGGGGACCTCATCATCCTCATTTTATTTCTTTCTGTGCTGATTGAAAAAGTGAAGAATAAAGAGTGGTCCACCGCAAAGTATCATTTTACAGTTCCATTTTTGTTGTTCTGCTTAGTCGGTGTGATCGCCGCATTCATGACCGGTGTGGATCTCATTCCGATTTTATTTGAACTACGGGCATTGCTCGTGACCTTCTTGCTCCTCTACATTATCGGTGAACTACATCTAGAAAGAAAGGATATCTTACTCTTTTTAAAGGGGATGCTCCTATTTGCGGTCGCACTTTGCATTCACGGTTTAATCGAGAAAGGTTTCTCGCGCACGATTCTCATTCCTGACAGTTGGGGCGCATGGGATCTCCCTCCGATAAACAACATGAGAATTTATGGAGCAGCAGCCAATCCCAATGTATTTGCCTTATTTTTAGGGATTCAGTTCTTTTTTAGTTTCTTTCTCTTCCAAGCTGCCAAAAAACATAAAGTCTGGATTTTTCTTTCGTCCGCCCTGATATTCGGGACCTTATTATTCACCTATTCCAGGGGTACGATGATTGCATTCGGGATGGCCTCTCTCCTGTACATCATCCTGACAAAAAACAAACCGCTTTTTCTATATGGATTGGGTTCATTCCTTTGTGGCCTGCTTCTCATTTACTTTCCCATTTCATTCACATCAAGCAATGATGATCTGTCCGCCTCCGTTCCTGTCGACACGATGATGATAGGGAGCCTAGCTCCCGAAGGTGATCAGGCCCTCTCCAAGCGGTTTTCAGAGATTTATTCTGATGAGAGCTTAAGCCAGAGTACAGAGTGGGGTCGGTTATATGTGGTGATCAAAGGATTGGAAATTTTCAGGGACCATCCTATAATCGGTACAGGGCTTGCGACTTTCGGAGATTCCGCCACCCTTTCCTTTTCATCGCCGATTTATCAGGAATACGGAATTGGCGAAAACATGTATACAGATAATCAATACATCCAGGTTTTGGTCCAGACCGGCCTGCTCGGCTTGGCGGCCGTTTTCGGATTTGTTTTTTTAACCTATCGCACACTACTTCACAGCAGCAACCGGTCGGCGGCCACTTTCACCATCTGCCTATTGCTGGCAGCGCTTATAGCCGGACTTTTTTACAATATCCTTGAAGATAAGACATTTACGCTCTTCTTTTATAGTTGTTTAGGCTTTTGTTTACAAAAGGACATCTTTTCAAAGGGTTGAACCTATGCCTGCACTTTCACATGTTGTTAAATCGGTAGGAATCGTCACCATCATCGGTGCCATTGGAAAAGTCCTGGGCTTTGGGCGGGAATCCATCATCGCTGCGTACTTCGGTGCATCATCGACGGCCGACATCTTCTTTGTCGCAAGCCTTATTCCGACCATGCTATTTACCGCACTCGGCAGTGGCCTTCAAGCGGGTGTCATCCCTATCTATTTGGAGAAAAAAGAGAGAAACCCAAGAAAAGCCGATGAATTCATCAGTGTTTTGGGCTCCTTTTTCGTGATGGTTGCCATCATCCTGACCCTCCTCTGCCTTCTCTTCACAAAGCCGCTCGTCTGGATGGTAGCCCCAGGGTTCACGGGTTCTGCACTCGAATTAACGGAAGTATTGACTAGGATCATGCTGCCAAGTTTACTGTTTTTCACACTTGCCTACATGGCAACAGGAATCCTGCAAGCCAATCAACGTTTCCTGCTTCCCGCCTTCACGTCAACGGCCCACAATATGGTGATCATTGTAGCCACGGTCTTATTTGCAGCACCCTTTGGTGTGAAAGGATTGGCCTGGGGATTTTTAATCGGGGCCGCCAGTCAATTCTTGATTCAATTCCCGGCATTAAAAAAGGACCATTTTCACTTGGTGTTTTCTTTTAAATCACATAAACGGGAAATCATTGAGGCATTGTCGATGTTTTACCCGATCATCATCGCGGCATTGGCACTCCAGCTGAATAGTGTCGTCGACCGGATCATCGCGACCTCACTTGAGTCAGGAAGCGTGTCGGCCCTTAACTATGCAAACCGGCTGCTTTGGCTGCCACTGAGCATTGTCCTTACACCCATCATTACCGTACTGTATCCTTCCATCGTCGGTCGTGCCCTTGAAAGTTATCGTGCTTTTCTCACTCTTACCTTAAAAGGGCTGAAGGCACTTGCCTTTTTATCAGTCCCCTTTATGATCGTCATGTTGGTCAGTGGGAAAAGCTTGATCGCACTTGCCTTTCAACGTGGTGCCTTTGATGCGTCCGCAACAGACACCACCTATGCCGCTTTCTTCTTTTATGCGGCAGCCCTTCCCTTTTTTGCAGCGAGGGATTATTTGATGAATGCCTTTTACGCCTTGAAAAAAACGAAAATGGCGATGTATTCCTGCTTGAGTGCCGTTTTACTGAATATCCTGCTCAGCTGGGTGCTATCGCGTTTTCTCGGTGTCGGAGGAATCGCCCTTGCAACAGGCCTTTCGATGCTCCTCCAATGTATCTTCCTGTTCAGCTTGCTACACGTGAACACGACAAAAGCGGATGCATCCTTATTCACTGACATTCTTCAAGAGATGGGCAAGCTTTTGGTCATGGGTAGCATCCTCTATGGAATCGCTTCATGGCTTCATCCATATAGTATAGAGTTTCCGATTTCCCTTGAATTGAGTATGATCACCGCTCTCGTATTCGGAGGTTATCTCCTTCTATCCTTCCTTTTTAAAAGCAGCAGCCTGCAGATTTTAAGAAACATCCGTTCAAGAAATTAAAGAATTTGGATACTCACCATTCAAAAGAAAGGATCATCGTATGAACATTTTGATGACAACGATATTTTCCTATCCCCATGAGGGAGGCTTGTCCAGTCACATCACGACGTTGAAAAGCGGCTTAGAATCGATGGGACATACGGTGGATGTTTTATCCTTCTCGCACTTGCCGCCATTCAGGAAAACGCTTCTTGCAAAAGCCCCTGGCTTTCTATTGAATTCAATGAAAAAAGGAAGCGGACAGCTGTTTAACGACCGGCAACGGATGAAATTATTGACTGCAACCATTAAGAAATCCACGAAAAGGTACGACATCATCCATGCCCAGGATATCTTTGCGACCCTTGCTTCCATTGAAGCCGGAATCCCGACGATCCAAACGGTGCATGGATATTATTCATTTGAGGCAATTAGCAGGGGCGCCATTTTCGAGAACAGCGAGGAGGACTTACTGCTTCAAGAGTATGAAAGAAAAGCTTATCGTTCAGCGGCAAAAGTCGTGACGGTCGACCGGCGCATCAAGGAATACATCGGCCATGCTGCACATGTCGAGGCCACCACAATCAAAAACTTCATTGATGTCACTGCTTTCAAACCCAAAACCACCAACCGGGAAGAAACGCAAAAACGATTCCTAATTCCTTCACATAAAAGGATGCTTCTCGTCCCAAGGCGGATGACGGAAAAAAACGGTGTCATCTACCCCCTTCTTGCTCTTCCAGAAGTGCTGAAAAAGAATCCTGATACGGTGTTAGTCTATGCCGGGACAGGGGAGCAACAAAGCAAGCTTGAAGAAACGGCAACAAAGCTTTGTCTACAAGAGTCCGTGCTCTTCCTCGGTTCTGTTCCCTATGAGAAAATGAATAACGTGTATGGCGCTTCTGATATCGTCCTTATCCCGAGTGTCCATTCACACGGAGTGGAAGAAGCCACCTCCATTTCAGCCTTAGAAGCGATGGGCTCCGGGTCACCCGTCATTGCCAGCAGGATCGGCGGACTTAAAGAAATCATTACAGATGGGGAAGACGGACTGCTAGTGGAGGAAAAGAATCCCGTGGAACTCGCTCAAGCCATTACAATGCTGCTTAACGATTCCTCCCAAGGCGAGAGGCTCGCCATAAAAGCCAGAGAAAAAATCGAGCTGGAATACTCTCATCTGGCAGCCGCCAAGCATTTTATGGACGTCTATCAAGAAGTGCTCGACACAAAAACAGGCAGACCCAAGTTTTGAGTCTGCCTGTTTTTTATACTGTTGCTTTACTGCGTTTTTCCATTTGCTCTTCGCGATATTTTTTTTGTTCCTTTTTGGACATCGCTTTATATTCCTTCAAGAACGTTTCATATTGTGGCATGACTTCTTTCATCGTGCCATATGCTTTAACTTCCCCATATTCGAGCCACAATGCCTTCGAACAGAACTTCTTCATCTGACCGATTGAATGGCTGACGAAGAACATCGTTTTGCCTTTTTCCTTGAATTCATTCATCTTTTCCAAGCACTTTTCAGCGAAGTTTTTATCGCCGACCGATAAAGCCTCGTCAATGATCAGGATATCCGGGTCGATATGCACCGAAATGGAGAATCCAAGTCGTGACTTCATCCCACTTGAATAGGATTTTACCGGTTGATTGATGAATTTGCCCAGTTCCGAAAACTCGATGATTTCAGGCTCCAGCTCTCGGATTTGCTTTTTATCGAATCCGAGCATCAGCATTTTCAATTCGATGTTTTCTCTCCCGGTCAATTGATTATTAAGACCGGATGAAACGGCAATCAACGCCGTCTTACCATTGGTCACGACGTTTCCATCCGTTGCCGGCACGATTCCGGCAATGATATTCGATAACGTGGATTTCCCTGAGCCATTGACCCCGACAAATCCGATGACGTCACCTTTTTCCGCTTCAAAGCTAACGTTTCTCAGCGCATAATACTCTTCCCCATAGCTTTTGGGCAAAAGGAGGTCGAGAAGCTTTTCCGAGTTTTTATTATATAATTTATATTTCTTCGTTACGTTTTTGACAATTACCGATTTTTCCAATATCTCACTTCCAGTTTACTTAAAGTCAACAAAGCGATCTCTAAATCTAACATGCAGCGAGGAACCTATCAAAAAGAAGACGAGTACGACTGCCCAGAAATAAAGTGTGTATTCCCAATGACCGATGAAGTACCATGATTCCCCCAACAACGAAGCGCGATACCCTTCCACTATATAGTATAGGGGATTTAGCTTCATAATACTGACGATCGTCGGATGCTGGGTCGCATTTAGTATCCAAAGGATGGGTGTTAAATAAAACAAGATTTTCATCAATGACTGGATCATATTGTGTACGTCACGGATGACAGTCGATAACGTCGACGTGATCAATCCGAACGAAAACAGCAACGCTACCGTTGCAACGATGTAATATGGCAGTTGAACGATGTAAAACGTCGGGACATATCCCGTGAAAACTAAAAGGATGATGATGACTGCTAGTAACATAAAGTGCTGATACAACTTCGCAAAAATGACATAAGAAGGAATGACACTCATGGGAAAGTTCATCTTGGACACCATATTCAATCTCGAATAGATCGATTTGGACGCCTGGGTCGTGGCTGGGTTCACGAAGAACCAGACGACAATCCCCGCCATCAGCCATGGTAAGAATGGATGGCCATCTACATCTTTACGATTGAAGATCCCGAATCCGAACACGAACCAATAAATCGCAATCTGAATCATCGGATTGATGATTTCCCAGAGGATCCCCAGGTAGTTATTGCTGTTGGCGCTTTTCATTTCATAGGCTGACAAGCGTCTAACCAAATAAAAATTATTGATTTGTTCTTTTAAAACGGTCAAAGCTGAACTCATATATTACACAGACCTTCCTAAAAACACTTTTTCTACGATACGGCGTGAAGCCTGACCATCCTCGAGTGCACAAAACTTCTCATGGAACTGATCCAACTCTACGGGCTTCTCCAATTTCATCGCCTTGATGCTTTCAATGACAGCATCCGACGACCTTACTAACGGACCTGGTGCGGTCCCTTCAAAATCGAAATAAAACCCGCGAAGCTTGTCCCTGTATTTTTCAATATCATATACATAGAACAACATCGGTCGCTGTAAATTTGCGTAATCAAAGAAAACCGATGAATAATCCGTTATTAATAAATCTGAAATGAGATACAAATGGCTAATATCCTCATAACTCGATGCATCGTAGGCAAAGCCTTGGTAAGCCGACAAATCCAAGTTCTCGGAAATTAAATAATGAAGACGGAGTAAAATGACATACTCCTCCCCTAATTCCTGTCTCATTTGATCCAAATCCAGCTTTATTTCAAACTTATATTTTCCTTTACTATAGAACTCATCGTCTCTCCAAGTAGGGGCATATAAAATGACCTTTTTCTCGACCGGTATCCCGATCTTCTGTTTCAATGAGTCGATTGTAACACGATTATTCCCATTATACAGTAAATCATTGCGTGGATAACCGGTTTCTAGAATTTTAGAGGGGTCGACATTAAAAGCGCGCGCAAAAATCTCGCTGGAATAGGCATTCGGAGAAATCAGATAATCCCATTTGCTTGATTCAGCATGGAAATTCTCTTTATAACTCTCCGTCGTCGTCCCAGGCATATGGACTTCCTTCATGTCTGACGCAAGTTTCTTCAATGGTGTACCATGCCAGGTTTGTAAATATACGGTATGCTTTGGCTTGGGAATCCATAGCGGCATCCTGCTATTCGTCACCCAATAATGGGCACGCGTCATCTTAAGCAACCACCCTACCGAAAATCGTTTGAGGTGTGGAATGCCCGCCTCTTCAAACAGCGCCGTATACCTTTTGTCGACACTCCAATACATTTTATATTCAGGATGGTTACTCTGCAAGTATTCATATATCGCACGTGGATTACAACTGTATTGTTTTCCTAAAAAGCTTTCAAAAACAACAAGCTTGTGATTGACGGGCAACACTTTCCCTGCCATGCTGAATGCCATTTTATATGCTCTAAAAAAGATGGCTTTCAAACTTTTTTTCAATATGGATAGCAAGGAAGGTTTATTCGGCGTTTTCGGTTTTTCAATTGACATATATTTTCTCCCTGTTTATTGAGTAGTAGTAGTGGTGGTGATTGAATGCTTTAACCCAGAGAATAGAACCTACTTCTTTAAAATATTCAAAACTAAAAATAAGCTCGCCCATATCAGGGAGAGCTTATTTCCGTGTACACGTAACAGCTACTCCAAAGACTTTATTGCTAGTCCTAAATTATTTGCCACTGTTGTATAAAACTCCACATTTTTATTATTATAGATCATCTTATTTTTCAGGATCCTTTTAATATTCACCAATTGATAATCATTATAGCGAATGAATACTGCAAATAATGACTTTTCCATTCGATCAATTTTATCTAAAGAAACAGTGAAATGACCTCTATTATCTTCTATTTGGACTTCACAATTGATTTCATTGTCAATTCTTTTTCTATCACGTATCAATACAGAGTCTATGTTATCTAGATCATCACCATAGATCTCAAAACTCTGATGATAGACATTATCCATAACAAAGGAATCTATTGCACGAGCTAGCATCGGTATCCTTACGTAGCGATAATCATCTTTCAGAAATGGAAGTTCATAATAAGGTAAACCATCTATAATATGATATTTTTTATTGGGATCTCGTTTTAACCATTCAAATAACTTTACGAAATCATCAATACGATCCTCCATAAATAAATCAATGGCACATTTATAAATAGGTTCTTTAAATTCATTCTTAAAGTCATATGACAGAGCTTTCGTTGTTTCGACAGCTTCCCTTAATATTTCTATAAAATCATTTTTATGCTTAGATTTCACAAAAGTTTGACTATCGAACGTTTTTACAATATCGTACTCATAAATCCGGTTAAGAGCCGCCTTTTTCAATTCATTGGCAATATCCTTGGATTGAATATATCTTATTACCTCTAGATCCGCTTTTCTTTTATCTAACACATTCGTAGCACGTGTTAAGGACGATGGGTTCTCAGAAGTTCTATTGACATAATAAATAGGTTTTTTAGTAGTTGATACTGCTCTCACTTTAAAGAAAACATCCGTAAAAAACCATTTATCTTCACCAAATTTCAAATTAGGAAAACCAATTTCATTTTCTTTAACCATAGGCAGTTTCATCATTCTAGCCGTTGGACCCATATGATAAAAAAAGTGTGGAACATCCATTGGGGTAATACTTCTTCTTTCTTTAATGGAAGCAAACTCACCTATAACACTCTCTGACTTAGATTCGACTTTTACCGTTTTCCCCACTACATAATCATCGCCTGTTTCTTCGAGGATGTTATAGAGGGTTTCCAATCCATCATGAGCAAGCCAGTCATCCGCGTCTAAAAAAGTTATATATTTGGATGTCCCCAATTCTATTCCAATATTTCTGGGGGTCCCAGGTGACCCATTATTTTCTTGTAGGGTAACTGAACAGATATTTTTATACTTAGCTGTATACTCTTGAATGATTTTATTAGTCCCATCTGTCGAACAATCATCAATAATGATATATTCGATCTGATCTATACCTATGGATTGATTTACTACTGAATCAATCGTTTTTCTTATGAATTTTTCGGCATTATAAGCAGCAGTAACTACAGTAACTTTTCTAACTTTTCCTAAAAATTTATTTCTTAAGCTTGAAGGATTATTTTTTATAAGAAAATTACCGCTCTTTAGAAGTTCCCTCGCTTTTTGACGCACCAAAAAATTCATTCGATACACTCCTTTTAAGTCTAAAGTACATATTTCAATAAAACAGCTATTGTACTATATACCCTTTTAAGGAATCAATTATCAAAGAATTTATCAACGATTCTTTTCGCTGCCTGTCCATCTTCTATTCCACAATACTTTTCTCTAAATAAACTATATCTTGTTTCATATTGCCTATTGATTTCATCAATATTGGTAATGGATTCAATAATATCCTCAGTCGTTTTAAGGAATGGCCCTGGTGCTTCACCTTCAAAGTCAATATAGAATCCACGGATATTATCTCTGTAATCTTCCAGATCATAGGTGTAATACAAAATTGGACGAGCCGTATTAGCAAAGTCAAACATGACTGATGAATAGTCAGTTATCAATATATCACTAATTAGGTAAAGTTCCTGTATATCTGAATACTTGGACACATTTATAACAAAATCTTCATACCCTTCTGGAATTTTGAGCTTGTTACTAATCACTACGTGCATTCTTAGTAATAGAACATATTCATCCCCAAGTGCTTCTTTCATTTTCTCTAAATCTAAATTTAAATCAAATGTAAATTTATTATTTTTTGAGGTTTGATTATCCCGGAAAGTAGGAGCATACAGGATAACCTTTTTCCCTTTCGGTAACTTCAATCTATCTGTTACAACATTAGCAATCGTTGAAACGTCTTCTCTATAAAACAGATCATTCCTCGGGTAGCCAGTTTCTAATATTTCTCCTTCATAACGGAATGCACTCCTGAAGGCATTAGAGGCATACGAGCTTGGTGACACTAAGTAATCCCATGTCTTTGTTGCACTGTGCACTCGATTTAAATATCCATCATCTCTACCTTGAATATTTTCAATGTCGAATTGCATTTTTTTCAAAGGTGTACCGTGCCATGTCTGTATATAAGTAGTTTCTTTCCTTTTACTTAAATACGTAGGGAAGTTTTGATTATTTACCCAATAGCCTGCTTTCGCTAAGTAATAATAATATTCCGGACTTAAACGTTTTATCCGTATAGTATTCTTATCCTTCAGAGGTAAATTACTGTTGTAAACCCAAACCTTTTTATAGTTATTATCCCTTTTCACTAGTTCTTCAAAAATGTACTTAGGACTATCGGAATATTGCTTCCCGATTCCACTTTCAAAAAGAATAAGATTTTGATCAACTGGAATGGTTTTAGACATGATTTTATATACTTTCTTCATAACAGGGAAGTAATATTTACTCTTTCTAAAACGATTCATTAAGAGCTTGCTAACCGGATGATTGTAAATTTTCACTGCCGTCTTTTCATCTTTGCCTACATTTTGAATGACTTCAAAGATTCTCTCACTAGCATGAACATCACGATATTTAATAAAGCGGTTGGCTCTGTCAATGTACTTATTCTCCATTGTAAAATCATTTTTGACATACTTATCAAGTATAGCAAGCAGTTCATCCAATTCATTACTGATTTCACCCGGAAGATCGTTATCTAAATCCAAATGCGATGGTCTTCTCCCTATGAAACGATCTCTATCAAATTGATAGTAAATCACTGGCTTATGAAGGAAGCTAAAGTCGAAGGCCACACTAGAATAATCCGTTATCATAATCGAGCTTTCCTTAATTAACCTTTGAACGTCCACTTCTCCCTGACTAATCACCCTTACTGGGGCATCTTTAAAATAAGAAGTGAATTTCTGCATATTGGGGTGCAAGCAAAATATGATTTCAAAGCCGAAATTCTTAGAAAGAGCATGTAAAAACGGATGATTTACTAATTCCTGATAACGCTCAAAATACTCGCTTTCCAAAAAGATTTCATCGGATGTAATCCAATCTCTCCAAGTTGGAATAATCAACAGTTGTCGTTTTACTGATACATCATTATTAAAAAGGGAATCAAACCTAGATAAACCCGTAGCAAACACTTCTTTTTCATTGTAGCCAAAATCTGTAACAATCATATTCTTTTCAAAATCTGAACTCACTAGAAAAATATCCGTTTTGAAACCAGATGTTGAGTTCTTCCCGTAATTAGCCACCATATTTTTTGTGCCCATTACACCATGTTGAAGAAAGACTTTAATCGACTTAACCCGCTTTTTAAAGGTAGACGTTCTTAGAGGGTATAAATAATCTGGATGATGTGAAGAAATAACACGTGTCGATTCCAATGTCTTTTTAATATGTTCCTTGGATTTGAAGTAGAGTACATTTCCAAGTGGCTCTACGTTCTTAGCTTCAACAGAGCCTTCTTCAATCACATAATAAACTTCTTTATCCGGATGATTCTCTCTCATATATTTAAAGAAATGATATCCTGTATCCTGTGCTTTATAAATTCTTTCACCAATCAGCCAGACATCTTTCTTCTGTTTAAATACATTCAGGAATCTTCTCCATCCCATTTTCCTTCTTAGATATTCATACGTATCTTTCGGGAAGTTAAACACTTCTAAAGACAGATTGGAAGCTTTAAACGTATAGTACGGATTGATAATCGCAACGGTACGATTTCTACTAACGTTGGTCTGTTTAGTAAATAATTTAGCTCGAGTCGTTGGTCTCCCAATACGGACCAGCTTCGGTTCTTCCTGATCATGTAACTGCAGCCTCATATAAATATCATATACATCATCTTCTAAGGATTCACTTACTATTTGTTCCAGATCTAATTTAATATTATATATATAGCGATTCAGACCAAACTTCTTTATATTCATTTCTTGGTTATATATAAAAGAAATATCTGCCTTATACTCTTGATCGCTTTGTCGTCCTTTGATTACACCTTCTCCAGATAAAATTTTTGAATGTCTAGTGAAGATTTGACCATCGATAAGCATCATTTTTGGTTTATTGATTATTTTTTCAATTTGAGATTTTATCGAAGTATTAGGTGTGACATTCATATAAAGAGACAAATTCCCTTTTTTAGTTATAGAGAATATACATTGTCTATCTTTATTGTTATAAAAATCTAATTGACCAATGTTCGTCTCCTGGAAACGGCCAAGTCGAATAAGATATTCAATATTTAAATGCCCATCAACTTCTACACAGTCGGCCCCATGCTGCACTTTGAATAATGTCTTTTCTCCAATCAGTTCAACAGGAACGGTGACCTTTATATAACAGTCATAAACAGCTGGTTCATCCTCTTGTAAACTTTGGATTAAATGTTTCAGGTTCAATTCAAAGTTAAAGTCAGATGAAATAACAGTTTCAGCTATTTTTACTTTTTTTTCTTCATCTTCTCTAGAAAAAAGCCAAAGTTCTTTTGCACAATAATATTCTTTAGAGAACTTCCCTTTGATCAATACAAAATCTTTATCTTGGGTAATGGTCAGACTTTGTTTTAATTTAATTTTAGGAGATTTTCTTGCTTTCCCTATTCTAAAAAGCTTGTTTATCATGGCGAACCACCTATAATTTATTATTTAAAAAGAACTATTTTAAAATATATACTTTAAAATCATAAACTTTTTTCATATTTTTCTCAATGTTGATGATAATAAGGTCCAATTAGCCAGGCGGATCCTCATTTAAGATATGTCGTTTGCCTTCTAAGTAATTAACTCTATGCAGAAGAGTACATTATATAATGTAAATCACTAAGACAGACATTTAAAGTAATTACTCAATAAAATTTGTACATACTAAAGTAGAAATCAGAAAGTATCACCAAAACACGTACTATGTAATAATCCACCGAAAGGACATTGTTTTCAAATTAAAAAGACCCGCTGTCAAAACAGCGGGGTCATTCACGTTCCACATCCATGGTCACTTTCTCCGTTTGCACAAATGCCTCTACGACACGTTTAGTTGATTGTCCACATTCAAGATAACAAAACTTCTCATAAAATTCTTCAAATCGTTCACTTACCTTAAATTGCCTACTTTGAATATCTTTCACACCGGCAATAAGCTCTTCTGTCGTTTTTGTCAGAAGGCCCGGTGCCTTTTCTTCAAAATCAAAATAAAATCCCCTTAAGTTATCACGGTAATCTTCAAGATCATATGTAAAGAAGATTATCGGTCTTCTTAGGTTTGCATAATCAAAGAATACAGATGAATAATCAGTTATAAGGATATCCGATATTACATACAATTCTCGAATATCTTCTAAGTGGGAAAAGTCATACGCAAAGCCTTCAAATTCAGTAAGGTCCATATTTTGGCTCACTAAATAATGCATACGCATAATAGTAATATAGGAGTCGCCCAGCTCTTCACGCATTCGCATTAAATCCAACTCTAGATTGAATCTGTATTTCCCTTTCCTGTAAAACTGATTATCTCTCCACGTAGGGGCATACAAAATAATTTTTTTATCAAGTGGCAGATTGAATTTCCTTTTAAGATCATTTATTGTTTCTTCGTTATTAGAGTTCTTCAGGAAGTCATTACGCGGATAACCTGATTCAATCACGTCCTTATTAAATTGAAACGCCCGTTGGAAAATTTCCGTTGAATAGGCATTTGGTGACACTAAGTAATCCCATTTACCTGCCTCTTTTAAGAAGTTCACTTTATATTTACTGGTATTTGTTCCAGGCATATGTACTGCGTCCATGTCCATAGCTAGGCGTTTAAGTGGCGTACCGTGCCATGTTTGCACGTAAATCGTGTGCTTCGGCTTTGGAAGCCATATCGGAAACCGAACGTTATTCACCCAATATTTCGCCCTCGTCATAATTAGAAGCCAACGTATTGAAAATCGTCTAACATACTCGACGTCTTTTTGAGCAAAATAGTTCATAGAAGCACGGTTCACACTCCAAATCAGCTTATAATCCAGACAATGTTCCTTCATATATTCGTAAATAGCCCTTGGACTATCACTATATTGCTTTCCGTGGTAACTCTCGAATACCACCAGCTTCTTATTGGTTGGCACCAACATCCCGATAACTGTGAAAGCAGCTTTGTACCAGCTTATAAGCCGCTTGCTTCTACGAATTTTCACCCATCTCTTTTTAATCCCTTGAACAACCTCAGCTTTGAGGTTATAACGGGAAACGGAAAGAGATAAGTACTCTGAGACTTTTGTCGATTTAATTCGCAGCTGTACCTTTTTGTCCTTCACCTTTAAAATATATCTAACAGGAAGACCTTGAACCGAATTGCATTTCATTCTTAAACTCAACAGCTGTTTCTGAACACCATTGATTTTATAATCAAGCACCATGTAAAACGAAAAGTGCTTAACTTGTTCTAACTCTAATTCCTCCAGGAGATTAACTTCACCTTGAAAACCTATATTTTCGGGTAATTTACTTCCGATATACTTTTTGCCCTGTTCAGCGCGATTTACGCTTTTTAAAGGAACCATCCTTTCATTTTCCGTTAAATTATCCTTAACGAGCAGCGTCATCTGACCAAACTCATAACCGTTTATTTGAAATAATGGTGGATAATTAAAATAACCAGAAAATTGAATAGTTCCATCCTTTTTTACATGTAATTCATCGAACATAGAAAATAGTTTATAATCACTCGCACAAAAAGAAAAATTCCCCTTTTTAGTAGTATAAGGATAAACCATTTTTTCTAGGTCTTCTTGTACAATGGAATACAGATTTAACTCGTGCCCTTTGCTTTTAATTCTAGACTTAACCTCGTTATTATCCAATATCCTTAAAATATGAAGGTCCCATATTTCGCCTTCAACGAGCTTCTCTATATCTGAACTGAATGGCACCATTATTTCAAACAAATCAAAGTCATTTAGTTGATCCTTTTTCACAAAATCCAAGTACATACTATTATCTTCATTATATCTATTCGTTATAACAAAAAAGAAATCTTCCACACCTTCCAAGTACGTCTGCTTAATGACCACTTCAATGCAATAAGCATCTTTATCTAAGCGCACACTAATTATCTTTCTATTTTTTAGTAAACTATTCTGCATCCGTAATCTTTTCTCCTCCCAAACTAATATAAAGAATATTGCGACTATTATAAAAACACGAAGTTCAACGAAGCAGTCCCCATAATTCTTCCACTTAAGAAATACTTAAAATCCACTTTTCAAGTAATACCATCATAACTTAGAAATAGAAATTTTTGAATTACGTCAGGAAAAAATGTAAAATTATATCCAAGTTGATTAGATATGTTATATCTTCAACAAGATTGTAAAAATTTTGTGGTTCAATTGTAAATTTAATAAGGTATAATTAGGTGTACTGCTTACTATCTAAAAAGTTTAAGAATAGTGCTTTACTATTGATTCCTTACTATTTGACCATTCAGATTTCTGCTAAATATATAAATTCACAAGTACAGGAGGAGAAAATCATGAAAAAAGTTATAACTTACGGAACCTTTGATTTACTTCATTGGGGACATATTAATCTACTTAAACGCGCTAAAGATTTAGGAGATTATTTAATCGTTGCTATTTCCACGGATGAATTTAACGCATTAAAAGATAAAAAATCTTACCATAGCTTTGAAAACAGGAAAATGATTCTTGAATCCATACGATACGTAGATGAAGTCATTCCGGAAAATACTTGGGAACAAAAGAGAGAAGATATCATTCGTGAAGGTGTAGATGTTTTTGTCATGGGCGATGATTGGAAAGGCAAATTCGATGAATTAGCTGAAGTTTGTGAAGTCGTATACTTGCCAAGAACTATCGGAATATCTACTTCCCAAATCAAAGATGACCTTTTAAAAGTTACAAATGGCTAGGGAAATTGCGATAGAGATTTATTTATTAGGTTTCAAAGTTCTATTCTCACTTTTCAAGCTATTTCCATTAAGAAATAAAACAACTTTCGTCACTACATTCGGAGATAACTGCCAGTACATTAAAGATGAAATGGACAAGCAAAACATTTCTTCCCGAAAAGTTATTCTAACGAAGGCAGGCAGCCATATACAAGTAAAGGACGATGGGACAACCATCGTCCTTCCGTTTGAGACCAAGAATATTATTGCCTTAATCCGGTCCATTTATCATCTGGCTACATCCAAATGGATCATTATGGATAACTATTTTGGTTTTCTCTCGACAGTAACCTTCAAAAAGCCTGTAAGCCTTGTACAAGTCTGGCATGCGGCCGGTGCCGTCAAGAAATTCGGCGCCAAGGACCCTTCGATTGTAGATCGTTCAGCTAGGGCCAGAAAACGTTTTTTAAGCGTCTATCAACAATTCGATTATGTCACGACCGGCTCAGATAAAATGGCCGGGATTTATCAGGAAAGTTTTCAGTTACCGGATTCCCATATAATCAGAACAGGAATTCCGCGTACCGACTTCTTTTTTAATGAAGGTGCAAAGCAGGACGCAAGACGGGCACTGTTAACTAAATATCCCGAACTTGAGAATAAGAAAATCATCTTGTATGCTCCAACTTTTCGAAATGCCGACTTAGTCTCGGGAAAGATTGCACTCGATTTAGCTTTGCTTTACAAAGAGTTACAAAGTGAAAATTACGCGTTATTGCTCAAGCTTCATCCAGCTGTAACAGCTGAACATAATGTCATGCATCAGTTTCCTGGATTCGTGTATCCCGTTACCGGCGATTTTCACGTGAACGAGCTTCTCGTAAGCACCGACCTTCTCATAACGGACTACTCATCGATTCCGTTTGAGTTTTCCCTTTTACAAAAGCCCATGATCTTCTTTGCCTATGACTTGCAAGAATACGAAGAAGAGCGTGGATTCTGGGAAGATTATGAGTCCTCGATGCCAGGACCCATCGTCGAAACAACAGAAGAACTTCTCGAGAAAATTCGTACAGCTGATTACCAGTTAGAAAAAGTCGAACCCTTCAAGCAAAAATGGAATCAATATTCAACCGGGAATTCGAGCAAAAAACTGGTCGACTTCCTTTTTTCCTCTGGAAAATAGACTCTTTAAACCACTCCATTAAATACGTGGTGGTTTTTTATGTAAATTCATATATTTTCTGGTAGAATACTAGTAACACAGACTATTTTACTAGGAGGTTCCATTTCTTGATGCAAGCTAAAAAACTTTTTCTTACCCTCTGTACCCTTTTTCTCTTCGTTGCCATTCTACAGCCAAGTTCAACGCATGCCGTTTCCAAAACGGAGACCGCTGTTACGAATGCGGAAAAGGCAGCGTCCACTTTATATACGCTGAGTTATCTCCCTGGTAAAGCGACCGGGAAAAACCTACCCGAAAAAGAATATAAATCGGCAAACAGCAAGTATGCAATCGCTCAAAAGGAAGTCAATAAGCTATCCAATGGCAAGGCGAAAACCAAGTATAACAACCGTCTAAAGAAAGTGAAGACAAAAGTAGACATTGGAAAGGTATATATCACTGCAGTTAAAGCCGGAAAAGAAATAGACAAAAAAAGGGTGAACCTAGAAAAGGCTTTGAAAACCGGCCCCTACTCTCAATCCGCTCATACAGCATACCTTTCCCTTGTAGCCACCTTCGATAAGCAATCCAGTAAGGTCACTCAGGTAAAAGGAACCAAGACAAAAGAAAAAATGAAGTCACTGTATATCAAGCCTGTCGAACAGCATAAAAGTACGCTACAAACGGTTTCGACCGTGAAACAGGCCATTAACGATACCAAGAAACATATGAATGCTACTAGCGCAAAGATCCTCCCAAATTATAAAAAGGTGATTCTGCATATCGATACGATTTCCAATGCAAAACAAAAAGCACAGCTGAAGAAGGAATTTAGCGCCATTCAGAAGGACCTTGCCAAGAAGGAATTCTCTAAGAAAGATCAACTTGGCGAATGGATGGCCCTTCAATCTGACTATGATAAGGTAGATGGCCTTATCTCTCGGGGAAAGTCAGATGCAAAGGTCCCGCAAATTCGTGATTCCATTATGAAAAAGATAAAAGCCCTTCCTTCTGAAAGAAACTTGTTGGAGCAAAAACTAACGACCATCATGTCCGACATGTTTCTAAGCACGAAAGAATTAAAAACCTTACTAACGAAGAAGGCAATCGAAAAGAACATTCCACCTGAGGTTGTTAAAGCCATTGCCAAAACGGAGAATGGAAAGTGGCACCAATTCACGAATGCCGGCGACGTATTCACAAGTTCGGATAATGGGTATGGAATCATGCAAATCACGCCCCAATCCAAAGAAGATAAAAGCTATGACTGGGATAAAGTAAAGTATGATACGGAGTATAATATTCAGGCCGGCGTGGAGATTCTATTAAAAAAATGGGACTATGCTAATGCGAAGAGGCCTGTTTTGCCTAAGGTCAATCACTATAAAACAGACATTCTTGAAAACTGGTACTTTGCCATCATGGCCTATAACGGTCTATCCGAACGGAACCACCCGGCTGCAAATGCTCCCTATCAGGCGAAGGTCTATCATTTAATTAATCAACAAGCCTTTGTAAATCCTTATGTCTTCACCAAAGATGATGTAGATATCAAGGTGAACGACAACATCCTGAATTTCCAAAATAAGCTGTCTTATCAAACACCTAAACAAATACAATCCGCTCAGCTCTATAAAAAAGGAGCTTCATTCACGTTAAAGAAGGATACGCTATTTAGAAATGAGCCTTCGACAACCAGTTCCAAAAAGCAAACATTTAAAAAGGGAACGACATTCAAGATTGTAGAAAGCTCCATAGAGGACAACAATGCCGCCAACTTGTTCAATTGGTACAAGGTCCAAGTATCAGGTTCGAAAACGACTTGGTATATCGCCTCATCCAATGTTCAATAAACGAAAAAAAGGTACCGCCCGGGTACCTTTTTCGTTTATTTATAACTTGGAACATCATATAAGACCGTATAACTATTGAGTAGAGAATATAGCTTTGCGTAATTATCCGTTTGCTTAACCGCCCAGCCAATATCACTGGCATATTGATGGGTGGCATAGCCTTTCTCCACTAACTGATCTGGATTCCATCTCATTTTATAAAGCGTATCCTGACCAGCATAAATATAGTTTTCCGCCGCGAATTGCGCTCCTTCCACAATGGCCTTGCTTGGTGTTGTCCAGCCTTCATTGAATGCCCTTCTTGCACCGCACTCCAAAGCACAGCTATCATAGGCGCCAATTCCGTACATATTGTAGACCCTGGCTTCATAATCCTTCGCATCATCCGCCAATACAACAATCTCTTTTTCCTTATTGGCTGCATAAACGATGTTGCCTTTGCTATCCTTTTTCGTTTTCACTTTAATTCCCGTAGCCAGCCTTGAGGACCCTCTTCCCGTTTCAAGGTTAGCATGGGAGATGAGATAGATTTCGTTCACGCCATACTTGAATCCGGCCTCTAAAAATGAACTTGCTTGATTTTTCATGATCCCCTTATCTTGGAGGATTTTTTGATTGATTTCACTTTCATTCAGTGCAGAAAACATTGATAGTTTAGCAAATTGATAATAAGACGTATCTGATTTCGTAAAATTACTCGGATCCATATAATACTTCGTATCAGCTTGGGAAGCACTAACCCATCCCGTTGCTATCTTATAATATTTCTTCTTATCGATCGTTTTATTGTCTTGGATCGTCACCTTCGCGTTCTTCGATAACGAACCTAATTTCCTGGAGTCGATTGTAATGATGTTTACCTTTTCCTTCGTTGTCCCGCTCGTCTTCGTCGAGGCAAGTTTCACACTGCTTGCAGGAATGAATGCTTCATATTTTTTATCCGTTTGCGGGTTAGTCGACATTTGCTTCGACAAGGCCGAAGCAAAGGTCACATTATACCCCGTCTCAGCTGCCCTGGTTATATTCGTTTCCTCTTTTAAATCAACCTTAACTTTAGCAAACCCCGTATTGTCATAGTACTCCACTTTGATGACATGAATGCCTGCATCCAATTTCATCTCTATGTTAAAAGGATGTGTTCCATTTTTCCATTGATCTACTTTTTTCGTTCCATCTACATATACCCGTATCCCGTCATTAGCACCGCCTGATAAGATATACGTACCCGTGCTCGTCAGCTTTGTCCGTTTCTCGAATATCGCTGAAAAATGATTCGTCGGGATTCCAGTGGCTGGCTTTTTCGTGCCCCAATCATAATCCAATGTAGCGGCACTTTGATAGACCTTGTTCCCCGTCAAGTCCTGGTTACCATATAAGGTCACTGCCCATCTTTCTAACGGTGTAACCTTTTCCAATTCCTTAAGATCGACTTGTAATTGCGCACTGCCACTCTTATTATAGTATTCTACTTTTATCGTATGAGTCCCTTTTTTCAACGTAAGGTTCTTTTCGAAGTTGCGCGTGCCGTCCTTCCATTCGTTCACTTTCCTTACTCCATCCACATAAATGCGGATGCCATCATTCGCTTTCCCCATCAATACGTATTTCGTATTTTTTTTCACGACCACTTTCTTTTGATAGATGGCCGAGTATGTACCTTTTGCTATTTTACCGACGGGTACTTTTGAACCCCAAGAAAATTTCAGATTACTAGCCGTGGTACTTACTGGTGTTCCCGTGAAGTTAGAACTTGGAAAAAACAAGCCTGTCCATTTGTCTGTTGGAATGGTCTCCGGTACCTTTTCAACGTCGGAATTCAAGTAGGCACTGCCCTTTTGATCATAATATTGCACTTCCACCTTATGATTTCCTTTTGCCAACATAAGGTCCTTCTTAAATGAATGAGACCCCTCTTTCCAATAGTCTACTTTTTTCTTACCATTTACATAGACTCTGACACCATCATTCGCTTTTCCGGAGATACGGTATTTCGCGCCCTCTTTGACCGTAAGCGTTTTCGTCAACTTAGCGGAAAATATATTGACCGGAATCTTTGCTGCCGGGGATTTAGTGCCCCAGGCAAAATTGATATCACTTACCGTCTTTTTGACGGCGGTTCCTTTGAAGTCAAGTTTCGGATAATACATTACGCTCCATTTACCACTGCTGGCCTCAGCAGTCGTCACTGGAAGTCCTCCACTTGAAAATAACACCAATCCTAAGGTAACTACGCCAACCATTAACCACTTCGTTTTGATAATTAACTCACCCCTAGTCCAATTTTATCGATATACTGTTAATAATATCGCATATATACATAAATTGTTAATAAAAATGAGTAATTTTAGCATAAAATAAGGTACTAACGACCTAGGTTAAATCACTCACAGACATTTTTAGAGGTGATTCGACATACTTCTTAAAAGGAAAATACTAGGTTACCCTTCAATCCATGATACTATTTAGATATGAATCTTCTAGAACAACTCAGGAGGAATATGTTAATGAAAAAATGCATTCCCATGCTCTTTATCCTTCTATTCTTTTCGACGGACTGGTCACATGCCTATGGCTCCGAAATGAATGCGAAGCCGAATGATAAACATTCCACGACAATCTATCAAACTGAACAACTAATCATTAAGTTCGATAAGGAGACTACCTATAACGTAAAAGAATCCATATTACAGAGCATTCAAGCAAAAGAACTCCAAACCGTCCAAGATGGAAACTTCACCCTCATTTCCCTCCATGAAGGAATGGATAGGCAAGAGGCTATCAGCTCTCTTAAAAAGTGGGATGAGGTAGAGGTGGTAGAGCCCAACTATAAAGTGAGGACGAGCTATATTCCTACAGATTCGGGTAACTCCAAACAATGGTACGCAAAGAAAATAAATATGGATACAGCGTGGGACCTCACCAAAGGATCGCCAGACATTAAAGTGGCCGTCATTGATGCTGGCATCCAAGCCACTCATCCTGAACTGAAAGACCACATCATCTATCCATTCAATGCTGTTACCGGGAGCCACAAAACGCTCCCTTCGAATGACCACGGTACCCATGTTGCCGGCATTATCGGTGCTTCCCTAAATGGAAAGGGAATCGCTGGAATCGCTCCCAACGTCAAGATTATTCCGGTCAACGTATTCAGTGAAAATGAGGCGGATATTTTCACGATTATCGATGGAATCGATTACGCGGTTAAATCAGGGGCCGATATCATCAATCTGAGCCTGACAATGGAAGATTATACAGAGGTATTGGATGACTCCATACAGAGCGCGTGGAAGAAAGGGATTCTCATCGTGGCTGCAGCCGGCAACGAGGACACAAAGACCGAACAGTATCCGGCTGCTTTAGATCATGTATTAGGCGTCAGCGCCACAACAAAACAAGATAAGAAAGCTGATTTCTCCAACTATGGTACATCTATCGATTTAGCTGCACCTGGTCTGGATATCTACTCCACTGTTCCTTGGAATTCCTATGATGTCATGAGCGGGACATCCATGGCTGCTCCAGTAGTCAGTGGCGTTTCTGCATTGGTTTTATCAAAGAACCCATTTCTCACTCCAACAGAAGTGATGGATATCTTACAAACATCCAGTAAGGACCTTGGAGTAATGGGCCGAGATGATTTCTATGGATATGGCCGTGTCGATGCCTATAACGCATTGACCCATACTCCGGCACCGTTATCAAAGCTGACGACATCCAGCCAAACACTGATCGAAGACGGAACGAATTCCCTTTCCCTTTCCCTTTCGTTCAAGGCAAAAAAGGGAACGAGTATATCCATTTTCATTCATGATGCCAACAATAAACCCATCCGGAAACTTGTGACGAATAAAAAGTCGGACGGGCAGGCCTTTTCAACGAAGTGGGACGGGAAATTGGATAATGGCTCCTATGCTCCTTCCGGGAAAGTGAAAGTCACTGTGAAGATTTCCAACAAGAAACATAGTGTTTCCAAAAGCACGTATGTCATGGTAAAAGAAGATGTAACACCTGAGCTTACTTTCAATCAGAAATCAATTAGTTATTCCCCACTTGGAGGCGATCAATTGGAAGTTCCTTTTCATCTGAACAAGGTTGCTGTATTAACATCAACTCTAGTGGATAGCACCGGTTTGAAAATAGATACCCTATCAAAATCCAAGACTTTCAAAGGTGGGAAGAACACACTTTTCTGGGATGGAAAAACTAATAGCAATAAGCAGGCGAAGGATGGGATTTATTCGCTCCAAGCTTCACTACTTGATACGGATAAACATAAAGGAAAAAAGAAGATACTTAAGGTAGTCGTGGATACTAAAGCCCCTAAAGCAACCATGAAAAATTCAAGCACAGTTTTAAAAGTGACTGGGGCTTCTACAATCACCACAACCATCACCAAGAATGAATCGGTTGCTTCTACTATTTCCATTATCAATTCAAAAGGTGACACTATAAAAAAACTAGAGGCGTTGCGGCATTATCAAAAAGGAAGTCATACAATTACCTGGGATGGAAAGATATCCAATAATGTCTATACAAAAGAAGGAACCTATCAGTTTAAAGGAAAGTTATCCGACACAGCTGGAAACACCCGCATATTAACAAGCACCCCTTTTAAAGTTGTCGACAAAAGAAAAGGAAAGTGAGTGAGACACAACTCCCTTGTTGAAAAAACACTCACAATATAGGAGAAAAAGACAGAGATCACAACTATTTTACAACACAATAAAACAGTTATTTTATACCATTTTATCCATGTAATATAAATGTAATATATTTTATTCCATTTAGTTTGTTAGAATAGGGAAAAAGATATGTAGAGGTGGAAATACGTGAAAAAGAGTATCGTTGCAATTTCGACATTAGCCGTCCTATCTTCGACTTTTGTTTCTCCGGCCCTTGCCAACTCATATACAGTAAAAAGCGGTGATACCTTAAGCAAAATCGCCCAAAAACACAAGACGACCGTAAAAGAGTTAAAACTACTTAATAACTTACAATCAGATATGTTAAAGATTAATCAAAAGATTATTACGTCTAAATCTCAAACAACAACAACTAAAACAAAAGCTACAACATCGTCAGTGTCTGTAGAAAAAACAAAAAACTCCACTTATACCATCGTTCCTGGGGATACGTTAACAAAAATCGCTAACAAACATAATCTTACACTCGCTGAGTTAAAAAACCTAAACAACCTGAAATCTGATATGATATATGCCGGTAATAAACTGATTGTTTCTAGCTCTAAAACAACCACCACCATTGATTTACCGAGCAGTGCCAAGCCAGCGAATATCTCAACACCTAAAGTCAATCTCACTTCGAATACATACATCATTGTAAAGGGCGACACTCTATCAAAAATCGCCAACAAGCATAATCTTACACTTGCTGAATTAAAAAAACTAAATAACCTGAAATCCGACTTGATATATGCCGGTAATAAGCTGATTGTTTCTAGCTCTAAAACGACCACCACCATTGATTTACCCAGCAGTGCCAAGCCAGCGAATATCTCAACACCTAAAGTCAATCTCACTTCGAATACATATATCGTTGTAAAGGGCGACACTCTATCAAAAATCGCTAAACAGTCAAACATATCAGTAGCTGAACTTAAATCATACAATTCCTTAACCTCCGACATCATTAGAATCGGTCAGAAATTATCCCTGGTTAAATCGGTAACTCCAGCTTCTACAGTGGGAACTCCTGAAAAAGTGACATACTCAAATAACAAAGTGAATACACTCATTTCTGAAGCAAAAAAGTTAATCGGCACCCCTTATTCCTGGGCAGGAGCATCCCCTTCTGGATTTGACTGCAGTGGATTCATTTACTACACATTTAAAAAAGCAGGCTATGAAATATCCAGACTTTCATCTTCCACCTATTATGATATGGGCAAAAAAGTGTCTTCGCCAAAAGCAGGCGACCTCGTTTTCTTTGCAACTGGATCAAGTAAATCCATCGTCAGTCACATGGGTATCTATTTAGGAAATGGACAATTCATCCATGCTTCTTCAAGCAATGGAATAGAAATTAACAATGTTTCAAACTCCTATTACAAAAGCAAACTTATAGGCTACAGAAGTTTATAGCCCCTTTTTGCCAGACTATAATTTAAATAGTCTGGTATTTTTATGATTTTTTGCATATTTTTATGATACTATAGGTAATATTAACCATAAAGGTGGCGTATCATGAACAAATTTCATATATTTCTACTGTATCTCCTCTTACTATTTGGGACTTTCGCATTTTCCGAAACTACTTACGCACAATCATCTATTGTTAACCCTAACAAAACCTACTCTTATGCCAACATGCAAAAAGATATTAAGAAACTAGAAAAGGTGTATCCTGGTCTCATCAAACAAGAAATCATCGGGAAATCCGAGTATGGCCGGAACATTTATGCAGTCTCTCTTGGAAAAGGAGAATCCACGGTCTTCATCAATGGGTCCCACCATGCCCGTGAGTGGATTACAACCAACCTTACTATGAATATGATAGATAAATATGCAGCAGCCTATAAAAGCAACACCGGCATCAACGGCTATAATGTCAAAAAGATCCTGAATGATACAACGATTTGGTTCGTGCCAATGGTCAACCCGGATGGAGTGACCTTACAGCAATCCGGCCTGAAAAGCTTTCCAGCCAAGGATCATGCAAGAATCCTTAAAATGAATGGTGGCAGCAATAACTTCAAACGCTGGAAAGCCAACGGAAAAGGCGTCGATTTAAACCGCCAATATAGTCCGAACTGGAAAAACCTTGGCGGTCCTAAGGTGCCCTACTATAAAAATTACAATGGACCAAAGGTGGCGGCCGCATCCGAAACGAAAGCCATCCTTTCCTTTATTGATAAAATCGATTCAGAAATCGCGATTTCCTACCATTCGAGTGGACAAATCATCTTCTGGAAGTATCAGCAAACGGGAAGTCGCTATACACAAGACGCCCATTATGCAAGCAAACTGAGTAAAATCACCGGCTATAGCCTGGTTAAATCAAAATCATTCGGTGGTGGCTTCAGTGACTGGTTCTCTACTTTAGAAAAGAAACCAGCCTTCACCATCGAGGTATCTCCTGCTGTTGGGGAAACACATGTCCCTCTTAGGAATTACGCCAAAATATGGAGTCAAAATGCAAGCATTGGTCTTTATACAGCACAAGAAGGATTCAAGCTTTACGATACTCGCAACAATGCAGCTAGCGATAAAGTGACCACGCAAATCAAAACATACAATAAGACAGCCGCTAGACTGAAAAACTATTACTCTACCGACATTACAAGCGAAAGTAAATTAAAAGTGTCCAGGGCACATCTGTCCCTATATAACAAGACGAATAAAGAAATTAAAAAACAAGAAAAGGCAATCGCCAAGCTTCCCGCTAAATATCGTACAAAGCCAAATGCAGCCTTAAAAACGACCAAATCATATCGTGATAACTCTCTGGCCTTTATGAAAGCTATTCAAGCTGGAGACGACCTTATTAAAACAAATAAGAAATTAAAGGATTACCTAACAGCAGGAAAACTAAATAGTGCAACATTTACTACCTATGATAAATTGGTCAAACAGACCATCACTACCGAAAATAAAATCAAAATAATGTTCAGTAAGAGTGTTCAAAAATTGGCCACACTCAAATATGTCACTCCTTCTAGAACCAACAAGAAAAATACAGACTATGATATAGCAAGATATGAATTATTATTGGATATGGAAGAACAAGTCGATAATAGACAATACGATGAAGTGAAAAAAAATATTACGAAATATAAAAAATTAAAGTCTACCCACTCCTACAAAAAACTAGAGACGATGTTCAAAAATCGGCTAAGAGCAATTGAAGATCAGCTTCATCTGCTAGAACCAGATGTCCCGACAGTACCTGAACAGCCTACGCCACTTGAAGACCCGGAAGTTCCGGCCCCAGATCCTGAAGTGCCAAAAGACGGCTCAGACGCTAAATAAGAATATCCACCAATCCCAGTGAGCGAAGGAATCTTTGTCATGTAGATTCCCTCGCTTTTTCTATTTGAAAAGGTAAATATGTACTGCATGTACAAAAAGAAACTATTCTTTTTTTAGTAAAAAAAAGGTATATTAGACATACCATCTAGGTATTTTTTCACACTTTTCCATTTAAGTGGAATGGCTCGAGGAGGAACGCAAATGAGATCAGAACGTAAAAAGAAGAAGAGAAAACATAAATCATTAAAAGTAGTGGGAGTCATCCTTCTTATTCTTTTCATTGGTGGAGGAGCTTATGCAACATCTATATATCAGTCCCTATTAGGAACCATAAATACTATGCAGGGTACCGAGCATAAAACAGATAAACGCGTCGAAGATATAACGTTTAAAAACAAGGATCCCTTTTCATTACTGATACTAGGAGTAGATGAAAGGAAGAATGATAGTGGGCGTTCAGACACGATGATTGTCATGACAGTAAACCCTAAAAAAGAATCGGTTCAATTGTTAAGCATCCCCCGGGATACGCGTACAGAAATTATCGGGAGAGGCACGACGGAAAAAATGAACCATGCTTATGCATACGGTGGGGTTACCATGTCTATCAATACGGTCGAAGCCTATTTAGATATACCAATAGATTATTACGTAAAAATGAATATGAAAGGCTTCCAGGACATTGTTAACGCTGTTGGCGGCATCACAGTCAATAATGATATGAATCTCAACTATAAAAATTACAGCTTTGCAAAAGGAACAATTGATTTAGATGGTAAAGAAGCTTTGATATATTCCCGCATTAGAAAAGAAGATCCTCGCGGTGATTTCGGTCGACAAATGAGACAGCGACAAGTGATACAAGCGGTCATTAAAGAAGGCGCAAGCTTGTCCACTTTGACCAACTATGATGATATCCTTAAAGCCATCGGGAAAAATGTAGAAACTAATTTAACATTCAATGAAATGTTAAGCATTCAGAAAAACTACAAGTCTTCCCTCAATAATATTGAACAATTTACACTTGCAGGAGAGAACCAACGAGTTGATGGACTTTGGTATAACATTGTATCCGATGAAACAAAAACCGAAGCACAATATCGTTTGAAGATGCATCTTGGCATATAAGGAAATGAGGGAGCCGCTCCCTCATTTTCCAAACAACAAGCTCAGGTAAGACTTCCCCTAATTTAATCAAACGTTTGATTAAATCATTAAGGCCTTCAATCATTCTTTATTTGGATTCTATAGGATAGTAACGGCTAATAATCGACATTCTATAGGCATCCTCCTAATCCAAAGTATGTAGTGGTAGTTCTTTTCTTCTTAGTACCCTCCCTTCTCGCTTTAGACATGAAGAAATATGGACAAATTAAAGGTGTCTATCTAATTCCTGAAACGGAAGAAGAATTCACTTTAATTCCTTTTGAATTAACTCTGCCACATACCGGTAAAGGAGATAACTAGCTATTACCCTTGAAATCCTTGGAGGTTAAAGGAGTTCAAGCCCAAAAAACGGCAACCTAAAAACCCCTAAGTATTCTTAATTCATAACTGTTGAACCTTTATGATCGATTCCATAAAAGGGGCTCTCTTATAACCTTAAAATAAAAACAGGTGAAGAAAAAAGATTCGTTTTTCTTTACCTGTTTTTTTATTTTTATAATAATTTACTGAAAGTAGCTGACGCAAGCCAGCTATCTTCAGTAAATTATGTGCCATGGCTACGATGCCAAACTCCGTTTGGACTTTCGCTAAGCCACGAAGCGAAAAGGGAAGGACCTATTGCCCTTGATATGACCAAAAACACTCTCTACCTCGATTTTTCGTCAAGCCTAAATTTGTTCATTCAATTCAGACCAAAGGTTCACTTTTATTTTCGCTTTTAGTTCTTCATAAACTGGATTAACATGCACTAGGAGATTTCCTGCCGCCTTTGTACATTGCAATTTTAATGGTCAATCCGTACAATCCTCACATTCATAAATTTTAAAGTCACGTGTGAATCCATTTTTATCCGTACGGGTCGAGGGAAATGATTTATATTACATAGCAAGGTTTAAAGATGGAGGGAAAATGCGAATTAGAAAGCCCCCTTCTGGGATTTCTCTTATATTGTAAACGGTGAAAAATATTGAATACTATTAGCTGGTTTGACTGATTAATATTATCAATAATTTTATTCAAGTTAGAACGTTAGAATATTTTTCATGACGAACTATAGAACGTTTACCCCGTATCCAGAAAAATCAAATAGCCTGAGTCCTTATGATTCTATGACTCAGGCTGAACAAATTATTGCTCTTTTAACCCATTGAAGGGGCTCACTCAACAAAGACGATAGCTATATTACACCAACAGTTCCTTTCCTTGTTGGTGTCTCTCAATTTGTAGATCTTTCATTACAAGCTTATTCAATCTATTCATGAACTCTTTGTAATAACCTGACTGATAGTGGGAGAACGTATTCCCGAATGGATGATCATGTTGTCCTATATACTTTGTATCTTTTAAGCTAATTACCTTACAGCCCGGAATACATTGTAAGAACCAAGAATTAAGCTTATCCCAGAAATAATTGTTTCTTTGTATGATATTCTCCCGTGGGTACTTCTTGATGAATCCATCTGCATCAACATATTTGGAAGTGAAGCCTCCAACGTTAAGGATGATTCGATCTTCAGGAAGGTACTCCTTAATCCTTTTCGCAAATTGAAGCATGGCTTCCTTCCATAAGTCAAAGTAGGCTTCATTATTGTCATGTGTAACGACTTCATAATTCATGAATTCCTTAAAGTACTTGCTTTGTCTTAAAGCAAGACTTGCACTAACGTATGTGTCATCATTTATTTTAATTAGGTCTCGTGCAGCATCCGCATATAAATCGATGATCAAGTAATCCGGATTCATTTCGCTTACCTGATCAAAGAAGTTCTTCTCAAAGTCATTTTGAATAAAGTACTTGTTGTAAGCTGTTACATCATTCATCTTATCAATATCTATTTCCCTAGGGGAAGAAACCATGCTAACAATAGATGAATGGAATTGTGTCAACACGCAACTGTAATTCTTCTTATAACCTGGATTAAAATAACTTGTCGAATTGAAAGGATTTCGACTAAAACATGAGCCTAATACCGCAACTTTCACTGCATCATGTTGATGTTTATTAGAGTCTATGAAATAGAATGAGAAATGACCTTGTCCGTTTACATAAGGTTTAAACTTAAAGGATGGATTCGTACTCATGATTTCGTACGAATATTTCTCTTTTTTTAGTTTTTCAGAAGGATTTACAATTACATCCGTGATTCTACCATCCAACGTAGTTAAACGTACAAACATATCCCATACATCTCCATGACGAATCACTTCTTCGTTTAGAAGCTCTGACATTGATAATTCTGCTTGAAAAAGACCGTTTAATAATGGGATTTCAATTGCTTTTTCTATATAATATATATTTTCTTTCCCAACCGTATACCGCTTTTTGAAAACTATATACGATTCGAATTCATTAAAATTCCAGATATCATATTCATGAGAATAAATTGTCCCGGTAAGCTGTAGACTATTATTTTCAAATTTGAGCTGTGAAAGGTTTACTTTTAATTCGTTTTTTCTTATAAATAGGGAAATGGAATTCTTACCAGTAACATATGGCTTAACTCTATATAAATCATTATGTGCAAACTTAAAATAATTGAAATTAAAAAGTCCTTTATTTCCGCTTGAGCATATCAAAGGAGACTCAACTATTAACCCATCTTTACTTCTCACTTCGATAAATAGGTCCCATATAATATTCTTATTCAAGTTATAGTTCTCAAATATATCATTAATATTTAGAGAGAAATTTAATGTGCTTACTTCTGAAAGAGATTCAAACACCATAGATTCGTAATACTCGAAAAGCCGTTCTTGCTCTCTTTTTTTAATCTTTAATAGAATGGAATAGCAGTTCCAATCCTTATAATTCGAAATGGCTGAATTGCTCAACTGAACTGATAAATTAAAGACACCCTCATCAAAAGTGGCATGACCAATAGTTGCTGTTATTTCATTTTTTAATATATATATTGATATGCCGTTTTCCCCAGTAATGTATGGTTTTACTTTAAACAGCTTATTATCTAAGCTTACATAGTCACTTCTGTCTAAAGTTAATGAAGTATTTGCTTCCAGCTTGAAATAACTATCCCCAGCCAACAAAAAAAAGTCCCAAATCATTCCGTTATCTAGGGAAATTCCTTGTAGTAAATCATTCATATCTTTATGAAAATTAAATTCACTACCGTTAATCATGAGCGGAAATGTATATTCTTCTGGATATTCTAATCCATGTTCTATTTCTCTTCTTCTAATACAAAGGAAATAGTTATCTTCTAATGTAGCTCCTGCTTTACCATACAGGGATAATACCCCATTGCTGTATCCCAAATTAGTTATTAACACACTCATATTATCCTCCTTAAGAATACTTTGTTTAAACTAACGAATTTACTGGTTGATTATTCTTTTGGTATGGATTTTCGTTGATTGTCTCTTCCCATATTTTGCCAATATTTTCTATTTCATATCGCTTAACATTCTCAATAGCATTTTTCGCAAAATATTTCCTTTTCTCTGCGTTATCCATTAGCTCCATTAAGGACTCTGCAAATTTCTCAACATTTCCATCTTCTACAAGAATCCCATCTTCATTTTGAGTTATGATTTCACTCGGTCCCTTCGGACAATCAAAGCTCACTACTGGCACACCACATTGCATAGCCTCTACTATGACCATTCCAAACCCTTCAAACCTAGAGCTTAATGCATAAATAGAAGCTTTAGACAGTTCTATATCAATATGCTGGGTTGATCCCATTAATATTACATGATTATAAAGTTTATACTTTGTAATTAGATCTAAAAGATTGTTTTTCTCACGGCCATCTCCAAAAATTTTCAGCTTCCAATCTGGATATTTTTGATTTACTATTTTGAATGCCTCAATTAATAAATCGAATCCTTTTTGTGGCACTAAACGACCAGCTGCAATGATAGTCTTGGAATTCAAAGGAGATATCACACCTTGCAAATTTGGAATAGAGTTGGTGATTTTCTTTACTTTCACCTTTCTACCTTTTAGAAGTTGTGTGTAATCCATGGTATCCTCATCTGTTAATGTGGCCAAATAATCTAGATTACCATAATGTTTCAAAATAGATTTCTTCATTTTTTCAGGATAGATGGAGAAATTTAAATGCTCTTGTCCAATAATACGAACATCTTTATTCGCATATTTACTAGCAAAGATGTTGAAGCTTGGTCTTGTGGTGACTAAAATCCCTGAATTAATCGTTTTTATAAAGTTATACAACTTTATATCTGTCAGTAACGAAAAGAAATGATACCCCTCGTCATCAGAATGAATAAGTCTGCTTTTCATTTCACCTAACTTATTAGCTGTTTTTGTTTTCAAACTTGTATCATCTTTTCTTCTACTTGCTATATCGTGAAGGACAATAATTTTGATTCTGGGATCAATTTCAAAAAAGGGTACTTTACGAAATCGAAAGACACTAATGATTTCTACATCATAACCAGATTGAGCTAAATAGTTCGTCACATTTAGAACAGTCCGTACTGTGCCACCCATTCCATAAATATCAAACATTAAGAATCGAATTTTCACATCGATCTCTCCAATTCTATTCATTTTTAAATAAAGCTTCTACCGTTCTTTTAGAGGCTTTTCCGTCTTCTAAATGGCAGAATTTATCTCTGAAACTTTTGTATCTCTGATTATATAATGTCTCTAATTTGTTAACATTTTTAATTGCATGAAATAGCTGCTGTTCATTAAGGACAATCGGTCCTGGAGCTTCTGTCTGAAAGTCCATATAGAAACCACGGACCTGAGAACCGTAACGTGATAAATCATAGGTGAAGAAAATGATTGGTCTGTTTAAGTTTACAAAATCGAACATGACAGATGAATAATCTGTAATTAACAAGTCAGAAATTAAGTACAATTCTTGAATATCATCATAACTTGAAACATTGTAGATAATGTCTTCAAATTCTTCAATTTTAATACGTGTGGCATCCCGGTAATGTAAACGAAGCAGTAATACATATTCTTCTCCAAACTGTTCTTTGAAATTATTTAGGTTGAATTTAAATTCATATGGCTTATGTTGATTTCCGTTATGAAAATCATAGTCTCTCCATGTGGGAGCATACAGAATAACCTTTTTGCTTTTTGGAATATTAAGCATCTCTTTAATTTGCTCTTCTTTCCCTTCAAGGTTTGGCTTATAGAAAATATCATTACGAGGGTATCCAACATCTAACATCTGCTTTTCAAATTTGAACGCTCTCTTTAATATGGTAGAAGTGTACTCATTTGGTCCTATTAGATAATCCCACCTTGCATTTCGTCTACATATCTGAGGGGATGTGTTTTCTGCATATGATGGAGAGTTAGGGTCGATATCAAATCCGAGCTTTTTCAATGGTGTACCATGCCAAGTCTGTAGATGTACTGTCTCTTCTCTTTTTTCATAAAAGTCAGGGAAGTTTCCATTATTTACGAAATATTTAGAAGTAGCCATATAATAATAATATTTGAGGGAATGAGGTCGTACTAGAATTGGATTTCCAGGCACTTCTTGTTTAAGATTATTTAAGACCCATATAGGTTTTATATTACGTTTTTGCTCAAGCATTTCTTCGTAGATGGCTTTCGGACTACAAGAATAGCTTTTCCCATGAAAACTTTGGAAGACGACATTCTTCTTTTTAATAGGAAGAAATTTATTACAAGCCTTATAAAAGCGAAGTCCCCATTTAGTCAGAAGTTCTTTATACTTACTAGATTGTCTTAAATGATCCTCTAAGGTTACGATTACCTTAGTTGGGTCAATATTCATGGTAAATGGGATAATACCTAATTCGTGAAATATTTCACACTGAATTAAGTCAAAGTTTATATCCTTGAGCAAGGAATCGCTTAATTCTTTATGTCCTTGGTTAACTAAATCTACGGTTGCCCTAAATTGGAACTCAAGATTAGTTTTTCCCGTCTTTTCCGTTTGCCATGTAGTGGGTAAATTATATACTTTACCAAATTTACCTTTAATCATAAGTCTACCTGTAGTAACTGTAGGGAAGTAGAGATTAGGTGGTTGAATATTTAGCTTTCCAACTATAGAAAGAACCCCTTTTTCTATTGCAACTTTTTCAATGGACTTTACGGCAATAGGGTCTCTAGAAAATATAGAAACTTCTTCATGGAGGGTATAATAGGGCTTTATATCTAATATTTTTCCTTCTTTATTAGAAAACATCTGTTGTGGTATTGACACTAACTTTTGTTTATTCATAATGCCGTCCAAACGGGTCACTAAACGATACATTTGGCCTTCTATCAAAAGGTATAAGTCCCAAACTCCGGCTGTGAAAATACCCTTTTCTAAAAGTTCTTTTACTTTGAATGTATGAGTAAAACAAGATTGATAGATTTCAACAGCGAAATGGTATTCTTTATCAGACTGACGCTCCTTCACAACAATATTGGTGTTATTATAGGAAAATCTCTTTGCCTTATCACGTGAAATGACACTGCCTAACAAGATGATTTCTCCATTTTCAGAATATATTGCGTCAACTTCAGCCTGTAAGTTTTCTTTAGTCACTAATAAAGCAATTCTTTGAGAATTTTCATCTATATTAATATAAATATTCTTAATCCCGTCAGAAGACTGAAAAACGGCTGTTTTATTGAAATCTATGGCCGGTGAAATCAAAATCGGTAGAATCATCTCTTGATTTTTAAAGGTCATTTTAATATGGAGTTCTGTTGATTTTTCATCTAATAACTCATAAGAATTTTTGGAGAAGTCAAGATGGATATCGAACCCCGTCCAATCATACTTATTGTCTGTTCGTCCGAAAAATGTTGAAACATCCTGACGCACCACATTATAAATATCCATATTAATTTCATTATTCCCTGAACGAAGAATAAGCTGCTTCCGTACATCTTCAGACTTCTCTACACTCCAAGAGGGGACTAAAAAATATCCATTTAACATTAAACTTCCGTTTTCTTCAAGGACAATGTTTTCTATCTTAAGGATAGCTTTACTTTCCTCACATTTAAAAGATAAATTCCCCTTGATGGTAGAGTAAGGAACTAACGAAATATTTGAGTTTGTTAAATAAAAAGGGGGTAATTCAATGGATTCTGTAAGTTTATTTTTGACTCGAAATTTACTTACTCTTCCTTCTTTTTCATTTTGTAGATATGCATCCCAGATTCCCATTGTAAGGTAGTTAATATAATTATCTATAGAAATATCTATACTTAAAATATTAGTTTCTCCGTACTCATTTACTGGAAATTTCAAAATTTGTTGAGATGATCTCTCAATTAATGTGAAAAAATTTGTTCCTTCTTTTACTATTTCGTCTGTTTTCAATATGATGTTTAATATTTCACCTTGGTACTTGATATCAAACAAAGAACACTCTGACTGTTCCTTTGGAAGCCATAATAATTCTAAAACCTTCATGTTGCACCTCTCAATCAAAAAATATAATGAGTTTTTAACTCACAAGGTTCTGTTGTTTGTGAAAAAAATTTAAATGTTCACGTAGTATGAGTATAAAAATATTAAAAATAGTCTCTAAACTTATAAGTTTTGATAAAATTCGTAAGAGACTCATATGCTGGGAATATATTAAAAGGGTTGCTTTTTTCATAAGCCAATATCCAATTGTATAATGTTATCTTGAAATAATCTTATATAATATTCATATATTTTTTACAATAACCTAATATTTTGAACAAAATTGAGTATATCATACCAACAAGTTACAAACCATAAGGATTTTTTGTTTGTAGTTGCGTAAAGATGGATAATAGTTGAAGATATAATGGAGAACCATATATCTCCGTTTATTACATTATTCATAAAAACTTAATTAATGGCTTGGTCTCTATTCGTAATAAAAATAGTTAAAAAATAAGTGTTATAGCTGATAAGTAACTATCAAACTACAAACAGAAGGAAATATATTACATATGAAAAAAACACAAAGTGTAATAACCAAACAAATAAAAGTAACGGTTATCATCATCTTTTTTATTTTGGCCTTTTCTATAATTCTCGAAGGAATAAAATCTTTGAAAGATAATGAGTCTAATTCTGTCTTCAATGTACAAGAATTGGGTGCAAAAGGGGATCGTATTAATAACGATACGAAAGTAATTCAAGAAACCTTAGACTTGGCTAAGACAAGTAAAACGCCGATTAAGGTTTTCATTCCTAAAGGAACATATAAACTTACAAATACGTTGCGTATATATAAAAATACTCATTTAGTTCTAGAAAATAGTGCTGTGCTATTGCGTAGTCATGACAATACAATTATGGTCAATGGTGATGCTGGGGCTATGTACACGGATTATAATGGACATGGCAATATTACAATAGAGGGTGGGATCTGGGATGGCAATATCACAAACTACCCAGACCCGTTCAATGCTATTGGAATTGCAAGAGGCAAAAATATTACCATAAGAAATATAGAAGTTAGAGATATAGCCAGTGATCATGCAATTGATATAAACGCTTCCGAAAATGTTGTAATAGAAAATAGCGAATTTTTGGGATTTAAGGATACAACCCCTGACCACTCCCGCTTTTATTCAGAAGCTATCCAAGTTTCTGAGCACACTAAATTAGGTTTTAGTCAATATGGAGAGTATGATGGAACACCTTCCAAAAATGTCACAATTCGCAACTGTTACTTTGGTGCTAGTGGAACTGAGGGGACATCTGCTTGGCCAGTAGGAATTGGAAACCATGGTTCTGTCCACAACAAATTCAGCACGGATATTAAGATACACGATAACATATTTAAAGGAATGACCTTCGTAGCGATTCGTAACTTTAAATGGAAAGATACTTCCATCGAAAACAATACCTTTTTAGATGGTAACAGAGGGATAGCTCTTTCTAACCCTAATGGAAAAGGGGAATCTTCGAAAACATCAAATGGTATTCAAACTGGACTACCACAATCAGGTAGTCATACGTTGATATCGAAAAACATATTTGAAAATACTCGTAGAGAGAATATATATGGTGAGGGTTGGCCTAGCCATTCAAATATTGCAAAAATAGAGTTCGTTATTATATCTGATAACGTCTTTAATCATCAACTTGGTGGTAATCAAAGGCCTAACATTTATCTTAAGTGGGTAGATGATGTATATATTTCAAACAATAGGATCTCCAATTCCTATCTCGGAATATATTTGGGGTTTGCTAGTAATGTAACGATTAATGAAAATACGTTGGAAAATATTGCAACCGACGGATTATTAGTAGACGAACCTGATAAAAACTATCAACATAAAGGATATACAAATAATATTGAAGTAACGCAAAATAATCTCTCGAATTTTGGTAGAATGGGGCTATTAGTTCAATACACAAAAGGATTTACTATCAAAGAGAATAAAATTACAACTAGCCCTGAGAAAAATAGTATTTATGTGGATGATTTATCCATTAATGGTGAAATTTCCAAGAATACGATTATTACAGATGTGAATCAATAATATATAATAGTAAATGTCACGTAAGTAAGAAGAAGGGAAAAATGCATTTTTCTCGAAAGGTCTCAATAATTCAAATTACTTTGAGACTGTAGCCTATATATGAATGGATAACATACCTGTTTCCAGCAAAAAGATATATAAAATTAAAGGATCTTATGTTAATGTTAAAAAATTACAAAAATGCAACTTGATTATAACATGAAAATTACTTATTATAGCATAGTAGGTCAAATAGACTAATAAATAGATATCTAATAAAAAACTCATTAATTCATGTATTTTTTATTAGATTTTTGTTGTGTCCATAGATAAATAAAATAATCGGGGGAGTTAAATTTGAAAAAAGTAAAAAAAGCAATAATTCCAGCAGCAGGATTAGGTACTAGATTTTTACCAGCTACGAAAGCTATGCCGAAGGAAATGTTACCCATTGTAGATAAACCAACAATTCAATACATTATTGAAGAAGCAGTGGCCTCAGGAATCGAAGATATTATAATTGTTACGGGTAAAGGGAAACGCGCAATAGAAGACCACTTTGATAATGCTCCAGAACTTGAACGGAACTTACTAGAAAAAGGGAAATTAGACCTTCTAGATAAAGTACGTTATCCTTCGGATCTTGCGAATATTCACTATATACGACAAAAAGAGCCAAAAGGATTAGGTCATGCTGTTTGGTGTGCACGTAACTTCATTGGAGACGAACCATTTGCCGTGCTTTTAGGTGATGATATTGTTCAAAGTGATACTCCATGTGTAAGTCAATTGATTAATCAATATGAGCAAACAGGCTCTTCCATTATAGGAGTACAAAAAGTACCAAACAATGAAACACATCGATATGGGGTTATTGATCCTTCTACTATAGAAGGTAGACGTTATCAAGTGAGTAATTTTGTTGAAAAGCCAAAGCAAGGGACTGCACCATCTAATTTAGCAATAATGGGACGTTATGTCTTAACACCTGAAATATTTGAGTTCTTGGAAAACCAAGAAACAGGTGCCGGTGGGGAAATACAATTGACAGACGCTATTCAAAGTTTGAATGAGATCCAAAGGGTCTACGCCTATAATTTCGAAGGAAATAGGTTTGATGTCGGTGAGAAATTAGGGTTTGTAAAAACTACAATTGAGTTTGCATTGCAACACGATGAGTTGCGTAGTGACGTTCTTAAAATTATGGGAGAATTGCTTAAGAAAGAAATGATTCATAATTAATTGTTTCGAAAGCAGCTTAATCACCCCAAGTTTTATACTTCTATTTTAAAACAAAAAAGAGTAGGCAAAGTCGATTCTCGTCGGGTGTGTCTCTCTTTTTTTGCCAATGCAAGATTTTTATGTTTACACGAAAGTGATATATGGATGATAAATGTGCTCGTGACTGTCACAAACAGAAAACAACCTTTCCTGATAATAAGAGATTATGAGCGTTTTATGATGTGAAACGAGAAAACCCTTTTAAGATTAGCCGTGATAGCATGTGCAAACATACTCTTAAAAGGGTTTTATGATATTAACAAACAAAAATATTTTGAAAATATTGTAGATCAATATCTTGGTCATCTGTATATGTAATCCCCTTGGGGCTAACAGCCTTAACATTAGTATTCTGTAAAAGTCTTTTTGCTCATTGTGATGTATCTCCAATCCTATCTTTTCTTTATACAAATAAAAGCACCCTACAGAGAGACTTTTTTAAAGTATTTACTCTATAGGGTACATTTTAAATAGAAAAAGCATTAGTGAAGAAAGTTGAAAAAGAAACCAATGACATCCAGCTTGAAGAAGATGTCCAGGTACGAAAAGAAAAGCGACGGGAACTCAGTCCTGTTAAATTGAAATTAGTGCGCGAAGACTTAGGTCCACGATTGGTGAAATACAAACAACAAAACGCTCTATTTGGCGATCGAAATAGTTACTCGAAAACCGATACGGATGCGGCATTCATACGAATGAAAGATGATCATATGAATAACAGACAACTAAAACCTGGTTATAATATTCAATGGCAACGGAAAATCAATTCATTCTTTTTTATACGATACATCAATGCCCAACTGATACGCGTCGTTTCAAGACACATTTTTAGAGGCACTGAAGAATACATCGCTACCATTCCCGAAAAAACATCATCGCAGACCGGCTATGGCAGTGAAGAAAACTATCTCTACTCTTTGGAAGAATTCCTTACAATACTTTTTTAACGAAACAAAAACGGAGCTATAAAAAAGATATTCGTCATGCGAATAACTGGGCATATTATGAACAAAAGGATGAATACACCTGCCCAAATAACCGTAAGGTTTTATTTAAGCGTTACTCGACCCGTACGGATAAAAATGGGTTTACACCGTGACTTTAAAATTTATGAATGTGAGGATTGTAAGGATTGTCCATTAAAATTGCAATGTACAAAGGCGGCAGGAAATCGCCAAGTGCATGTTAATCCAGTTTATGAAGAACTAAAAGCGAAAGCAAAAGTGAACCTTTGGTCTGAATCGAATGCACAAATTTACGCTTGACGAAAAATCGGGGTAGAGAGTGTTTTTGGTCATATCAAGGGCAATAGGTCGTTCCGTCGCTTTTCGCTTCGTGGCTTAGCGAAAGTCCAAACGGAGTTTGGCATCGTAGCCATGGCACATAATTTACCGAAGATAGCTGGCTTGCGTCAGACTTTCAGTAAATTATTATAAAAATAGAAAAACAGGTGAAGAAAAACGATTCTTTTTTCTTCACCTGTTTTTATTTTAGGGACTTATTAGATAGCCCCTTTTCAGGATCTTATATAGAACTAAGCGGATATACTTTCCAACGTGACAAATCAGGGTTTTTCTTTTTCACGAGTTCTCCTGGAAAAATAAATGTCCAGGGCTTACTTGTATTTGATTTCACTTCAAAGTTATCAAGGGAAAAACCACCTTGGCAAACTTGATCTCCATCCGCATCCTCGACAATCAATGGCAGTTTTTCAATCTTAATTTGCTTATCACTACCATTCCGAATTAAAACCGTCACGGCTAATTGATCATTCTCCTTGAACGTGGCTTCTAGTCCCATGAAGTTCACTTCGCCTTGGTTAAGCTTGGGTAACCCGGCAACAAGTTGTTGCAGATTCTGCTGTTGAGCATCCGAAAGCTGCTCTCTCCATGTTGGTGCCAAATCCAATGTATGTTCTTGAGGAGCCTGATTTTTCAGTTCAAAAGCTATCTTCCAGCCGTTATCCAGAATGGGGGCTAAGGTATCCTCTTCTTCAAATAAGAAGCTCCATGGCATACAGGAAACAGCAGGGATTTCACCCATCTCCGATAAATCAAATGACTTCTTCGCCAGAGCCTGCCCGTTTTCATCCAATAATAATAAATCCACTACTTCAAAGCGGATCGCTTTATCTAATGTATTACGGATGAAGGCCATAACCACTACTTCCTCTTCAAACCTTGATAATTTAACTCCTGAAATGGAAATTTGATTTGGTTTTAATGATGGCAATTGTTGATGGTGGAACTGGTAAACATATTTTTCTTGCTTGGATAAATTAGAGTCTTCATGAAAAACCAAGGTAGTATAGATTGCATCTTCTGCATTTGAGACAGACTCTTCCGCTGTTGCTGTTTCGATTTTGACTTTTTCTTTTGCTTTTCCACTTTTACTAAACAGACCCATTATTCATCTTCCCCCTTCTCATCAAGTTCTTCTTGATCCCTTTGGCTTTTTACATACTCCATAAAATGGACACTGATGCCTGACTCGATTTGACTTATAAGTTGTTCGAACTGTATTAGTGCTTCTTTTTCGAATAACATATAAGGGTCTTGTTGACCATACCCACTTAACCCTATGCCCTCCTTCACTCTATTCATTTCGTCTAAATGACTCATCCAGTTCGTATCAATTTGTTTCAACATATAGGCACGTAACCGGCTTCCCCACTCAGCATCCTCTTGTAAAGTCAATAACATAGTTTCCATTTCTTTGAATGCAGACAGTGCCTTTGCTTCTACTTCAGAACGGGTAAGACCTTGCAAATCGTCCTCTTTCCAATCCAACGATAAGTAGACAAGGGACAGCTCTTCAATGAAAGCCTTCGAATTCGGTTCTTCCATATATTCAGGGTAATACTTCGCCACGCGCTTACGGATGTAACTTTCGATATATTCAAGGAGAATCGTAAACATTTGATCCGTTTCCATATCCAGAATCCGATCTCTCATCGAATAGATAATTTTACTTTGCTCATTTAATGCATGTTCCAATTTCAACAAATGATTACGGCTAGACTGATGTGTTTGCTCAATCGTCTCCTGAACCATTTTCACAAATTTTTCTGGAGCAGGACTTATGACCAAACCGGTTTCATCTGTTTTAACTTTCTTTACGTACCGCTCAATTTCTTCTTCCTCATAGTAGACAAACAAATCGTCCTCTAAAGAAATGATAAATTGTGTAGAGCCCGGGTCACCTTGCCGACCCGAACGACCACGTAGCTGCATATCAATACGATTGCTTTCATGCCGCTCCGTACCGATAATATGAAGCCCGCCCAATTCCTTAACATCTTCATCCAGCAAAATGTCGGTACCTCTTCCAGCCATGTTCGTCGCTAACATCACTTGACCCTTTTGTCCGGCCTTGGCGATGATTTCCGCCTCGCCTTTTTCCGTCTTCGCATTCAGGATCTGATGTTGGATTTTTTCTTTCTTCAAGTGAATGGATAACGTTTCCGATTGCTCAATGGAAGTCGTCCCAATCAAAATTGGCCTTCCTTCTTTATGAATACGTGTTACTTCTGAAATGATTTTTTTGATTTTACTTACTTCATCTTTAAAGATTAAATCTGGTTTATCCTGTCGTTGAATGGGTCTATTTGTTGGAATTTCAATAACAGGCAGATGATAGGTTTCCCAAAACTCCTTTTTTGAAGGCATGGCACTTCCCGTCATCCCTGAAAGCGAATGATATAAACGAAAATAATTTTGGATGGTAATTGTAGCCTGTGTTTCATTCTCTTCAGAAATCTCCAAGCCTTCTTTTGCTTCAATGGCCTGATGGAGACCTTCACTAAAACTTCGGCCTTCCATCACCCTGCCAGTAAATTTATCAATCAAGGATATCTGTCCATCCTTGACGATATAATCGACGTCCAATTTCATAATGGCATGTGCTTTAAGCGCTTGCGTCACATTATGCAGTAGCTCTTGATGATCTATATCATATAAGTTATTTACTCCGAATGCCTTTTCAATCTTGGATGCGCCTTGATCTGTTAAAAAGGTAGCCCTTGTTTCGTTAGCCACCTCAAAATCCTCATCCTCTTTAAACGACTTCATAATCTGAGCAGTAATATGAAACAGCTCAGTTCCATCACTTGATTTACTTGCAATGATTAACGGGGTCCTTGCTTCATCAACCAGGATGCTGTCAATCTCATCGACAATGGCAAATCGATGACCTTTTTGCACTTTCTCTTCTTTTCGAAAAACCATATTATCCCGAAGGTAGTCGAAACCGAATTCTGTACCCGTCCCATAGGTAATGTCCGCAGCATAGGCCTCCTGTTTTTCAGAAGGAGACATTTGTGAAATATTCAAGCCGACTGTCAGACCCAAAAATTCATGCACCTGCCCCATCAAATCCTTATCCCGGCTGGCGAGATACTCATTTGCCGTGATAATATGGACGCCTTTACCTTCCAAGGCATGTAAATAACTCGGCAAGGTTGCAACAAGAGTTTTCCCTTCCCCCGTATTCATTTGAGCGATTGCACCCTCATTCAAGACAAACCCACCTACGAGCTGAACATCATAGTGCCGTAGACCCAATACACGTTTCGATGCTTCCCGCACTACGGCAAAAGCCTCAGCTTGAAGATCCATTAACGTTTTACCAGAAGCTAGCAAACTTCTAAACGTATCTTTCATACCTCTTAATTCATGATCCGTATATTTTTCAAACTTTCCCTCTAGTTGGTTCACATTATCTACAAGCTTATAAATTCGCTTTAAGTCTTTAGAACTCTCATTAAATATCTTTTTCATACCAGTTAACACAGGGTTTTCTCTCCTATAAAATCAATTGAATGCACTATAGAAATTATATCATATATAGTTATATACTGGAGTTTTAGCAAAGATTACCTTTATGAAATAATTAATAGAATTAAAGGTTGAATTATCACTTTTTTATGCATAAATTGACTTTTGTAACAGAAACGTAATGTAAAATGTCGTTTATTGTAATAAGACTATAATACTATGTAGGAACCAATATTTGTTTCAGGAGGAAAATTCATTGAAAAAGTTATTTAGTAGTCTAGCCGTCGCTGCCGTCTTATTGCTTTCACCTCTACAGCATCAAGCATCTGCTAATATTGGTGACCAAACGTTAAAACCGAAAATGAAACATTCCGACGTACGCCAACTTCAAAAACTTCTAAAGTTTAAAGGTTACTATAAACCATCAGGCTCCTACTCAAATAATTATAATGAATCTACTACAAAGGCAGTAAAAGCTTTTCAAAAAGACCACAAGTTAAAGAAAAATGGGATATCCAACCGATCCACCTTTAATGCCTTGGGCGTATACAACATAGATAATGACAAATTAATAGAAAAAGCTAAGAAATATATGGGGGTACCATATAGCTGGGGCGGAACCTCTCCCAAAGGTTTCGATTGTTCTGGCTTCATCTACTATGTCTTTGAAAAGTCACAAGATGTCGTCTTGCCACGTACAGCTGCAGATTTGTATTCAAAAGTTGGTTTGAAAACATCTGAACCTGAACCAGGTGATCTTGTCTTCTTTAAAAATGGCAAACGTGTTTCGCATGTTGGAATATACATAGGTGATAATCAATTCATCCATTCAGCCACTTCAAGAGGAGTTAGCATCTCAAGCATGGACAACTCCTACTGGAAGCCGAAATATATCGGGTCGAAAACCCTATAAAAAAAGAAGGGGCTGTCTAATAAGTCCCTAAAATAAAACAGGTGGAGAAAAACGATTCGTTTTTCTTCACCTGTTTTTCTATTTTTATAATAATTTACTGAAAGTAGCTGACGCAATCCAGCTATCTTCAGTAAATTATGTGCCATGGCTACGATGCCAAACTCCGTTTGGACTTTCGCTAAGCCCCGAAGCGAAAAGCGACGGAACGACCTATTGCCCTTGATATGACCAAAAACACTCTCTACCTCGATTTTTCGTCGAGCGTAAATTTGTGCATTCGATTCAGACCAAAGGTTCACTTTTGCTTTCGCTTTTATTTCTTCATAAACTGGATTAACATGCACTTGACGATTTCCTGTCGCCTTTGTACATTGCGATTTTAATGGGCAATCCGTACAATCCTCACATTCATAAATTTTAAAGTCACGTGTGAATCCATTTTTATCCGTACGAGTCGAGTAACGCTTAAATAAAACCTTACGGTTATTTGGACAAGTGTATTCATCCTTTTGTTCATCATATGTCCAGTTACTCACATGACGAATATCTTTTTTATAGCTCCGTTTTTGTTCCGTTAAAAAAGTATTGTAAGGAATCAAAGCTTCAAATTCTTCTTCCAAAGAGTAGAGGTAGTTTTCTTCACTGCCATAGCCGGCATCTGCGATGACGTTTTTCGGGAATGGTAGCGATGTATTCTTCAGTGCTTCTATATGCGGCTTAAAACACCGTGTATCAGTAGGGCGTTGATGGATCGTATAAAAAAGAATGAATTGATTTTCCGTTGCCATTTGAATATTATAACCAGGTTTTAGTTGTCCGTTATTCATATGATCATCTTTCATTCGCATAAATGTCGCATCCGTATCCGTTTTTGAATAACTATTTCGATCGCCAAATAGAGCGTTTTGTTGTTTATATCTAACTAATCGTGGACCTAAGTCTTCGCGTACTAATTTCAATAGTTTCTTTACCGGACTGAGTTCCCGTCGTTTTTCTTTTCGTACCTGGACATCTTCTTCAAATTGGATGCCATTCGTTTCTTTTTCCACTTTTTTCACTAACGCCTTTTCTATTTGAGTTAATTTTTCCTCTGCAGTTAAAGAGGATGTTCCTTCTTGAGCTGACAGTTCATGACCTTCTTCATCTGTAATGGTCTGAATCTGTTGGTACGTTTCTTCAATTTTTTCTTGTAGCTTCGCCTCAAATTTGGTCGTCGCCTTTTTCCACACAAATGAATACTTATTTGCGCTTGCTTCAATCTTTGTTCCGTCTAGGAAGTAATTCTCCATAGTGATATGCTTTTCTTCTATTAGTTGATGGATCATTTTTTCAAAAAGCTTCGGAAGGAGCTTTTCCATTTGTTGTGTACGAAATCGATTAATCGTTCGATAATCCGGTTTCTGCAAGGCAGCCAGCCACATGGTTGGGATATTTTCTTCAACCAGTTTGGCGATTTCACGACAAGAATAGACCTTTTGAGAATAGGCATACAAAATGACTTTCGTCATCATTTTAGGATGGTAAGAGCTACGTCCGCCACCATTATAGTGCTCGAAAAAGACTTTATCTTCTACTGATTCAATCATTTGATCAATTACACGCGCTACGTGGTGAGCCGGAACGAGATCCTGAATATCAAAAATCACAGTGGTTTGTTGGTTATCATAGGGAATAAAAGTAGGCGTGGAATTTCGTTTTTGAGGAACAGTAGTTTCCTCTTGAATGGTGAGTGGTAGTTTAGTTTGTTCCATGTTATAATTTTCTGTAGTGATCTTTTGATTGCTCATAAAAAATCGTCGTTTCTTAAATGTTGTGTGGTAACTTCATTTTACTAAAAAGGGCGATTTTTTTGTGTATAAATTTCATAAAAAAGGGGGTTGCCCTAAAAGTCATATTACTGACTTTTGGGACAGCCCCTTCTTTTTTCAGTAGTATCTTTTTCATCTCTGTACTAAATGTTTCCGACTTTCTTCACATTTTACAATTCGACAAATTAACATTTTGTGCGATTTCGTAAAAATACTTATTGTTTTTTTAGAATTATTATTCCAGTTTTAAGGATAAGAATCTTAATTACTTAATTGTTTAAAAATGAATGAATAACCATTCATCTACCTTACTCTTAAAGAAATTGAAATTGAAATCCTACTTTAGGATCTTTTATTTGTCCAAATAATTACTATTTCATGAAACTTTTATCCTAAAAATCTAAAAAAACTCATAAAATAGTTGTCATTAATAAGAAGGAATTGGAATAAATAGTCAGAATATACTTATAAAAGTTGATTGGACGGCTCCCAATCAACTTTTATAAAATTTTATAGGTAGGGGGTTATGTATGAAAGATTCAGGATTTCAGTTTGGTGGCTCCCAAAATAGGACGGGATGGATTATTGCCATCATTGCTGTCTTATTAATCCCATTCATCTATGCAGCAATCATTCTAACTGCAAAATGGGGGCCATATGACAATTTATCCAAATTACCTGTCGCTGTCGTCAATAAGGATGTAGGTGGCACTTCAGGCGGGAAGCCCATTAATGTCGGCAATGATTTAGTGGCTGAGTTGCGGTCTGGCGATACCCTCGGATGGGAATTCGTTGATGAAAAGACCGCTAAAAAAGGGTTAGAGAATACCGATTACTACATGGTCATTGAAATTCCGGAAAATTTCTCACAAAATGTAACAACGGTCTTGGATGCAAATCCGGTAAAACCCGAACTGATCTATACTCAGAATGAAGGGTTGCACTTCATGGCCGCCCAAGTAACCAAAAGTGCTACAGAACGTATCCGTGAAAGCTTGGCTGATAAGGTGACCGCCACTTATACAACGAGCTTGCTCAATCAACTGGGTGATATTGAAAACGGTTTCATAGATGGGGCGAATGGTTCTCAAAAAATCAATGATGGAGCCGGAGAACTGAAAAATGGTACCGCTCAAATCCTTGATTCCTTGAAACAAAAGGCACCAGACATCGCAAAGCTTGCAAGTGGAGCGACAGAATTAAAAGCTGGAACGAGCGTGATGTATAGCTCTCTTTCTGGTAAACAGGGAGACATCGGCAAATTAGCGGATGGAGCCAAACAAGTAGACAATGGAGCTCAGACCTTAAATGGAGGGGCTAGAAAATTAGATGCTGGTGCCCAACAATTGAATACTGGGGCCAATACACTTAACAGCGGCGCCAATCAAGTCAATTCAGGGGCACAGGCTCTTAATGGCGGCGTCAATCAAGTCAATGATGGAGCACAAACCCTTAATGGTGGTGCCAATCAACTAAATACAGGTGCACAGGCTCTTAATAGTGGCGCCAATCAAGTCAACTCAGGCGCTCAAGCTCTTAATGGTGGCGTCAATCAAGTCAATGATGGGGCACAAACCGTTAATGGCGGCGCCAATCAACTAAATACAGGTGCACAGGCCCTTAATAGTGGTGCCAATCAAGTCAACTCAGGCGCTCAAGAAGTTAATGGAGGTGCCAATCAACTGAATACGGGAGCTCAAGCTCTTAATAGTGGCGCTAATCAAGTCAACTCAGGCGCTCAAGCTCTTAATGGTGGCGTCAATCAAGTTCATACAGGCGCCCAGGCCCTTAATGGCGGTGCCAACCAAGTCAATTCAGGGGCTCAAGCTCTTAACGGCGGCGCTAATCAAGTAAACGATGGAGCCCAAAAATTAAATGAAGGAGCCAGTTCGGTATACGCTGGTGCTACTTCATTGCAGGGCGGGGTAAGCCAAGTGAACGATGGAGCCCAAAAATTGAATAGTGGTACAAAAGAATTAGCCACGGGTGCCACTACTTTACAAGATGGTGCCAAGCAAGTATTAGATGGTTTAACAAGTGCCGAGACAGGAAGTAATACGTTGAAAGCCGGCATTGCCACACTTGCTGAAGGCAGCAAAGGGCTTTCCACAGGTGCTGAAGGCGTGAACTCTGCGGTGAAACAATTATCTCCAGCCGCTAGTAGTGTAGCAACAGGCTTGGCCCAACTTGCTGAGCAAGTACCTGAACTTAAGGCAAGTCCGGACTTCCAAAAGCTATTAGCAGGAAGTCAACAGGTCGCCGGCGGATTGGGGCAATTAGCCGACCAAACGCCTGGTTTAGTATCGGGAGCTTCTCAAATCAAAGGAGGTCTAGCCGATGCTTCAACAGGTGCCAACACTTTAGAAGCTGGGTTAAATACCTTAGTAGCAGGACAAAAACAAGTGTACGCAGGAACACAGAACTTAGCTAAAGGTGCAGGTGACCTTTCCGCCGGAGCTAGTCAACTCGTAACAGGAACTGGTTCATTGGCAGAAGGTACGAATACACTTGCCGCCGGTACTGCAGCTCTGGCAACCGGCAGTAAAGATTTGGTTGCCGGGACTGGATCACTCGCTTCTGGAAGCAAAGATCTTGTGGCGGGAACGACTACGCTTGCCAATGGAAGTAAAGATCTTGTAACGGGAACAGGTACCCTCGCTCAAGGTAGTAAGGACCTTGTCGTCGGTACAGATTCACTTGCCAAAGGCAGTCAAGACCTTGCTACTGGCGCAGGTACGCTTGCTAATGGCACGAAGACCCTTGCAGCCGGAACAAGTACACTTGCTAGTGGCAGTAAAGACCTTGCGGCTGGCGCAGGTACGCTTGCTAATGGCACGAAGACCCTCGCTGCCGGAACAAGTACGCTTGCCAAAGGTAGTAAAGACCTTGCAGCCGGAACAGGTTCACTTGCCAAAGGTAGTAAAGACCTTGCAGCCGGTGCAGGCACGCTTGCTAATGGTACGAAGACTCTTGCTGCTGGAACAAGTACACTTGCCAAAGGCAGTAAAGATCTTGCAGCCGGAACGGGAACACTTGCTAATGGCGCGAAGACTCTCGCCGCTGGAACGGGTACGCTCGCTAACGGCACGAAGACTCTCTCTGCTGGTGCTGGTACGCTTGCCGCTGGAACGGGCACGCTTGCTGCAGGTAACCAAACCGTGAAAGCGGGATGGAACGACCTTACAATTGGTGCAAACAAACTGGATAACGGAATGACGCAAGTGAGTGACGGCACGAAAACCGTGAAAACAGGTTGGGGCACTTTATCCGATGGTGTCCAACAAGTAGACGGTGGTGTCGGACAAATCAAAGATGGCAGTAAGACATTGACAACCGGCTTATCTGGCGGTGCTGATAAATTAAGTGCCATTAACAAGGATGAAAAGAACATTGCCATGTTTGCGGCACCAGTGGAATTGAGTGGAAAGTCCATCAATACATTCCCTGGATACCGTTATGCGAATGCTCCATATATCCTTTCGTTAGCATTATTCGTAGGTGTTTTGGTCATGGCTTGTCTCTTCAACTTACAATTGCCAGCGGTGACAGAGGGCTCCGCATTTAGATGGTACGCGATCCAATTCAGGAACATGGCAGTGCTTGCGATAGCCCAGGCGCTTATAGCATCTGTTTTCGCTTCCTTCTATTTAAAATCAACCTTTACAAATGGGATCATGTTAATCTTATTCTCGGTATTCATCAGCTTAACTTTCTTGGCCATCGTGTTCTTCCTAGTGGCTTTAGCTGGAAATATCGGGCGCTTCATCGCTTTTGCATTCTTGGTTTTACAGCTATCCACAACAGGTTCAAGCTTACCAGTTCATATGCTTCCAGAAGGATTGCAAACACTAAGTCAATTCCTACCACTTACGTATTCGATTAACGGCTTTAAATCAATCATCACTCTTAATAATTATGATTTATTCTGGTCAAGCGTCAGCGTTCTTGCCATATTCCTTGTCTTGTTCGCTGCCCTTTCCCTGGCTGTTATTTGGTTCAAGTCCGGTAGAAATTCAGAACGTGCAGATGTTGCCGCATAAAAGTTTTTACCTTCCTGATATTCAGGAAGGTTTTTTTTATGGATCTCTACTAATAATAGAAAGAAAGACATACATCTAATGGAGGATTCCACATGACTAAAAAAACAAGAAGCATTCCACTATTCATACGCCCGTATGATCTAGCATTCCTATCCCTCCTCATTTTCCTGGCCTACCCGATTCATGGACAAGCTCAAAAGCCTCCCAAAAATGTAATTCTGCTCATTGGCGATGGCATGGGTGTAGGAGCCATCGAAATTGCCCGCCAATTCGAATATGGTAAATCCGGGGTGCTTCATATGGAAAAGTTAGAACATGTCGCCCTGATGCGTACCTACTCCACTAATCATTATGTGACCGATTCAGCAGCCGGAGGGTCAGCCATCGCCACTGGCGTCAAGACCAATAACGAATCAATCGGGGTTGACCCGACCGGAGTGGAGGTCGACAGCATTCTTGATGCCTTTCAAGCACATGGAAAAAAAGTCGGGCTCATTTCCACTAATATGGTCGTCGATGCCACCCCTGCCGCTTTCGGTGCCAGCGTAAAGAACCGCTGGACAGGTGGTTCCCAGATTGCCCGGCAGCTCTTTGATCACCGGATAGATGTCATTCTTGGCGGAGGCGCTTCCTATTTCGAAGAGGAAAGGCAAAATGGCGTCAATCTGATTTCCAAATTCAAAGAAGCCGGTTATTCGTTTACTGCAAATAAGGAAGAACTTGCTTCCGTTCAACACCCTAAAAAACTGCTGGGGCTCTTCCACCCTACCTATATGAACTTCAAGCTGGATCGAGAAGTGGTCCACTCGCAGGAGCCCACACTCTCGGAAATGACGGCTAAAGCCCTTGATGTCTTATCTCAAAGTGATAACGGATTCTTTTTAATGGCGGAAGGGGCACGTATCGATTCAATGGAACATGCCGCAGACTTTACGGGAATTTGGAGGGAAACGATTGAATTGGACCAGACGGTAAAGAAGGCTGTGGAATGGGCTAAACAAAGGGAGGATACCTTGATTATCGTGTTGGCTGACCATGAAACGATGGGAATCTCCGCATCGGAAACGATGGACGTTGACGCATTGAAAAAGATCAAAGTATCTACTCAGTATATGGCCAAACAGCTTACCTTTGATAAAGACAATAAAATCGAGCCAAACAGCGTCATTGCTGTATTCAAGAACCATGCCCATATCTCCCTTACACCTGAAGAAGCTCAACAGTTCATTGATCATGTAAAAAGCAATAGAACGCTTGTCTACCCGCAGCATAGCATCGATTGGGAAATTGGCAGTACTATCGCCAAACATTATAAAGCTGGAGTAGCAGACAGAAGTATACGTGCAGCTAGTTCAACGGGAGGGCACACCGCCAATATGGTACCTGTCTTTGCAACCGGACCTGGAAGCGAGGCATTCGACGGCGTACTCGACAATACGGACATCTCACAAATCATTGCGAAAGTGGCCCGAGTACCCTTTACCCCAGGCCAACAAGTATCCCAAAACTAGGGCTGACACATAGTCATCCCTAGTTTTTTTATATTTCATGCTTTTAGCCAAAAAGGAATGGACATGTATTATAATGATTCATATATCAAGTTTACATAGAAAGGAAAAGACCATTTTGGAATTGAATATCACGTTATTTAGGATGATTAATGATTTAGGCAAAGAGCATGATTTCCTGAATCCTCTGTTCATATTTTTCGCAGAATACTCACTATACTTCTTAGCCATGGCCATTTTGATTTTCTTTTTTTCAAGAAACGGAAGAAATCGGGTCATGGTCGTTTGTGCAGGGCTTACTTTCATTCTTGCCGAGATAGTCGGCAAGTTAGTGAGCAAGCTTCATACGAATTACCAACCATTTGCCGTATTGGATGATGTAAATAAATTGATAGAGAAAGATATCAATAACTCTTTCCCTAGTGATCACACCATCCTCTTCTTTTCCTTTTGTATGACCTTCTGGTTATTCAGTAAGAGCCGATACCGTTTTCTATGGTTGGTCGTAGCCGTACTAGTCGCTCTTTCCCGGGTAGGAGTAGGTGTCCATTATCCTGCTGATATCACGGTCGGCGCATTGATTAGCATGGTCGTATCATTTATCGTTTACAAGACCGTGCCTCCCTTGGCGATAACAAAACGCCTGTTTCATTCACAAGCAAGCATAGAACGAACCAAATCAGGAGGATTGTAATCACCAAAAAAACCGCCAGTTCCCTTCACTGGCGATTTTTTTATAAGGTCTATTTGGTTACAAGGAAAATCCTTTCGGTGCGTAAAAGGAATTCATTATACTGGTAATTGATCCGGATAAATATTTCTGCTGTGTCTTTCGCTCTATTGTTCGTAAGGTCTAGTTTATTTTGAGTACTTAACTCATTATACGTCACCCCATACTTCGAACCGGGCCCCGAATTCTTCCAGGCCATCAACTGGACGGTCCTCCCTACCTTTTGAAACGTATTATTCTTAATGGTTGGATTGATCGCCCCACTGACTAAAATACCTCGGGTGTCCTCCTTGCCATTTTCCACATTCTTGATGGTATTATCCCTAATCTGGGCATTCGACCAATTCATCACGCGAATCGCATCGCTACGCGTTTTCTCAATTTTATTGTTTTGAATCACTACTTTATCATGGTATTTGGATTCGGAATATTTATGGGTTCCCACCGCACGATCCAGGTTCTTGAATGTATTGTGTTCAATGGTCACGTTCTTATTGGCCGTTTTATCAAACTTACTCCAAGTTTGGCTCCAGCCTTGTGTGCTTTTGTCAGGTGTATCAAGGTTGATGGCTTCTTTATTTACATTCTCGGAAGCCTTTGAATCCATGAACGTATTTTTACGGACGATGACATGATCCGAGGCATCCATCTCAATAAAGTGGCCGGAATACATATTCTTGAATTGGATATTCTCGACTTTGACGTTTTTGTTATGCCCCATGATGATGGCGATTCCATCTTTTATATACTTCATGTCGACCGTTACATGACCCTCCCCAATAAATGATATATTCTTCTCACCATCATGTTTACCATATACCCCCTTCTTGGGGGATTTTGATGGCCTTATCAACTGGAACATGGATTTGGCCGCAACGAACTGGCTCGTACCCGTTTTGCTTCCTTTAACCAGCTTCACACCATCCTTCATCTTGATCGTCACATTCGAAGGAACATAAAGCGTATTACTGATCGTATATGTCCCTTTTTTCAGGACTAGCGTTCCGCCGCCCTTTTTCTCTAGCTGTTCAAGATAGGAACGCAATAAGTAATAATGCTTTGTATGCGTGTTATATGTAGAAAAATTCATCATCTTATTCTTATAGGTTTTACTGGCCGGCGATATGGTATAGGTCGGTTTGGAAGCCGCCACTGCCGAATGCCTGGGCAATCCTCCACTGATCAATAACATAACGGCGATACACAACAATCTAACTTTCTTCCTCATGATGCTAACTCCCCTTTTTATATGCTTTTCCCTAAAAATCCCTTTGAGTAACAAAGGGTTTTTTTAACACTTCACCTATACTATCATTTTTCTCGACGAATTAAGCATATGTGACCACTAATATTCCATTTAATTCTATAAAAACGAATAAAAAGACACCATCCAGTTTTATGAATGGTGTCACATCTTATGTTTTTTTTATATAGGCCTTGGAAACATACCCACTTTTGTTTCCTTGTTTCACCTTATACCAGTTCCCTTGTTGGGCTAGTATGGTAACATTTTGGTTTTTCTTAAGCTGGCCGACGACTTTAGAAGTTGTGCTCGTCTTCTCCCGCATGTTCAAAACCGTAGCTGTCACGTTTCTTGTTGTTTTCTTGACGGTGATTTTTGTAGAGACGGACTTCTTGTTATTACTTCCATCAATCGCGGTTTATTATTTAATTTATACACTCATTCAAAAACATTGATGAATTTCATAATACAACTGTTCAACGCAGAGCCTAAAAGTAATGGGTACTGGTCTTATTTAACTGAAGAGACTTATATTTTTAAAGCATTTGTGTCACTTCAAATATTTCTTCAGAACCGGCTTCATTTTATCACTTACCAAATGGCTGCCGCCTCGTCCTTTTACGTCTTCCATCATCCAGGCCATAATCAGCTCTGGGTCTTCAGTATCCATGGCAACTAACCAACCATTTTCGGTTCCGCTGGAATTCTTGGATGCTTTGGTCTCGGCTGTGCCTGTTTTCGTAGCCAGCTTCACGCCAAGATCGTTTAAGTCATGTGCGGTTCCTTTAGGATGCTCCACGACTTGTGTGAGCATCTTGGTGATCGTAGTTGCTTGATCTGCAGAAATGATGTTTTCTTTCAACGGTTTCTTTTCCGTTTTATCGCCTGTCACTAAGGAAGGGGCCATGATGTTTCCTTCATTTAAGAAAGCCGAGTAGGTCATTGCCAAGTGAAGGGTGCTCATTTGGACTTGGGCTTGCCCATAGCTAGCGTCAGCCAGGCGTCCTTCGCTATCGAGCTTTCCGATGCTTGATGCTTTAATCGGGTAGTCAAAGTTCAGGGATTCATCAAAGCCGAAGTCTTGGAGCCCTTTTGAGAATTTATCTTTGCCAAGCTTCAATGCTTGTTGGGCAAAGTAAATATTATCGGAATAGATGAGGGCCTTTTCCATATCGATCGGCACTCCAGGGTTGGAGACCCGTGTGATGGAATGGTCTTTCCAGTTCGATTTCGCCCATTTTGTTCCTTGAATGCTGAGTGCAGCTTTAGGGTCGATTCCATTTTTCAATTCAATCGCCGCAGTTAATGCTTTAATTGTCGATCCCGGTGCAAAGGTTGAACTGAACCGGTTCAGTAGCGGCTTGTCCGGGTCATCTTCTAATGCCTTCTGTTCCGCATTCGTGATGCCCAGTACATATTTGTTCGGATCAAAAGAAGGACTGGATACGAGCGCCAGTGTCTCGCCGGTATTCGGATCAAGTGCTGCCGCCGATCCCGCTTCGTTATCATATTGTTTGAAAATATCCTTTTGAAGCTCGGCATCGATTGTCAACGTGATCGTTTCACCTTCTTCAGCCGGTTTCTCGGCGATGATTTTTTCCTCGCCTTCTTCTGTCTTGATGAAGATCTTGCCGCCTGGTTTCCCTTTTAGACGTTCTTCTAGAATTTGCTCAAGGCCACGTTTTCCGATGACGTCATTCGCGGTGTACCCCTTGCCTTTTAATTTCTCCAGGTCTTCCGCCGACGCCTCTCCCACATAACCGATTAAATGCGCAGTGGCCTTTTTATAAGGATAGATCCGTTCCTCTGAACTGTTGGCAGAGACCCCTGGGATGCTTAACAGCTTATCCAAGGTTGCTGTCTCATCAGAAGAAATTTGCTTGATGGGCACGAAGTAACTAGGCTGTACCCACGATTGGTTCAATTTCTTTTCAACTTCATCCGTTGTCATGTTAAGAGTACCGGCCACCTGTTTGACGGTGGCTTTTTTGTCACCCATTTTCTCTGGTACGATTCCGATTTCCGAAACCGTTCCATTCATCGCCAGGCCACGTTCATTCCGGTCGACAATTTCGCCACGGATGGCCGGGTAGGACTCGACTGATATCTTTTCACCAGCTTTGAGATCCGGGAAGATATAGCTTTCATCCCATTTAATGTACCAATTTTCTTCCTTGTCTCTCTCTTCTTTGACAAGGGTCGCCTTATGGTCGGAACTGACAGCTCCCGCTAGCGTGTTCATGTCAACGGTATAAGCCAATTTCACCTTTTCATCATCTTTATGTTCTTTTGCTTCTTCTTCTTTTGGCTGAGTATAGCCCACCTTGATTTGGTTGGCTTCAATTCCTTTATAGATCTTTTTATATCGCTCTGCAAATTCATCTGCACTGACTTGTTTCTTCGTATCAGCTGACAGATAATCATACATCTTCGCAAAATCCTGTTTATTCCATAGTTTCGTATAGGCCGCAAAGCGTTCTTCTGGACTAGGTTCTTCCGAGCACCCCGCCAAAAACAATACACTCATCAACAAACAGCCGAAAACTAATGCTAATCTTTTCATAATCTCCTCCTAGTGAACAGTAAGAATGATATCTATAGTTTATCAAAGGTTGGGAGGAAAAGGGGAAATTTGTAATGACACTTTCCCTCTTTTTACTATTTAGGATCATGAACACAAACAAAAGTCCTGCGCATGTGCGCAGGACTTGATTTTTATAGCACTTTCTTTTTCCGGCTCTTTTGTTCTTGAAGCCATTTTTTCAAGAATAAGAAGCCCATGACAAAGGAAATGATCAGGCCGGATGATGTTACCAATACAGCCACCCATTCATAGAGTGTGTAATTCATATAATCTTCCAACGTCAATTTCTTTTGCCAATCCTCTATATACAGGTTCATCCCGAATATGCCGGAGATGACCGTATAGATGGTAAGGATTTGCAGCAGGTAATTACTGCTTTTCCCGGATAGCTTATCTTGGTTTTGGTACAAGTAGGAAAGCGTTTCTTTCACTTCTTGATAGAGCGGTTCGATCCTGAATACTTCTTTCGTCATTTTGAAGAGCTCTTTCCCTGTGAAGGTGCTGTTCACTTCAGCAAATAAGTACTTCGCCGAAAACTCGGTGATCATGAAGATTAACAATTCCGTATCCGACTGGTCTTTTTCCACATCGATTTGGGAATGGTCATGAGCCAGTTTCAACAGGACTATTTTATAATAGAAGTAAAGCAGCATGGAATAGAAGTGTTGCCCGTACATTTCACTCGCAAGTTGGTTCTCTAGCTTGCCTGTCGCTTTTGTGACACAGGCAAAATGCCCCTCGCTCGTGACATAATACGTTTCCTCCCCCCAACGATCGTACACCCTCTCCTTGTAATACTTGTCAATATAGTTCGGGTTCAGGGCGCCGACATAGGGTTCTCCATCATTATCATATCCATTTAACTGACTCGTTCGGTATAAATCCGATTTGGTAATTTCCCGATCCTTCGGGAGATTCGTATAACTGAGGACAAACATGCGTTCATCCACGAAGAAAGGCAAACTTCCGAAGTAGGATGTGTGGTCTTCTTCGTCATCAATATATTTCTCAGCAGGAGGGATTAACTCCTCAAAGATGAAATCTTTCACGTATCCATACTCATTATTCCTACAGCCGACCTTCATCTCGATTTCGTCTTCCGCAATGGGTTCGAGAATCCGGAACGTATCCGTGAAATAAAGGACATCATCATAAGGAAGGTTCTCAGGCAATGTAACCCGGATATTAATCATCCCTATATGAAACGGGCAAACATAGATATCAATGGAGTTGATTATAAAAGCCGTTTTTAAGAATGGCGAACGGAACGTACATCCCAGATCCATTTTCTTCGAGAAACGGCGTATGCCCTCTTTCTGTTTTGAACTGCTCGGAAACAAAATGGGGACAATATTCGGCATAAAGTATTGCTCCAAGTTACGATGGGAAACTTTATGATTGCCATAAAAATCGTCCTGCAGGTCCATATTATCCAGGTCCAAAAAGACAAAGTCATCCTTAAGCAAGCGTTTGACAAACCCTTCGATTTTATTTCCTTCTAGCATGAACGGAAAAATAAATTGTTGGAAGGAGCGCTTCGTACGGTCGTTTTTTTCATTACTCATAGCCATAATTTTTGCCTCCGCCTTGACCGGGGTTCTCCGGTTCTCATTCACGTGCTCTTATTCACTTACCCCAGTTCTATCAAACAAAAACGAAGCATAATATGGTAAGAAAACGGACAAGCTTTTATTTTCCACCCTCCCCTCCTTATTGACGGAAGGTAATTTCTGGTTTAAACAACCACAAAACGGGTACAAAATAATAAGAAGAATTTGGTAAGGGGGCGACAACGTGAAATCTGATACGAAAAAATACCATTTCGAGTTATTAGAACGGGTAAAACCTACGGAATCAAACGACCGGAAGCGGATGAGCGAATTCATAAAAAAAATGAAAAACAATGCACAAAACTCCCAATTAACAAGCAAAAACTCATGACATATGAGATGTCATGAGCTTCTTTACGTTCTTAATATGCAACTTTTTTCTGATGATCTTGCCCCACGCAATTTTGAATGCCAATTACGTCCAAAAAGTGTTGAATTTTTTTCATAGAGCTCGCCTGGTATTCATCCACGATGGAAAACTCTTTTATATAAGCGATTTTTTCTTGACTACTCGGGTCAAGGAGTTCATCTGTATCTATATCATCCTGGTTGTATTTTTTCTCATTTGATTTCTTGCATGTGTAAACCACAGCTTCCCCAACCTTCTTGGCAGCCCTATCAAAGTAAAAAGAAAATACAATGGCACATTCGTCATCATAAAAAGAGGGTTGAACTTTCATATTAATATCAATCATCATTCTTCCACCTCTCTCTGTTTTGTTACTCTTACTATAACAAACTTTCTACATGCATCCATGTGTTCATATAGCCCCTCACGTTTCTTCCACATCTTCCTATGCCCCCTTATATTGACAAATCATGGATAAATATAACTAAAGGCATATGCGTGAAAGAATATTTTAGATGAAGGCAAAAAAAAGACACCCCTACTAAGAGGTGTAAAAATTATAATTTATAGGGATTTGAATACTGAAGGTAATTCAAAAACACTTGGTAATTCCGATGGTGTGACACCGCCGACAACGACTACAGCAGCTACTAGAAGAAAGGATACCGCCATCCCTTTAAGACTTTTTTTCATGGGTAATTCCTCCTTATTTTCATAAAAAATATTGGATTTAATAGAAATAAATTCTATAGTTGTATTTAACCATAGTTTTATCAAATGCGTTTTCGTTGTGGTCATACACATTACATAAAGAAAATAAACCATTCTTATTTATTCTTCTATTTTTCACTATAAATATAACTCTAGGCATATTTTAAGGAGAGTTAACATGGATTTTTCAGCGGTTGGGAAGAAAATAAAAGAACTAAGAAAACAAATTGGTCTTTCACAAGAGGAACTTGCAGAAGGAATTTGCACGCAAGCACAGATTAGCAAAATTGAAAAAGGCGTGGTCTATCCCTATGCCACTACTCTATATTTAATTTCTAAAAGACTAGGGGTTGATGTCAATTACTTCTTCGACATCGGTATGACACCCCGCTTAGATTATGTACAGGAAGTTTCTCATCAATTAAAAATAGCTCGACGAACAATGAACTACCAAGAGATGAAGGAAATTGTAAAGGCAGAGGAAAATAACCCCCTATTCACGCAAAACAAGCAAAATCATCAATTGCTCGTGTGGCATAAAGGGATTTATGAGTATATGGTAAACCATGACATAGATAAAGCGATACAGTACCTAGAGGAAGCCATCTCTTTATCCGATATAACGGATAAGATGTATTCCGAACGGGAAATCGAATATTTGCTAAGTATGGGTGTGATCTATTTCGAAGAACGACTCTATGAAAAAGCTTTATGTACATACAAACTGGCTCTTACTCATATGAACCACTTGCCTTATTTAAATGATAAAACGATAAAGACCAGGCTTTTCTACAATTCCTCAAGGGTTTCCACCCGCTTAGAGGATTATGAAGCTTCCATTATATATTGTACAAAAGCAATCAAATGGTGCTTGGAGGAAGACCACCTATACCTTTTAGCTGAACTCCATTACCACCTGGGATATAACTACGAATTGCAAAATAACTATAAACAAGCGAAAAAATATATGGAACGAGCCCGCCTCATATTCGATTTACAAAAACAAAACCGTTTTGTCACCTTTATCGATGAGAAATTCAAAGTGTGGGAAGCTCTCGTAGAAACAAATTAACACCAAGCCATTCCCCATTCAGGGAATGGCTTTTCACATTCCGACCACAACATATTCCAAAACCTGTATACAACATTTCAAATTCCAAGCCCAAATGAAGTATAATAAAGAGATGACCTCGAAATGGTGCCGGGAAATGGGGTCTGACCCCTTACCGAATGTTCCATACCCCTTGACTGGCAAAGGTTTTTGGATTTTTGTTAAGTTTGGGAAATAGGGTCTGACCCCCGCATGACGTAGGTTTCATAGTTCTGTGGGGTTTGGAAGTAATGAAGGATTCGTGTGGGGTTGACGTGTTTGCTTGGTTTTCCTGTTTGGAAGACTTTGTAGCTGCTCCACTTATATTCGGCGGGGTTTTTGACGATATTGGCTTGTACAGGGTTTAAATGGATATAACGGCTCGTGGCAGTGAATTGCTCGATCGATTCGATTAAGACGGAATGGTAACGACCTTGGAAGAGGTGACCATCATGGTCATGCCGTTTATTGAAGGAGATGGCATAGCGGGAATTCAGCTTATGCATAATATCACTAATCGGGTGTTGTTTCGTTTCGAGGAGTAGATGCACGTGGTTCGTCATGAGGCAGTAGCTATGGAGTTCGAAGTAATACCTTTCTTTCGTTTCCTCTACATAACGCAGGTAACGAAGGCGATCCTTGTCGTCTAAAAAAATATCACTGCGGCGGTTGCCGCGGCTAGTAATATGGTACATCGCACCAGGGTACCATATCCTCGGTCTACGAGGCATGAACATCATCCTTTCCTATGCCGGGAAATAGGGTCTGACCCCCATCCGGTGTTGTTAAAGTACTGATAGATCAATGATAATACAAAAATATAATTTTGGGAAATGGGGTCTGACCCCTAAAGGTGACCCCAAAAAGGAGGAGAGTATGGAGCGGGAGTTGTTGTTTGTTGGGGATCGGCTGGCGGAGTTGTTGGAGCCCGGTGATCCGGATGATTTGGCTGTTGTGAATGAGGGTCTTCAGTTATATCGCCAGGGGCTCGTTGATCTGAAAGAGGAAGCGGAAGACTTGATTACCGCGGAGGTGCAGGATGGCACGCGCTATAAGGCAAGGCTGAATTTACTTTTCCCTCAGGATGGAAGCTGCACCTGCGATTCCAGGTTTATTTGCCGACACCAAATGGCCGTATTCTTCTCCGGATATTCCGAGCACGCCAGTGTGTCCGATTGGGTTAGCGAATGGAACGCGCCAAAATCCACACCTACCCAGGCTTTGCAGCAGGTAAAGCGGGCAAGTGAAATATTTAAACATACAAAGGAGAAATCCATCATTTTAGAAAAAAGCTATCCATCATGGAAGCAATTCGTGCACGATACCTTCACTGAGCAAGTGGAGCCTTATATAGAGGAACCGCCTTACATGATTGAGAATCATATACAGACTTTCTTTAAACGTCTCAGCTCCAAAACCCCGATGGAACGGGAATGGAAGCTGCTTTATCATTTTGTGACCCATTTTTGTACATTGCAGCTGACTATGAGAATGATCCAGCTACATAAAAGCAACACCCAAGCGGTCCGTGTCTTTTATGCGCTCGCCGCCGATTTGGCCGAAGAGCTTCATGAAACGGTGCAGCCACTTAGCAGACAGGCCCGTCCCTTTGCTTTTGACCCCTTCGTCTTTAGCATTAAGGAAGATGTAGCGAAGCTACTGGATGGCAGCGAAGGGCTGGAGTATGAAAAAATCGACCTCTACCGGGAAATCTGGAGCTACCTGTTCACCACATCTTCGTGGCGTAAAGAGGAGCTAAACCGAGTTCAGGAGGAACTGCCCAAGCAATATGCAGGCACGACGGAGCGCATTTCCTATACCCTGGCTACGATTCACCTATCTCTGATGGAGAATCAGGACCGACAAGCGATCGAGCTTCTCCACGAATTGAAGAAGGAAGCCTGTCCGTATATTTTTTATTGGCTGGAGTTCCTTTCCGATTCAGAGGACCGTACCCGGGCCATTCCTTTCATTGAATTCATCAACGCCCATGTTCAGGAATTCTTGATTGACCTATCCGATTATTATCAGCGGGTCGATTTTGTCCGGACCTTCACGACCCTGATCACAAGCTGTTGCTTTAAGTTGAAGCGGAATGACTTGCTTGAGAAATTCTTTCGGGCTACCCTTCCCCATAGCTATTGGAACTATGCGAACTTTCTTTTTGAACAGGGCCAATATAAAAAATGGGTGGAGATGCATATCTACTCCGAAATCAGCATTGACTTAATAAGCACTGAATCCATCAAGGAAGTCGTCTCAAAGGATCCGGAAGTGATGCTTCCCCTCTATTATCATGCGGTACAGGAAAAAGTGTCCTTGAAAAACAGGCCAGCCTATAAACAGGCAGTCCGTTATTTGAAAAAGATGCGTACCATCTATAAAAAGATGAAAAAGGAAGAGGTATTCGAACGGTATATGCAATATGTAGTCGATTCGACGAAACGACTGCGCGCTTTTCAAGAAGAATTAAAAAGGGGAAAGCTAATCGATGTTTAATACAGGAAAATTAAAAATCAAAATAGCGGCTCTCGAAAATGGATCCTACGTCCTTGGTGTCGTCAATGAAGAGAATAGCTTCCTCAATACAAGTTACATTCGAAGACTGCTGTTCAACTGGGATGACGCCAGTTTTTATGGCACAAAAATGACGACAGATACAATAAACGAAAACCCTGTTTTCATTCTTGATGCCTGGGGACTGCTGAACTTTTTCGCGAAGGAAAGCTTTAACTCCTTTATAGAATGGGAATGGTCCGAGCTCTCATCCTTATGCCTATCCGCAGCCCCCGTACTTCATGAATCGATTGAAGCGGGGATTCCTGTGCCCGATTTCACGAATTTACAGTTGGACTCCATCGGTTGGAAACTGCCGGAAGAGGTCGAAGAAGAATTCCTTCCTTCCTTTTGGGAAGAGGAGATTCCTTTGGACCTCCCTTCACCTGAAGTGGAAACCAATCGGACCTTTATCGAGAAATGGTATAATGGCGCCGCTAATATGTATTTGAAGACCTACTCGCCGATGCACAATAAATGGAGCGAAGCAGTTGGGGCCTTAAAGGATTCAAGGCTTTCTCCGGAAGAGTTGCAGGCCTTTTTCGATCAGGACAGCTGGCAGGAATGGCTTGGCGTTAACTCGGATCCTAAACCCTTCACCATTGGCCTACGCTTAACCGAACCACCTGAAGGAAATGGCCCATGGAAGCTAGCCGTCACGCTTCGCTCTAAAAAAGATGAAAGCATCATCGAAACGTATACTGGCAAGAAATTGCCGCGTGGCTGGAATAAGTACGCAAGTGAAGTCGTACGGGCGACGAAACGCTGGCAGCTTGTCGTCCCATGGATCGGGGAAAAGGGCCGGTTAAAAAGCGAGCTTTCCGAAATCGATGCCTGGGAGTTTTTGACCGATGCAAGCGAAAAGCTGCTATTTCTCGGTGTCGAAATCCTCCTTCCATCCTGGTGGGTCGCTTTGAAGGAATCCTCCCTCAAAGTGAAGGCAAAAGTGAAGAGCCAATCGAATCGCGGCCCTTCCTACGTTGGGCTGAAAGCATTGATGGACTTCGACTGGAGATTCTCCCTGAACGGTAAGGAGCTCACTGAGTCCGAGTTCGCGGAGCTCGTCGATGAGAAGCGCAGGCTTGTCTATATCCGTGGCCAATGGGTCAAGCTCGACCCCGCTTTCATCAAGCAAATCCAGAGTCTGATGGAAACTGCCAATGAAAAAGGCATCCAACTGACCGATTTGCTGCAACAGGAGCTTTTAAATAGTGAAGGGGAAGAAATCGAGGATGACCCTGAAAACGGCGAAATGCTCCGAATTCAATTCGAATTGAATCAGGAGCTTAGAAAAATGGTCGGACGACTGCGGGAAACCAAGAACATTTCGATCATGCCAGTCCCTGGGACACTGCAAGGTGATTTACGTCCCTATCAAAAACTGGGCATGAGCTGGCTTCTGTTCTTAAGGGAATATGGTTTTGGCGCGTGTCTCGCCGACGATATGGGACTTGGGAAAACTGTCCAGATGATTGCCTACCTCCTTTATGTCAAGAATGCCGAAGCGACTGACAAGGAGCTACCTACCCATGAGGAAAAGGTGCAAACGAGCGAACCCATCATTGTCGATGAGGAAAGTGAAACGGAAAGCGCCGATGAGGTCGAAGTAATCACCAACCCGCCTGATCATGTTCCTGTTCAGGCCGCGTTGATTGTCTGCCCTACATCGGTACTCGGCAACTGGCAGAAGGAACTGGAAAAATTCGCTCCATCACTCAAGGTTCACCTTCATTACGGTTCGAGTCGGTCCAAGGGTGATGCGTTCATTAAAAAAGCTGCTACCCACGACATCATCCTGACTTCGTATGGCCTGACCCACCAAGATGTGGAGGAATTGTCCTCCATCCATTGGAGCAGCGTCATCCTTGATGAAGCACAGAATATCAAAAACGCCCAAACGAAGCAATCCAGGGCGGTCCGCAAGCTTGATGGACGTCATCATATTGCCTTAACGGGTACACCGATGGAAAACCGCTTAAGCGAGTTATGGGCCATCTTTGATTTCATTAACAAAGGCTACCTGGGAACGCTTGGTCAATTCCAGGAAAAATACGTGACCACCATCGAGCGGGAAGAACAAAAAGATAAAATCAAAGAGCTGCAACGCTTAATTCAGCCCTTCCTGCTTCGTCGGACAAAACGGGATAAAGAGGTCGCATTGAACCTGCCTGATAAGCAGGAACAAAAAGAATTCGTGCCGCTCACCACCGAGCAGGCTTCATTATATGAACAGCTAATCAAGGATACCTTTGCAGACATCGAGCAGTTGTCCACCTTTGAACGCAAAGGGATCATTCTGCAGATGCTGAATAAACTGAAACAGCTCTGCAATCACCCTGCCCTTTATCTAAAGGAAACTGAAAAGGAAAACATCATGATGGCAGCTAGCCGATCCGGGAAGCTTGAGAAGCTAACGGAAATCGTGGATGCTGTCCGCGAGCAGGAGGAAAGCTGCCTCATTTTCACCCAATACATCGGTATGGGGAACATGATGAAAAAACTGCTCGAAAAACGCTATGGCTTTGAAGTTCCCTTCCTGAACGGAAGTGCGAACAAGAAACAGCGTGATGATATGATCACCCGCTTCCAAAATGGCGATTTCCCAATCTTCATCCTTTCGTTGAAGGCTGGGGGCACAGGCCTGAATTTAACGGCGGCAAACCATGTCATTCACTATGATCGCTGGTGGAATCCTGCGGTTGAAAATCAAGCCACTGACCGTGCCTACCGCATCGGGCAACAGCGGTTCGTTCACGTTCATAAATTGATATGTACCGGGACGCTTGAAGAAAAGATCGATCAGATGCTCGACAAAAAACAGGCGCTGAACGATGAAATCATCAGTAGTGATAACTGGATCACAGAACTTTCCACTGATGAAATCAAGGACCTCGTCTCTCTTCACTAAGTTTTGCTAGTTAGACCACTCAATAGCTTTCCTGATTAATCGGGTTTCAAGCTATGGGTGGTTTTTCTTTTTGTGTTCCAATCTTTCGGATTGACTATAAAAAAAGATTGGTAATTTCCATGACTGATCATGATATGCTCCAATGCTGTTGTAAGCGCTTCACCTTTATTGGGCAAATATCTCTCTGAGCGTTCTTCAATGATGACCTTTTCTCTATGGGGATCATATGTGATCGAAGTCTTAGCCATATCCTTTTCAAAAAGCGAAAGGGTTACATCCGGAATAAGCGGATATTCTTGATAAGACGAATCGTGCCGGGGTTCCTTTTCAAATGGAGAATTAGCAAGTTGAAGTGCATCAAAGAAACTCGTTTTTGCTAGTGACCTATCATAATTTTCATATTTAACTGTAACACCACGACCATATTCCTTCGTAGTCAGACCTTTTTTAAAATTCATCGATTTCCTCCTCTTGTTTAGTTCCATATACCTATTTCGGTATCATCATTTTATTTTCCTTCTCTATTTCAAAAAAAGAATGCTTCTCATGGATTACGTTATAAGCAACGTAATAATCCATAAAACGTGTGAAAGGGTGTATACGCAGCCTAAACATAAGAAAAGCAGCCCCCTCTGTAAAAAGGGAACTGCCATTCTATTATCGTTTCGCTTTATAGATGTAGGTCGTTTTCTTCGTCTCATTTCCGGCAATATCCGTGACCTTCCATTCGAATGTATTGTTGCCCACTTCAAGTGGCAACTCAACATCCTCTATCGTTTCTTTAAAAGAACGCATTTTGTACGGTTCCTTAAATTCATGATAGAATACTTCACTTCCGTTCAAGTAAAGGCGGATTTCATCGAAGTTGTCCTCGACGGTCACATCCACTTTCGGGTTCGGTTTTTTGGCCCCTACCATCAGGGGTGCTCCTTTGACCTTCAAGCTTGGTTTCTTTGTGTCCACCATGAACATCCGTTTGAAGGAAATTGTATTACCGACTATGTCCGTTGCTTTAACCACGAAGCTTTGGACGCCGTCATTGTATTTCTTTTTATACGAGAATTCGTATTGTTTCTTCTCTTCATTATATTTCACTGGGACATTTTTATCGTCGATCTTGAATTCATTGATGCCAGATGCTTCTTTAATGTACCCCGTAATCGTCACATTCTTCGTATTGGTCACGCTCATCACTTCAGGACTCGTGATAAAGACGGATGGGGCCGCTTTATCTTTTTCTACCGGCTCCGTATCCTGAGTCAAGTCCGCTTCAGCTGTCTTTTCATTACCTGCGAAGTCAATGGCAACAACCTGTACTTTCTCACCCTTCACATCCGGCAAAGTATATTCCTTTGTATCCGCAGCTAGCGGTTCCGTTATGATTGATTTCCCGTCTATCTGCACATCGTAATACGCCAAGCCTGATCCATTGGCATTATCCGATCCTTCAATGGCGACCACCTTGCCACTTTTTGAAATCTTGACCATAGGCGCCACTGTATCGACTTTGACAGGGATCTTATACGTCTGCCATTTAGCTCCCTCGTAATCGATCACTGCTTTGACTTCATAGATATATTCGCCGTCTGCAACGAGCTTATTATTGATTTTGCCATCCCATTTACGGGCGGGGTCTAACGTATAGGCCGTCCCGCTTCCGCCGTCATAATAGTCCTTCCGCACCTGATTCTCCGTAAGGATTGTCCGGACCGATTTTTTCGAGTCATCCATGATATTAAATTCTACTTTTTTCGCATTTCTCAAGAATGATAGAATCGGGATAAAATCATCCTGCGCTCCATCGCCATTCGGGGAGATCGCGATATATTTCCGGTCAAATATCTTTCCAACCGGCTCATAACCCAGGTAGGTAAAGTCTTCACCTGCAGTTGATACCGCCCCAGCCATGCCGTAGTATGATTCCTCATCATATTTCGTCCCGTCCAAGATAGGTGCCTTGTCCCATTCTCCTTTGAACCCTACATATGGAACGTTCAGTTCTGGATTATTGTCTGCCGGGTCTTTCAGTGTCACGAACCCTTCAACAAAGTACCCATTTGGAAAGACCTTATCGATTGCGACTGGCGTTTGGAGGTCGTCCCCAAGCACCTTAGCCTTGGATAGGTCCACCTTCACTTCAATGTTGACCGATTTCTTTGCAGGTATAGTGATTTCTTCTTGTTCACGGTTATTGATTTTTATCGTAGCATCCTGAATTTCCTGTGCTTCTAATTGATTGGCTGCATAACCAAGCTGTCCCTGAATCGAATAGTCTGTTTGGATATTCCCCAATACATCATATTTGACCGCTTCGTCACTTATATTTTCAACCTTCAAAGTAAAAGCGAACGTATTTCCAACTTCTTTCAATGCAACCTTCGCAACATTCGTAAATGCCTCGGTCACGACCACCGGCGTAGCCAACGCGGAATTCAATTGCATGATCCCGGCTCCCTGCCTGCGCGGCGAGTAGGGAATATCCCATCCAAATGCAGCATTGACCATGCCTTGATCGGTTACAGGTCGAGAGGTATTCATCATTAGGTTTTTGGCCAGATTTGCCCGATCGAAACCTTTTGCATTCAAGTCTTTATCGACTCTTTCCAATACGAGGGCAGAGCCTCCCGCTACGTGAGGAGCCGCCATCGATGTACCGCTCATCATGCCGTATTCATCATTGTTCAATGTCGAATAGATTTGTCCGCCCGGCGCTGTGATTTCCGGTTTGAAATCAAGGTTCGGCGCGACGCCCCATGAAGTAAAAGCACTCATTTTCCCAGCCTCGGGATTAGCTGATTTCACCTTATCCCCCTTGAAAGTGAGCGTCACTTTTTCACCTTCCGATAAGGCGGCTTGCAGCTTCGCACCATCCGATTTAAGCATGAATAGCTGTGGAATCGTTATGCTAGGCTCTGTTGCCATGGATACGTATCCATCGGCATTGTTATAGATGATGACACCTGTTGCTCCTGCATTCTGAGCATTTTGCGCTTTTTCGATAAAAGTGATTCCCCCACGCTCGATAAGGGCAAACTTGCCTTTGACATCCACCTTGGCTAGTTCCTCAGGGGTTCCAAGGCCTGCATCGACTAGTTCGTGCGTCTTTTCCTTTAAAGCGTTAGGATGCACACTGGAAGCCGACATGAACGGTGCTTTCCCTTCCTGCCCGTTCAACTGATAGGTAGCAGCATCTAAATCAAGATAGTTGTTTTCAATCGATGCCACTTGAAGCGAATCATAGGCAAGTCCCGGAGAACCCGCTATGCCGATGTCTGGATTCGTTGCCCATGGATTCGCGAACCCATTTCCGAAGTGGGCAGAGTTTCCTGCGGAAATCGACATCACGATTCCATTTTCCACGGCCCTTGATACGGCCTGTTGCTCAGGATCTTCCTCTGAGACGAAGCCTGCCGTCGAACCAAGACTCATGTTCAAGACATCTGCCCCAAGAATAATGGCATCATCAATGGCCTTGATGTAAATATCCCCCCAGGTCGTCTTCACAGCAGGGTCATTCCCGAACACCTTCAAAGCTAAAAGCTGGGCTTCAGGGGCCACCCCTTTAATGCCGCCATTCTCTTCATCCCCATTAGCCGCTGCGGTCCCGGCAACGTGCATCCCATGCATCGAAGCTCCCTCAGCAAGATCGAGGATTTCTTGATTGTCATCCATATAGTTATATCCGTAAGGGACCTTTTCCGTATAATACTTTCCAAGTAACTGGTTTGCTTGTATCATTTCACTGACTTCCGTTTTCGTCAGTTCCGCCTTTGAAGCATCACTGAGGATCATGTCACGGTGAGATGGGTCAATCCCGGTATCAATGATTCCGACGACCATCCCTTCCCCCGTATAGCCGTACTCCCTCCAAGCTTCCTGGGCTTGGACCAGTTCCTTGCTATATACCATATCCGGTTTTTCAACAGGTCGTTTATATTCATTCGCAATATGTACTTCAGCCACTTCAGGCAAAGCTGCCACTTCTTTGACTTCTCCATATTGTAGCTCTGCACTGAACCCATTCAAGACTGTCGTGAAACTTTCAAATTCCTTTAAAGCTATCTTCTTCTCTTTTACTTTATTTTTCACTTTTTTCTGGCCTGATAGTTTTTTAGACTTTAATTCTTCCCTTTTGCTTTTAGAAAGGTCTTTAAATCGTTTACCTTCCTTAGAGGCATATTCAATGGCCGGGGCTTCCTTCATCTGTACGATAACCCTGACCTTTTCATCGGTTTTGTACTTCTTATCTGTCTCTTCTTTCTTCAACTTCAGGATACTTTCCTGATTTTTCTGTCCCGCATTCTTTCCAATCGAAGGATCAGGAAGATTGGCAGCGGAAACCGTTGCTGTAAATACTAATAGAAAGATTGCTAGAATGGGCAAAATGCGTTTAATCAATGAATGATTCCTCCTATAAAATTAGAATTTTCTATATTTTTCCTTATAGGTATAAAAGTATCACACCCTTTATCATGAATTTAAGAGATAATAGTCACTATTTTCCTAGAAGACTCTAGTATAATATGTTTATTTTTCAATACCTGTCATCATTAAGAGATTATGGAAAATATCAAGGCGCAAAAAAGGCGGTGATTATGAAAATCACCGCCTCTTCCTCTTTAGTTTTTCATTCTTGGATCCAATGCATCACGTAGGCCATCGCCCATCAGGTTGAAGCCAAGTACGGTCAACATGATGGCGATCCCTGGGAATAGAACGGTCCAAGGCGCCTGAATGATGAACTGTCTCGAATCAGCAAGCATTTTTCCCCATTCAGGTGAAGGTGGTTGTGCACCCAGCCCAAGGAATCCAAGCGCTGCACACTCAATGATGGCGGTCGCGATCGCTAAAGTCCCTTGAACGATGATGGGCGCAAGGCTATTCGGCAGGACGTGGTGAATCAAAATCCGACCATCCCCCATACCAATCGCCTTAGCGGCCGTTACATACTCCTCTTCTTTTACAGTCAGAACCCGTGATCGCAAAAGTCTACCGAACGTAGGCACATTGACGATTGCAATCGCGATGAGTGCATTGCGCAGAGATGGTCCCAATACGGCAACAACCGCTATGGCTAGCAGGATGCTCGGAAACGCCAGTACAATGTCAAACAGCCTCGAAATGATCGTGTCGATCCACTTGCCATAATACCCGGCAATGATACCGAGGAAAGATCCGACCACTACAGAACCGGCCACCGATAAAAAGCCGACCCATAGAGATAAGCGAGAGCCATAGATGATTCGGCTCAAGATATCGCGGCCAAACTCATCCGTGCCAAACCAATGCTCTGACGAAGGGGACAAATGTTTATCGCTGAGCTTCTGCCCTTCGTAGGAATAGGGTGCAATAAGCGGGGCGAAAATAGCCAGTATAATGAAAAATAGGACAATGCCGAGGCCAACCAGGGCAACCTTATTTTTCTTGAAGCTTTTCCAACCTTCCTTCCAGGGAGAAATGGCTTTTTCCTCTACCTCTTGAGGGGGAATGATCGGCGGTGTATTCGTAACAATTTCAGCCATGAGATATCCTCCCTATTTATATTTAATCCTAGGATCAATCGCTGCATACAAAAGGTCCACAATCAAGTTAATCATGACGAACAAAAAGGCGATGACGAGAATTCCCGATTGAATAACCGGATAATCCCGGTAAAGGATAGCTTCATAGATATATGTTCCAATACCCGGCCATCCAAAGATGGTTTCCGTTAAAATCGCGCCACCCAATAGTAGACCCGTTTGCAGACCGATAACGGTGACCACTGGAATTAAAGCATTTTTCAGGGAGTGCTTATAAACCACCCAGAACATTTTCATGCCCTTCGCGCGAGCCGTCCGGATGAAATCGGACCTCATGATTTCTAGCATGGATGAGCGTGTCATTCTCGCAATGATCGCCATCGGGATGGTTGCAAGTGCAATTCCCGGTAAGATAAGATGTTTCACCACTTCAATAAATTGATCGAATCTACCGGAAACAAGAGTATCTATTAAATAAAAGCCCGTTATCGCTTCCACAGGGTCTCTTATATTGTCCCGTCCAGTTGTTGGAAGCAAGTCCCACTGAATCGCAATGAGATACTGTTCCATAAGACCAAGCCAGAATATCGGCATCGATACGCCAATTAAGGCGACGATCATGGCCGTATAATCAAACCAGGAATTTTGGAACCATGCCGATATGATTCCGGCATTTACGCCGATGATAACCGCTATGATCATCGCAATCAGGGCCAATTCCATCGTGGCCGTCAAGTAAGGCCAAATTTCCTCTGAAACAGGGGTATTCGTTTTTAGAGAAACCCCTAGATTGCCTGTTAACAGGCCAATTAAGTAATCCCAGAACTGAATGAACCATGGTTGGTCCAAACCAAGCTCCTTTGTCATGGCAGCGACGGCTTCTTTCGTTGCCTGCTGCCCTAATATTACCTGGGCGGGGTTTCCCGGTATCGCCCGAATCATCATGAATACAATAAACGCCATTCCGAGAAGCACCGGAATGAGAGAACCCAAACGTCTTATGGTATAGGAAAACAAAACATTCACCTGCCTTTTTTTACACATGGGCTTTTAATCGCCCTTCATTCTTTACCTCTTTAAACTTCGCATGACAAAACCGGGGAGCATACATTCATACCCCCCGGTCCGTACAATTAATTTTCGATTGACACGTTAATTAGAGACTGAGAACCTGTAGGATGCGGAACGAATCCTTTGATTGTCTTAGTACCAGCTAATTGTGGCAACGAATGTACAAGTGGTACCCAAGGTGCTTCTTCATGTATGATTTCCTGTGCTTTTCCATATAACTCATTACGCTTCGCTTCATCTGCAGTAGATTGAGCTTCAATCAATAATTTATGCACTTCTTCGTTTGCATAGCGAGAGTAGTTGTTTGAACCGATTGTATCTTTATCCAATAATGTATAAAGGAAGTTATCGGCATCTCCATTATCGCCAGTCCAGCCAAGCATGAATGATGGAGCTTCACCGGCTTGTACTTTTTCCAAGTATGCAGCCCACTCATACGTCTTGATATTGGCTTCAATATTGACTTCTTTCAGACTTGCTTGAATGGCTTCAGCGACTTTTTGACCATCAGGCATATATGGACGTGGTACCGGCATGGCCCATAGATCCATTTTGAATCCATCTTCAAGTCCAGCCTTTTTCAAAAGTTCTTTTGCCTTTTCTACATTGTAATCGTAGTCTTCAATTTCATCATTGTATCCAGAAACGGATGGTGGCATCGGGTTCTTCGCAGGCTCAGCCGTTCCTTCAAAGAAGTTATCGATGATTTCCTGTTTGTTGATCAAATGGGAAATGGCTTGACGCACTTCTTTTTTATCAAATGGCGCTTTTTCAACGTTAAATCCAAAGTAGCCAACGTTCATGGATGGACGTTCAAAGATTTGAAGATTTTTGTCCCCTGTCACTTTGCTGATATCACTTGGGTTCAATCCGTCCATTAGGTCGACTTCACCTTTGATTGCTGCATTCAAACGAGCCGAGTTATCTTTGATGACTTTAAACGTGATGCCATCAAGTTTTGGCAATCCTTCTTGCCAATAGTCTTCATTTTTCACGACTTCAATCGTGTCGCCTGGTTTCCATGATTTGAACTTGAAAGGACCCGTTCCAGACGGATTCTTGCCGAAATTGTCTCCATCTTTCTCAACTGCCGTTGGACTTGCAATGGCAAATGGTGACATCGCAACGTTTTTCAAGAATGGTGCTTGTGGGCGTACTAGTGTGAATTCCACTGTGCTATCATCAAGAGCTTTTACTTCTTTAATCACGTGGCCTTCGTCACCTTCAAAGCCACCGAACATGGAAGCATAGTAAGCAAATTTCGCTTCATCCTTACTTGTTGCCCAGCGCTGAAAGTTCTTAACGACCGCTTCCGCGTTGAAATCCGTGCCATCGTGGAACTTAATGCCTGTTTTCAGCTTGAACGTATAAGTTTTCGCATCTTCGGAAACTTCCCATGACTCTGCAAGACCCGGTTCGATTTCCGTATTGTCTTCTCCGTATTTCACAAGTGTTTCATAGATTTGCTGTGTGACGATATAAGACTCGCCATCCGTTACGATAGCAGGATCAAGTGAAACCGCATCTCCGCCTTTACCGTATATTAAAACCCCGCCGCCCTTTGCCTCGCTTGAGCCGCCTTTTTCGTCATCCTTATCTTTCGATGTTGATGATGAACAGCCAGCAAGCGCAAGTGAAATGGCTAAAATACTGGTTAACAATAAAGCTAATGTCTTCTTCATATTCTTCCCCCTATTTTCTATAAATTTATGTATACGTCCTATCAATTATATAAATGACAAGAGACGTAGTGACCTGGTTTGTGTTCCTGTAAAATTGGTTTTACAGTCTTGCATTCTGGCATCGCTTTCGGGCACCTTGTATGGAATGTGCATCCGCTAGGCGGGTTGGATGGACTCGGGACATCGCCTTGCAATATGACCCTATCGCCCTTATACTCTACATCCGGAATCGGAACCGCCGATAGTAAGGCTTGTGTATACGGATGTAGCGGATCTTCATAAAGCCCTTCACTTTCCGTCAATTCAACAATATGTCCTAGATACATCACGCCTACCCGATCCGAGATATGCCTAACGACTCCTAGATCATGGGCAATGAAAAGATAAGTGAGGTCAAAATCCCTCTGCAAATCTTGTAGGAGATTTAACACCTGTGCTTGAATGGAAACATCCAAAGCCGAAACAGGCTCATCCGCGATAATCAGCTTCGGATTGACGGCTAGAGCCCTGGCGATGCCAATACGTTGCCTCTGACCACCACTGAACTGATGTGGGTATCGTTTGGCATGGTAACTGCTTAACCCAACAACCTTAAGTAGCTCCTGCACACGCTTTTTCCGTTCTTTCTTATCTTTGACACCATGGACGATGAGTGGTTCTTCCAATATCTTTTCAACCGTGTGCCTAGGATTGAGCGAGGCGAATGGATCTTGAAAGACCATTTGCATTTCGCGGCGCATCTTCCTCATTTCACGGGTGGATAGTGTCGTCAGGTCCTTACCCTCAAAGTAGACATTACCTTCACTTGGCTCGAGTAATCGAAGCAAAAGTCTGCCCGTCGTCGATTTACCGCATCCGCTTTCACCGACAAGGCCAAGCGTCTCCCCTTTGTTTATGGAGAATGACAAGCCATCGACGGCTTTCACCTCGCCGATCGTTTTACCGAGCACTCCCCCTTTGATTGGGAAATGCTTCTTCAGGTTTTCTACCTTAACTAATGGTTGAGTCATGCAATGGTGCTCCTTTCGCATCTTCGTACAGCCAACAACGCACTTGTTGCCCTCCATCAAACGCCAGAAGAGACGGGGTTTCATTCAGGCATTGCTCCATCGCATGAGAACAGCGAGGGGCAAACTGGCAGCCAAGTTTGCTCGTTCCCGGTTTTGGCACATTTCCAGGAATTGAATAAAGCCGTTCCTTCTTTACGCGCATATCAGGAATCGATTGCAGGAGGCCAATCGTATACGGATGCTTCGGGTTTTGAAAAACCGTTTGCACTTTTCCCTCCTCGACCACCCTTCCGGCATACATGACTATGACACGCTCACACATTTGTGCCACTACACCAAGGTCATGGGTGATCATCATGATTGCTGTATCTGTCTCCTTGTTCAGGTTCTTCATCAATTCTAAAATCTGGGCTTGAATCGTGACATCCAAGGCCGTGGTAGGCTCGTCCGCTATAAGTAGCTTTGGCTCACAAATCATGGCCATGGCAATCATGACACGCTGTCTCATCCCGCCCGAAAGCTGATGAGGGTATTCATCTATCAGTTCTTCGGCTCGTCCAAGCCCAACCAACTTCAACATTTCGACCGCTCTTTGGCGGGCCTGTTTTTTATTCCATTTTCTATGTATCCGAAGTGTCTCCACCAATTGTTCTCCAATTGTGAAGACAGGGTTCAAGCTTGTCATTGGTTCCTGGAAGATCATAGCGATTTCATTTCCCCGAATCTTTCTCATTTTAGCTTCAGATGCGTTGGCAATGTTACTTCCCTTAAACAATATTTCCCCTTCTACCTTACCGGTAGGCGAAGGCACAAGCCCCATGATAGACAAAGAGGTTACGCTTTTCCCACAGCCCGATTCCCCGACAATTCCTAACACCTCACCAGGATTGATATGAAAATCGATGGAGTTCACGACAGGAATCTCTCCATCGTCAGTACGAAAACTCGTTCGTAACCCGTTGACTTCAATAATTGGAATACTCATAATATCACTTCCTTTATATCCATATTTTACATTTTTAATATTATTTGGTTTATTATTACATCAAACTTAACATTTTACAATATATTTTCTTAAAATTCTAACTTAACAGAATAATATTTTTTATTTAGTTCTATAGTATTAGCTTCATAAAAAGAATGACTGTACAAGTACAGTCATTCCAAAAAGGGGAAGAATCAAGCTTTTGATTCTTTTTATGAGGGGATTCGGGGACACTTGCGGGGAAAAGCCAAGTCGGCTTGGGGAAATAGGAAAATAACAGGGACTTGCCACTATTAGTATACTTTTCGAAGGGTATCGCTTTTTATAATTCACCAACTTTCTCTAAATTTGTAACCCTTTTGTCTAATTTTTCATTATGTTCATGTAAATACTTGTTATACGATTCTAATTGGGCTACTTTTAACCTGAGGTGTTTCAACTCATCTTCATTCTCTTTTGTTTGGACATGGGTCTTGGCCACATGCCCAATTAAGTCACCAATGAGTTGTTCTACTCGTTGCTTATCCTGCATCGAACTGAACAGGAGTCGGTTTCGCTTCTGCCCGTTGGAAAGCATTCCACTTTTTTCACTCATGCTTCACCTCCAAGTAAGCTATAAACCAATATGTTCGAATTCCTTTGCCTTGCCATCATTCTGTTGCTTAGTCCCTATGAATTGAACCAGCTCGGCAATAACTTCGGTGACATATACTTTTTTACCCTCTTGGTTGTCATATCTCCTCGTTTGAATTCTGCCCGTAATCCCGACAATCGAACCTTTTTTACAATATTGTGCTGTATTTTCGGCTGTTCTTTTCCAAAGGGTACAGTGTACAAAGTCAGCCTCGTAATCCCCTGCATTACTACGAAAATTACGGTTCACAGCTAAAGTAATATTGGAAACCGCCTTGCCATCTGGCGTATACCTTAATTCGGGATCCTTCGTCAATCGTCCGACAAGAGTTACCTGATTTATCATCTTCTTCCTCCTTTCCTTTCATGATTTAATCATAAGATTTTCTTTTAAAAAGGGGAAATCGACAAAATGGACGAATGCCACTCATTTTAGCTTTAAAAAACGTTATATTACACCCATAACTCTTTTTTGCAGAAAACTTGTTTACTAAAAAGCTTAAACCTATCAATTTGGACTTTTTTTTACTTTTAGCGTATTTTTAGGTTTATCATTTTAAAAAATCAAAATATTCTAGTATGATATAATTACCTTTAAAAGGAATTAACAGGGATAAATGGGCATTTGACTGTCTTCTTCATAAAGGCAAGGAATGGAGGTATTTAATGAAATCTTTCAAATTAATCTATCTACAGATTGTTACAGAGGATTCACGATTAATTGATATACCCTTAGCCGATGGACTCATCATTAATAAAGAAAATGATATCAGCTCGTGGCTCCTAGAGGCCTTTGTGGCAGAAAAACATTTTCATGAGTTTGCATCCTCACTTCCTGATATTGATGGAGAAGTGACCATTCAGGCTGTTATAACGAAAAAAGACAATGAACCCGCTTTATTCGATACCGTCCTGCGCACCATTAAAAAAGTCGATGGTCACTATAGCCTTTTATTTGTCGGCCATATCAAAAAAAACCACACAAAATATGCAGAACTTCTTCTTGAGGATTTAGTCTATAAAGGCTTGGAGGGCGAGGATTTAATCAGGGAATTCAAGAAAAAAATTAAATCCAGACCTAAACTGGCCACCTATAAATCGTCCATAAAATAAAAAACTGGCTTAGCTGAAGGGAATTACACCCGCCATTGCTAAGCCAGTCCTCTTTATATGCCTTTTATTTGTTATCTTTGCCTTTTTTCTCAGCATCTTCAATTAAATCATCGGAATCATTGTTGTTGTTCGTTGTATTGTTATTGTCATCGCCATTCATCGTATCATCATTTTCGATCATACCGTCGTTATCCGTATCAAGATTGTTATTATCGTTTCCAGTGCCTCCGTTATCATCGACACCATCATTTTGATTTTCTTCGATCATGTTGTCATTCTCGGGTGCAGGATTGTTGTCATCATCATTTCCACATCCAGCAAGGAACATGGCAGACATCAAAGATCCCCCGATTAGCGCATAAAGTCTTTTCTTCATCATGAGTAGGTAACCTCCCTTCATTCTTTATCATTTAGTATTTTGCCCGAATGTAAAAATAACTTGCGCCTTATTTTTAATTAGTAAAATATGCTTGAACTTCTGCATATAAAAGATGCCGGACATAAATGTCCGGCATCAAAGGGAGAAAAAATGGTTGTACACAACTAACTGCAATCATTGTAGCTATCAGCTGCATCGTATATGTATTATGTACACCTAATTCGTTCTTCTTAAACATTCTTGCTCAAAATGTCCATATTTAGCCCTTTTAAGCTTATTTATCTCCAAAAGCGAACATGATTTCCGTTTCACAGGCAACTTCGCCATCTACTGTTGCGACCGCTTTTCCTTTACCAACCGATCCCCTTAACCGAATAATTTCTACTTCGAGGCGGAGTTGATCTCCCGGTTTTACCTGGCGCTTGAAACGACAGTTATCGATTCCTGCAAAAAAGGCCAGCCGCCCTTTAAATTCTTCTTGTTTCAATACAGCTACAGCACCTACTTGCGCTAACGCCTCCACAATCAATACACCCGGCATAACAGGGTAATCCGGAAAGTGGCCATTGAAAAATTCTTCATTGGCTGATACATTTTTTAATCCTACAGCTCTTTTCCCATCTTCCACTTCAATAATCCGGTCAACTAATAAAAAAGGGTAACGATGGGGGATGATGTCCTTTATCTGCGTAATATCTAACATGGCTTTTCCTCCTAATAATGATATTGCCTACTTTTAACGAAAACTCGCCCCTCCCTTACATAGGGAAGAGGCATGTTGTTGCCAATTGAAATTTTCTAAAACGGTGGCAACTGCGTCGACAGACTATTTCTATGCATCTTCATTTACAATATCGATGATATGGGTCCATGTGGATTTCTTGAAAACATCCGTTGCCTGCCCTCCGCCAATCACACTATAGCCTATTAGTGAACCGGCAAGTAAAGCGATGAATATCAATCCGATGATCATAAGTAAACGCAGCCAGATCGGCAAAAGCCGGACCTTGATTCTTCGGTTCGGTTGCGTTGTTTTTGCTTCCTTGACCTCTTCACTCACTTCTTGTCTCATTACACTTTTTTGTTCCATACCCATACAAAAGCTCCTTTTTTCAGAAAACTCGCCGAATAAAAGCGTCTTGGCTTATACATAAATAGAAGCATCAAATCACATGCCATGTCAAAATGAATGAGCGTCAACGGTCCTCTTTGCTAAAGTATAATGAAAAACGCTTCAATATGAAACCTAAAGCCATGATTTTATACCCTATCGCGCTTACCGAATCCCATTAATCAGTCCACCCATTTGATCGGCCATCGTTATCGCCCGGGATTGAAATTGATATTGACGTTGGGCATTGATCAAATCCGTCATCTCTTTTGATAGATCGACGTTTGATGATTCAAGTGAACCTTGTTTCACTGCGATTTCCGTACGGTCATCCCCCGTCAATAGCGTCATGATGTCGTCTTCCGCAACACCCAATTCACCGAGGTTGCCCGGGAGCCCCAACAGATTCCCCCCCAATTGTTCCAGGAATTGCGGTTTTTTTACAGAAACGATACCAAGACCGAAGCTTCGCTCTCCATATTCTTCTGTATCCACATTCAATAAACCTTCTTCCGAAACCTTAATATCTTTGATGCTGCCATCAATTAGAATCGGATTCCCATATTCATCAAGGACTTGATGTCCAGCTGAGTTAACGAGCATCATTTGATCTGGGTTCGCCTCGTTAGGAGAAAGATAAAAAGCGCCATCTCTCGTTAAACGAGTGTTGGTCCCTCCGTCATCCTGTACGTTTACCGTGAAAAATAGATCTTCCTTCGTCAATGCCACATCCAGGTTGCGATCGGTATTCTTTAGCGAACCTTGTGTCAGCACGATTTGGGATGGATTTAATTTGGCACCCGTTCCCTGACGAATGCCCGGTGTGGTCAGTCTTCCGATTTCCTTCGTCTCACTCGGCTGATTATTAAAACTTTGGGTTAACATATCACTAAAGCTGGTTTGCGTCTTTTTATAAGCCGTGGTATCCACATTAGCAATATTATTGCTGATCTGATCAATTTGACTTTGAATTTGGTTGAGTGTATTCGTCGCGGATAACATCGTTCGATTCATAGACATTCCCCTTACTGTTCAAATTTCCTAAAGATTCCTTCTACAAATCCGTAATTAGAGTTTCCCCACTTCATTAACCGCTTTATCGAGACTCTTATCATAAGCTTGAAGTACTTTTTGATTCGCTTCAAAAGATCGGTACGCCGACATCATTTCCGTCATCGTCCTCGATTGATCGACATTAGATCCCTCAAGGAAACCTTGTTTCGTGGAGAAGGTCAATCCTTCTGCTGCATACGCATTGGGCAATTCATTATCGACAGCCCTATATAACCCTTCGCCATCTTTCACGAGCTGTTTAGTGGGGTCGTCTGCATAACCGATGCCAAGGCGGGCCGCTTGATTATTGCCTTCAAAGATCATTCCCTTTTCGGTCACGGTGAAGCGATCATTCTCAAGCTGTATCCGTTCATGGTTCTCGTCCAAAACATAATAGCCTTTAGAATTCGTCAAATAGCCTTGACCATCCAGAGTGAAACTGCCGTCCCTTGTATAACGCATTTGCCCGTCTTTATCTTGGACGGTATAAAGGACCGACCCGGCCTTCCCCGTTTCCTCATTGATGGGAAGATTTTCATCTGCTAAGGCAATATCGGTACTAAGCTCCGTTTCTTCAAGGGTCCCTTGCGTGAACAATGGACTCGCTTCTTGTACATAAACGCCTGTACTAAGACTGCCCACTTGCGATAACTTGGGCACGCTTAAATTATTTTCGGTAGGTATTGCATTACGCTGCATATTGCCAAGTAACATTTCCGGAAAAGACCGTACACTGGTTTGATCGGCTTTAAACCCGGTTGTATTCGCATTGGAGATATTATTCGTTAGCATTTCTGTGCGTCTTTGCTGTGTAAGCATTCCAGAAGCGGCTGTATAAAAACCTCTTAACATTTTATTTCACTCCTCATTCCACAAAAGTATTCCGTTCATTTCCTATATGTATCTTATCGGATATAATCGTCTGTATTTAAGGGGAAAATAAATGCTTGGTCCAGAATCATTCATTTCTTGTTTTAGGATAGGTCAAATTTAAAGGAATAGTGTTAAAGTTCCAAACTAAAAGAATAGGGTCTATTGCTCATCAGTACTAGAACTGCACGGACTTTCACTATGCTTCATGTGTGTCTGAACCTTAGACCCTTATCTTATAATGCAGCTTTTTACGGCCGCTTTTTTTTAATTGAATTTGCGCCTTGGCAATTTATCCATATTATCTAACATGATTCCCGTTCCAATCGCTACGCAATCCATTGGATGCTCTGCAACGAGTACAGGGACTTTAAGTTCTTCTGCTAAAAGCAGGTCGATGCCATGAAGCAATGCTCCACCACCTGTTAATATCACGCCACGGTCAATAATATCAGCAGAAAGTTCTGGTGGTGTCCGTTCAAGCACGGCTTTGGCAGCTTGTACGATAACGGAGACTTGTTCACGCAGCGCCTCCTCGATTTCTTCCGAGTTAACGGAGATGGTCCTAGGTAAGCCTGAAACCATATCACGTCCGCGTATATCAATTTCTTCATTGCGTGAACCTGGGAATACCGTCGCAACCTGCATTTTGATATTTTCAGCTGTACGTTCACCGATTAGGAGCTTATACTTACGTTTAACGTAGTGTAAGATTTCATTATCGAATTTATCACCGGCCATTTTGATCGAAGAAGACGTAACGATATCTCCCATTGAAAGAACCGCGATATCCGTTGTACCACCGCCAATATCCACGACCATGTTACCGCTTGGTTGGAAAATATCCATGCCAGCACCGATTGCAGCCACTTTAGGTTCTTCTTCAAGGAATACTTTTTTCCCGCCACTTTTTTCAGCAGCCTCTTTGATTGCCTTTTGTTCAACACTCGTGATGTTTGTTGGACAGCAAATCAAAATCCGTGGCTTAGAAAGAAAGCCTTTCACATTTAACTTATTTATAAAATGCTTAAGCATCATTTCCGTTACATCGAAGTCAGCAATGACACCGTCTTTTAGAGGGCGAATTGCAACAATGTTTCCTGGTGTCCGGCCTACCATTTTACGAGCCTCATCACCAACAGCAAGAACACGGTTCGTATTCTTATCAATGGCTACTACCGAAGGCTCATTTAACACTATTCCTTTACCTTTGACATGTATTAGAACATTGGCTGTTCCAAGATCTATCCCAATATCTCTAGCAAACATTTCTTAAATCCTCCTTGAATATCCTCACATAAAACCTAATTCTGTCCTAATTGTTTATTTTACCATATCGTCTTGTCAAGAAGAAGTATGAAATACAAATAAAAACGAAACCTGCCCCGGATTATCCTATTTAACATAGATATATAAAGGATTTCCATATTAACAAAATTAATCCATAAAAAAATTCCGGGTTGGAGGTTCCTGACTTAGGTGTAGAAAAGGACATGTTTATATGCCATCCTTTGTCTTTACCCTAATTCCTTGGAATCATTTCCAATTTCCGGAATGCATTTGTGATTTACTTAGCGATTTCTTCTTCTTTTTCTGACCGTTTATATTTGAGCTTGGTCGCTTCTCCACCCCGAAGGTGACGAATGGATTTATGGTAATCCAATATATCCTTCACTTCGTTAGCCAATTCAGGATTAATTTCCGGAAGCCTCTCCGTTAAATCTTTATGGACTGTACTTTTAGAGACACCGAATTCTTTTGCAATGACGCGGACCGTTTTTCTAGTTTCCACGATATACTTGCCTATCTTGATAGTTCTTTCTTTGATGTAATCGTGCACACCACTCGACCTCCCCAAATTGGATGTGAGAAGTGTGAAATGAGATTCGTATTTTTCGAATCGAATACCCCTGTCTTATAAACAATGAAAGATAGAATGATCAACTATTAGATTATTTGTAATAAACGACCCCTCACCTCAAACACTCTCTTTGCATGGTTTATAACATCTTATTAGCTTGGTTAAGAATATATGCCTAATGGACAGGGCGTTTCGTTTTATTTATCAATATTCTGCCGTTCCTTTTCCAGTAACTGCATTATTTCCCGAGAAATATGTCAGATACTCAGACTTTTTCTCACATATTCCACTTTTTCCCTGAAATTAAAAAAGGGAGCCGTTCAAATTGAACGGCCCTCTTTTTACCAAATTTTCAGTTGTTGTACTTCTTAACGCTCATGGTTTATGTTTTGATTGTATTTGAATTTTTTATTGTGATTAATTTGCTTCCTTTAATGAATCTTCCAAAGAATCGCTTTTCTCGGTAGAATCTTCAGCTGGGGTGGAGTTATCATCTTCAGTGCCACTTTCTAGCTCAGTGCCTGCATCAGATTCGCCCGTTGCTGGTGATTCCTCTGTCCCTTTTTCAGAACCCTCGGAAGCAGGTGCTTCTTCTTTGCCTGCTGAATCATCCTTGTTACCTTCTGTTTCTTCAGTTGCTGTTTGTATAGCGGATGCTTGCTTTTCAATAAAATCAACTGGATTCAACGCGATGTCGTCTTTTCTGATTTCGAAGTGAACGTGAACGCCTGCCTCTTCATTGATTTGGCTTTTGCCTGAAGTTGCGATAGCTTGTCCTTGTTTCACTTTGTCCCCAACGGCAACCTTGATATCCTTAACAGATTGATAACGAGTAACGACGCCATCTTCATGCTCAACTTCAATCAAATTGCCAAGTAGAGCGTCTTCCTGTACTTTCGATACATTACCGCTCAATGATGCTTTCACATCGAAAGATTTTCCATCTTCCATTGCAATGTCGATCCCTTTATTCTGCTCATATCTATTGTTGTAGAAGACCAACGCATCTTCTTGTGCCTTCTCATCTGCATTCACGTCATAGAATTGTTTTTTGATGACCGTTTTATCGGCATTGGCTACAGGCATCTTAACGGTTTCCAGATCACTATTCACTTCGACTGAAGGCTGATCATAGTTTTTTCCTGTTTCAGCTGAATCCTTTTTCTCGTCCTTAGCTGAATCATCAAAACTATTTTGTAATAAAAAGGCCGCGGCTAAGATTAAGGCTGCACTTGCGATATAGATTGCTGATAATGCCCAACGCTTTTTGAGTATTCGTTGGATTTTGGAAGTTGGTCTTTTTTCTTCCTCTCTCATATTAATCACCTCAGCAACCATTCTGAACATTTTGCCAAGATTATATACATTCGAGTGAAAAAAATTTTAGATTTATTTTATGAAAAAGAATCCGATTTTATTCGTAGAATGGTAAAATGTTTGGTATCTTGCTATTGAAGGATGTTTAATTGATGAAAAAGACCATTAAAATCTTAGTAACGATTCTACCTTTTCTTTACATGATTGCTATTTGGATAATGTCGAGTAAACCTGACGACATCATCCTTGACCTCCCGTCCTCAACAGTGGATCGATTCATTAAAGAGGCGCTCCATTTAGTCGAATTTGCGATTTTGTACATATTATTCGTTTCTGCACTTGCTGTTCATCATAAGTTGAAGCCTGGATTTAGTTTGGTAGCTGCATTCGTTGCCGGTCTATACGGTATCGTTGATGAATATCACCAGTCATTCATCCCATACCGCTCTGCATCCTTGATTGATGTGGCGAAGGACATCATTGGCGTGCTCGCTGTCTATTTTCATGTGCAGTATCACTACTTCAAGCATAAACGAGGCTTTCTGACCCTACTAGAAAAATTCGGCGCAAAAAAATGAGAGCTGGGAAAACCCCTACTCTCATTTTTTTGCTGTCATGGTATTGATCCACTTACTTGAGGACTGTACTTTGACGCCTTTGTAATAATACTTCACGATGTCTTCATAGTTTTTCCCTTCCCGGGCCATCCCATTGGCACCATACTGACTCATTCCCACTCCATGACCATATCCTTTTGTCGTAATGACGATTTGATTCCCTTGACGCTCCCAATCAAAGTCGGAGGAATTCAACCCGAGTTTTTCCCGGATTTGCATACCCGTCAATTTCTTCCCTCCAATTTCAACTAGAGCCACTCGATTTCCGGTTGTCCTTTGAACGACTGTACCGATTGTCGTCCCCGATGATAAACTCACTCCTAACTTTCTCTCGAAATCTCCCGCATCGACCACCATCTTATTATAGAATTTCGGCGATTCTTTATCCCATGGGCTAGACACGCTTTTCAAGTAGGGAAACTCTGCTTGCCAATATTCCTCGGAGTTCTCCGTATACCCATTGCTTGTCGAAAAGAAAGTGGCGGTGATCGGTTTTCCATCATAGGTCAATATCTTGCCTTCCGTTGCCTTAATGGCTTTATCTATCTTTTTCATTTTCCATTTATAATCAGAGCCCCACTGCTTCTTCAGCTCGTTATCATTCTTATACACTTGATGCATTACCGTATCCCCTACATCAGCTCCTTTTGGCAACCCCCGGCGATTATTGCTCATCAACTGATTCACGATGTAGGTCCTTGCCGTCAATGCTTGCGCCTTCAACGCTTCTTCCTCAAAGTCCGCAGGCATCTCTGCTGCCACAACACCAGATAGATATGTTTCAAGTGGAAGCTTTTGAATCTTTTGGGTAGCCGTCCGGTACACGGCCACATCAATGGAACTCATTTTATTTGCAGCCACTTCTTTTCCTTCTTCCTTCTCTTTTTTCTCTAATTGTTCAGCTAACTCCCCACTTGTTACATCATTGGAAAACGGAAGCACAAGCACTGCTGGAATCATGATAATGACGAATGCTACAGCTATGGATAGTACAATCACAGGTTTCATTGCTTTCAAATTCCTGGGCCTCCCTACACTTGTTCTCTGCTTTTTTACAAACTAAATCCAGCAGGTTTCTCTACATGATAAATGTATGTCGAAGGACAAGCTTTTATGAATAGAAAAGTGTCAGGTGCCCAGGTTAGCTTTCTTTATCCCAGCACACAACAAAAAACCCATTCGGGCTTCAAGGAATGAAGCCCGAATGGGTTTTAATAAGTACTCTTAAGCGTTCAAATCCGCTATTTTCGTTTCTGCTGGAACCTCTTCATTAATACGTTCCACATCAGCACCCAATGATGCTAATTTACCATGGAAATTCACGTATCCTCTGTCAAGATGCTTTAATTCTGTAACACGGGTAATGCCCTCTGCAACCAATCCAGTCAGGATAAGCGCAGCAGCAGCACGCAAGTCAGTGGCAGAAACTTCTGCACCTTGAAGGTTGGTTGGCCCGTTAACAATAACCGAACGACCTTCTATTTTAACATTGGCATTCATGCGACGGAATTCTTCAACATGCATGAAACGGTTCTCGAAGACGGTCTCCGTGATCATACTTGTTCCTTCAGCACGCAATAATAATGCCATCATCTGTGATTGCATATCAGTCGGGAAACCAGGATGGGGCATTGTTTTAATATCAATGGCCTTCAAGGTTTTAGGACCGATTACACGCAATCCATCTTGTTCTTCGATGATCGTAACACCCATCTCTTCCATTTTGGCAATGAGGGACGTAAGATGTTCAGGAACGGCACCTTGAACAAGAACGTTACCACCAGTAAGTGCAGCAGCAGTCATAAATGTTCCAGCCTCGATGCGGTCAGGTATAATTGAATGTTCAGCACCATATAATTTATGGACACCTTCGATTTTCAATGTACCCGTACCAGCGCCTTTAACTTTGGCACCCATTTTATTAAGGAAATTAGCTAGGTCCACGATTTCAGGCTCTTTCGCCACGTTTTCCAGAATAGTCGTACCTTCAGCAAGTGTCGCTGCCATCATGATATTTTCAGTGGCACCTACGCTTGGGAAATCAAGATACACTCTTGCTCCCTTAAGTCTTCCATCTACCTCAGCGTCAATGAAACCATTGCCGACCTTCACTTTTGCTCCCATCGCTTCAAAGCCTTTTAAATGCTGATCGATAGGACGGGAACCGATGGCACAACCACCCGGTAAAGCAACGCGGGCCCGGCCATTCCTTGCTAATAATGATCCCATTACTAAAACGGAAGCTCTCATTTTACGTACATATTCAAATGGTGCTTCGTCTAATAACTCTCTTGATGCATCTACAGTTACTTGATTATCTTGAAAGGCAACATCTGTGTTTAAGTTGCGCAATACTTCGTTGATTGTATATACATCGGAGAGCGTAGGAACGTCTTTAATGATACTTTTCCCATCACTTGCTAATAATGTTGCAGCGATAACTGGCAAAACGGCGTTTTTAGCACCTTCTACTTTAACTGTCCCGCTAAGCCTGTTGCCGCCGCGGACGATGATTTTTTCCAAAAGTATTCCCCTCCGCGTCCATTTTCTCTATATTAATATTCAAACGTTATGATTGGTGTGCCAATTACAAAGTTCGTCCGGTCACCCAATCCTTCTGTCCGTAGCCCAAACTGCAAATTTAATTTTTCTTTAGTCAAAGGTTGTTTAAACAAAGTTGAATGTGCAGATATAGATGTAAAGTTTGTTTCATGCACACTCTCAATTTCCCTCGCTTGGAACTTATCTAACAGGCTTTCGGTTTTAGAGTTTAAAATCGAATCCATATTATCATTGATAGACCCCGTAATACAAGAAAAAATTGAAGGAGTTCCCTTAAATATGTCATTCACTCTATTTTGGTACGTACTGGTAAAGTAAGCAGGGTAGCCTTCCTTCCATTCTTGTCCCTTGACTTCGTAAATGACATAGGTAACTTTATCAGATTCATCCTCGGTTGTCATCAATTTAATAGACTCCGTCAGGCCCGAATCGGCATGGTAAAGTAACGCCTCAGCCTTCTGTGCGGAAGCGCCGTCTTCCCGGTTCCAATCAAATTGAGGATATTTTCGTTTTAATGCGATCACTTCTCTTTCAAACTCTTGTTTAGTTGTGATCTCTTTATTTTTCTCGCGCGCGTACACAGACCAATCTCCTATGTTTACCGCTTTATCTTGTTGCAGTAGCTCCACCAATTTCACTATATCGGCTTTGCCTTTTGCCACAATTGTACTATTCCCAATTAAAAACACCGTCAAACCAAGAATTACTATGTATAATAACATTTTTTTACTCTCTGCAAACATGTTAAATCCCTCCCCTTTAAAGCATTATTTCCAAAAAAGGAGAGTTCATACTTTTCATTTCCTGACATTTGATGATGCTTTCTGCTAATGCTATAAAAATCAGTAGAATAATGGCGAATACAAGAAGAATCATATTTTGCTATACATGAAATCTTATAGCTTATTTAATCATCGCTAAACATATATGGAAGTTGGTTAGCAAGTCCTAGGTAGTCAAGGAAGAAATCACTCACAACAGAACCAATGGCCACCGTCAATAAAATATAAAGTACCCTAGCCTTAATGACCGAATTGGATCTTAATATCTTATCAAAATGTAAAGCCTGCAGAGCCCACCATGTAACTGCGATGAAGAACAAGTGGGAAATGATACCCAGCAAGGCCTGCTGTCCCATTGTTGAAAACATGTACATACCTCCTAAAAGACACCCATCTTTCATTCTATCACAAATCCCCTTTAAATTTGGAATTTAAAAGGAAAAATCGTGAAAAATCTTTCAGAATTGAAAGACAGAGACTGTATCCATTGGAACCAGCCTCTGATAAAGGCATTATATCACTCACTTGAAATAAAGTCTTTAAAATCCCCAAAATGGTTATGCAGGAAATCAAAGGCAAGATTAGGAGCTAATCCAAATAGGATCGTGCCGCCTATACAAACCATTATAACGATGGACAAACCCGAACGCACCTTTATTAACTTACCGGAATGGTCCGGCCGGAAAAAGACTTGGACCAATAATCCAAAGTAATAGACATAGGACACGATTGTTGCCGCAATCATGATTCCTGCAAGGACATAATATCCCGGTTCCGTAATGAAAGCGCCGAGAAAGATATTCAGTTTGCCAATAAAGCCTGCCGTTCCCGGAATGCCTGCCAATGAGAGGATAAACACAGTAAAGGCTATGGCCAGATATGGTGACTTCTTCCCTAGCCCCGCAAGGATACTGATGTCCTCTGAACCGCTTCGGATCGAGAGCACTTGAATAATTGCAAAAGCACCAATGTTCATCAGTGTATAAGCAAGTAAGTAAAACCAGACTGTATCCATCAAGAAGTACCCGCCGCCCAATGTGGTTACGGCTACAAGAAGGTATCCTGCATGGGCGATACTCGAATAAGCGAATAACCGTTTTAAATTTTGCTGTCTTAATGCAATCACATTCCCTACGATCATCGTCACCGCTGACACTAAAGCGATATATCCACTGTTTTTCTCGAAAAAGTCGAATGCCCCGAGAGTATCCCCAGGTGCAGTCAAGAATAAGGAGAGAAAAATACGCAGAAGGATTACAAATCCAGCTGTTTTCGAGATGACGCTTAAAAAGGCGGTGACGGGCGTAGGCGCCCCTTCGTAAACATCCGGAGCCCACATGTGAAAGGGGGTAGCGGCAATTTTAAAAGATAAACCGATGAAAACCATGAAGAAAGCGAGCCCCGTAATGTAGAGCAGTTGACCATCTGTCATGCCTGCCATCGTTCGGCTCATTTCCCCCAGATTCACCGATCCCGTCACACCATACAAATAACTCATGCCAAACAGAGTGATGGCTGTAGAGATTCCTCCATTAATTACGTATTTCATGGCCGCTTCATTGGACTTCGTATTTTGTTTACGTATGCCCGATAATATATAGGAAGAAAGTGATAGCAACTCCAGGCCAACAAATAACGTGATCAAGTCCCCACTTGATGTCATGATCATTGCTCCAAGCAACGCCGCCAGGAACAGATAATAAAATTCCCCGCGATGCTCCTTCAACCCTTCCTTGGGCTCATAGCTCTCTGCAAGCAGGATGATTAACCCCGCTCCTAACAGTAAGATTAGCTTAAACGCTTTTGCAAAAGAATCTAACCGAAAAGTATCGGATAAGATACTTACCGTTTCAAAAGAAAACAAACTTATCAAGGAGAAAAAGGCCAGTATGATACCGGTAAGGGCCAACCAGGCCAGCTTTCTCCGATTAAAATGCTTCGGCCAGAATAAGTCCAATATGGAAAGGGCCATCGCCGTTCCAAGGATGACGAATTCCGGCATCATCGCTCCCCAATGATATGAAAGCATCGTATTCCAATCCATCTTCATCGCCCCCCTACGGCTAGCATGATTGCGTCAATCGTTCCTTGAAGAGGCCTGCCGAGTAGATTCGGATATATACCGATTGCTATAATTAAGCCGAGAAGCACTGCCGTCGGTACCATTTCCTTACCCTTAAGATCATATATCTCTTTCTCTATTAAGCTATTATCCTTGCCGAATGTCATCGTCAGGACAGCCCTCAAGACGTAGATAGCTGTTAAGATGAGACCGATGGCGCCAATTGCAGCAAGCACCGGCTGGCTCTTAAATAGGCCCAGGAAGGCCATGAATTCACTGATGAACCCTGACATGCCCGGCAAACCAAGAGAAGCCATCCCCCCGGCCAGCAGAAATCCGGAAAAGAGCGGCATCGACTTGGCTAGGCCTCCAAGCCGGTTAAGCACCGTCGTACCTGTCCGTTCATACAACACAGCAACCAAAAAGAATAGGAAAGCGGCAATCAACCCGTGTGATACCACTTGAAAAATAGCCCCCTGCAAACCCGCTTCATTCAAGGCACCAAGCCCCATCATCACGATTCCCATATGTGAAACGGACGAATAGGCTAAAACAAGCTTGAAATCTGTCTGCACTAACGCTAAGAAGGCACCATACAACAAGCTGATGACCCCAAAGAGAACAATGATGGAGGCAAGCGTTTGATATTGGTCTGGAAAGATTCCCATTCCAAACCGGATGATTCCGTAAGCGCCTATCTTCAAGAGAATCCCTGCATGGATCATGACAATCGATGGTGGCGCCTCGGCATGAACCCGCACCATCCAAGTATGGAAGGGAAACATGGGCAGTTTAATGGCAAAAGCAATCAGGAGGGCCAAGCATAGTCCATATTTCATCGAGTCGGAAACCGGTGCGAATAGAGATACACCACCCATTGTCATCATCTGTGTCAAAGCCGCGATATTCGTCGTACCTGTCCGGGCGAACAATATCAGAATCACCACCAATAAAATGGCCGATCCTATTCCGTTATAGATCAAAAACTGATAAGAAGCTTTTTCTTTCTCAAGATATCCCCACTTGCCAATCAAGAAGAACGTCGGGACCAAGGTCATTTCAAAGAAGATGAAAAACAAGATGAGGTTTTCCGCCGTAAAGACGCCAAGCATCCCAATCTCTAAAAGTAAAAATAATAGGTAATACCCTTTCCACTCCCTCTTTATGGAAAAGGATGCCAGGGCCGCCAAAGAGGAAATGATTGTCGTCAACAATAGAAAGACGAGGGTTAAACCATCCAGACCCAATTCAAAATTCACCGCGAATAAATTTGGGTCATACATCGAAAGATTCCCAAATCGAATCCAGTTCACCTTGATGTCAAAAGAAGAGAGTGCTATCCCTGAATAGTACTGTACAAGTAAAAATAACGTCAGTATAAGGGGCGGCAGTGTCCCAAAGAAACCAAATTGCTTAATGGTCCTTTCCTCGGTCCTAGGCATGAGGGCCACCATCACCATACCAAGCAGCGGGGAAGCCACCAACAATGTGAGTAAGTATCCGTTCATCTTAAATACCCCCCAGTGAACGCAAAGATGACCATCAGAACCGCAAGTCCGAGAAAGGCTATAACGCCATATTGCTGTACCTGTCCCGTTTGAAGTTTAGCCCCCATTTTCCCTAAACCTTCTATGGAGTTACTCACTGTGGACACCAATCCTCCGATAATGAACTTTTCCATATAAGATAGAAACAAGCTAAGGCCTCTGGTAAGATAGCCTACGGTAAAGTAGTACATCTCATCTATGAAGTACTTATTATCTAAAACTCTATATATCATGGAGTCCTCTCCCACCAGCCAACTCCGTGATAGCGCCCTTTTTACGTAGATGAGATACGCCAGGAATATACCAGCAATTGAAACGAGAATGGCTAACAACATGATCCAAACCGGTCCCTCATGATGACTGACGCCTAACAGCGATTCATTTCCATCGATGAGCCAGTCTCCAAGAAAGGCCCCAAACCATGGAGTTTGTATATATCCGCTGAGCACGGCAAGCACCGCAAGGACCATCATTGGAACCAACATGAAAGAAGAAGGATCTTCGACTTGATTGGCAGGACCTCTTGATTCTCCGGCGAAAATCATGAAAAACAAACGGAACATATAAAAGGCCGTCAAAAAGGAGGCAATCAAAGCGAGCGTGAATAGAAAGTAGCTCCCATTCCCCCAGGCCGACATCAAGATTTCATCCTTACTGAAAAATCCTGATAAAAGGGGAAACCCCGATATCGAGAGCGTACCAATTAGGAACAACGGACCCGTTACCTTCAACTTCTTCCATATCCCACCCATTTTTTCTACATCTTGTGTATGTAAAGCATGAATAACACTACCTGCTGCCAAGAACAGCAAAGCTTTAAAGAAAGCATGGGTCATTAAATGAAACACCCCTGCGACATACCCCGCCGTGCCCAACGCCAGCATCATGAATCCAAGCTGGCTGATGGTTGAGTAGGCCAGCACTCGCTTCACGTCTTTTTGGACGAGAGCAATGCTAGCGGCGAAGATCGCGGTAAAGCCACCCGTCACGGCTACGACCTGCATAGCTGCCGAACTTGCAAGAAACAGAGGAAACATCGTGGCTACCAAGTAAACGCCTGCCGCTACCATAGTTGCCGCATGGATCAAAGCGGAGACCGGTGTGGGCCCTTCCATCGCGTCAGGAAGCCATGTGTGAAGTGGAAACTGTCCGGATTTTCCGACAGCCCCGATAAAAATCAGAATGGCGATTAGCGTCAACCTTCCCATCGAGATTTCCCCCGTTTGAACAGCTGAGAAAATATCCCCATATTCGAAGCTTCCAGTTTCCCAGAATAATAGAATAATTCCAATGAGAAGCCCCACATCGCCAATCCTGGTCATGATAAATGCCTTTTTTGCAGCGAGCTTTGCTTCCTGTTTATGAAAATAAAATCCGATTAATAGGAATGAGCCAACTCCAACAAGCTCCCAGAAGATATATAGCTGCAGTAAATTCGGTGCTATGACAAGCCCAAGCATGGAAAAGGTAAAGAAACCAAGGTAAGCATAGAAAGTGGAAAACCGCTCTTCCCCTTTCATGTATTCCACCGAATAAATTTGAACAAGCAGACTCACCAGAGATACGACCACAAGCATCAAGGCATTCAGCTGATTGATTTCAAATCCTGCCGTGAGTTGCGTCCCACTGATAGAAAGCCAATCCATCGCCATCTTATAAGTAGGTCCCTGCAGCCGTTCCACCAAAACGATTACAGATAAAATGAACGATGTGAGTGTGAACAGTATTCCAATATAGGCGCCTTTTTCCCGCCACCGTCTACCGTATAAAAGCAGTAACACGAACGAGACGAGTGGAAGGATCGGTATGACCCAAGCATTCTCCATCATCGTATCAAATCCCCTTCTTCATACCTTCATTTGTATGAACCGTCAATGCTTCATCGTATCCATTTCATCCACATTGACTGTTTTTCGATTTCGGTACAGAGCCATTAAAATGGCTAGCCCCACAGCCGCTTCGGCTGCAGCGATTGTAATCGTAAATAATGAAAACACCTGACCCGTAATAGACGGAGTTACCCCAAATTTACTGAAGGCAACCAGATTGACATTCGCGGCATTCAGCATCAGTTCAATCGATATCAAAACAATAACTGCATTTCTTTTCGTCAAGGCACCGTATAGCCCGATGCAAAATAAAACGAGTGCCAAGACGAGGTAAGCAGACAAGGGAACACCTGTCATAACTTTCCTCCCTCCTCTTCCTCATCATCTTTTTTTGCCAAGACTATGGCACCGACCAAAGCGACGAGCAGGAGCACGGAAAGCACTTCAAATGGAATCACATACTTTGAGAACAGCTCGATTCCGATTTGTTTCGTATTTTCCTCATGCAGGGTCGATGGCTGAACCGGTATATCCAGGTTGTAAATGCCTAGATAAACCACTAAGGCAAAGCCGGCAATTCCTAAGATCAAAAAGAACTTTCGCCAACCGTCCTTTGCCGGTTCCTCCTTTTCATGATGGCGCGTCAGCATGATTCCAAACAGCATCACGATCGTAATCGCCCCGGAATAGATGAGGATTTGTACGACAGCGACAAATTCCGCCGATAAAAGCAAGTAAATGCCTGCAATGCTTAGGAATGTAAAGACCAGTGCAACCACCATGTGCACCACTTTCGTTAACGTAATCAGCAGTACCCCGCCCACTATCGCGACGGTTGCCAAGCCGATAAAAGCAAGTAATTCACCAGACACACTCATACCTTATTCACCTTTCGAATATTCTCATCATTCTCATCCAACCACTCCAGATTTTTAAATAACTGATCCCGGCTATACTCAGCCAGTTCAAATTCGTTCGTCATCACGATTGCTTCGGTCGGACAAACCTCCGTGCATAAATCGCATAAAATGCATATTTCAAAATTGATGTCATAGGTATCGATGATCTTTCCTTTTTTCGTAGGATCTGGATGTCTTTTTCCCGTTAACTGAATGCAATCCGTCGGACAAATCGTCACGCACTGATTACAAACAATACACTTTTCAGGATAAAATTTTTGAATTCCCCGGAACCGATCAGGGAGTGGCAGTGGCTCATTCGGATAGTCATACGTCACCTTTTTCCGGGTCAGGTTCTTCAGCGTGTACGTTAGACCTTTTGCTAACCCCAGCATATGGATCCCCCACTTTCTGAAAATCTTTAACGTCTAAAATAGTTTGAATAGTTCTTTGAAAAGCGCAGTCAAAAATATATTGGCTAACGCTACGGGCAACAAGACCTTCCAACCAAACTCCATCAATTGGTCCACTCTTATCCGTGGAAACGTAACGCGAATCCAAACCAATACGTAAAAGACAAGACTAAACTTCAAGCCAAACCAGATGGCTCCTGGAATAAAATCCATAAACGGTATAGAATTCCATCCACCTAAAAATAATACAGTGGTTAACGTAGCCATTGCAAACATATAGACATATTCCGATAACATAAAGAAAGCCCAACGAAAGCCGGAATACTCGACATGGTAGCCTGAAACGAGCTCTGATTCCGCTTCTGGAAGATCAAAAGGTACCCGATTCAACTCGGCCACCGATGCGATAAAGAATACGAAGAATGCAATGGGCTGAAGGAAAATGAACCAAACTTTATCCTGAGCGGCAACTATTTCGTTCAGGTTTAGGCTCCCCGTCAAAAGGACGATTCCCACTACTGACATGACAAGCGGGATTTCATATGAAATCATTTGTGCCGCCGCGCGCATCCCGCCAATCAAAGAATACTTATTGTTGGATGCCCATCCAGCGGTCACGATGCCAATCGTCGATATGCCCGATACCGCCACATAATAAAGGAGGCCGACACCTATATCCGCAAATTGAAAAGCTTCTGTGAAAGGCAAGGTCGCCAGGACCATGAAAGCCGGAGCAAAGGCGATCACGGGAGCTAATATATACAGCGGTTTATCCGCTTTTTTCGGTATGGTGTCTTCCTTAATCAAAAGCTTTAAAACATCGGCAACGGTCTGTAAAAGCCCCCATTTACCCCCAAGTTGATTCGGACCCACCCGCATCTGCATGAACCCCATGATCTTCCGTTCCGAGAGGATGCCATAGGTGACAAACCCTAACACTACGAATAGGAGCAGGACCGCCAAGCCAAAGAAGATGCCAAAGTTGAGAAGGCTAGGAGCTGATTGAAGTAGATTGTGGATCATCTAGCCATCCACCTCCCCTAAAACGATGTCAATCGCCCCAAGTATCGTTATCAGATTCGCCATATTTTCCCCTTCAAGCAATTTGGGCAGGATTTGCAGATTATAAAAGGATGGTCGCCGGAATTTCAAACGGTACGGCTCCTTTTTCCCTTCACTCGCAATATAGCAGCCTATTTCCCCTCTTGGCGATTCGATTCGGACTAACGCCTCCCCTTTTGGGACCTTGATGATTTTCGGGACCTTGGCAAGGATCGGCCCCTCAGCAGGAAATTGCTTTACGGCCTGTTCCAGGATTTTCAAGGACTCTTCTATTTCTTCCATCCTGCAATGATAACGGGAAAAGGCATCACCTTCTTCACGGGTGGGTACATCGAATTGGAACCGGTCATAAATGGAGTAAGGCTCATCTTTTCTTAAATCAAATTTCACACCCGTACACCTTAAATTAGCGCCGCTCAATGAATAGGAAAGTGCATCTTCCTTTGAATAAACGCCCACACCCCTGACCCGGTTCATAAAAATCTCATTGCCTGTAACCAGTTGGTGGTACCCAGCCAGTTGCTCCCTCATGTAGGGGACAAACTCTGCCACCTTTTCTATCCAATCCTCCGGAGCGTCCCACTTCACGCCTCCAACCCTCATGTAATTAAACGTCAGCCGTGCCCCCGACAATTCGGTCAATAAATTGATGATCATTTCCCGTTCACGAAAGGCGTATAAAAAGGGACTTGTCGCTCCAATATCAAGTAAGTACGTTCCCCACCACACAAGGTGGCTGGCCACACGGCCCAACTCCATCGCGATAACACGCAAATATTCCGCGCGGTCAGGTACCTCCACCCCCATCATGGTTTCAACTGCATGGCAAAGTACATAATTATTAGTCATCGCCGCTAAGTAATCCAACCGATCGGTATAGGGGATGATCTGTGTATATTGCAGATTTTCAGCCAGCTTTTCCGTTCCCCGATGAAGATACCCAATGACTGGGGTGGCCTCTTTAATGATTTCACCGTCGATTTTGATGATAAGCCGGAACACGCCATGCGTACTGGGATGCTGTGGCCCGACATTAAGCAACATCTCTTCCGTCCGTAACATTGAGCTACACCTCCACGTCATAGGGCTGATAATCTTTACGAAGCGGATATCCAATCCAATCTTCTCCAAGCAAGATCCGCTTTAAATCCGGATGCCCTTGGAATACGATGCCGAGTAAGTCGTATGCCTCACACTCCGGCCAATTTGCTCCCGGCCATAAGGGCACCAACGACGGGACAGAAGGAGTATTCCTATCAAGTTTCACCTTCAGTGCAACTGAATGATTTATTAGAAAGGAGTACAGCTGTACATACATTTCCATATGGGTCTCAAAGTCGGTGCCATGCAACTCTGATAAGTACTGAAAACTTAACGTTTTATCATGGCGTAGAAAGTCTGCAATTTGGAAATATGTATCAGGTTTAGCTACCAAGGTGGGAATATCTTTGGAAAGGGTATTAATATAGTAATCTACTAGGACATCTTCTCCCAAATGCCGTTCAATGGCCTGAATAAGTTGATCGAGGATAGGTTGGTTGGGTGAAGGTGCTTCTGGGGTCGCTTCGGGACTTTCTTTTACAGTATTCTTTGCCTTTGCGGCCGCCGCTGCCTTTGCTTTTGCTGCAGCGATAGCTTTGGCCTTCGCCTTTTCGGGATCTTCTTCTTTATTGGTCGCTCCTTTCTTTTTGGCTAATGCAGCAGCCTTGGCCTTCGCTACGGCGGCTGCCTTCTGCTTTGCTATATCTAAGTTGTCTCCTCCCCCTTCTGTTCCGCTCTCTTTTGCCTGTTTTCGTGCCAGGGCTGCTGCTTTCGCTTTTGCCGCGGCGGCTGCCTTCTGCTTCGCTATATCTAGGTTGTCTTCTTCTCCTCCTTCTGTTCCGCTCTCTTTTGCCTGTTTTCGGGCTAGGGCGGCTGCTTTCGCTTTTGCTGCTGCGGCTGCCTTCTGCTTCGCTATATCTAGGTTGTCCTCTTCTGCTTCTGATTTACTCTCTTTTGCCTGCTTTCGGGCCTGGGCTGCTGCTTTCGCTTTTGCAGCGGCCTCCTTTTTCTGCTGAGCTAAGTCTTGCTCATCACTCATTTAAATCACCCGCTTTCCGGTTTTGGCTTCATATCTGATTTTTTCTTTCAATTTATTGATTCCGTAAATCAGTGCTGCCGGATTAGGAGGGCACCCAGGAATATAAACATCAACGGGCACAATCTGGTCTACCCCTTTAACGACTGAATAGGAATGGACATACGGGCCTCCAGCCGTTGCACAGGATCCCATTGCAATCACCCATTTCGGTTCTGGCATTTGGTCATATAGGCGCCTTAAAATAGGGGCCATTTTTTTCGTCACTGTGCCAGAAACGATCATGACATCCGATTGTCTCGGTGAAGTACGAAAAAAGGAACCAAATCGATCCAAATCATAATGGGAGGATCCCACCCCCATCATTTCAATGGCACAACATGCGAGCCCGAAAGTCATTGGCCATAATGAATTGCTTCTAGCCCACGCCTTTACTTGCTCAAGCGTGGATAAAAAGACACTTTGACGCATTTCTTCCATTTCTTCACGGGTGAGGTTATCTAATTTCAATTCCACTTTAACACCTTCTTTTTCCAAGCATAAATTAGGCCTAACAATAGGATAAGGACAAAAAATAGCAGCTCAATCAGAGCAAACAATCCCAATTCATCATATGCAACCGCCCAAGGATAAAGAAAAACGGTTTCTACATCAAAGATGACGAACATCAATCCAAATAAATAATACCTGACATTGAACTGAACCCTGGAGTCCTGAAAAGGTTCCACTCCACTTTCGTAGGTCGTATATTTCATCTCATTCGGTTTATTTGGTCTAAGAAGCTTTCCAAGAAATAGTGCCACTAGTGGAAGTAAGATTCCTAAGCTGAGGAAAACGAATACAATTAAATAATTATTTTGGTAAATATGCAGCTGTCCCATGTCCATCACCCTTTATAGAAGAATCATGTTTAAATGGTACACTTGTCTTCATTTTAGGTAAGTAACCCCGTTTTAAAAAAGTATGCGGGTACACCTTTTTTTAGAAGCAATCTGATATTCCGAGACTACATCCAATAAATGTAAGTGTATACATTATAACATTCCGTAAAATGCAGTGTCATGGCTCAGCGAATCAAATAGGGAAATACTTTTCCTCCTAATCCGATAATATTTTATAATTGTCAACATCGTACTACATGATGTGACAACCGATTAATTCAATGTGGCCTTTTGCTAAAACATAAAAAAGCACCCCACTTTCCAAGTGGAAAGTGAGGTGCTTTTTCTTTGAAATTTATCGCATTTCTGCAATTTGAATCCGGTTTACAGCCCGTTTAAGTGCTAAATTAGCTCTTTTCGAGTCATTAGATCCATCATTGTTCTGCAATCTTTGTTCTGCACGTGTTTTTGCTGCTTGAGCACGTGCAAGATCGATAGTTTCAGCTCTTTCAGCAGATTGAGCTAAAATGGTTACCACATCAGGGCGAACTTCTAGGAAGCCACCATTTACAGCTACATAGTCTGTGTTGTTTCCATTTTTAAGACGAACAGCACCGATAGTAAGGGGAGCTACGGTTGGAACGTGTCCAGCCATAATTCCCAGCTCACCACTTTTAGCTTTCGTGCTTACCATTTCAACTTCTGCTTCATATACTGGGCCATCGGGAGTAACAACATTGACTTTAATGGTCTTCATTTCATTACCTCCTAGTTCCCTTAATTAAGCCATTTCTTTTGCTTTAGCAATAACTTCTTCGATACGGCCAACTAAACGGAATGCATCTTCAGGAAGCTCGTCATATTTTCCAGCTAGGATATCTTTGAATCCTTGAACTGTTTCTTTTACTGGTACGTAAGAACCTTTTTGACCAGTAAATTGTTCAGCCACGTGGAAGTTTTGTGACAAGAAGTTTTGGATTCTACGAGCACGAGCAACGATTACTTTCTCGTCTTCGCTTAATTCATCCATACCCAAGATTGCGATGATATCTTGAAGTTCTTTATATTTCTGTAATGTTGATTGTACTTGACGAGCAACATTATAGTGCTCTGCTCCAACAACCTCTGGGCTAAGCGCACGAGAAGAAGAAGCCAATGGATCAACCGCAGGGTAGATACCCATTTCAGAAAGTTTACGTTCAAGGTTAGTCGTTGCATCTAAGTGAGCGAAAGTTGTAGCTGGAGCCGGATCCGTATAGTCATCGGCAGGTACATAAATTGCTTGGATAGATGTAACAGAACCTTTATTAGTTGAAGTGATACGCTCTTGTAATTGACCCATTTCTGTAGCAAGGGTAGGTTGGTAACCAACCGCTGAAGGCATACGTCCTAGTAGGGCAGAAACCTCAGAACCTGCTTGAGTGAAACGGAAGATGTTATCGATGAAGAAAAGAACGTCTTGTCCTTGTTCGTCACGGAAATATTCAGCCATTGTCAAACCACTAAGAGCTACACGCATACGTGCACCTGGTGGCTCATTCATTTGTCCGAATACCATCGCTGTTTTCTTAATAACACCAGAGTCAGTCATCTCGTAGAAAAGGTCATTCCCTTCACGAGTACGCTCACCTACACCAGCGAATACGGAAATACCACCGTGTTCTTGGGCGATGTTGTTAATAAGTTCTTGGATAAGTACAGTTTTACCAACACCGGCTCCACCGAAGAGACCGATTTTACCACCTTTGATGTAAGGTGCAAGTAAATCTACTACTTTGATACCAGTTTCAAGGATTTCAACTTGTGTTGAAAGTTCCTCAAAAGTTGGTGCTTGTCTGTGAATTGGATCACGACGTACATCTGCTGTAAGTGGATCAAATAGATCGATATTTTCCCCTAATACGTTGAAAACGCGACCTAGAGTTACATCACCTACAGGAACGGAAATCGGTGCTCCTGTATCAAGTGCTTCTGCACCACGAGTTAAACCGTCCGTGGAAGACATTGCAACAGTACGAACTGTATTATCACCTAGTTGAAGGGCTACTTCGAGAGTTAGTCCTGTACCAGACGCTTTATTTTCGATTCTTAACGCGTTATAGATCTTAGGAAGTTGTCCGTCTTCGAATTTCACGTCAACAACCGGACCCATAACTTGAGTAACGCGTCCTATATTCATCGTTTTCCCTCCTTACGTTGCTTATAACGACTATCATATTTATGGAACGGCCAAGCATCGTCCGCCGGACCGCCCCCATCATTACATCTATTCTAAAGCAGCTGCGCCACCGACAATTTCAGTAATTTCTTGAGTGATTGCGGCTTGACGTGCACGGTTATATTGCAATGAAAGTGAATCGATCAATTCTTTCGCATTGTCGGTTGCATTTTTCATTGCTGTCATACGTGCAGAGTGCTCACTTGCTTTACCATCTAACAATGCACCATAAATTAAACTTTCAGCGTACTGAGGAAGTAAAACCTCAAGAATTTCTTCCGCATTCGGTTCAAATTCATAAGATGTCAATTTAGCATTGGAAGTATCAAAGTCCGATAACGGAAGGACTTGCTTTTCCGTTACGTCCTGTTGGATTGGGCTGACATAATGGTTATAGTACATATAAAGCTCATCACACAGTTCATTTAGATACAAATTCACTGTCGATTTAGCAAGTGTGTTGATGTCAGCGAAAGACGGCTGATCAGGAACACCTATTACTTCAAGCTCTACATGCATGCCACGGCTGACAAAGAAATCACGGCCAACCCTTCCGATTGCGATAATGACAAACTCATCATTGGATTTATGGCGTTCAAGAATTGTTTTATGAACTTGACGAAGGACGCTACTGTTGTATGCCCCTGCCAAACCACGGTCCGATGTGATCACCAGGTAACCGGTTTTCTTCACTGGACGCTTGGCAAGCATTGGATGAGATGCATCCGCGCTTCCGTTCGCAATACTAGATACTACTTCTTGAATTTTTTCCATATATGGAACATATGCTTTAGCATTAGCTTCCGCACGGTTCATTTTTGAAGCGGATACCATTTGCATCGCTTTTGTAATTTGACTCGTCTTTTTCGTTGAAGTTATCCGAGACTTAATATCGCGTAAAGAGGCCATTCATTCTCACCACCCTTTAAAAATTATTTAGACCTTATTATTCAGAAATAACGAAGTTCTTTTTGAATTCGTTAATAGCAGCAACCATAGCAGCGTCTTCAGGAAGACCTTTTGTTGTGCGAATGTGATCTAATAATTCTGGATGAGAACGATCTAGGAACACATAGTATTCTTCTTCGAAACGAAGGATATCCGAAACCGGAATATCATCTAGGAAGCCTTTTGTTAATGCGTAGAAAATCATAACTTGTTTTTCTACTTTAATTGGTTTATTCAAATCTTGTTTAAGAACTTCAACTGTACGAGCACCACGGTTAAGTTTAGCTTGAGTAGCAGCATCAAGGTCAGATCCGAATTGAGAGAATGCTTCTAATTCGCGATAAGAAGCCAAGTCAAGACGTAATGTACCGGCAACTTTTTTCATCGCTTTAATTTGCGCAGATCCACCAACACGTGATACGGAAAGACCAGCGTTAATCGCAGGACGTACACCTGAGAAGAACAAATCAGATTGTAAGAAGATTTGTCCATCAGTGATGGAAATAACGTTTGTTGGAATGTATGCAGAAATGTCGCCTGCTTGTGTTTCAACAAATGGTAGTGCAGTGATTGAACCAGCACCTAAAGTGTCGTTCAATTTAGCAGCACGTTCAAGTAAACGTGAATGCAAGTAGAATACATCCCCTGGGAATGCTTCACGACCTGGAGGACGGCGAAGCAGCAAGGAAAGTTCGCGGTATGCAGATGCTTGTTTAGAAAGATCATCGTAAACCACTAGAACGTGCTTGCCTGAGAACATGAATTCTTCAGCCATAGTTACACCAGCATAAGGAGCTAGGTATAATAGTGGAGCTGGTTGAGAAGCTGATGCAGATACAACGATTGTGTAATCTAGAGCACCATTCTTACGTAGTGTTTCAACTGTTCCACGAACTGTTGATTCTTTTTGACCGATAGCTACGTAGATACAAATCATATCTTGGTCAGCTTGGTTCAAGATTGTATCGATTGCAACTGATGTTTTACCAGTTTGACGGTCACCGATGATTAACTCACGTTGTCCACGTCCGATTGGAACAAGAGCATCGATTGCTTTAATACCTGTTTGTAGTGGTTCATGAACGGATTTACGGTCCATAACACCTGTAGCAGGACTTTCGATTGGGCGAGTTTTTGTAGTAGCGATTGGACCAAGACCATCAATAGGTTGTCCAAGCGGGTTTACAACACGTCCGATTAATTCTTCTCCAACTGGTACTTCCATGATTCTGCCCGTACGGCGTACTTCACTGCCTTCTTGAATATCTCTGAAAGGTCCAAGAATAACAACACCTACGTTATTTTGCTCAAGGTTTTGTGCTAATCCCATTGAACCATTAGAAAATTCTAAGAGCTCCCCAGCCATTGCATTATCTAAACCATGAACGCGAGCGATACCATCACCAACAGTGATAACTGTACCTACATCGCTTACTTTAATTTCCGACTGATAGTTTTCAATCTGCTTTTTAATCAGCGCACTGATTTCTTCAGCTTTGATGCTCATGAATTTCACCCCTATCTGTGAATATTAACCTAATAGTTGTTTGCTTAGGCGATCAAGCTTACCGCTAATCGTTCCGTCATAAATACGGTTACCGATTTGAAGTTTGATGCCGCCAAGAATATTGCTATCCGTAACATTAGTGATGCGTAAATGTTTTTTGCCGATTTTTGCAGCAAAAGATGAAGACACAGCTTCCATTTCGTTTTCAGTTAATGGACGTACTGTATAGACTGTAGCGTCTGCCACTGAATTTTCTTCATTCGCAAGTTCTATAAACTCTTGTGCCATGGCAGGTACTTCATCTGTACGATGACGTTCTACCATTAACAGTACAGTGTTTAGAATGGAAGGAGAAATGCTTGTAAAAGCATTGATAAGTACAGTACGCTTAGCATCTTTAGTCATTTTAGGATGAGCTAAAAAGCTTAATAGCTCATTATCGTTTGTAAAAACTTCATTCACTACGCGAAGTTCAGCTTCAAGTTGGTTAATGAGATTTTGCTCTTTCGCAATTTGGAAAAGGGCAACGGCATAACGTTTTGCTACTGTTATATCGCTCATTTACCTTCTCCTGCCTCTTGAATGTATTCATTAATCAATTGCTCTTGATCAGCTTCAGATAGTTCTTTTTCAATTACTTTAGAAGCAATAAGAACGGATAAAGATGCCACTTGCTCGCGTAATGCATTGATGGCTTTTTCTTTTTCCTGTACGATTTCACGCTTCGCTGATTCTTTCACACGATCAGCCTCAAGACGTGCTTGTTTCACGATATCTTCACGCTGCGCTTCACCTTGAAGTTTTGCATTTTCGATAAGTTGTCCAGCTTCAGTGCGAGATTGCTTAACGATCTCACGTTGTTCTTCTAAATATTTAAGTGCTTCTTGTCTGCTAGCTTCAGCTGCTTGAATTTCATTTGCAACGTGTTCTTCACGTTGAGTCATGATGCCCATTAGAGGACCCCATGCAAATTTCTTCAGCAACGCTAACAAAATAATAAACATAACTAATTGGAAAATCATATCTCCGCCATTGAAGCCGGCAGTTGATGACCCAAGTACAAAGCTGCTTGTTAACACGCTTGGTTCACTCCCTTCACGAGTTTCACTTCTTAAGCGTTCATTTATAAATGAACTTTTAGAAAACTGTGCTCTTAAAATGTATTAAAACAGGATTGTGGACATAAAGGAAAGGCGAAGGTTCACATGGAACGAACTTCGCCATTTTTGAACTTTTTAAAGGTTCTATTAACTACCGTATACCATGAATGCGATAACTACTGCGATGATAGGCATCGCCTCAACTAAACCTACCCCGATGAACATTGTAGTTTGAAGCATACCGCGAGCTTCTGGTTGACGAGCGATACCTTCTACTGTTCTTGAAACGATAAGACCATTACCAATACCAGCACCTAGTGCTGCTAAACCAATTGCGATTGCTGCTGCAAGAAGACCTACTGAACCTGTCATTATAAATATCCTCCTTAAAATTGTATCAAAATTTTATTATTTCAGTTCAAAATGAACTTATAATTAATGGTCGTCACTGACTTTATGAGACAGATAAACCATTGTTAACGTAACAAAGATAAATGCTTGGATACTGCCGACGAAAATACTATAGCCTTGCCATACTAAAGTAGGAACGATCGCTCCGACAAAACCTAGAGCTCCACTCATAGCTAAAGAACCAGCTAATAGACTTAATAAAACCTCACCAGCATAAATATTACCATACAGACGCAGACCAAGTGTCAAGGAATTGGTAAATTCCTCTACGAAAGTCATTGGGTTTTTATAAGCTTTGAAATAACCCTTCGCGCCTTTCATTTTTATAGCATAATAATGCGTTAAACCTAGGACCATGACTGCAAGAGTCAATGTGATAACTGGGTCGGCTGTTGGTGATTTCCACCAAAGGACACCATCGTAACTAATTGCAAATGGAAGACCGAGCATATTGGACACAAAAATGTACATCAGCAAAGTCATACCAAGCAGTTGAAACTGACCACCTGTTCTCCAGTCCATGTTACTATTGATAATACCCTTAACGAAATCCATAATCCATTCCATGAAATTCTGCATGCCAGTTGGCTTCATCGCAAGTTTGCGTGTGCTAATTACTGCAAGGATAAATACAACCAGGCTTGCTATCGTTATCATTAGGACATTACTTAAGTTAAAGGTTAGACCCATAAATTCATGTAAGGGTGCTTCATGATTCAACTATATTCACCTCTCTTCCCCGCTATCGACGTATTAATTGGATGAAAAAATCTATAAAAATGACAATATAAGCTGTCATTAATCCCCATACAACACTAATCAGATGAAAATGCTCCGGATATTCCAATGCAACGAGTACCGCAAAACCTGCGGATGCCATTCGTGTCAATGTACCAAGAGATTTGACTTTTTTGCCCTCATCAAGCGCTCGACTGAATTTCTTGATTTTTTGATTGATCAGCCATAAATTATATAAACTCAAAATCGTACCCAGTATAAGCCCCGCAAACACGGCTTGGTAACTCGTAAGTCCCCATCCAACAACATAAACCGCCAGAAGATAAACTATATATTTACTCTGCCTGTTGAACATGATTTTTATTTCTGGCATTTTACATTTAATCTCCTGAGAAATATTTTCGTACTGAATGGAGCATTGCTTGTAAACTAACTGACGCAAGTTCACAAAGAAGGCCAATTATTATAATTGCAGCGGTTCGAATCATAGTTCGTCCATTCATTTCCCTTAGAAGGTGAAATGGATTGACAAAAGATCCGACTAGTTGAGAAAGAATCGCTGACATCAAAACAACAGCCCCTGCCATAAAGGAAGGCAATTCTTTTGATGCAAAGTTGCATCCTCGCGGTTGAATTTGGTGGAGGATAGAAAAAAAATTCATGCTGTAAAATTCTGCATGTCGGGCATTTGAAAACCCTCTCATTTTACATCCTTAGTTAGCATACAATAGGCTAGAATCAATGTCAATGTGTCGTTAGTGAAATTTGTCACAGGTTTGTAAATATTACTGAATTGTTCACAGAATATCTTTTTTTGACTATTGACATCAGTTTTATTTTACACATCTGTCATGTTCACTCAATAAGTAACGTCTTTTCTATCCGATCTTCCCTTCCTCCCCTCCTCGCAAAGATAATCGCTTTATACACTCCATTGGGTGGTAAATCCTTTTTGAAAATGGTTTTTTTCGTCATACCGGATGAAGCTGGTCTGGACCAATCCATGAACCCCGCAAATCTCAGACTATCTGCCTCATAGAGTGCAATCCCGAATTCCTCTGCTCCACGAGGGAGATACATTTCATAACGGTACGTGCTGGCTTGATCTCCTTTTCCGAATTCAAATCCCATCACCCTTGGGTAATCGGGCTCTTCTTTTACATATAAATAAGGGAGCGATATTTTCTTATTACCTTCCATTATGAAGAGATAGCCATCATACACACCCTTACTAAGTTTCTCTGGACTTACTTGAAGCCCCAATTGCACTTCCTTCTTTTCCCCAGGGTTTAAAGTAAGGGATTGTGGCAAATCCCAATTCAGCCCTTTTTCTTGTAAAGGAACGATCATCGTGTACCGTTTTTTATTCTTTCCTGTATTTTCAAGAATCAATGCTTGTTGGTGCTCCTCGATACCATCCCTTTTAGTGTACATTCCAAATGATAAGGAACTCGGGTATAAGAGTGTATCCGCTTTTATCGCTTCATCAATTTGGATTCGCCCTGCCCCTTGCTCATAGGTATGATACAAATGCTGAACGGATTTACTTAATGGCTTGGACGTGCTCATCAATGCAGACTTCACTTGTTCGGGTGTCCAGTTCGGGTGCTTTTGCAAGATAAGTGCACATGCTCCGGCTACATGCGGAGCGGACATGCTCGTTCCCGCTAGAGCCATGTACCCTTTTGGAATTGTGCTCGTGATTTCCACTCCTGGGGCAAGCACATCTGGCTTAATATCCCATGACACCGTCACAGGACCTCTTGAGCTAAAATCAGCCAGCCTATCTTGTTCCTTCTTGTTTACAAAGTGAACTTTTCCATGTGCTTGACCTTCCAATTCCTTTTTAAGGCGTAACCCATCTTTTCTTTTAATAGAAGCAACTGGTATTCTCATCTCTTTCTCTAGGCTACCGGTGAACATACCATTTGTATTATTAAAGATGATGACGCCCTTGGCCCCAGCCTTCTCAGCATTGGTCGCTTTTTCTTGAAAAGTGAGTACTCCGCGCTCCATTAAAACAATCTTATCCTTCACCCTCTTTAGGTCACTTTCCTCCCCAATACCTCCATACATGATATCTTCCGAAAAGGTCAGATTCCATTTTTTCGACCCTTGCAACAAGGTTAAATCTGATTGATAGTGGTTTGAACCAAGCCCGTATTCCATAACAGGCACTTTCAAAGGAGGAGTCGAGGCCCCGACGGATATCGCTTTCTCCGCCGTTCCGGGTGATCCGACCGTCCATACGGCCGGACCTGAATTACCATTGGATGTGACAGCAACAATTCCTGATTCCACCGCCTTATTTAGTGCAAGTGAAATCGGTAAATCAGGTCCGTTGATGTCATTCCCAAGAGAAAGATTCAAAACATCGACTTTATCCTTGATGGCCGACTCGACGGCCGCCAAAACTTGCTCAGTATCTCCTGCCCCGCCAGGTCCTAATGCACGGTAAGCATAGATTTCAGCTTCCGGGGCCACTCCCCTCATCTTGCCATTTGCGGCAATGATGCCAGCCACATGAGTTCCATGAATCGTGTTCATTTCCCCCTGATTCATTGTCTCCATCGGGTCAGAATCGTCATCCACTAAGTCCTTTCCGCCTCTGTACGCATGCTGTAAATCCGGATGGGTATAATCCATTCCCGTATCGATAATACCGACCTTCACTCCTTTTCCAGTTATGCGACGATGTTTCTGATCGAAGAAGCTCCTTACCCGATCGCCGCCAATATATGGGACACTTTCATCAAGCGCCGGATGATATTTCGACACTTCCGAAACAGCTTGAATATGATCTTCCTTCCAAAGCCGCTTAACCTCCTCCCTGTTCCCTTGTACGGAAAATCCGTCAAGGGCGACCGTAAAAACATTGCGCAGATTCAATGATGGATATTTAGAAAGTACCTTTATAATCTCCCTATTGCTTAGCGGTCGATCCGTCGTGACAACAGCCCTAACTTTTTGGGATTCAGCCGTTTTGGGTAGTGGGGGCAGTATGACAGACGCCACTCCCCTTTCAATCGGAAGGGGGAATGTGGATAAAAAAATAAATATAAATATACCTATAATGATTGCTCTCATTTTAATGCACCCTCCTTCCCCATTATCTTCTTCTCAACGATTGAGGAGTATACAATAAAAAAAGGAAAAGCCCTTGGATATTGGCTTTTCCTTTTTTATTATTCAAATCTTGTTGGTGGTTCACTTATTTGCTTGAAATAGTATCGGACCGCTTCAGCAATCCGGGCTGATGCGTTTCCGTCACCATATGGATTTGAGGCCTTTGACATTCTTTCGTGCTCTTCGGGATCGTTCAGCAATTCATGCGCCATTTGTACAATTGTCCGCTCGTCCGTTCCTGCCAGCTTCAAGGTACCCGCGTTGATTCCTTCAGGACGTTCAGTCGTATCCCGCAATACAAGGACAGGGACCCCTAGTGAAGGGGCCTCTTCTTGAATCCCCCCGGAATCCGTCAAAATCAAATACGCTCTGGAAGCAAAGTTATGAAAATCCAAAACATCCAGCGGTTCAATTAAATGGACACGGGGATGATCGCCGAGAATCTCATTGGCAAGTTCTTGTACAGCAGGATTCAAGTGTACTGGATAAACCACTTGAACATCTTCATGGTCCGCCACGATTCTTTTAACGGCCCTGAAGATATTGCGCATCGGTTCTCCTAGATTTTCCCTACGATGAGCCGTCAGTAAAACAAGCCTGTCTTTGCCCAACCCAGTTAAAACCGGATGGGAATACGTGGAGCGAACCGTCGTTTTCAAAGCATCCGTTGCCGTATTACCGGTCACGAAGATATTGCCTCTCTTGTTTTCATTCAACAAGTTCTCTTCCGCTTTGGCAGTCGGTGCGAAATGAAGGTCAGCCATCGTGCCCGTTAATTGGCGGTTCATCTCTTCAGGGTAAGGGGAATATTTATTCCACGTACGCAACCCCGCTTCCACATGTCCAATGACGATTTGATTATAAAAGGCGGCTAAGCTCGCAACAAAAGTTGTGGTGGTATCACCGTGTACCAGAACAATATCGGGTTTGGCTTCTTTCATTACGGAATCAAGCCCACTTAAAGCCCTGGTTGTAATATCCGCTAACGTTTGCCTTTCCTTCATTATATTCAAGTCATAATCGGGAACGATGGAAAACAAGTCCAAAACTTGATCTAGCATTTGTCGATGCTGTGCCGTTACAGCAACTATAGGTTCGAAAAATTCTGGGTGCTTTTGAAATTCGAGTACTAAGGGAGCCATTTTGACAGCTTCCGGCCTCGTTCCGAAAATCGTCATGACCTTGATCGGTTGTTTCATTCGTGACACCTCAGTTTCTTTCTATTTTGTGCCGAATAAACGATCTCCTGCGTCACCTAGACCTGGAACGATATATCCGTGTTCATCCAACTTCTCATCAAGTCCTGCAATGTAAATATCAACATCCGGATGTGCTTCTTTTAATGCTTCCACTCCCTCTGGAGCCGCAATGAGACACATGAACTTGATATTGATTGCCCCACGGTTCTTAATCGAATTGATCGCTTCAATAGCAGAACCGCCCGTAGCTAACATTGGGTCAACAACAATACATTCTCTTTCAGCCAAATCGCTTGGCATTTTCACATAGTATTCAACAGGCTTTAATGTTTCAGGGTCACGGTACAGACCCACATGTCCTACTTTTGCAGCTGGGATCAACTTAATGATTCCGTCAACCATCCCTATTCCCGCACGTAGGATCGGAACGATGCCCACTTTCTTACCAGCAAGCATTTTCACCTTCGCCTTGCTTACAGGTGTTTGGATTTCAACTTCTTCAAGTTGCATGTCTCTAGTGATTTCAAATGCCATCAATGATGCCACTTCATCCACTAGTTCACGGAATTCCTTTGTTCCTGTATTTATATCGCGTATATAAGCTAATTTGTGTTGAATTAACGGGTGGTCAAAAACAAAAACTTTTCCCATTTTTCATCTCTCCCATTCCAGTGCCTGATTTTGTTTATATTTCATACTTGCCATAGTCATCTAAAGTCTTTTTATGCCCTTTAAATTTCACTTCTACTCATTTTACAGAAAAAAGATTCAATCTTCAATAAGCCTTTAGATGTCAGACCTATTTTTAGTATTTAGATTTTTCGGAACACGATGACTTATATATCTTTTTTCCATCACGTGCACTACGTAAAAAAACCACTTCCCCAGAAAGGAAGCGGCTCTACATATTAGAATGAAGGATACAAATCGAATTTACTTGTCAAAGCTTCAACGCGTTGTTTCGCTTCTTCAAGTTTCGCTTCATCTTCATTATTTTTCAAAACAAGACCAATGAGTGACGCAATTTCATCCATGTCTTCTAACCCGAAGCCACGAGAAGTCACGGCCGCCGTTCCGATACGGATACCACTTGTAACGAATGGTTTTTCCGGATCATAAGGAATTGCGTTTTTATTGACGGTGATTCCGATTTCATCCAATGCTTTTTCTGCAATCTTTCCTGTAAGTCCTGTTGAACGAACATCAAGTAAGATTAAATGATTATCCGTACCGTCAGATACAAGCGTGAATCCTTCTTTCTTAAGACCTTCACCCAAGCGTTTAGCATTATCGATGATTTGTTGAGCATATCCTTTAAAATCATCTTGAAGCGCTTCACCGAATGCCACTGCCTTAGCCGCAATAACATGCATTAACGGGCCGCCTTGAATACCAGGGAAGATAGATTTATCGATTTTCTTGCCGAACTCTTCTTTACAAATAATCATTCCGCCACGTGGTCCGCGAAGTGTTTTATGGGTTGTTGTCGTTACGAAATCAGCATATGGAACTGGGCTTGGATGCAAACCTGCAGCCACTAAACCGGCGATATGTGCCATGTCCACCATTAAATATGCTCCAACTTCATCGGCAATTTCACGGAAGCGTTTAAAGTCAATTTCACGTGGATATGCGCTAGCACCCGCTACGATCAATTTCGGTTTATGCTGACGGGCTTTTTCCAATACATCATTATAATCGATACGGTGATCTTTTTCGTCCACACCATATTCAACGAAGTTATAGTTCACTCCACTGAAGTTAACAGGACTGCCGTGCGTTAAGTGGCCACCATGGGAAAGGTTCATCCCAAGCACTGTGTCACCTGTTTGAAGAACAGTAAAGTAAACGGCCATATTCGCTTGGGCACCAGAGTGAGGTTGTACATTTACATACTCACCACCAAATATTTCCTTTGCGCGATCGCGTGCCAAGTCTTCTACGATGTCGACATATTCACATCCACCATAGTAACGTTTTCCAGGATACCCTTCAGCATATTTATTCGTTAGAACAGATCCTTGAGCCTCCATGACAGCTTCACTAACGAAGTTCTCAGATGCAATAAGCTCAATCTTGCTTCTTTGTCGCCCTAATTCCAGTTGGATTGCGTTAAATACTTGTTCATCTTGTTTTGCCAAACGATTCATTCCGTAACTCCTCCTCAAATTGTGCGGGATTATTCGCTTTTTCCATTATGTACAACATGCCCTCAAAAGGACATGAAAAAGCCTCAGCTATAATTGTTTGAAAATTCTACTCTATTTTAACATGTCTATTTTAGAAGTGGTAGTTTATTTTTATCGAATATTCCTTCTATAATATTAAAATATTGTTCGTATTTTATAGAGTTTTCCCGAAAAAACCCTTAGTATCCTTAGATTTAATCAGCAAAAAACATTTTCCATACAATCAATTTGCGATTATTTAAGATTGTTCCTCTGTTATTTGAAAACAGCATCCCCTCATTAAAGGAATGCTGTTCGCCTTTTTAATTATCATGTACAACTCTTATTTACAGAAGCAGCTTGATAAACGGCCCGTTCCCCACCAATTAGTTTAGGACGGGTTCTAGCCATTGTCACATGGGCATGGCCTATTTCCTTAATGGATGTTCTAACTGGAACAGCTACATGTTTCAAATGCATGCCGATAAACGTATCGCCAATATCAATCCCTGCATCCGCCTTGATGTGCTCGACAACTACAGCATCATCCCATTGCTGATAAGCGTGGGTGGCCATTGACCCTCCAGCTGTGCGTACGGGTACAACCGCAACTTCTTCATAGCCTCGTGAATCCGCCGACTCCCTTGGGAGGACGAGCGCCCTATTCAAGTGTTCACAACACTGATAGGCAACCTGCACTCCGGTTTCTTCTTGAAATTCCTTCACTACAGAAAAAAGCATGCCCGCCACATCAACCGATCCTTCGGTACCAATCCGTTTCCCAGCCACTTCACTTGTAGAGCAACCAATTACAAGTAGCTGGCGCTTCCCTAAAGCGGCGGTTTCCTGGAACTCCTGTAACAGTTTTTGAAACTGGTTTTTCCATATCTCAAGCTCTTCTGATAATAAAGCATCACTTGTCATGAAAAACGCATCCTTTCATTGTGGATACCTCGCATTAGCATTACGGATGATGAATGACTTAGTTACTTTTGTCCTCATACTCTGCAATCTTGCCAATCCGATTTTGGTGACGACCGCCCTCAAATTCATAAGTCAACCATGTTTGGGCTATCTCCCTTGCAAGACCAGGCCCAATGACACGTTCCCCCATCGCTAACACATTGCTGTCATTATGCTGACGGGTTAATTTTGCACTATACACATCATGAACCAGCGCACAACGTATCCCTTTGACTTTATTGGCAGCAATGCTCATTCCGATGCCTGTACCACAGATTAGGATGCCTCGATCAAATTCGCCTTTCGCCACTTTTTCAGCAACCGGCAGGGCAAAGTCGGGATAATCCACGGATGTACTGCATTCACAGCCGAAATCCTCATATGGAATATTCAACTCATTCATCAAGTTCTTTATTTCTTCACGGATTTGAATTCCTCCATGGTCTGAAGCAATTGCAACTTTCATAATAAAGTCCTCCTAGATGTTCTCATTTATTTTTATTGTGTCACAAAGTTATGAAAAGATAAAGGGAAGCAGGTCCCCTCTAATCGAGTAGGAGGAGGCGCCTAGCCTCCGACCTCTCACACCACCGTACGTACCGTTCGGTATACGGCGGTTCAGTTTAAGTCTGACGTAGTTTTGTATATCGTTCATATAAACTTTCTAACCCTTGATTATGCCAATAAGCATTGTCGAGGGTTTTATGTAGAATAGGACTTTGGGTAATTCGCCAGTAACCCTTTCTACTATTCCCCCATTCATATGCTTTTCTAGAAGGTACACCAAGCCCTTTGAGTTTTCGTACTCTCGTCTTTGGGAGTTTCCACTGTTTCCAGAGGCACATTCTGAGCCTTCTTCGAATCCATGAATCTAATTTTCTCAATATACTTGGAGTATCAATGAGAGAAAAATAACCTACCCATCCTCTAAGGTACTGTTTTAACCTACCTATTTTGAGTTCCATGGGTATCGGGGATTTCCTCGAGGTCATTTCTCTGATTCGGTTCTTCACTCTCTTTACCGTTTGTTGTGCCAATCGAACCTTCGGGTTCTTCTTTGACCTTGTGTAACTAAAACCGAGAAATGTTCGATTCCAAGGACGATCTACTTTTGATTTCTCATAATTAACCTTTAGTTTTAGTTTACGTTCTATGAAGGAGGAAAGGTTACTCATGGCTCGATTTGCCGCTTTTCTTGTCTTTACGAAGACATTACAGTCATCCGCATACCTCACAAATCGAAGATTTCGCTTCTCCAGTTCTTTATCTAACTCATCTAACATGATATTAGATAATAGAGGACTTAAGGGTCCCCCTTGCGGAGTTCCCTCATTACTCTTATGGAATAGTCCGCCAATCATAATCCCTGCTTGTAAGAATTTACGAATCAGTTTTAGAACTCGTTTATCTTCAATTTTCAGCTCAAGCTTTCCCATGAGTTTATCATGATTCACTTTATCGAAAAATTTCTCTAAGTCCATATCTACAACCCATGTATACCCTTCGGCTATATACGATTTCGCCTTTCGAACAGCCTGGTGGCCCTGTTTATTAGGGCGAAATCCGTAGCTATTCTCTGAAAAGGTGGAGTCGTATATCTTGTTCAATATCTGGGCAATCGCTTGTTGAATGAAACGGTCAAGAACGGTGGGAATTCCCAATAACCGAACTCCGCCGTTTGGTTTCGGGATTTCGATACGACGGACGGGTTGCGGTTGATAAGTACCCTCTAGTAAGGATGTTTTCATGTGATGCCACGCTGTTACGAGGTGCGGTCTCAGGTTTTGAACCGGCATTCCATCGACTCCGTGGCTTCCCTTATTTCTCTCTACACGCTTTAATGCCTGTATTAAGTTGTCCCTTTCTAGTACCTGTTCCATTAACATCGTTGATATCCTTTCTACGTGGATAAATGGTCTATTTGTGCCTTTATCTGCTCCGCCCTTTTGAAGTTCCCCGTGTATTCACCACTTCTTCCTTCAAATAAGTTCCGTTTGGAATTGTTTGCTTCTTTGCAAGATAACGAACGCCTAGTATTTATCCTCCTTAATCTGTTCGGTCCTTCCTTATCTTCTCGAGTAGATAAGTAATATGACCTCTGCTGACTTCTGATGATTCAGCTGTCCATCACTGGACAGGTTGCCAAGTTTACTTGGTTGTCACCAGACCTCCCCGGGTAAGAGTGCAATCTTTCCCTCCACCTATCTGCTTCATTTACTCTGTACCACCTTCGGCAGTATGGATTTTGTTTTGTGTAGCAAACTCATCCAATGATACCTAGCCTTATATGAAGTTCGTGTTCCTCAGACCGGAGGTTTGCCGCTTGCTTCCTTCAGATTCCACGTCACCGTGGACACCCTTGCATTAAGCTAACCATTACTACTGCCTTCATGGTTCGGGACTCACACCCTATAGATTGCACCCATGCCGGGCACACTACAAAAGCAGGAAATCAGCGACTGATTTCCTGCAAGGAAGCGGTTTACGTATGAAAACGGGTGATGGTCTGCTTAAGTTTGTCGGCTTGATCCTTAAGTTCCATGGCCAACTTATCTACATTTTCCATAACGGAAGCCTGTTCATGGGTTGCAGCCGTGACTTCTTCTGCACCAGCGGATGTCTCTTCAGCAATGGCAGCGACTTCCTGTGACTGCCTGGATGTTTCCTCCACACTTTCCATCTGACGATCAACAAGCTCGGTAATATCCTTGACCGCTACGACAACGTTATGTACCGTTTTTGTCATGCCTTCGATCGCTATGTCTGTATCGGTCCCTTTTTGCGCTTCTTTATTCGCCGATACCACCTGCTCACTGATTTGTTTGACGACCGCCTGAACTTCAACTTGAATGTTTTTGATAAGACTTGAAATGCCCTGAACAGCTTTCGCGCTCTCATCCGCCAAGAGACGGACTTCCTCCGCTACAACGGCAAATCCTTTACCGTGTTCTCCGGCTCGGGCTGCTTCAATCGAGGCATTCAAGGCCAAAAGGTTGGTCTGAGCTGCGATATCACCGACGAGTTCAATGATTTGTTCTACCTTTTTCGCATTTTCCTCCAAGCGCTTCACCGTTTTGAGTGACTCTTGGTTTTCTTGAGCCAATTGTTTAATACCGGAAACCAAAGAATTGACGACTTCCTTACTCTGAAACAGTTCTTCCGCCATTTCACTTGACAGTCCAACCGATGCCTTCGCCTTGCTTTGAACCTGCTGCGCAATCATGATGACATCATCGATGGATTCAGCCGTATTCATGATGGAGACTGCCGAGTTGTCGGCACCTTTGGATATTTCTTCAATGGTCCTTGCGATGTTCTCAGCCTGGTCCGAAGCTCTCGAAGACTCTTGGGAGATATGAATGACTTTATTATTGGTCTCTTGAAAGTTCTCTTCAATGCTCTGTACCATTTCCCGGAGGTTAAACAGCATCAAGTTAAAAGCCATGCCGAGTGAACGTATCTCATCATCCGCCTTCGATAGGACCACTTCTTCGTTAATGCTTCCTTGTGCTGCACTTAGAGCAACTTTTTCTAACCTTTGTAGTGGTTTAGTAATGACACCGGCTGCAAAAAAGGCGAGAAGGCCCGACCACATTATGCCTAGTAACAACGTAGCAATGCTAAAACTTATCGAACTGATATTTTCAAAAAACATTGGGTGTACAACGAAAATGAAAAATGCCGAGGTTGAATACGTGATTAAAGCAAGGACTGTAATGAAGACAACCAATTTCTTTCGTAAACCAAACTTATAATGTGCTCTTTCTGCCATTCTCTTTCCCCCTGTAGACTTACTCTTTGAGCCTTTTAACCAATTCTACAATTAAACCATGAAGCTCCTTGAACGTTTCCCGATACAGGTTTTCCGAACCGCCAAACGGATCTAGTATGTCTTTATCATATTTATCGTCCTGAATGAATTCTTTTAAAGTGAAAGTTTTGTGATCTATGGTTGGGAATGTATTCAGAATGACCGATTTATGTCCTTCCGTCATCGTAAAAATATGTGTGGCCCAGTCTAAATCCTGCTGGGATAATAGTGTGGAGCGATGGTGATTCCACATATCATTTTCGTCCAATACTCTTTTGGCATATTCTGATGCGTCCTGACCAGGTGTAGCATATACGCCTGCGGACCTCACTTCGATGCCCGATATGTTCTTACTTTTTAAAATTGCTTCTGCCATGGGGCTCCTGCACGTGTTACCGGTGCATACAAACAATACTCGGATCATATGTAACGCCTCCTTTTTTATTCATTATAAGGCATAGATCCAATTTGAATAGTCCGTCTAAAAGCCTACTCTTAATTAAAATAACATAAAAAACATCGATAATTTGAATAAAATAAGGCGATTTTATAAACCTTTTTACCTAGTCCTGATAAAAATAAAAACCGCTCCGGCATTCGGAACAGTTTGATGATGAAAAGATAGGATATGAATATGTCTAAAAAGAGAATAATAGCTTTAAGCCGAATGCACATAGAATACTTCCACCAAGGATCTCACTGTATACTCCCAAGAGTCCCTGCATCTTTCTCCCAAGCAGAAGTCCCGCCCACGTTAAAAGAGTGGCGGCAAGGCCAAAGCATAAAATGGTCACGAGCGTTTTCGCCCCATAGATTCCGAGAGTCAAACCCACTGAAAAACTATCCAGGCTCACCCCAAGCGCAAATATGAGCAACCCTTTTCCTACCGGGGCAAGTAGTTTTTGATCTCTGCTCCCTGATTCATTCACCTTCCCGGGTAGGAACATCTGGATGCCAAGAAAAATCAACAAGAGGCCGCCCGCATATGTAGCAAAAGTTCCGAATTTATCAGAGATAAAACGCCCCGCCCCCATTCCAAGCAACGGCATCCATACATGAAAAAAACCGACTGTCAGCCCGATGAAGAAAATCTGCCTCAGCCTTAGCTTGAACATGCCCATTCCCAATCCCACAGAAAAGGCGTCCATGCCTAACGCAAAAGCCATGATCAATAAGGTGATGATTTCCCCAGAAACCGTATTCATTCCAACCCCCCTCGGACGTGCCTACTACATGTTATGCATGTCCGAAAAGAAATAGAAGGAAAAATCCTGTGTTTTAGCTGTGATTACCTATCCCTCGATAGTTTGGTGACCGGCAGCTTTAACGAGCCTGTTCATGATGGCAACGCCAATTCCGGACTCCGGGAACATTTCGCTAAAGATGATATCCGTATCAAGGGCATCAAATTGTCTTAACGTATCGTACAACCCGGCTGCAACCGTATGCAAGTCTGCCAATGATCCAGGCGCTATGACATAATCCGCTTTATATTCAGGTTGATGCTCAGTAGAACATATGACGCCAACTTTCAACCCATCTTTTCTTTTTTCATCCACAAGTCTTTGAAGAAAAGCTTGATTGCCCTTCACTAAAAAAAGTGGCGCTTTCGGTGCATAATGTGTATATTTCATTCCCGGTGCTTTTGGGGCCGCATCTTTACTTTTCAAAGCGACATCATGCCTTACCGTACCGATGACCGCTTCGATTTGTTCGAGTGTAATCCCACCGGGTCTTAATATAACCGGGGTTTCTACGGTACAATCAAGCACTGTGGACTCAACGCCTACCCCTGTTGCCCCGCCATCGACGATACCTGCAATTCGACCTACCAAATCATCTTCGACATGCTTAGCGGTAGTCGGGCTCGGTTTCCCCGAAGTATTTGCACTCGGTGCCGCTATCGGCAAGCCACTCGCCTTAATAAGGGCCAAGGCAATCGGATGATTCGGCATCCTGATTGCAACGGACTCCAAGCCAGCTGTCACTATGTCCGACAACTTTCCAGGTTTTCGTTTCATAATGAGAGTCAATGGCCCCGGCCAAAACTCATCCATCAGTTTCCTTGCTTGTTCTGGGACCTCTTCAACTATCTCGTTTAATTGCTTCTCAGAAGCGATGTGGACAATCAATGGATTGTCACTTGGTCGCCCCTTTGCTTCGAACACCTTTTTTACCGCTTCATCACTTTTTGCATTAGCTCCCAAGCCGTAAACGGTTTCAGTAGGAAAGGCTACCACCTGATTGGCCTCTAATAATTCGGCCGATTGTATGATCTGGGGATAACTTTGTAAATTATCCACATCTTTATCCACTAACCAGACTTTCGTTTCCATTATTAACACCTTCACTTTTTTACTTATCTTATTTTTGATAATTGCTTATATATGAACGGTTTTTCAGCCGTTTTAGATGGTTTTTGCTTAAAAGATACTTTGAAAGTATAAAAGAAGTATACACAATATTCAAGTGTTATCCACAAATTGTGGGTAACTACAAGTAAACTGTGGATAATATTGTGGATATTGGCCATTAAAGACTGACTTTTTCGATATTTTGTTAATATGCCTGTGGATATGTACGGTTTTCCCTTTCTAAACCTGAAAATTGGGGACAGTTGCCCCCATTTCAAAAAATCTCATGGAAAATTTCCGCAAAAAGTGACTTCACTTCAACTTCGGACTCATCTTCTCCGTCGTACACTTGTTGTCCCTTATCGGCAGAGGCCGTATATTCGGCATTCTCTACTTCTTCATCCTCTTCTCTAGCCTCCTCCTTCACCCCTTCTACTATCTTATCCTTCGCTTTTGCTTTCGTGTCCTTTACAGCCGCGGACACTTTTGCCTTTTCCACCGTCACCGTTTCCTTTTCTTCATCCTCTACAATAGGACTTTGGCTTACTGCTGTACCGTTTGAAAAATCAAGGAAGCATAATGGAGGAAACAACACACACCACCAGTTAGCCCCTTCCCCTTCACCAAGCGTGATGATCACCGCTTCGTACTCACCTGCAGGGTATAAATACTGGCCATAAAGCTTTGTGGGAAACTCTGCTTGTCCAAAATCCACGGAAACGGACTGCTCCAAACCATTCTCCTTTACCACTTCCCTGGCCGTGGCCTCAATATCACCCAAATGGGATTGAATTACTTTTCTCGCTTCATCTAATGAGGTAAGATCTTTTACCCACTCGGTAATATCGGCATTCACTTCGTCACGGATCAGGCGTTTAACGGATTGGTCCGCTTCCTTATCGCTGTTAGCTAAAATCCTAAGTCGAATCGCCTCATCCGGTATGACCATGGTCGCCTCGGTTCCGACCGCTTCCGCTTTCGGCATGTATATACTTATAATCGTTCCTATTGTTAAGATTAATAGATAAATAATGGCTAAATGTTTAGTTTTCATTACTCTCGCCCCCCTCATACAAACTAGTCTCGCCAATACCCGGCTATCTTAAACTAGTAAATATGATTTAAGGTTCACGATTTTCCAAAAGGAAAAAATCCGTCCCCAACGGAGACGAATCAACTCAATATAGCAAAGACCATCCGATCTTTCCCATTAATATCATGTTCAACGGAAACATCCGCGTGCACAAACGTTTCTTTCAGTAATCCAGCCACAGCTTGCCCTTGTCCTGCCCCCACTTCAAAACCGATGAAACCAGGCACTTGCATGACTTGCGGCAATTGTTCCATAAACCGGCGGTAAAAATCGAGTCCATCGACACCTGCAAATAAAGCACGATGGGGCTCATGATCCGTTACGACCGTAGACATCGTCTTTTCATCTTCATCCGGGATATATGGAGGATTCGATAAAAGGATGTCCACCTTCTTATTTTGCTGGATGAAGGGCTGAAGTAAATCACCTTGGATAAATTGCACATCCGCATCCAGTAATCCAGCATTCCTTCGCGCCACCTCAAGTGAAGGTGCTGCGATATCCGTAGCCGTCACGTGCAGTCTTGGTTCCTCCAGTTTCATCGTTATAGCAATTGCTCCACTACCCGTCCCGATATCTGCCATATTCAGCTTCTGGGCCCCTTTAAAAATGCCGGGAAGTTTTCGAAGCGTATAGTATATCAATTCTTCCGTTTCCGGTCTGGGAATCAATACTTCTTCATTCACAAGGAAGGTACGGCCATAAAACTCCTCGCTTCCGATTATATACTGGACCGGTTCTCCTTTTACGTGTTGCGCCACTCCCGACTTGAATTGTTCAAGCTGTTCTGGACTGAGTTCTGTGTGCAGATTGGCCAAAAGTTGCGATCTCGTCTGTTTTAAATAATGTTGCAGCAAAATCTCTCCCGCATTGGCATCGCGACCATTCTCCATTAAAAAAGAAGAAGCCCACTTCAGGGCTTCATATACTTTCACAACCGGATTATTCATCTGCATTTTCCAGCCTTGATGATTGATCTTCCATGATCAAGGCATCCACGACATCATCCAGCTTTCCTTCCATGATTTGATCCAGCTTTTGAATCGTTAAGCCAATCCGATGGTCGGTAACACGGTTTTGCGGGAAATTATACGTGCGGATTCGTTCTGAACGGTCCCCTGTACCAACCGCAAGCTTCCGGTTCTGGTCATATTCTGCCTGTACTTCGCGATTGATTTTGTCATATACCCGAGCCCGTAATACTTTCATCGCTTTGTCTTTATTTTTGATTTGTGATTTTTCGTCCTGACAAGACACTACCGTATTCGTTGGTATATGTGTTAAACGTACGGCCGACATGGTCGTGTTAACACTTTGCCCTCCAGGTCCGCTGGATGCAAAAGTATCTACACGTACATCCTTATCATGGATTTGTATTTCCACTTCTTCGGCTTCTGGTAAAACGGCGACCGTTGCCGTTGATGTATGAATTCGTCCACCCGACTCCGTTTCAGGGACACGTTGAACACGATGGGCTCCATTTTCAAACTTCAACTTGGAATAAGCACCATTCCCATTGATCATGAAAATGATTTCCTTATAACCGCCAAGCCCGGTAGGACTCGCTTCAATGACCTCAGTCTTCCAACCTTGCACCTCAGCAAAACGGCTGTACATGCGGTAAAGACTTCCTGCAAATAGCGCCGCTTCATCTCCGCCTGCCGCTCCACGTATCTCCATGATAACGTTTTTGTCATCATTAGGATCTTTCGGAATCAGCAAGATCTTCAGCTTTTCCTCGAGTCGTTGTATCGTGGATTCGAGTTCACTGATTTCTTCCTTAACCATATCGCGCATATCCGCATCCAATTTATCCTCAAGCATTGCTTTAGCTTCCTTGTGTTGATCCCGGACCTCTTTGTATTCCTTATAAGTGGAAGCCGTTTCCTGAATACTAGCTTGTTCCTTCGAATATTCCCTTAGCTTATTCGTATCATTGATGATTTCAGGGTCACTCAATAGTTCATTCAATCTCTCATATCTATCTTCTACTGCTTGCAGTCGATCAAACAAGTTATTCACCTCTTAAGTTATCCAACACCTACTTGGCATGATGTTGAAAGGATCTTTTTATTTCTACATATAATTAATTCAGTGCCCCATTCGAGTTCACTTCTAAGGTTAATTATAGTATAGGTGAATAATCAACGTCAAAGCTGATTCAAATATGTGGTTATTTCTTTACTTTCACATCTATATTATATTGGGGAACCGCCCGTAAGATAAGATCCTCAATCCGTCTCTTTTCCTTTTCTCTTTCCTGATCCGTCTTTATTTTGCCTTTGGCAAGGACGGTCACATGAATCGTATTGCCATTATGCCACACCATCCCAGTATCATAATCGGTTTCCGATTTAATGACCGCCCGGATTTTATCTACTTCTTGTCCCATTGAGGGTGAATTATTACTTGTATGATGAGGTGTATTCAGCAGCTGATCGGAAGGGCGTTCCGCTTCATTATCCCAATCATGCGTGACATTCTTCGTATGATTACCAACAAATTCTTGACCATTTCTAGTTTGATCTCCGTATTCTGAATCATTATCAATTGCATTGTCATTTTGACCGCAAGCTGTCAATATACTAAGAAAAACAGCCGCCAAAAAAGGCAAAGTGATTTTCATGTTTTTACCTCCATTAGGTTATGTCTTATTAGAGTGCTTCCTCTTCAGCATTCCCAAAATGAAGGTAAAAGTTTCTTTAATTCTCTTCCATGTATTGGGATGACCTTTCTTCTATATGTTCCCTTTACCTAATAAAAAATGCCCTAGGATCGGAATCCTAGGACATCGTTTTACATTCATATTTGTTCTTTTACTTCCACCGCTTGTTTACCTGGAACTTCGTGATGATGACGGCAACGGGGCTCATATGACTCCGATGCACCAACAAGAATGATGGGTTCATCATAGGAAGCAGGCGAACCATCAATCAAACGCTGAGTCCTACTCGCAGGTGACCCACATACTTCACATACAGCTTGCAGCTTCGTAACGGATTCAGCAAGTGATAATAAAGTAGGCATGGGGCCGAATGGTTCACCTCTGAAATCTTGGTCCAGTCCAGCCATAATCACTCGATAACCGCTGTCCGCAAGATGCTGGGCAACCCCGATAATTTCAGGATCAAAGAATTGAACTTCATCTATCGCAATAATATCCAAGGGCTGATCCAGATACTTAAATATATCTGTTGAATGGGCAATCGGCTTTGCCATCACGGAGGAACCGTTGTGTGATACGACAGCCTCTTCCGCATAGCGGTTATCTATAGCTGGTTTAAAAACCGCTATACTCTCTTTTGCAAATTGAGCACGGCTGACCCGTTTTATCAATTCCTCAGATTTACCTGAAAACATGCTTCCGCAAATAACCTCGATCCAGCCTGTTTGTTTCATTACATACATGGAAACAGCTACTCCTTCCACCTGTCGATCCCTTGGCCATAATTTTTTTGGACCCGGTTTTATATAAATCTCATTAATTTTCAGAAAAGAAAAAAACAGGCAAGAAGAATACTTGCCTGTTTTTTGAAAGTCCGGCTTATTTAATACCGTATTTTTTGTTGAAGCGATCAACACGTCCGCCAGCTTCAGCGAATTTTTGACGACCAGTGTAGAATGGATGGCATTCTGAACAAGTCTCAACTTTGATTTCTTCTTTAACTGAACCAGTTTCAAAAGTATTCCCGCAAGAGCAAATTACTTTTGATAGTTTATAATTTGGATGAATTCCAGTTTTCATTCTTTTCAGCTCCTTCTGCCCTGAATCATTCGAAACAGAGTTATATACTTCAAGATGAGGAAAATGCATCCTCACATTTATTGTAAAAACACATGACCTCATTATAGCAATTTAAAACTCGTTGTGCAACATTTTGTTTTCAACCTGTTTAAGAGCGCTTTAAACTCGATGATCCTTTTTTCATTTCAAGCATCTCTTCGTCCAACTTACTGAAAAATTCCTCATTGCTTTTTGTCTGTTTTAGACGGCGAAGGAATTTCTCTGCAAAATCTGGGGAATCGGACATCGTTTTACGAATGGCCCAAAGCTTATCCAAACGGTCTTTCGGAATTAATAATTCTTCTTTACGGGTACCTGAACGGCGAATGTCAATCGCAGGGAAAATGCGTCTTTCAGCAAGGGAGCGGTCTAAGTGAAGCTCCATATTTCCCGTACCTTTAAATTCTTCATAAATAACATCATCCATACGTGATCCAGTATCTACCAAAGCTGTAGCAAGAATCGTTAAGCTACCGCCTTCTTCGATGTTCCTGGCTGCTCCAAAGAAGCGTTTCGGCCGATGGAATGCAGCTGGATCAATCCCACCCGATAACGTTCTACCGCTTGGGGGAATCACTAGGTTATAAGCACGTGCCAAACGAGTAATACTATCCATTAGAATGATGACATCGCGTTTATGCTCAACTAGGCGCATTGCCCGTTCCAATACCAGTTCAGCCACTTTGATATGGTTCTCCGGCACTTCATCGAATGTCGAACTAACGACGTCACCAGCCACTGAACGTTCAATATCCGTTACTTCTTCGGGGCGTTCGTCAATGAGTAAGACAATTAATTCCGCCTCGGGATGATTCGTTGTAATGGCATTGGCCATTTCTTTAATCAACATCGTTTTACCCGCCTTAGGGGGAGCCACGATTAACCCACGTTGGCCAAACCCGACAGGAGCAAGGACATCCATAATTCTTGTTGATAAATTCTTCGTCGTTGTTTCTAATGTAATCTGTCTATTTGGATACAACGGAGTCAACCCAGGGAAATGGACACGTTCCTTAGCAGACTCAGGATTGTCGCCATTAACGGCTTCTACATGTAATAATCCATAATAGCGTTCGTTTTCTTTCGGCGGCCTAACCTTTCCGGATACCTTATCACCATTACGCAAATCAAACCTGCGGATTTGGGAAGCTGAAATATAGATATCCTCCGAGCTTGGAGAGTAATTAATCGGACGCAGGAAACCAAATCCCTCTGAAGGGATAATCTCTAAAACACCTTCCATGAATAGAAGGCCATCTTGTTCGGCTTGAGCTTTTAGGATCGCAAATATAAGTTCTTTTTTCGACAGCTTGCTGTAATAAGAAACTTTATATTCCCGTGCATGCTCATAGAGATCTTTTAATTTCATGTTTTCTAAATTGGAAATCGTTAAATTCATCATGACACCACACTTTTATTAATTAAACGTTTTCACCCATACTGAAAAAGGATTGGTTTGTTAAATGGAAGAGAATCCACAATCCATGTACCTGACCAGAGTTTTCGTAGAAAGGATGATACATTTTACATGTAAAGAAGAAAATTATTTGAAGGCTTCTTGAAGTTTGGAGTGAAAGGGCAGAATTAAATCAATTAGTAGAACAAGCTTTATTTTACTTTTTTTAATTAAATTATTCAACTTAATTTTTTAAAAGAGAAAGCGTGCATGAAACACGCGCGCTTTCCCTCATAACTATTCAAGAGTAAATGGTCTTATCTAATCAAGCCGTTTGGCTTCATTTTCAGAATATGGCGTCCATCGATGAAACGGACCGTTCCTGATTTGGCACGCATGACCACGGATTGTGTCTCGCCATGATGAGCCTTAAATTGTACGCCACGAAGAAGTTCACCATCCGTAACGCCAGTCGCAGCAAAAATCGCGTCATCACCACGGACAAGGTCTTCCATTCTCAAGACTTTACCAAGATCAAGTCCCATTTTCCCACAGCGTTTCACTTCTTCTTCATTTTGAGGAAGAAGCTTACCTTGGATTTCTCCTCCAAGACATTTTAATGCTACAGCTGAAATGACTCCCTCAGGAGCTCCACCAGATCCGAATAGAATATCAACACCTGTATGATCGAAAGCCGTATTAATGGCACCGGCTACATCTCCATCGTTGATCAACTTGATACGGGCACCCGCATCGCGAAGTTCTTCGATGATTTTAGAATGGCGTTTACGGTTCAAGACCGTAGCTACCACGTCTTGAATATCCTTATTTTTCGCTTTGGCAACTGCCTTAAGGTTATCTAATACGGATGCATTGATATCGATCAGACCTACCGCTTCAGGACCGACGGCAATTTTATCCATATACATATCAGGAGCATGCAGCAAGTTCCCTTGATCGGCAACAGCCAAAACTGCTAGTGCATTCCATCCGCCTGATGCAACGATATTCGTTCCTTCTAAAGGATCGACTGCAACATCCACTAGTGGTCCAAGGCCTGTACCAAGTTTCTCACCGATATAAAGCATGGGTGCTTCGTCCATTTCCCCTTCACCGATAACGACCGTACCTTGCATGGGTATGCTATTAAAAACATCCCTCATCGCCGTTGTTGCCGCATCATCTGCTTCTTCTTTCTTTCCTCTACCCATCCAACGCGCAGATGCAAGAGCAGCCGCTTCCGTTACACGGACAAGCTCCATCGACAAACTTCTTTCCATTTTTCGTTCCCCCTCAATGTGCAAACATGTTTTATTTATATAATAGTATAGCACATTAAAGCATATAACGTAACACAATAAGGCAATAAGAAAGGGATCAGCTTTTCAGCTGCTCCACTTCTTCTTCTGTCATTTTTTCACGCCAGATCGTTGCACCTAAGCCAGAAAGTTTCTCTACAAGATGACTATATCCACGGTCTATATGTTCAAGACCCGTCACTTCCGTTATTCCTTCTGCCATTAAACCTGCAATTACCAAAGCTGCTCCTGCACGCAAATCGCTCGCTTTTACCTTTGCCCCATGAAGTTGGACCGGGCCGCTAATGATACCCGTCCTGCCTTCTGCTTTAATCTTTGCATTCATGCGGCGTAATTCGTCTATATGCTTAAAGCGTGCTCCGTAAATCGTGTCAGTCACCATGCTTGAACCGCTCGCTTTTGTTAATAACGACGTAAAAGGCTGCTGTAAGTCAGTCGGGAACCCTGGATAAACCAAGGTCTTTATATCAACAGATTTCAGGACCTGACCAGGAGCCACAAATACTTGATCGTCCCCAGCTTCGATACCGACGCCCATTTCCCGCATTTTGGACGTGAGTGACTCTAAATGTTGGGGAATAACATTATCGATCAATATGCCCTCACCAACAGCAGCAGCTAGAATCATGAAAGTTCCCGCTTCTATCCGATCGGGGATAATCGTATGTTTGCACCCATGAAGGCTATCCACACCATCAATCCGAATGATATCCGTTCCGGCTCCCTTGATTTTCGCTCCCATATTGGTCAACAAGGTAGCAACATCAATAATTTCTGGCTCTTTTGCTGCATTTTCAATTACGGTCCGCCCTTTAGCCAAGACAGCAGCCAACATGATATTGATCGTTGCCCCGACACTGACTACATCCAAATAGATACGGGCACCACGTAACTCTTCCGCCCTTAAATAAATGGCGCCTTGTTCATTCGTCACTTGTGCTCCTAGTGCTTCGAACCCTTTAATATGCTGATCGATTGGACGAGGTCCTAAATGACATCCTCCAGGCAGTCCAATTACAGCTTTTTTAAATTTCCCTAGCATCGCACCCATCAAATAATAAGAGGCACGCAATTTTTTCACCTTTCCGTTAGGTAGAGGCATAGAAATCATTTTGCTGGGATCGACAGTCATTTCACCATCGTTAAAAACAACAGTACCGCCAATTTCCTCCATTAATTCTTTTAGCATCTGTACATCAGAGATATCCGGCAGGCCTTCTATCGTGACTGGGGAATCTGCCAAAATCGTTGCAGGAATTAAAGCGACAGCACTGTTTTTCGCACCACTGACCCGAATGGTCCCCTTAAGAGGATAACCACCGGCAATTTTAAGTTTTTCCATAATGAACTCCCTTCCACGCTAAGCACTCAAGAAGCTGTATTTTAAATAAAAGTAATATTTTACCACAAGAAAATTACGTAATCCGACATCATTCACTATCTAGTTTCTTAGTTTACACAAAAATAGAAAAGTCATGTAGAAAAATGAGAAAAATTTCTAATTTTTTTCTTTTTCATCCAATACTCAGCATTCTTTTGCAACTTAGCGGTAGGATTCATTATGCTTCTGTACGAGAGTTCCAGTCTTTCAAGAATGCTTCGATCCCTTTATCCGTTAAAGGATGGTGGAATAATTGCATTAACACTTTATAAGGAATTGTTGCGATATGAGCTCCGTTTAACGCAGCTTGTGTGATATGCATCGGATGGCGAATTGAAGCCGCGATGATTTCTGATTGGATGCCATGGATTGTAAAGATGTCTGCGATATCGGAGATTAAGTCCAATCCATTTTGACCGATATCATCTAAACGTCCTAAGAATGGAGACACATATGTCGCTCCTGCCCTAGCAGCAAGTAACGCTTGGTTGGCACTGAAAATAAGGGTAACATTCGTTTTAACCCCTTGTTTTGTTAAAGCTGCAACAGCCTTCAAGCCATCCGGTGTCATTGGTACTTTGATTGTGATATTTGGTGCAATGGCAACTAGTTCTTTTGCCTCTGCCATCATTCCTTCAAAATCAAGGGAGATAACTTCCGCAGAGACAGATTCCTTTACAAGGCTTGTAATCTCTTTTAGACGGTCATGAAAAGAAACGCCTTTTTCTCTTGCTACAAGCGATGGGTTGGTCGTAACCCCTCCTAAGACACCAAGTTCGTAAGCTTGTTTAATTTCTTCCATATTAGCTGTATCAATAAAGAATTTCATGAAAAGTTCCTCCATATGTAAATGAATTTTACGTGCTTGTACACTGCATTTTAATGGTTTGATGAACGAAGGGCAATACCGCCTTGTTCCTATGTCGCCATCAGAGAACAAAAAAATCTCTGATGGACAAATTACCTTTTAAAAAAATTAAGCTTTGTTATTGGAACCGAATTCGCGAATTTTACCAATGACCGTTTGTTTGATTGCTTCCCGACCAGGTCCTAAGAATTTGCGTGGATCATATACATCCGCATTACTATTTAAGACTTCTCGAACAGCTTTAGTGAAAACGATTTGGTTTTCCGTATTCACATTTATTTTTGATGTTCCCAGTGAAATGGCTTTTTGGATATCTTTTGTCGGAATACCAGTGCCACCATGAAGAACAAGCGGTTTTTTAGTTAGATCACGAACCTCTTCCATTTCCTTATACCCAAGGTTCGGTTCTCCTTTATATGGACCATGGACAGAACCCAATGCCGGAGCAAAGCAGTCTACATCCGTTTCCTTAACAAGAAGTTCACATTCCTTAGGATCTGCATAAACGACACCATCTGCGATGACGTCATCTTCTTGTCCACCTACTGTTCCTACTTCAGCCTCAACGGACACATTGCGGGCGTGAGCGAATTCCACAACCTTCTTAGTCGTTTCAATGTTCTCTTCAATCGGGTGATGGGAAGCATCGATCATTACTGAAGTGAAACCAGCCTCGATAGCTTCTTTACACTTATCAAAGCTAGAACCATGGTCAAGATGAATGGCCACAGGTACGGTGATTTTCATATCTTCCATTAAACCTTGAACCATCATCACAGTTGTTTTGAATCCACCCATGTGACGGGCAGCCCCTTCAGAAACACCAAGAATGACCGGCGATTTTTCTTCTTCTGAAGCAGCCAGAATAGCTTGCGTCCACTCCAGGTTATTAATGTTAAATTGACCTACTGCATACTTTTCATCAAGAGCTTTATTCAGCATATCTTTCATGGAAACTAAAGGCATTTGATTTCCTCCTAATAATGAATGTATTGTTGAAAGTTGTTTCTATCTAGATATTCCCGAAAACTAAAGCATCATACACATAATAAACAGAATATCTCTACTCGTTTAGCATATCAATACATGAAAAAAACAGCAACAAATTGACCATATCACTTAAGCTTCACACTAAAAAAAACACGGCTATCTTAAAGAAGATGCCGTGACGCTTCTTTATTGAGAAAAGATCCATAAACCTAGTTAACTAGATTGGATGGGTAAATATTCACGGACAGCATTTCTAATATCATCGATGTCAAAAGGCTTTGCAAAATGAGTCATCGCCCCTAAGTCCTTTGCTTCTTGTATCATGTCAAGTTCTCCATACGCCGTCATGATGATGACCCGAATATCGGGATCGACCGCTTTCATCCGCTTCAAGATTTCTATTCCATCCATACCGGGTATCTTCATATCCAACAATACAAGATCAGGTGAATCATTGTTAAGAACTTCTAAAGCCTGAATGCCATTCGCAGCTTGAAACGTTTCATACCCTGCTTTATGTAAGACCTCGTTCAATAAAATTCGAATCCCAAACTGGTCATCGACAATTAATATTTTCCCTGACATTTAGCCACCTCTGTTCTCTATTTGTAATGTGAAAATGAATCAGATAATAGATCCCCCTTATGGGTAATTAATTTGGCTTGCTGCAAAACTTCTTTGGAGTTCTATGTCTCTATGTTCATATTCAATAATTGTAACAAAATTCCTGCTATAAGAGTAAATTGATTTTAATTTTTCGGATGACCTTTCTGACAGATAATGACTCGAATGACTGGAAATCTGTTAAAGGAACAAAAAGTCCTTTATAATAGGGGTACTATTTTTTAAAGGAGTTCCTAAATATGTTGAAGATATTTTCTACACAGTTAAGTGGTGTATTTAAGAAGATCATGGAAAAGGATTCTTTCGAAATGGAGGATGCCGGACGCCTATTAGCTCAGGCCGTGGTCGGAGATGGGTCCGTTTTCATTCATGGATTCGGGGAAATGCAAGGAGTTGTTGCGGAAAGTCTCGAGGGGGAGGAACCTTTTCCAAAAGCTAAAAGATACACAGATGATAGTAGGATTTCCCACGAGGATCGGCTTCTGTTATTCAGTCGTCACTCAGATGATCCAGAAGCCATCAAATTTGCTGAACGACTTCATCAGGAAGGCATACCTTTCGTTGCCGTTTCAACCGTGGTTCCATCCGAACGAACCACACTGGTGGAGCTTGCGGATGTCCACATTGATTTACGCATCCAACGTGGATTAATCCCGGATGAAACGGGAAATCGTTACGGTTACCCGACTCTCATCGCTGCCCTTTTTGCTTATCATGGGATTAAGTTCACGGTCGAGGAAATCATACAAGAATATGAAGATGAATCCGAAGGTTGACCCGACTTCTAGACCAAAACAAAAAAAACAGCCAAACGGCTGTTTTTTTGTTTTTATTATTTTTCGTTATGTTTCAAAGACATACCCACAAAGTCACGGAAAAGTGGTTGTGGACGGTTTGGACGTGATATGAATTCCGGATGGAATTGTGATGCCACGAACCAAGGGTGATCTTGCAATTCTACGATTTCCACTAAACGGCCATCTGGGCTTGTACCAGAGAAGATGAATCCTGCCTCTTCCATGGCTTGACGATAATGGTTGTTGAATTCATAGCGATGGCGGTGACGTTCATATACGACTTCATCGTTATATGCCTCATATGCTTTTGTACCTTCGATAAGCTTACATGGATATAGACCAAGACGTAAAGTACCACCCAAGTCTTCCACATCTTTCTGTTCTGGTAGAAGGTCAATGATTGGGTCTGGTGTATCTGCATTGATTTCTGCTGAATGCGCTTCAGACAAACCTAGAACATTGCGTGCAAATTCGATGGATGCCAATTGCATACCCAAGCAAATACCGAAGAACGGCGTTTTTGTTGTACGTGCATATTCGATTGCTGCGATTTTCCCTTCGATACCACGATCTCCAAATCCACCAGGGACAAGGATTCCATCTGCATCTTTAAGCAATTCAGCAACATTTTCTTTCGATACATCTTCGGAATTGATCCAATCTACTTCAACGTCCGCATCAAATGCGTAACCTGCATGTTTAAGTGCTTCGACAACAGAAAGGTATGCATCTTGCAATTCAACATATTTACCGACAAGGGCAATTTTCGTTTTCTTTGTCAAAGAAGTAACTTTTTTAACAAGTTCTTTCCAATCTTCCATTTCTGCCACTCCACAATCTAGTTGTAGGTGGTCGCACACAATCTGATCCATATTTTGCGCTTGAAGGGCAAGCGGGATTGAATAAAGTGTATCCGCATCAAGACACTCGATTACTGAATCTTTATCGATATCGCAGAATAAAGCGATCTTATCCTTCATATCTTGTGATATCGGTCTTTCAGTACGTGCTACGATGATATTCGGTTGAATACCAAGACTGCGTAATTCCTTAACACTATGCTGTGTTGGTTTTGTTTTCATTTCACCGGCAGCTTTAATGTAAGGAACAAGAGTACAGTGAATATACATGACGTTATTGATTCCAATGTCACTTTTGATTTGACGAATGGCTTCAAGGAATGGAAGAGATTCGATATCGCCGACTGTTCCACCGATTTCAGTGATTACGATATCCGCATTCGTTTCGTTTCCTGAACGGAAAACCCGTTCTTTGATTTCATTGGTAATATGAGGGATAACTTGAACAGTTCCGCCTAAGTAGTCTCCGCGACGTTCTTTTCGTAAAACGGTTGAATAAATTTTACCTGTTGTCACATTGCTGTGTTTACCAAGATTGATATCGATAAAACGCTCATAGTGACCTAAGTCCAAATCCGTTTCGGCGCCATCATCCGTTACGAACACTTCACCATGTTGGTATGGGCTCATTGTTCCTGGGTCCAAGTTGATATATGGGTCGAATTTTTGAATCGTTACATTTAACCCTCTATTTTTTAAAAGTCTTCCTAGAGAAGCTGCTGTTATCCCTTTTCCCAAAGAGGAAACTACTCCACCCGTTACAAAAATATATTTAGTCATCTCATATCCTCCTATGAATGTTTTCATCAACTGCCGTTCTCTTGATTCCATTGAACCTTCTGCCTTTGTTTATTCCGGCAGATATAGACGAACAAACCAGGTCTTACAATCTTATCTCTTAGAAGTAACCAAGAATTCGGACGGTAAGATGGGGTATGCCTGGCATGCCAATTAGATAAGTTCCCTGTGTTTAACATGAACTTTTTACTGATATCTATAGTTTTTACCACTTTACGCGTATTCATTGTAAAAATAAAAAAATGATGTCATTTTAACATTCCATCATCAAAAACAAAAACGCTCCTCTTACAAAAAAGTAAGGGAGCGATATAATTTTAAGATTGTGTCCTTTTTTAAGGAGCCCAAAAATGATTCTACAAATTTCGCCTTAAAAAGTCAAGGGGCGATTATTTATTTCTCTTTTTCGTCGTCTTCTTCATCTTCGTCTTCATCTTCGTCGATTTCGAAAACTTCATCTTCAATAATTTCCTCTTCTAAATCGTCGTCATCATCCACGTCGTCTTCTAAAAGTACTTCGTCGATAACTGCGCTGCCTAAGATTTCATCATCGTCGTCATCGTCATCATCTTCATCCAAGTCATCAATATCTTCCTCGAAATCAAGATCTTCGTCTTCAATATCATCGAAGTCTTCAACGACCACTGCAGCTTTCTTCGCTTTCTTTTTCTTCTTCACTTTTACAACGTGCACAACTTCTTCTTCAATTTGGTCAACCGGGTACCAAGTTTTCAATCCCCAGCGGTTTTCCCCAAGTGAAGTAAATCGGCCATCTACATTCAAATCCGTATAGAACTGGGCAATTCTCTTTGCCACTTCCGCTTTTGATAAATGCTGAAGTGAAGCTATTTCACTCATTAAGTCTTTAAATAGAATGGGTTCGTTTTTTTCAACCAACACTTCATATGCGATTTCTATCAAGGACATTTCCATAATTTGCTCTTTCGAGTATTTTTTCAAACTCAAGTTCCGCACTTCCCTTCTCTATTCGAACACGACTAGTCATGTTTTTTCACATAAAAAAATAATCTAAAACAGTATTTCGGTAAAATAACGACAATTCCTGCTAGACATATTATCCATTATAAACAATCTAAATGGGTTTATGCTAGTTCTATCTGATACTTTCACAGATTTTCCCTACTGGCTTATAAAAACTAAATCTATTTCAAGGAAGGTATAAGGGAAAAAGCACCCACAAATAACGTTAAAAAAGATTTGAGATTGATGTGCGAATTAATCCTTATTTTTTAACATCAGTATCTTCGAGTTGATTCTACCAATCACAGATAGGGGTGAATCATCATCTTTGCCCCTTTTCAAGGAATTTATAAGGTAAATGTTTCATTTTCCGAAAAATGATGAAAATTGGTTCTGAAAAAGGAGCATCCCTTAAGGATACCCCTTCCCTTTTACATATTTCTTCTGTATTGTCCGCCAACCTCATATAATGCACTTGTTATCTGACCCAAGCTCGCGACTTGCACGCACGCCATCAGTTCGGCAAAAATATTTCCCCCGTTCATTGCCGTGTCCTTTAATCGGTTCAAGGCTTCCTCAACACTTTCCTTGTTTTCTTCCTGGAATGCACGAAGATTCGCGATTTGCCCTTCCTTTTCCTCTTTTGTAGCTCGGGCAACTTCCATGCTGTTCACAGCTTCTTCTGTTGGGGGATTCGGATTTAAATACGTATTCACCCCAATGATTGGGAGTTCCCCTGTATGTTTTTTCATTTCATAATGCATGGATTCATCCTGAATCTTCCCTCGTTGATACTGGGTTTCCATGGCGCCCAACACACCGCCTCTATCATTAATGCTATCGAACTCCCTCAAGACGGCTTCCTCGACTAGTTCAGTCAACTCTTCAATAATGAAGGCACCTTGCATCGGATTTTCATTCTTGGATAGTCCATGTTCTTTCGTGATGATCATCTGAATGGCCATGGCACGGCGTACAGACTCTTCTGTAGGCGTAGTGATGGCTTCGTCGTATGCATTGGTATGAAGCGAGTTGCAATTATCTTGCAGGGCCATTAAGGCCTGTAGAGTTGTCCGTATATCATTGAAGTCGATTTCCTGTGCATGCAGGGAACGTCCCGATGTCTGGATGTGGTATTTTAGCTTCTGGCTGCGTTCATTGGCACCATATTTATCACGCATGACTGTCGCCCATATTCGTCTCGCGACCCTTCCGATAACAGTGTATTCCGGGTCAAGGCCGTTGGAAAAGAAAAATGACAGATTTGGAGCAAAGTCATTGATATCCATGCCGCGGCTTAAGTAATATTCGACATACGTAAAGCCATTCGCCAACGTGAAGGCCAATTGGGAAATAGGATTGGCTCCCGCTTCTGCGATATGATAGCCGGAAATCGAAACCGAGTAATAATTCCGGACCTTTTTATCTATGAAATATGCTTGGATGTCCCCCATCAGCCTTAAGGCAAATTCAGTAGAGAAGATGCAGGTATTTTGCCCTTGATCTTCTTTGAGAATATCAGCCTGAACTGTCCCACGGACCGTTTGAAGCGTATAATCCTGAACTTGTTCATATTCTTCCTTTGTGAGCGAACGGCCTAATTCCCCTTCTTTCAGGCGAACTTGCTGTTCGATTGCCGTGTTCATGTACATGGCCAAGATAATGGGCGCAGGGCCATTGATCGTCATGGACACCGAGGTGGATGGGGCGCATAAATCAAAACCGGCATACAATTTCCTCATATCATCCAACGTGCAGATGTTGACGCCACTCTCTCCTACCTTCCCGTAAATATCCGGCCGGTAATCAGGGTCTTCCCCATATAACGTAACCGAATCAAAGGCGGTGCTAAGGCGTTTTGCATCATCATCTTTAGATAGGTAATGAAAACGGCGGTTCGTTCTATCCGGTGACCCTTCGCCGGCAAACTGGCGCTTGGGATCCTCCCCCTCGCGTTTGAATGGGAAAACTCCGGCCGTATACGGGAAATGGCCAGGTACATTTTCTCGATAGACCCACCCTAGTATCTCCCCATAGTCTTCGTATTTAGGAAGGGAAACCCTTGGGATCATTAACCCGGACAAACTTTTCGTCTTTAGATTTGTGACGATTTCCTTATCCCTGATTTTCGTGACAAGCTGTGTGGCCGAATATTTATCTTTTAACTCGTTCCAGCCAGTCAGGATGGCTTTCGATTCGGCCGATAACTTGGAAACGGTTTCTTTTTTTGATGCCTCAAGTGACTCCACGACAGCTTCCTCACACCCATTTTCCTTGACCGCCACAATCGCCCCTTCCAGCTGGAACAATCTTCTTGCCAGCTTGACTTGTTCACGGGCCTGCTTATGATAATTCCGGACCGTCTCACTGATTTCACGTAAGTAGTACCGCCGGTCAGTTGGAATGATGACATTCTGCTTGTAGACATCCGCTTCTTTTGAAAAAGTCGTGCTCCAATTCGTCCCGGCCTTTTCATTTAACTTTTCTATAAGAACAGCGAATAAAGCATTCGTGCCTGGGTCATTGAATTGCGAGGCGATGGTACCATATACAGGCATTTCAGAAGTATCTCGATCAAATAAAGTGTGGCTTCTTTGATACTGTTTCTGAACCTGATTTTTAGCATCTTCAGACCCTTTACGCTCATATTTATTGATGACGATCAAATCGGCATAATCGATCATGTCAATTTTCTCAAGCTGTGAAGGGGCTCCGAATTCACTTGTCATGACATACATGGACACATCGCAAATCTCGGTAATGCCCGCATCGCCCTGGCCGATTCCACTCGTTTCTACGACGATTAAATCAAAGCCTGCCGCCTTGACCACAGAAATGGCATCTTGAATGGCTAGTGAAAGCTCACTTTTTGAATGGCGAGTCGCCAAGCTTCGCATATAGACCCGATTCGAAAAAATGGCGTTCATTCGAATCCGGTCACCCAGCAACGCCCCACCAGTTTTTTGTTTTGTCGGATCGACAGAAAGGATCGCCACATTCTTCTCCGGAATTTCATTGAGGAAACGTCGGATCAACTCATCAGTCAGTGAGCTTTTCCCAGCTCCTCCCGTTCCTGTAATGCCGAGTACCGGCACCTGCTTTTCCGATGTCTTGACCTGTTCAAGGAGACTTTCTACTGTTGCGGCCGATTCCTGGGCGGCGTCGAGCCTATTTTCTGCACAGGTAATATATTGGGCAACGGCACTCGTCTCTCCTGCAATCAGTTCATCAAAACGGTCCTGCAAGGATGGCTTTACTGTCGAGAAGTCACATTCTGCCATCAAAACGTTGATCATTCCCTGTAGCCCGTACTCTCGGCCCTCATCAGGAGAGAAGATACGGGCAATCCCATATTCATGGAGTTCCTGAATCTCCCTTGGTAGGATGACACCGCCGCCACCAGCGAATATTCGAATGTGTTCGGCTCCCTTTTCTTTCAATAAGTCATACATATATTTAAAGTATTCCACGTGCCCACCTTGGTAGGATGACATCGCGATACCCTGGACATCCTCTTGAATCGCTGCATTCACGATTTCCTCGACCGAGCGGTTATGGCCTAGATGAATGACTTCCGCCCCGCTTGCCTGAAGAATCCTTCTCATAATGTTAATGGATGCATCATGGCCATCGAATAAACTCGAAGCCGTCACGAACCGAATATGGTTTTTAGGTTGATACACTTCAATTGTACTCATTTGACTCCTCCTTATTGAAATGAATTGATATCAGCATGTTTCTGAATCGATACACTATGGGTCAATAATTCTGTTTGGATTTCAACATACTCTTGAAGCGTAAATCTTTTGTGTAAAGCCCATCTTCTAAAACTCCACATCTGTCCCTGAACGAAAATGTTATGGGAGACGAGGCTGATCTGTTGCTTCGTCAAGTGAAGCTCCCCGTTCTTGACACAATTGGTGATGACCTTTTCGAACATGCCCACCATTTCGATTTCCTTGTTTAAAACGTATGGTAAGGCATCCTTGGTCAAGGCTTTCACCTCTTGATACATGACCAATACTTCATCCTGCATCTCATCCATTACCTGATAAAAATAGGCGATCGTCAGTTTCAGGCTATCTAGCGTCCCATCACTCTGTTCGATTTCCCTCTGAAGTTTCTCCCGGACCTCATCATAAATAAAGTCACAGACGAGATATAAAATGTCTTCCTTGGTCCGGATATACTCGTATAACGTACCGATACTAAAACCGGATGCTTTAGCAATCTCCCTTGTTGTCGTCCGGTGAAACCCCTTCTCTTTAAATAGGTTAACGGCACCTTTAATCATCTGCTTACGCCTTTTCTCGATCAGCCTCTCATCCTTGACAGACGCTTGAACTTCTCTTTTTTCCATTTCTTAAACCCCTTTTAGAAAGCTCACCCTTCACCTTCAGGGAGCCTTTCAGAAAAATGAAAAGGGTATTCCGGGAGGCGGAAGGGCCTCTCCGGAAAACCTGGTTTCAACTCTATTTAGTTATCATCCTTGAGATGACCAGTTTTTGAATTTCCTGCGTTCCCTCATAAATTTGGGTGATCTTTGCATCGCGCATAAAGCGTTCAACCGGGTAATCTTTTGTATATCCATACCCGCCAAACACTTGAACAGCCTCCGTTGTTACTTTCATGGCTGTGTCCCCGGCAAAAAGTTTCGACATGGCGGATTCCTTTCCATAAGGGAGGCCCACTGACTCCAGCCAAGCCGCTTGATACGTTAAGAGTCGAGAAGCCTCGACACCTGTCGCCATATCCGCCAATTTAAAACCGATTCCCTGCTGTGCAGAAATAGGTTTTCCAAACTGGACGCGTTCTTTTGCATAACCAACCGCCGCATCCAAGGCTCCTTGGGCAATACCGACTGCCTGAGCGGCAATTCCGTTACGTCCGCCATCAAGAGTCATCATCGCGATTTTGAACCCTTCGCCTTCTTTTCCCAAAAGATTTTCTTTTGGTACACGGCATTCATCAAAAATGATTTCAGTTGTCGGTGAAGAACGAATTCCGAGTTTTTTCTCTTTTTTACCTACACTGAAGCCTGGGAAATCCTTCTCGACAATAAAGGCACTTGTTCCTTTTTGTTTAGACTCCGGATCTGTCAATGCAAATACTACATACGTATCGGCGATACCACCGTTCGTGATGAATATCTTCGAACCATTGATGACGTATTCATCTCCTACAAGCTTGGCAGTTGTTCTCATGCCACCGGCATCAGACCCTGAGCTTGGTTCCGTCAAACCATATGCACCGATTTTTTCACCTTGAGCCATCGGGCGAAGGTATTTTTGTTTCTGTTCTTCCGAACCAAATTTATAGATCGGCCAACCAGCAAGGGATGTATGGGCCGAAAGTGTAACCCCTGTAGAGGCACATACACGGGATAGTTCTTCGATTGCGATACAATACGCAAGATAATCGCTTCCGATGCCACCGTATTCTTCTGGCCATGGAATTCCGGTCAGTCCAAGTTCAGCCATTTTATCAAAAATCTCACGGTCAAACCGTTCTTCTTCATCTCTTTCGGCTGCTGTTGGAGCCACTTCATTTTCAGCGAAATCACGCACCATTTTCCTGATCATTTCATGTTCTTCCGTTAATTTAAATTGCATATCCATGTCCCCCATCTTCTTGGTTTTAGAGATGTTTATTAATGACGATCCTTTGTATCTCACTGGTTCCTTCATAAATTTCCGTCACCTTGGCATCCCGGAAGTAACGTTCGACCGGGTATTCCGTTGTATACCCGTACCCTCCGTATACCTGAATGGCCTCAGTTGTCACTTCTACAGCCGTCTTCGATGAAAACAACTTTGCCATCGATGCCTCCTTGCCACAAGGTAACCCAAGCGACTGAAGATAGGTCGCTTGATAGACTAATAGCCTGGAAGCCTCGATGTTTGTGGCCATTTCGGCCAATTTGAAACCGATGCCTTGCTGCATGGCAATCGGTCTGCCGAATTGCACCCTGCTCTTTGCATACTCTACAGCATGTTTCATGGCGCCTTCGGCAATACCGAGGGCTTGAGAAGCAATGCCTATTCTTCCAACGTTCAGGTTGGCCATTGCAATTTTGAACCCTTCACCCTCGTTACCAAGGAGATTCTCAGCTGGTATTTTCATATCTTCAAAGGTTACCTGTACCGTACTGGAACCATGAAGTCCCATTTTCCGCTCATTTTTCCCGAAAATAAGGCCAGGTGTTCCTCTTTCTACGATAAAAGCAGAAATGCCCTTGCTTTTCTTACTCGGATCACTGGAAGCGAATACAATGTAAACATCTGCCTCCGCTCCATTTGTGATGAATACCTTTGAACCGTTCAGCCGGTAGGTGTCGCCTTCCTTTACGGCTTTTGTTTTCAAACTCGCAGCATCGGATCCTGAACTTTGTTCCGTCAAACAGAAGGCACCTAAGTATTCACCTGCAGCAAGCTTCGGGACAAACCTCTCTTTCTGTTCTTCCGTTCCGAAGTAAACGATTGGATTCGTGCCAACGGAAGTATGGACCGAAAGTATGACACCCAGAGTCGGGCTCACTTTAGAAATTTCATTGATGGCAATGATATAAGACATGAAATCCATCCCTGCTCCACCATATTGCTCTGGGATCGGGATACCCATCAGTCCAAGTTCACCCATTTTACGGAGGATCTTTTTGGGAAACTCCCCTCTTTCCATCGATTCTATATGGGGCTCTATCTCCTTTTCGGCAAAATCACGGACCATCTTGCGCATCATTTCCTGCTCTTCTGTGAATTGGAAATCCATCCCTACATTCCTCCCCTGATGCCCTTGCTCTACCTGAAGACTAACTGTATTCATAAAAACCACGTCCTGACTTCTTACCAAGCCAACCTGCTTTTACATATTTCCTTAATAACGGACATGGACGGTATTTGTCGTCCCCTAACCCATCATGGAGGGTTTCCATTATGTATAAACAAGTATCCAGGCCAATGAAGTCCGCGAGTGTAAGTGGTCCCATGGGATGATTCATACCTAACTTCATGACGTCATCGATCGCCTCTTTGGTTGCTACACCCTCGTATAGGGTATAAACCGCCTCATTGATCATTGGCATCAGTATCCGGTTCGCAACGAATCCAGGAAAATCATTCACTTCGACCGGGACCTTACTTAAGGACTTTGCCATTTCCTCAATTTCTTCATATACGTCGTCTGCTGTAGCAAGGCCACGGATGATCTCGACCAGCTTCATGACCGGAACCGGATTCATGAAATGCATGCCGATCACCTTCTCCGGCCTTTTTGTCGCAGCAGCTATTTCCGTAATGGGAAGCGATGACGTATTGGTCGCCAGTATGACATGCTTCGGGGCGATTTCATCCAATTGGGCAAAAAGCTTCGTTTTGATTTCCATATTTTCAATGGCTGCTTCAATGACCAAATCCACATCTTTCGCTTGATTCAAATCCGTTGATGCTGCCAACCGGGATAACGTTGCCTCTTTATCTTCAGCAGGCAGTTTTCCTTTTTCTACTTGTCGGGAAAGGTTCTTGGTAATCGTACCTAATCCCTTTTCTACATATTCTTCTTTCAAGTCATGCAATAGAACATCATAGCCGCTCATTGCGCATACCTGGGCAATACCAGAACCCATTTGCCCTGCACCAATGACCATCACCTTTTGAATGCCCATCCAAAATCCCTCCTTAGTTATCTAGCAATCTATTTTCCCTGCGTTGGCACTTCTATTAAAATGGCATCTCCCTGACCGCCGCCACTACAAATGGCTGCAATGCCCAATCCGCCGCCGCGACGTTTCAATTCATGCATAAGCGTGATGATGATGCGGGCTCCACTAGCCCCAATCGGATGTCCTAATGCTACGGCACCACCGTTTACATTTACTTTTTCAGGATTGACATTCGCAATCTTCCCACTGGCTAGGGCGACAGCGGCAAAGGCTTCATTGATTTCAAATAAATCTATGTCCTCGATGGATTTACCGGACTTTTTCAAGAGTTCATTGATGACCAAACCAGGTGTTTTTGGAAAGTCTTTGGCTTCCACAGCCACTTCTGCATGGCTCAAAATATAGGCAAAAGGCGTTACCCCTTCTTTTTCTGCACGTTCTTCACTCATTAAGACAAGGGCTCCCGCTCCGTCATTGACCCCTGGGGCATTTCCAGCCGTGATGGTCCCTTCGTTATTAAAGGCCGGACCTAATTTGGCCAGCTTCTCGGCCGATGTATCTTTTCTTGGGCCTTCATCATGCTCAATCGTCATAGGCGTTCCTTTTCTTACCGGAACCTCTACGGCAATGATCTCTTCAGCCAAAATACCGGCATCGATTGCCTTAATGGCCTTTTGGTGACTTTCATAAGCCCAGCTATCCTGCTGCTCACGCGTAAGCTCCAGTTCTGCAGCTGTACTGTTTCCATACGTCCCCATATGTACGCCTGTAAAGCTACAGCTAAGGCCATCCGAGATCATCGTATCCTTCAGCTGACCATCGCCCATCCGTAGTCCCCATCTCGCTTTCGGGAGAATGTATGGTGCGTTGCTCATCGATTCCATTCCACCAGCAACGATGATTTCTTCCTCCCCTAAGCGAATAATCTGATCTGCCAATGTCACGCTTCGAAGACCTGAGGCGCAAACTTTGTTTATCGTTTCCGTTTTCACTTCCCAAGGTAACCCTGCATTACGTGCTGCTTGCCGAGAAGGGATCTGCCCTTGCCCCGCTTGGAGCACATTCCCCATAATGACCTCGCCTACCTTGCTTCCATCAATCCCTGCCCGTTCAACCGCTTCTTTGATTGCTATTCCACCAAGCTGTGAGGCTGTCAAACTGCTGAGGCCCCCGCCGAACTTACCAAAAGGTGTTCTCACACCGCTAATGATCACTGTTTTCGTCATTATTCATTTCCTCCTCAGGTAAATTGATTGAACGCTCGCTCGATGTCCGTATAAAAAATTTTGAAAGCGCTTAATTCCATTTTACATATTTTTTACAAAAATTAAAATATTTAGTTTATATAAAAGAGAAATTGCCTGCTTCTAGTGAATGTATTCATTTAAAAGAAGCAGGCAATTCTATTTAACTTAAGACGCTACTGGCTTACTATCTCCCAGGATTGCCTTTTCGAGTAATTCGGCAACATCATACGTTTTCACATTCTCTTCGACTTCTTTTGCCTTCGTCCCGTCCGACAACATCGTCAAACAGTATGGGCAACCTGAGCTAATAACAGTTGGGTTTACTGCAAGAGCTTGTTCGGTACGAGAAACGTTAATTCGGTTACCCGTTTCCTCTTCCATCCACATCAAGCCGCCCCCAGCTCCACAGCACATTCCTTTTTCACGGTTACGTTCCATCTCGACAAGTTTGACGCCTTCAATGGATTGCAAGATTTCACGTGGTGGGCTGTATACATCGTTATATCTTCCCAAGTAACAGGAGTCATGGAAGGTAATCGTTTCATTGACCGGGAATTGCGGTACCAGTCTTCCTTCCTTAACAAGCTGAGCAAGTAATTCAGTGTGATGGTACACTTCCGCTTCCAGTCCAAAGTCCGGATATTCATTCTTGAAGATATTATATGCATGTGGATCGATGGTCACGATTTTTTGGATATCGTTTTTCTGGAATTCTTCGATATTTTTCATGGCCAGTTCTTGGAAAACAAACTCATTTCCTAGACGGCGTGGAGTATCGCCCGAATTTTTCTCCTTATTTCCTAAGATGGCAAATTTGACGCCAGCTTCATTCATTAATTTAGCAAAAGAAAGGGCGATTTTTTGGCTTCGGTTATCATACGACCCCATCGAGCCTACCCAGAATAAATATTCAAATTCCTCATCCGCTTTTTTCATTTCCTTGACGGTTGGGATGACAACGTCGTCACGTAAACCTATCCAGTCTTCTCTTTCTTTACGGTTCAATCCCCAAGGATTACCTTGGCGTTCGATGTTTGTCATCGCACGTTGGGCATCGGGATCCAAACGACCTTCCGTCAGCACCAAGTAACGGCGCATATCAATGATTTTATCAACATGTTCATTCATGACCGGACATTGATCTTCACAGTTCCGGCACGTTGTACATGCCCATAGTTCCTCTTCCGTGATGACTTCCCCAATAAGGCTAGCGCTATAGGCCTCGGTTGCTGCTGCAGACTCCTGCGCCCCCTGCCCCGCACTCGCTAAAGCGATTTGGTTGCCCTTTGTATTTCCAAATACGAAAGACGGAACCCAAGGTTGCTTAGTCGTAACGGCTGCCCCTGTATTCGTTAAGTGATCACGCATTTTGATAATGATATCCATCGGCGATAGCATTTTCCCCGTACCTGTGGCCGGACACATATTCGTACAGCGACCACACTCTACGCAGGCATATAGGTCAATCATTTGATATTGCGTTAAGTCTTCGATATATTTGGCACCATAATATTGATTTCCTTCTTTATCCAAAATCTCTTCCTCTAAATCGACCGGCTTCAGCTTACCCGGATTATCCAAACGATTCAGGAATACATTAACGGGTCCAGCAATTAAATGAGCGTGCTTGGACTGCGGGATATAGACAAGGAACGATAATATGATGATTAAATGCAACCACCAAGCTACGTAAAACACGACAGTCGCTGCGGTCGGTCCGATCCAGTTGAATAAAAACGCAATGCTGGATGCTACGGGTTCTGACCACGTTGCATCATGACCGTGCCAAATCATTCCCATTCCATTACCTGTTAATACGGTAACCATGATTCCGGTAATGAAAATGACGACCAACCCTGCTTTAAAATCTCTTTTCAATCGAACAAGCTTCTCAACATAACGGCGGTATGCTGCCCATAAGATTGCAGCAAGAACCGTGAGTGTCACGGCTTCCTGAAAGAAAGTGAACGCCGGGTATACCGGACCAAATGGTAAATGCCATCCTGGCTTTAACCCTTTGATAAAAAAGTCAATGGCTCCAAATTGTACTAAGATGAAACCATAAAATAACATGGAGTGTATGATCCCGCTCTTCTTGTCTTTAAAGAGCTTCTTTTGTCCGAATACATAAACCCCAATTTTAACCAGCCGTTCTTTGACGCGATTATCGAATTCCACCTTTTTGCCAAGCTTTATATAGGCCATTCGAGTCCTGATTAAATAGACAAATAATCCAGCAGCGTAAGCGGTTACAAGTAAAAATGCAATTAAGTTAATCCACAGCAGGCCATTCATTTCCATTGCATGCGTTCCCCCTTTTATATATTCGTGAATCGTGTAAAAATGCCAGATCACCACTTTAAAATTATAGAAAAAATGGCATTTTCCTGAAATTTGATTATCTCCATTATATAATGAATGAGCATTCAGTCAACTTTTTTCTTTGTAAATATTGTTATTTTTCTACACCCACTAGTAAAGTTCGACAATTCCGTCAATTACCCTTCTTATTTTTTAAAAAAATCCACTTTCTCTTGTACTTAATTAATGGTTACAAATAGGTTGTTTGAGTCAAACTAACTTAAACCATTAAGGGGGGGATCGTGTTGAAGGTGTTCGTTACGTTTTTTTCTATATTAATGTTAATCCTCACTTGGTGCTGGGTTGATTTCAAATTAGGCTATAAGCAGCAGGTAAAGCGGGCAACGAACATCACTTTCCCGCCCCGTAAAAGTGAAATGACCGTCTTTACATCAGGGAAAATCCTATTCGAAGATTTCCTGAAAGAAATTGAACGGGCCCAGGAGTCCATACATATTCTTTTTTATATCGTGAAAGAGGATCAATTTAGCAATGACTTTTTGAAGTTGCTTCAAAAAAAGGCAGAATCGGGTGTGGAGGTGAGGCTGTTGGTAGATAGGGTCGGAGGTAAAAAAATGTCCCGGCAGTCCATTCAAGAATTAAAGAAAAGCAATGTTCACTTTTCATATAGCTTTAAACCGAAGACCCCTTTCCTTTTCTATTCCACGCAAAGAAGAAATCACCGGAAAATCACCGTCATTGACGGAAGGATTGGGTATCTGGGCGGTTTTAATATTGGGAAGGAATATATTAATCAAGGAGAAAAGCTAAACCCTTGGCGTGATTACCACCTGAAAATCACGGGGGAAGGAGTGAAGGATTTACAGGAAGTTTTCCTTTCTGATTGGTTTTATGATACAAAAGAAGATTTCAGGGGGACTCCCGCCTATTTTCCTGAATTAGTTCCTGGCTCACAAGCTCAACAGTTCATCGTGACTAATGGAAGCGACCTTGAACAAACTCTGATAAACCTGATTCAAAAAGCTGATACGGAAATTATTATTGGGACACCCTACTTCATCCCAAGCCATAAATTGTTTGAAGCATTAAGGGAAGCCCTTTCCAGAAAGGTAGCGGTCACCGTCATCGTTCCGGACGTTTCGGACCATGCCCTAGTTAAAGAGGCATCATTCCGCTACTTTAGAATTTTATTAAGAGAAGGCGCCTCCATCATGCAATTTCAGAGAGGGTTCTACCATTCTAAAGTGATCTTGATCGATGATATTATGTGTGATATCGGTACGGCAAACTTTGATAAACGGAGTTTATTCCTGAATAGCGAAATCAATTGTTTAATATATGACCGCCGCTGCATAGAAGATGTGAAGGATGAATTGGCGATCGACATTGCTGAATCTAACCCAATAGCGGAAAAGACACTCTCCTCCCCTAATATCTTACGTTCAGCAAAAGAATCACTAGCTGCCATCCTTTCCCCTTTTCTTTAAAAATCGGGTAATGGGAGAGAAGAAAATGAAAATACGATTCGGATTTGTTTCCAATGCAACCTGTCTTTGGGAGGCCTCCCCTGCAAAGACCCTGACCTTCAAACGATATAACGAGCTTGGTCAGGAAGAAGGAAGGCAAAAGCTATTGGAGGTGACCAAACAAAATATCGAGAACACATTGCGGGTCCTTCAGTATAATACGGCCCATCAGGTCGAGCTTTACCGACTTTCCAGTTCCATCGTGCCCTTGGCGACTCACCCGGACGTAAAATGGGATTTTGTCACCCCTTTTGCAAAAGAATGGGAAAAACTTGGGGATTGGGTATTGGCGAACAACATGCGGGTCAGCTTTCATCCGAACCAATTTACGCTTTTCACTAGCCCGAAACCAAGCATTACTGAAAATGCCGTGAAGGATATGGAATTTCACTATAAAATGCTTCAAGCGATGGGCATTGCAGACCAATCCTTCATCAATATCCATATTGGCGGCGCCTACGGTGATAAAGATTCAGCAATCATTCGCTTTCATGACAACCTCAGGTCGCTCCCTGAACATGTAAAAGCAAGGATGACCCTGGAGAATGATGATAAAACCTATACAGCTTCCGAAACGTTACGTGTATGTAAGCGGGAAGGCATTCCTTTCGTCTTTGATTATCATCACCATCTTGCCAATCTATCCGTGGAGCCGCTTAACGAGCTACTCACCGATGTCTACACTACATGGGAAGACAGCAATTCGGTCCCTACAATCCATATTTCTTCCCCAAAGTCAGCCAGTGCGTTTCGTTCACATGCCGATTATATTGATATAGCCTTCATTATGCCCCTCCTAAAAGCACTCACGGAGTTGGGGAAGGATGTTGATTTCATGATTGAAGCAAAAATGAAGGATCAGGCGATGCTGAAATTGATTGAAGAGATGTCTAGAATCCGTGGAGTGAAAAGAGTAAGCGGGGGATCTGTTTTCATTAAATAAAAAAGCGGCCGTTTCACGGGAAACGACCGCTTTTTCTTATTACATTTTTTCCGGTGCAGAAACGCCGATTAGTGCCAGTGCGTTTCTCAACGTAATTTGAACCGATTTCACTAGAGCAAGACGAGCTTTACTTCTATCCATTTTCTCACTATCCAATACTTTATCCGCATTGTAGAAGCTGTGGAATGTAGAAGCCAGGTCGAAAATATAATTCGTCATGCGGTGCGGCATCCGTTTTTCGGCCGCTTCCGCGATTGCCTGTGGGAATTCCCCTAATTTCTTCAATAGCTCGAATTCCTTCTCCGTAGAAAGAGCAGTAAAATCAGTGATGCCTTCATAGCTAATCCCTTGTTCCACACCTTGACGCAAGATGCTTGAAATACGGGCATGAGCATATTGTGAATAATAGACCGGGTTATCATTGGATTGTGATACAGCTAGATCAAGGTCAAAGTCCATATGTGTGTCCGCACTTCTCATGGCAAAGAAATACCGTGTGGCATCCAGGCCGACCATTTCAATCAAGTCGCGCATCGTTACCGCTTTACCGGTACGCTTGCTCATTTTCATTTTCTCGCCATCTTTGAATAGATGAACAAGCTGAATGATTTCCACTTCAAGCTGCTCACGATTATAGCCTAACGCTTCGATTGCCGCTTTCATACGTGGAATATAACCATGGTGATCCGCTCCCCAAATATTGATGAGGGTGTCGAATCCACGCTCCAATTTATTGCGGTGGTACGCAATATCCGGTGTCAGGTATGTGTAGGAGCCATCCTTTTTGATAAGAACGCGGTCCTTATCATCGCCAAGTTCTGTTGAACGGAACCAAGTTGCCCCGTCTTCTTCATAAACATGGCCTCTCTCCTTCAGAACGCTTAGTGCTTCGTCGATTTTCCCATTTTGATAAAGGGACGTTTCCGAGAACCACACATCAAAACCGACACGGAAATTTTCCAAGTCCGTTTTCAGCTTAGCCATTTCACATTTCAATCCGTACTTACGGAAAAAGTCATAACGTTCTTTTTCATCGACGTTAACATACTTATCTCCATATTCCTTCGCAAGCGTTTTACCAATCCCGATAATATCTTCGCCGCGGTAACCGTCTTCAGGCATTTCTTTATCAAGGCCAAGTGCTTGGAAGTACCGTGCTTCGATTGAAATTGCCAAGTTATTGATTTGGTTACCTGCATCATTGATATAGTATTCGCGCGAAACGTCATATCCCGCTTTTGATAGAACATTACATAACGTGTCACCAACAGCAGCACCACGCGCATGACCAAGGTGAAGGTCACCAGTCGGGTTTGCGGATACGAACTCCACCTGGATTTTTTCGCCTTTACCATAATCGCTTTCCCCATAGGCTTCATCTGCTTTCAGAATCACTGGAACCAACTCTGTCAGATAAGCATTATCCATGTAAAAGTTTATGAATCCCGGGCCTGCGATTTCAATTTTTTCAATGGATGCCTTGGACTGGTCAAAGTTTTCGATGATCGCTTCAGCAATCATTTTCGGTGCTTTTTTTGCGATTTTCGTTAATTGCATTGCCATATTCGTGGAGTAATCTCCGTGTGTCTTATCTTTTGGAAGTTCCAACACTACTTGGGGAACCTGTTCTTCCGTTGCCAGACCAGCTTTAATAACCGCATTTTTAATTTCCTGTTTCAGTTTTGCCTGTACCTCATTTACTATATTCATGTTCTAAGCTTCCTCCTTGTAGGAAATCGTCATTTCATATTGCCCGGGTTCGCTTCCCTGCATATGTAGTGCATAGCGAAGGATCAGTTTCCCTTCCTTTTTCTTTTCATCCCATTGATGCTGAATTTTCTTTGTGGTCGTCGATAGCCCCAACCTGCCATATATACTTTCATAATGTCCATTTGTCGCTTCCTGCAAGCGGAAAAGCTGTCTCATTTTAACGGCACCGTTCCTAAGCAGAATCGTTTCGTTCGTTTTATGCTTGATGGTTGTCTGCGTTTTGCCGGCTTCATTTTCCTCTGCATATTGCAAATACAAATCGGATCCTTTATACATCCTTGTACCAAAAGTGACAAGCTCATACGTTTCCGTTTCAGAGCCATGCCTGATTTTTGTCTGCAATGTCACTTTAACATTCTGCTTATCTATATCATGAAGAGTCAAAGCTACACTTCCTTCATCATCTCGTTCTTAACTTTATAAGTATAAATATTCTTCAATGAAGTTTCAACTTGGAGCGGAAAATAAAGTTTCATATCTTGTCTTAGTATGCAATTCATTTGAATGTAACGCAAGACAAGCTCTTAATTACGAAGGGAAAGCGATGATATTTCCCGAATACATACAAAAAAGGCCATTCCCGCTAAAATGCAGGAACAGCCTCCCCTATCATATTTAACCCTTTTGAACCCAACCAAGAATCATTTCACGAATCAGCTTGCTTGCCGTATTCGCCGTTTGTTCAGATGGATCATAAATCGGGGCCACTTCTACTAAATCACAGCCAACCACATTCACTTCTGAACGGGCTATCTCGTGGATCGAAGCTAAAAGCTCTTTGGACGTAATACCACCGCAGTCGACGGTCCCTGTACCCGGCGCATGCGCAGGGTCAAGCACGTCGATGTCTATCGTCACATAAACCGGACGACCCGCTAATTGCGGCAATACTTCCTTCAGGGGCTCAAGCACTTCAAACTTAGAGATGTGCATGCCATTTTCCCTTGCCCATTGAAATTCTTCCTTTAGCCCGGAACGGATTCCAAATGAATAAACATTACTTGGCCCGATAAGCTCTGCTGATTTTCGGATGATGGAAGCATGGGAAAGTGGCTCTCCTTCATAATCCTCCCGCAAATCTGTATGGGCGTCCATATGGATAATGGCCATATCGGGGTACTTTTTAAACATGGCTTTTATGACAGGCCATGTAACAAGGTGTTCTCCCCCCATGCCCAATGGGAATTTACCGGCATCAAGCACACCGTCTACAAATTCTTCAATCATATCGATACTGCGTTGCGGATTACCGAAAGGCAATGGGATATCCCCAGCATCATAGAATTTCACTTCTTCCAATTCACGGTCTAAGTATGGGCTGTATTCTTCCAAGCCGATTGAAACTTCACGAATCCTTGTTGGTCCAAAACGGGAACCCGGACGGAAGCTGACTGTCCAGTCCATCGGCATACCATAAAGCACCGCTTCGGATTCCTCGAAGTCCGGATGGCTTTTAATGAATACATTGCCTGAGTACGCTTCATCGAATCGCATGTTCATGCCCCCTTATTTCACTAAATCTTGAACGAATTTAGGCAGGACGAAAGCTGCTTTATGAAGTTCTTTTGTATAGTATTTTGTTTCTATATCGTGGAAACGCTCGTCTGAAACGTCAAGCGGATTATATTTTTTAGAACCGATCGTGAATGCCCACAGCCCACTTGGATACGTCGGGATATTGGCTAAATAAAGGCTTGTGATCGGGAATATTTCTTTCACGTCGCGCTGTACATCACGGATTAAGTCTGATTTAAACCAAGGGTTGTCCGATTGGGCAACGAAGATTCCGTCTTCTTTCAAAGCCTTGGAGATGCCGGCATAAAAGCCTTTGGTAAATAGATTTACGGCAGGACCCACTGGTTCGGTGGAGTCCACAAGAATCACATCGAATTCATTTTCACTCTTCGCGATGTGCATAAAGCCATCCCCTACTTGCACATCGACACGTGGATCTTCTAGCATGCCTGCAATTTCAGGTAAATACTTCTTGGAGTATTCGATGACCTTTCCATCAATATCAACCAGTGTAGCTTTTTTTACGCTTGGATGCTTAAGAACTTCACGGATAACTCCGCCGTCTCCTCCTCCTACGACCAAAACATTTTCTGGATTAGGATGTGTAAATAAAGGAACATGGGCTACCATCTCGTGGTAAACGAACTCATCGCGTTGGGATGTCATCACCATGTCATCCAACAAAAGCATATTTCCCCATTCTTCAGTTTCAATCATATCCAACTTTTGAAACTCCGTTTGTTCCGTATGTAAAGTACGATTCACTTTCATCGTAATACCAAAATTCTCTGTTTGTTTCTCAGTAAACCAAATGCTCATTTATTAACGCTTCCTTTCCAAAATCTTATAGTCTTTCAACTAATTGGCCGATATTCGGTATACCCATTAGCTAGAAAAAGTATAGACGAATCTACCAGAAATGCAAGATAAATATTACAATTCCACTTCTTATGTTTAAAAATATCTTTTTTTTCCATAATAGTAATAGATTCTTTTTTTTAAAATAAGAGAGGTGAAAGCAATGGAGCTCATTCCAAGCGAACGTTTTAAAAGGACAACTAAATATGTGCGGGCTTTCATCATTTTTGCCACAATAGGTCTCATCATTCTCTTTGTCTTGCTTCTCTCTTTACTGATGTATGCAAAAATACTAGGCCCGCCGCCTTTGGCTGTACCTCAATCGACGCTGTATTATAGCCATGACGGAAATGTGATCGGAGAATCCGATAATGGTCAAAAGCGCTACTGGGTCGGGCTGGAATCGATTTCACCCGAACTAGTCAAGGCAACAGTCGCAGTAGAAGATCGCCAATTTTACACCCATAAGGGCTTTGATATAAAACGGATCGGTGGCGCCATTCTTGCTGATGTCCGTGCCATGTCCAAGGTTCAAGGGGCAAGTACGATCACCCAGCAATATGCCCGGAATCTCTTTCTTGACCATGATAAGACGTGGTCGCGTAAGCTCAATGAAGCGTTCTATACAATACGCCTGGAAATGAATTACTCAAAAAAAGACATTCTAGAAGGCTATTTAAATACGATTTACTATGGCCATGGCGCCTATGGGGCACAAGCTGCAAGCCAATATTACTTCGGTAAGGATGCCAAGGATTTGACGCTTCCGGAGGCAAGCATGCTAGCCGGAATCCCAAAGGGGCCATCCAACTATTCGCCTTTGGACAACCTGGATAAGGCCAAATCAAGGCAAAAGGTCGTCCTGCATGCCATGCAAACCAAAGACTATATTTCAAAAGCTGATACGGATGAAGCCCTCCAGGCATCCCTTTCTTTAAATGGCGAACATGGTACTGTAACCAAGAAAATGGCTCCTTACTTCCAGGATGCCGTCAAACAGGCCCTAAAAACGCAACTTCATTTAGATGACCGGACAATCGAGCTCGGGGGCTTAAAGGTTTATACCACATTGGATGAAAATCAACAGCGCATCGCAGAGGAGTCCCTCTCCACTGTCATACCCGAACAGGCTAGCATCCAAGCATCACTGGTGGCCATGGATCCCAGGACCGGGGAAGTCCGCGCACTCGTCGGGGGCACTGACTACACAGCTTCACCATTCAACCGTGTCACACAGGCCCTACGCCAGCCAGGATCGACAATAAAGCCGCTTCTATACTATTCAGCACTAGAAAACGGGTTTACACCGTCAACCACTTTAAAAAGTGAGGCCACAACCTTTACCTTTGATGATGGCCATACTTCATATAAGCCGCATAACTATAACTATCAGTATGCGAATGATGAGATAACGATGGCACAGGCCATTGCTTTATCCGATAACATTTATGCCGTGAAGACCCATCTATTTCTCGGCGAACAGGCATTGGTTGATGCGGCTCGTCGTTTTGGCATCACTTCCAAAATGGATGCGGTCCCTTCCCTTGCACTTGGCACATCCAATGTGAGGCCCATTGAAATGGTCAATGCGTACGGAATCCTGGCTAATGGCGGCAAAAAAGTAGAGCCTACATTCATCACCAAGGTGGAAGACCGAAAAGGTGAAGTCATCTTCGAACGATCCCAGAAAGGTGAACAGATTCTGGATAAGGATAAGGCATTTGTCATGACTGAAATGCTTACCGGGGTTTTTGACGAAACGCTAAACGGCTACACGAAGGTGACAGGGAGCACGATCAGTTCCCAATTGACGCACCGCGTCGCAGGGAAGTCGGGTTCCACTTCCACCGACAGCTGGATGGTCGGTTATACACCTCAACTGGTTGCAGGTGTATGGACTGGCTACGATCAAGGGAAAAAGATAGAAATCCCCGCCGAAAAAAGTTATGCGAAAAAAATATGGGCATCCTATATGGAGAAGGGTTTGAAAGGGCAACCTTCCAAACCCTTTAAGGAAACGGGTAATGTAATCGGTGTACATGTCAATCCAGCAAGCGGCAAACTTGCAACAGATGCCTGCCCCGTCTCCAGATTAACTTACTATGTAAAAGGAACCGAACCCGTGGAATACTGTGAAGAGCACTTCAAGCAAAAGAACACCAAAAGTGCTCCGAAGGACGGGAAACATAAAAACCCCTGGTATAAAAAAATCTTAAAACCTTGGGGATAACGAAAAACCCCGAAGCCGGTAGCGGCTTCGGGGTTTTTCTGTCCTAGTTCCACAGTGTCTAAACTGCTGTCTCTAAGTTTACTGATTTTATTCGCTTCGTACAAGTGATTTTTTTACTAAACTTCACATTTCATACAATAATACACATTTAAACCATCAAAGACCGTTTAAGCTCATCGGATGAACGCTCCCACATTCCTGCATCGTGGTTTTTCAGGAACTCGGCAAGGATGCTTTTTGATTTATCGTCCATATCCTCGACGATGATATGGCGTTTCAAGGATTTATCCATCCGGTTAACATGTTCCGGCAAGGATTTGTACCCACGTCTGATTGAGCGGTCCACCGTCATCTCACAAGCGGTCACCCCGGCATAGTACGGACCATTTTGCAGGGCTTCAATCGTTACCCAAACAAGCCAGTAGGGTTTCCCATTTGGCACTTCCTCTTTTGTCTTTAGAAACTTGATTCCTTTTTCCACAGCACTTCTTGCATGCATCGCGCCGATGTCGACTTCCGCTTCACCAGCATCCACATCAATGATGACCGGTGAAATATTGTCGAGCGTTAAAACACCAGCGCCATATCCGCCATGGCCTTTCATCGGATCATTTTTAATAATATTGAAGCCTATCTTTTTCTTTGGTTGTTCTTCCATGTTAATAACCCCCTTCAGTTTCGTCATTTACTATATTAAAAAAACAAAAGACTTACAGTGTGTCCGAGATTGTCACGAACAAATGGTACAAGTTCATTCATAATCGGACTGATTGTATATTTACCCAACGGTGTGATGACTAAAATCAGGAAAATCAAGGATCCGTATTGCTCATACTGAGTCATTTTCGCACGCATTTCCACCGAAACCAAATCTTCTACGATCCGATACCCATCAAGAGGTGGCAGTGGTATCAAATTGAATACGAACAGTACGATATTTAAGTGAATCAACATCGTAAAGAAAGGTTCCACGAAGAATGGCATGTCGTAAGGTCCCAGCCCTGAAGCGAGTAACCCGTACCAGATTAAATAGCCTATCGTCGCCACAAGAAGATTGCTGAGCGTACCTGCAAAGGAAACCAGTATGCCAGCCAGTCTTGGATTCTTAAAATGAAACCGATTGACAGGGACAGGCCTTGCCCAACCAAATCCTACAATCAAAATCAGGAGCGTACCGATTGGATCCAAATGCTGTATGGGATTCAAGGTGACCCTTCCTTGATTCTTAGCTGTCGGATCCCCAAATTTATAGGCCACATAGGCATGGGAAAATTCATGAACCGTAAACGCGATCAAAAGAACGACAATCACGTAAGGAAGCCTATCCAAACTATAAGCCAAAAACTGTCCTAATTGATCCAATAGCTTCTCCCCCAATGTTTATTACCGTTAGTATACATGAAAATTTCAAGATGTGAAAAAACTCTGATTTCAGTATCTTGCAAATATTTCCCTAATGTGAAACACTACATCTATTAAAAAGAATGGGGGAATATGAAAATGCCATATGTAACAGTCAAGATGCTTGAAGGCCGTACCGAGGAGCAAAAAAAAGCATTGGTTGAAAAAGTAACAGCAGCTGTTTCAGAAACAACCGGTGCACCAGCCGAAGCTGTAACGATTTTCATCGAAGAAATGGCTAAAAACCACTTAGCCGTTGCCGGCGTTCGTAAAAGCGACCAATAAGAGGTTCATAATCGTAAAAGCTAAGCCATCAATTCGGCTTAGCTTTTCCTTGTAGCTTCTCTATATATTCATATGCATCATCTATTTCTTCAAGCGTATATTTTTGCTTGCTTTTCAGCGTGAAGATTTTTTCAATGACCTCTTCCTTTTCCAACGTATCAAAGTAAAGGACCGTTGAAACAAGTTCCAAAAACCGGGCATTTTGTTCATTCATATCCAATAAGCATGTATCAAGAGAAGGCATATCAACTTCCTGTATCGACAAGAAGTCTTTTCCCGCCTCCGTAATGGAATAGCAGTATTGATAATAGCCCGCCTTTTTCTCCTTCACTTCATTCAGGTACCCCATTGCGCAAAGTTCCTCTATTCGTAAAGTCAATTCCTCCGAGTACGGTCCGTAAAAGTGAAATTGAAATTTTTCATGAAAAGGAAAGGATAACTTCTTCGCTATATAAACAATTTTTTGCAGCTTTTTTCGACCTGAAATTTCACCTGCAGTTGAAATGGCATTGATAATGTTTGCATGATCCTTAAACAAGGCTCGTCACTCCTCACCCAAAATGTACCGCTTTAAATCGACAGCTCCAATAGCTGACGGATTTGTTTTTTTATATCTTTATTCGTTGATTCATCGCGCAGTAAATCTGCCGGGAAGTACAACTTATGATCCGTTCGTCTTTTTCCTGAAATGGCATCCACTATTTCGGATTCACGCGACAATTCCCGAAGTTCGCCATTCGTTTGCAGCAAATGGATTGGCAACCGCTCTTCTTCTTCGCCTGGACGATAAAAATCATAGGGAAGGTCCGAGGAGGAATCGACGACTAAATAATAATCAGGATTGATTCCCGCCTCAATGAATAGCGCCCTTAATTCCATTAGTTTATTCATTTGACTATTCGAAGGATGAAACTCAACATATTTAAAGAGTTTTCGATTCACGAAACGGATACATAAATCCCTTAAGATTGGATCCTCTTCTTCTTCCCAAGCCTCGAAATAGTAGAGCATCACGGATTCATCCATTTTCAAGTAATCTTCTAACGTGACATTGCCCTTGAACATTGAATAAAAGTGACGGGGTTCTTGGGCAAATTGGTAGTTGGTTTCGAATAAATACTTTGCCCTATGCAAAATTTTCGTTAGGATGACCTCGGCACTCCGTGTAACCGGGTGGAAGTAGACCTGCCAATACATTTGGTATCGACTCATAATATAGTCTTCCACCGCGTGCATCCCACTTTGCTTAATGACAGCATGCTCCTCACGCGGCCGCATCACCCGTAATAGCCGCTCCATATCAAAATGGCCGTAGCTTACTCCAGTGAAATAAGCGTCCCGTTGCAGATAATCCATCCTATCGGCATCAATTTGACTAGAAATCAAGCTGACTACTAATTTGCCTTTATACGTTTTGGCAATGACCTCCGCTACTTTTTTAGGAAAATCGGGTCCAACTTTGAGAAGGATTTCATTCACTTCCGTATGACCGATAATGATCTGTTGAGTGAACTGTTCATGGTCCAAATCAAAAACCTTTTCAAAAGAGTGAGAGAATGGGCCATGTCCTAAATCATGTAGCAAGGCCGCACACAGCGAAAGCAGCCTTTCCTCCGGTTTCCATTCCGGTCTCCCTTCAAAGACATCATCGACGATTCTTCGGACAATCTCATATACCCCAAGCGAATGGCTAAACCTACTATGTTCTGCACCATGAAAGGTAAGATAGGTCGTTCCTAGTTGCTTGATTCTGCGAAGACGCTGGAATTCTTTCGTGCCGATCAAATCCCAAATAACCCGGTCCCGAACGTGTATATACCGGTGTACTGGGTCTTTAAATACTTTTTCTTCTTGTAATTTTTCGCCAGAATATTCCATGGACTACCCTCATTTTCATAATCTCATTGCTTTTATTATAGCTTGTCTTTATAGAATATCCTAACTCGACCCATGATAGAAAGCCTGTTGATTTTATATGAAATCAGGAGTTTTTATGGATTTTGATAGAGAAAATAACGGAATTAAAAAATCACCACAGTTTATTGAATCTGGGTGACGAGTCGCATGTTTCACGTTTCAAAACTGCTGAATTATTTATACATAAAGCTACTTTAGCTTCTTATCTATTTTCTCTAGTAACTCGTCTTCTGTCGGGGCCGCAACTGGGCGGTTATTGACAAAAGCGAAGGATTTTTTCCTGCCCGGACCACAATAGGATTGGCAGCCAATTTCAATTTTCGCGTCAGGATCAAGCTTTTCCAGCCGTGGAATTAATGTTTTGACGTTTACTGCCAGGCAGTCATCACACACTCTGAATTCATTGGACATCCTCGGTAAGCATCCTTTCTATAACAAATGATTTTCGTTCTATTTACGTGACTAAAAGGTATTTTACCGTTTCTATCTATGAATATCAAGAGACGGAATGGAAGGAGAAAAGATGCTTTGTCATAAGTGGATGCCCCAAATAGGGGAAGTACCAAGTCAATTCAACTTATTCTTCCTTCCCTCACAAAAAACTAGTATCCTTTTAACCTTTTTGTATAAAAAATCCATATCTTGTCCAAAATACTAGTAGAACACCTAATCAATCATTGTTACAAGATATTCATATAATGATCATTTTAAAAAGTTACCAGAAAGGGAGTATGTAGAAATGAAGGTTCGTCAAGATGCCTGGACAGAAGAGGATGATTTACTGTTAGCAGAAACGGTATTACGGCATGTACGTGAAGGCAGCACGCAACTGAACGCATTCGAAGAGGTCGGTGACAAATTGAACCGCACATCCGCAGCTTGTGGATTTCGCTGGAATGCAGTTGTCCGCCATAATTATGATAAGGCGCTGTCTCTAGCAAAAAAACAAAGAAAACAGAGACAACGGATTCTCGGAAAAGATCAGGGAGGAAAAAAACGTCTGCTCTATACACCGCCATCCCCAATGATTTCTGATATCATGGCTCCTCTCCTGCAAGAAGAGGACGTGGAATCAGAGACTGATACGGCAGTAATAGAATCTACTAATTATGAAACCGCAGAGGAATTTTCTGATGAAGCGTTCGTTCCGACACAACAAAGGAACACAAACATGCCTACCAGCACGCCGGCAATGGGCCTGGATATGGTTATCGCTTATTTGGAGTCCATGAATGGGCGATTGCTACAAGCCGAAACATTACAAACTGAAAATGAACGCTTGAAGTTAGAAATAAAAGAGTTAAAAGGACGGAATGAAGAACTTCAAAATAAAGTATCCCACCTTGAACAAAATAGCGGCTTGATGCAGGAAGATTACGAAACATTGATGAATATCATGAATCGTGCCAGGAAGCTAGTCCTATTAGAGGAGGAAGAGCGCCCGGCCACAAAATTCAAGATGGACCGAAATGGAAATCTGGAGAAAATGGCTGAATAAAGATAATGCGGGGGCCTTTTATCAGGTCAACCACATGACAAATAGCCATTCCCTATACATTTTCCGAAAAATGAGTCTGGAAAGGGCTCTTTTTTCATGTATTAGCCTGGTATCTTCTTACTAAAAGTTTCTTTTTCAGTTTCAGTGAATACTATACTCGGAAGCAACACCGAAAAAGCTGTCCCTTCCTTCAGGAACAGCTTTTTACCATTTATTTATCTTCCAATGCATCGAAGACTTTGTTATTACGTTCTACCACTCTTGTTAAGTACCCTTCATATAAAGGCCACTCTTGTGCCGAAAGGGAATCGGAAAATATCTTCCCACTATGCTCCTTCAATACGTTCAGGAATCTGAGCATAACATCTTGGACAGTTAACTTAACCCCCAATAACTCAGTAAGCGAGGCCATTACGGAAGGAGTGATATCCGGATAAGTGAATTTCGTTTCGACCTGCTTTTTGGCGGTCTGATAGAAACCTTTCACAAGTTCGGCCCTTTGTGCACCACTTCCATTGACGCATATGTATATTTGTACAGCCACACCATTGCGGATCCGGCGTTGCGATATACCGGCAAATTTCCTGCCATCGATACTTAAGTCATAGCTCCCTGGACAATAGGAGCCCACGATTTCTTTTGCTTCGATGCTAACCGGGAAATCGCTGAACATACGTCTAATCAGTTCCCACATGGCATCATATCCACGGTTTATTTCGATTTTCCGTTCGCTTTCAGGGAAAACGAGTGATACATTCAGGACTCCTTCATCTAACACGACGGCCAACCCTCCTGAGTTCCGTACAATCGCCTTGAAATCGTGCTTATCCAAATAATTAATTCCCTCTTTAAGAAAAGGAAGTTTCGTATCCTGAATACCAAGTACGATGGTTTGATGATGCACCCAAGCCCTGGCTACGGCCGTCGAGCGGCCGGAACCTACGGAGGCACATAATGTATCATCCATCGCAAAGGATTCTAGGGCTGGAAACTGGGGACCAACCGATGACTGGTCAATTATCCGCCATTCTTGCTGCCTTAATAATGAATCTGTTTCACTCATAGAAATCTCCCTCTATCAATATCATTCACGTCATTACTGGTATTGCGCAACGAATCCTTGTGCGGCTGTGATGAGTGCCAATTTATATACATCCTCTTCGCTGCAGCCACGGGAAAGATCATTCACTGGACGGTTAAGTCCTTGTAGGATTGGACCCACCGCTTCGAAACCACCCAGACGCTGAACCATCTTATAACTAATATTACCGGCTTCAAGACTCGGAAATATAAAGACATTGGCATCTCCTTGAATGAGAGAATCCGGTGCCTTTTGCCTAGCAACCGAAGGAACGAACGCCGCATCGAATTGAAATTCTCCATCCAGGAGAAGGTGTGGATCCATTTCTTTTGCCAAGGCGACGGCTTGAACGACCTTTTCCGTTTCTGGTGAATGGGCCGATCCCTTCGTAGAAAAACTCAGCATCGCGACTCTTGGTTCGATATCGAATGTCAGGGCCGTCTTGGCACTTTCCAATGCGATTTCAGCCAAATCACGGGAATCCGGGTTAATATTGATGGCACAATCCGCGAATACGTACTTTTCCTCTTCACGGACCATGATAAAGACTCCCGAGGTTTTTTGAACACCTGGCTTTGTTTTAATGATTTGTAATGCCGGTCGGACTGTATCAGCCGTTGAATGGGCTGCCCCACTCACCATTCCATGCGCCTGTTTCATATGAACGAGCATCGTTCCAAAGTAATTCTCATCCAAGAGGATTTCACGGGCTTGCTCAACGGAGGCTTTTCCGTTCCTAACCTCAACAAAAGCTTCAACCATCTCATCCATCATGATGTAGTTTTTCGGATCGTAAATTTCAATGGCATCCAGAGAAATTTTGAGGTCTTTGGCTTTCTCTTGAATTTTGCCGATATCGCCAATTAATACAGGTGTTAATAATTTCGCTTTAGCAAGCCTTCCCGCTGCTCCCAAAACGCGTCCATCCAGCCCTTCTGGAAAAACGATTTTTAGATTATTCCCTGTTATCTTCGATTCTAAAATTTCAAATAAATCGCTCACAAGCTCATCCTCCTTGAATGTATGTACCTTCTATTCATTCCTATATTACCCACTTCGTAAACTTCATGCTCTTCTTCTAAGAATACTCTAGCCGCTATTTAAATTCCAGAATCATTGGTCTTCTTCGTAAAATCGTACATATGAACATTCCTTGAACAAAGAAGAATGACTGCAGACATTTGCGGCCTGATATAAATTTCCTTATACTGAAACTATGTTATATTAAAGTTATATTAAGACATAGGAGTGATCGTAATGAGTGAAGCAGCACAAACTCTTGATGGATGGTATTGTCTACATGATTTCCGCCTGATTGATTGGGCCTCTTGGAAAACGTTGTCAAGTGACGAACGTCAATTAGCCATCTCGGAATTCCAAGGTTTATTGGATAAATGGAATACGACCCAAAGTAACAATGAAGGCAGTCATGCCCTTTATTCCATCGTAGGACAAAAAGCCGACTTCATGCTTATGTTTGCCCGTCCGACAATGGAAGAATTGAATGCCATTGAAAATGAATTCAATAAAACGAAACTTGCCGAATATACGATTCCAGCTTATTCTTACGTTTCTGTAGTGGAATTAAGCAATTATCTAGCAGGTGGAGACGGTGAGGACCCATATCAAAATCCTCATGTACGTTCAAGACTTTATCCAATCCTTCCTCAGGCGAAGCATGTATGTTTCTATCCGATGGACAAGCGCCGTGAAGGAGAAGACAACTGGTATATGCTTTCCATGGAAGAACGTAAAAACTTGATGCGTTCGCATGGCTTGATCGGCCGCAGCTATGCCGGTAAAGTGAAACAAATCATTTCCGGTTCTGTCGGTTTTGACGATTACGAATGGGGCGTTACCCTATTTGCGGATGATGTTCTTCAATTCAAAAAGTTGATTTATGAAATGCGTTTCGATGAAGTCAGCGCCCGTTATGCTGCATTTGGTTCATTCTTCGTCGGCAACATACTTCCAGAAGATAACATACCAACTTTCTTATATGTATAAGACAAAGGCTTCCGGCATCCCGGGAGCTTTTCTTTTTCATCCCCTTTTTATTTCCACTACCATGACATAAAATCCAGAATCGTCCCATACATTTTCTTTAGTGATGCTAATTTTTTTCACAGTCTCATTCAGCTTCAGACTGCCATACATGTAGTAGTTTACTGGCACGTAATAACACTATTGTGGTTTTTTGGGCCGTGTCCGGGTCTGCCCTAGATCATCCATGTAAACCGTCCCACTCCGGCTGCTATAAATCGCACTGTTTCTTCCAGCCAAGACACTCGGATGTTCAGCTGTTCAAGAACCGAAATAACCTAGAATTTCAGGAGGGAATGCAATGTCACAAAATAATCCTTATGGCAATTATCCTTATGGAGGAAACTCTTATAACCCATATGAAAGTGACCCATCCCAAAGACAGCAGCAGGGTCAATACCAGCAGCAACAAGGTTACCAACAGCAGCCTGCTTACCAACCACAGATGCCCACTACAGGCGGTACCCAGCAGCAAATCCCTACGCCGATGAACGCGCCCACTACCGGTCCACAAGTACCAGGCATGCTCCCAGTCGAACAATCTTATATAGAGAACATATTACGGTTGAATAAAGGGAAACTGGCCACCGTTTATACCACGTTTGAAAACAATAAAGAATGGAATGCAAAAATCTTCAAGGGAATCATCGAAGCGGCAGGACGAGATCATCTGATCATCAGTGACCCACAGACTGGAAAACGTTATTTGATACCAATGGTATATTTAGATTACATTACCTTTGATGAAGAAATTGAGTATGACTATCCATTCGGGGGAGCTGGACTTACCACATACTCTCCTAGATAGAAAGTGACTATGTGAAAACGAACAGCCTCAGAAGTCTTGAGGCTGTTCGTTTTACCCATGCAAAAAACAAAAGCTGACCCTGAATGCGGCCAGCTGAATTTTTCATAAATACTTATAGGCAGCAATGATCATCAGAATCCAAGCTGCTAAAAACGAAACGCCACCGATTGGTGTGATGGCACCTAACACCTTGATTTGAGTGACACTCAGAACGAAAAGGCTACCAGAAAATATGATAATGCCGATGAACATCATCCAACCCGACCAATTGATGAGTGGGCTCGTAATTTTCCCCGCCAACAAACCGATAACCAACAAGCCTGCCGCATGGAACATTTGATAATCTACAGCCGTATTCCAGGTTGCTAAATACTTATCAGGTATTTTCCCTTCTAGTCCATGTGCGCCAAATGCTCCTAGTGCCACGGCTATGAATGCATTCAACGCTCCTAAGATGATAAATAATTTCATGATTGCTCCGCCTCTCTTACTTTTTATTTAAAAATCAAATAAGGAATCCCCATTGGCTTCATCCATTTTAACCGGTTCTGCATTCGGTATGTTCGACATAACAGGTTGTGTGAATGTAATGGGCTTCATTATTTTGTTATTTTCCGAGTTTTCATCCACCATCACTTCACAAAGTGCCTGAATGGCAACTACATACCCTTGCAACTTAGTCTCTGAATTCGCCAGTTTAGCTTTTGTCACAAGCTCTTCCATTTTATCCAGCATCTTTTTGGATGAGATATCCACATTTACCACCTCGTCTGCATACATTTCTTAACTTCCCTACCTAGCATAGCAAACATTAAGGGGGAAGAAAACTTACTTTTCAATTGGCTTTGGATTCGAACTTCAAACAAGGCTCACCCGAGGAGCGATACACATCAAGGGAAGGCAGATTGGATGTTTTAAATTGAAAGGCGCGGCAACCTTTGGGGAATTTAGGATCCCACGTCACATAAAAATGCTTGCAGGCCATGCAATTTACTCGTTTCAATTTATCATGCCCCCTTTGCGGTTCGATATTTGCCAGTTGATAGGAGCCAATCCCATTTCCATAAGAAGTTCATTGGTTTTGGAGAATGGCTTACTGCCAAAGAAACCACGGCTAGCAGACAGCGGACTCGGGTGGACGGAAGTAATGATTGGGTGGCGCTTTTCAACTATCCAACGCAGTTTTGTTTGAGCTGGCTTTCCCCAAAGGATGAAAATCACCGGTGTCTCCCTCTCATTCAACAGCTGGATGATTTGATTCGTGAAGGTCTCCCACCCTTTGCCCCTGTGGGAATGTGCCTCCCCTTCACGTACAGTTAGAACGGTATTGAGGAGAAGCACACCTTGTTCCGCCCATTCGCCTAGGTAACCATTGTCAGGAACCTCACAACCCAGATCACTTTTCAGTTCTTTAAAGATATTTCGTAAAGAAGGCGGGATGCGGACGTCAGGCTTTACCGAGAAGCTAAGACCATGAGCCTGACCCTGTCCATGATAAGGGTCCTGGCCAAGAATGACGACCTTTACCTTTTCATACGGTGTACAGTGAAGCGCATTAAAAATATCTTCCGGACTCGGATGTATGGCATGCTGATTGTATTCTCGTGTGATGAATTCTTTTAAATCCTGATAATATGGCTTTTTAAATTCCTCTTTCAATAGAGGCCACCAGTCATTCGTTAAAATCGGCTTTGTCATCATTGCTAGCCCCTTTCTCGCTTTTCCAATTATTATATCAAACTCATTTTCTGATTCATGTTTCTATATACCCCTAAAAAGGGGAAATAGATAGTTAGCAAGCAATTTAAGTAAGATGGAGGATTTTCTATGAAAAAATGGTACAAACGCAAACGTTTTTATTTGCTTGTTAGTATGCTCCTTGTTGTCATCGCTGTCATTGTCTATAACAGCTATAAACCCCTGCCCAAAGGAATATCCTACGAGGGGGAGATACATCATGTCGAGGATATCGATTTCATTTATGATCTCTCTTATCATGATGAACAAGGAAAGGTACAGCATGAACAGCGAATCTTCCAGACCATCTATGATGCAATTGAAGAGGCCGATTCTTTTATCGTAATTGATATGTTCTTGTTTAATAGTTTCTATGATGAGAAAGTAGACTTCCCTAAATTAAGCAAGACTTTAACAGATAAACTGATAGCCCAAAAGAAGAAGAAACCTGAACTTGAGGTTATGTTCATTACCGATGAAGTGAACACCTCCTATAATGCATACGAATTAGACGAGTTAGAAAAGCTGAAACAAAATGACATCGAAGTGGTCGTAACCAACTTGGACCGACTCCGGGATCCCAATCCACTCTATTCCGGACTATATCGAACATTTTTCCAATGGTTTGGGGAAAGCGGGAAAGGCTGGATTGTCAATCCCATGGCTAATAATGCCCCAAAGGTCACGGCACGGTCTTATCTTCGATTAATGAATATCAAAGCCAATCACAGAAAAGTGGTAGCTACTGAAAAGACAGCCATCATCTCATCCGCAAATCCTCATGATGCAAGTGGGTTCCATTCCAATATTGCTTTCCAGATGGATGGCAACATCATCAGTGATTTCGTCAAAGCGGAAGAAGCCGCATCGAGGTTCTCTGACGGTCCGAAGGCATTTCCTGAAGTTAAAGGAACAGAGGAAGAAAATGGCCCCATTTCCGTTCAATTATTGACGGAAGGAAAAATCAACAAACATGTCCTAAAAGCCATTAGGGAAACAAATAAAGGCGATCGAATCCAGCTCGCCATGTTCTATATCGCTGACCGACACGTCGTCGAGGCATTGACCGATGCGGCCAGGAGTGGTGTCCGGATCCACATGATATTGGACCCGAATCAAAATGCATTTGGCAGTCAAAAAATGGGGCTTCCCAATCTGCCGGTTGCAGCCGAATTCGAAAAGCTAGATGAAGGGAATATCAACATACGTTGGTACAAAACCGATAAAGAACAGTTCCATACGAAACTGATGACGATTCAAAAAGAAGAGGAAACCGTCATAATTGGAGGATCAGCCAATTACACAGCCCGAAACCTAGACGATTATAATCTAGAAGCCAATGTTGAAATCCATGCCCCTAAAGATACCGAAGTCGCACAGGAAGTGGATGCCTATTTCCAGCGGCTTTGGAAAAATGAAAAGGGCGAATATACTTCAGACTATAGCGAATACCAGGATAAATTACCGTTCTTAAAATATGTTACCTATCGATTGCAAAAGCTGTTCCGTTTCACCACCTATTAATAATTAATAAGGTAAATGTTTAGCAATGGCTAAATAAGGTTATATACTACTATAGCTAATAACAAGCTGAGATATGCAAGATTCCATTTACCCAATTTAAGAAAGTCTTACACTAATATTGAAGGAGGAGTTTATATGTATCAAGTACATGTTGTAGAAAACGGTTTACAAGCTAAGGAAAAAATTGATGAGTTAGTTACAACCGGCTATACGAAGGATGATGTATATTTATTTGCTCACGATAAGGATCGCTCTAAGCACCTTACCGAAAATACAAATACTGAAGATGTCGGCATGAAGGAACAAGGTTTCCTCGATACAGTTGGAAACCTCTTCAAATCACGTGGGGACGAACTACGTAACCGAATGAGCAATCTTGGACTTACCAAAACAGAAGCGGAACGTTATGAAGAAGTGTTAGATGAAGGAAAAGTCGTCATCATTGCATCCAAACAAGACAACAAAGACGGAGTTACTCATTAATTCCCGTTAACCCATTACCCATTTACCCTATATCACATCCTATATAAAATGAGGCCCCATTCGGGAGCCCCATTTTTTGTGTTATCCAAGAATTCTTTGATACAACGCCTTTGCATGGACCATATCCTTCGTGCCATGAATTAACGCTCGGCCATCCTGGAAAATGACCATACGCTCCCCGTCTTTTTCACAAGAAAGAAGGAAAGGATTAACCTTGACTAAATAGTCACTTCCCTTTAAATCTTTGGCCAGCTTCTCTAGTTGGAGTTTCAATGGCTTTGATGGCCTGACCTGTACCGTATCCCTTCCACAAAGGACAGCGGTTTTGGTCATATTATCCGCATTTAAAAACGGATACGTCCGTTGCTCCCCACATGAAAGACAGTCCGTTCTCTTTGCTTTCGTTAATTTAATCGTTTGATATTGGTTTCGCCATAAATCGAATGTAACAAGCGTTGGTCGAACTGCTTCCCAATCTTCGACTAAAATCTTCAAGGCTTCAGCCGTTTGATGAGCCACTACCATGGTTACGGCTGGAGAGATGATTCCACCGGTATCACAGGTCATCCCTTGTACCGGAATGGTTTTCATCAGGCAGTTCATACACGGCGTTTTATCTGGAAGAATCGTCATGGTCATGCCAACACTGCCTACGCATGCCCCATATATCCAAGGTATTTGAAGCTTTTGTGATAAATCATTGATTATCATCCGAGTCTCGAAGTTATCTGTAGCATCTATTATCAAATCCACATGACCCAACAATGGTTCAAGTGAGCGTGCCGTGGCATCCATGATGACCGCCGCTACATCCACTTCGTGATTAATAGCATGCAAGTGCCGCTTTGCCGCTTCGGCCTTTGGCAGTTTATCCTCGACATCCTGTTCCGTATATAACTGTTGACGTTGTAAATTACTGGACTCGACGTAATCCCGGTCCACAATGGTCAACTTTCCCACACCTGCACGAGTCAAGGCTTCTGCATTAGCGGAACCAAGCGCTCCAGCTCCCAGAAGCAAGACATGCTTTTGATGAATGTGGGCCTGTCCTCCTTCACCGATCGGAGAAAACAAGGTTTGTCTTGAATATCGCTCAATCACTATGATTCCCCCCTATCTAATTAGCCTCCGCTGACAGGTGGTATGAAGGCGATGGTATCTCCATCAGCCACTATCACTTCGTCTCCGGCAAACTCTTCATTGACCGCTGTCATTACCGTATCCAGACCTTCCAAATGGAACTCGGCCCTAATCTTTTCCTTTAGCTGAGCCACGCTCAACCCATTTCCTTCTATAGAAATAGTCTCTTTTCCCATTTCATCTTTTAGTTGAGCAAACAAAAGTACTTTAATCATCGAGATCCCCCTCTTCTGGCTTTCCATTAGGATAGGATACGGTTTCTAGTTGATTGCCAACCCATGTCTCCCCATCTTCCCAATGTTCCTTTTTCCAAATCGGAACGATTTCCTTTATTCTTTCTATGGCATATCGATTAGCTTCATACGCGTCGTTACGATGTGGTGTACTTACAGCGATGACCACCGCAATATCCGTAATTTCCAATTGACCGACCCGGTGAGTGATCGCCGTTTCTGCGTCAGGCCAGCGCTCCTTAATCTCCATCCCGATTTGTTCTAACTTCTTGACCGCCATCGGTTCATAAGCCTCATAAATTAAGAATAGAGTCTTCTTCCCCTTCGTCATTTCCCTAACTGTACCAATGAAGGTCGTGACTGCACCTGCATCCCGCTTAACTACTTTATCTACCACTTCTTGAATGACGATCGGTTCCTTCGAAATTTCAAAATTCATGGGGTACCTTCCTTTCTGACAATTTCAGTTTGGTATATATGTTTTGCTTCTTCATAATCTTCCATTGTATTCATATTAAAAAAGAGAAGACGGAAACGCTCAGGGTCTTCATGATATAACGAAAAGTCGGTTTCCTTGATGACTTTCACCCTGATCTTTTCTAGAAAAAGCTTCATTTTCAATTCCTTCTTCTCCAGACATTCCGTTAACAAGGGTAGGCACCTTTTGTGATAGACCGCAAAGAGCGGCTGAAGCCTGCCATTGATTTCCGGAATGATGGCATCGAAATCCGATTCATAACATGAAAGCATTTCATTGACCGCCTGATCATTTACAAAAGGCATATCACAGGCACTAAGGACCTGCAGCTCTGTTTCGGAAGAGGACATTCCAGCATGGAGTCCTCCAAGCGGACCTTGACCTATATATATATCAGGAATGAAAGGTAATTCAAGAATATGATATTCTTCAGGTGAATTCGTAACAACCAGGATGTTTTCCGTAACCTTTTTAAAGACGTTCGCCACTCTTTGGATGTTCACCGCCTCGCCTATTTTCAACAAGGCTTTATTCACACCCATTCGGCTTGATTGGCCACCGGCTAAAAGCAAGATCGTACAATTCAACTGAAACACCTCCTATTATTTGATTGAACCCTTTACCATTTGGAAACGTTATAATGAATGAGTCCTTTTTAAACGAATTCGGTCGTACCTCAATAGTTTAAATCAACTTTTAAAATATTAACACTTTCACACCTTTATCAAAAGATTGAATATAGCATATTTCTCCGTGGTTTTACATTTTCAAATGGATTTTACGCATTATATCCCTTTTTCATTGAATAATTCACCATTTCAATACAAAATTTGGCTGTAATCCCATAAAAATTACCAGATGAGATTTATTCATTCTATGTCATGTCCCGCCCCATTTTAAACCCTGTATTTCCAAATATCTTCTTAGTTTTACATAATATAAATTTTGGTATATTCTAAAAATAAGATATTACGGTACACTGATAATATCCATATCATTCAATACTCCTGAGGAGGTCACATAATGACCATGAATAGAGCTATGACTGTTGCTGGTTCAGATTCCAGCGGCGGTGCAGGTCTTCAAGCTGATTTAAAGACATTTCAAGAATTCGGGATTTACGGAATGTCCGCTTTAACGACAATTGTCACCATGGATCCTAAAAACGGTTGGTCTCACAATGTTTTCCCTACACCGGTCGAAATTTTAGAAGCCCAATTAGAAACGATTCTTTCTATCGGGATAGATGCCATGAAAACAGGCATGCTTGGTTCTGTTGAAATCATTGAGCTTGTTGCTCGTAAAATAGACGAATTGAAACTGGATAAGGTCGTAATCGACCCGGTTATGGTATGTAAAGGGGAAGATGAAGTTTTACATCCGGAAACTGCTGTCGCACTTCGTGAGTTGCTTGTTCCACGTGCAACAGTCGTTACTCCAAACCTTTTCGAGGCTGCACAATTGGCTGGGACTGCCCCGATCAAAACGATTGATGATATGAAAAAGGCTGCCGAGAAAATCCATGCCCTTGGTGCCAAATATGTTCTGATCAAAGGTGGTAATAAGCTGGATCATGACAAAGCCATCGACCTTTTATACGATGGAAAAGAGTTTGAAATCCTGGAATCCGAAAAAATCGAAACGACCAATACACACGGGGCCGGCTGCTCATCTTCAGCTGCCATTACGGCACAGTTAGCTGAAGGAAAGAGCCCTCGTGAAGCCATTTATGTCGCAAAAGACTTCATTACCGAAGCCGTCCGTCATTCTTGGAAAATGAATGATTATGTAGGTCCGGTCAATCATGGTGCATACCATAAATATGGGACGCCTAAAAAATAAAAAATACTATTAATTAAGAGGGTTGCTCAAATACTCGAGCGGCCCTCTTCGCTTTTTCCGCTTAACTTTAGTAAAATAGAAAGATGGAAAATGCTTATAGTTACCCAGTAAAGGAGGAATTGTCGAATGAAACCTATAGACCGTTCAGAGGTGCAGAAAGCCATCGATTCATTTGCAGGAAAAGATGTATACCTTCACCTTGAAACGACTAACGGTGCCTATGCCACCCATGTGGATGAAGCTTTTTTTTCAGCAGGCGCTTATATTCGTAATGCACAAATTCAATATGAACACGGTAAGATTATTGGGGACGGACCTTTTCGCGTCGGCTTAAAACTCATGATTGGCTGGGTATATGCTGAAGGCGTAAACCACTTCGAAATCGATGATCAAGGAAGATTATTGTTGGCAGGACTTGATTTCACGGGAAAACTTGCCGTTTCCCTTCAGATCAGTTCTACTCCCTTTGAATAACCAAAAGATATTTACACCATTTCTATTCATACCGCACGTACGCTTCTCTTCGGCGGAACTCTTTTATAATTATTGTAAGTAGAACGAAAGGAGACGAGTATTATGGAAAAAGAACAGCATATTTTAGTGATTTTCCCGCACCCCGATGATGAAGCCTTTTCTGTTTCAGGGATGCTTGCCTTACATAGTGAAGCCGGCACACCGATTACCTACCTCTGCTTGACTCTAGGGGAAATGGGTAGAAATTTAGGAAATCCTCCTTTCGCAACTAGAGAGTCCCTTCCTAAAATTCGCAAAAGAGAATTAATCGATGCAGCGAATGCCATTGGTATCCAAGACTTGCGCATGCTTGGTTTACGAGATAAAACGATTGAGTTTGAAGATGATGAAAAATTGACCTCCCTGTTCACAGAGGCCATCAATGAACTTAATCCTTCATTGGTCATAACGTTTTATCCAGGATACAGTGTCCACCCCGACCATGAAGCGACAGCACGTGCCGTCGTTCGCGCTGTAGAAAGAATCGAAGAAAAAGACCGTCCAAAGCTCCATTGTGTCGCCTTTTCCAATAATTGCATCGATGAATTGGGACAACCCGATATCATCCATGACATCACCGCAGCTGAAGATAAAAAGGTAGCGGCCATAACCGCGCACCGATCGCAAACACAAGCAATGGTGGTTGATTGGAAGGAAAAATTCGAAAACCAAGATGCTGATTTCCTCGACTGGATTCGAAAAGAGCGATTATGGACCTACAAATTTTAAAAACCGCCATTTGGCGGTTTTTTTATTTATTTCCATAAAAAAACGCCTGTTTGTAACAGACGTAGAAAAAGGGGGATTACTTAGAAAAGTAAATCATACAATAAGTATCCCCTTTTTCCATATTTTTAAACAAATAAGGGATAATCAAGAAATCATTTGATCGCCCGTATTCTGCCTGGATGCCCTTGCTGATGCCTTTTTACCATGAACAAAATAGTAAATGACTATCAACAAGACTGACAGAACAGCCATGCAGATAAACAACCCTTTAAAACCAGTATAAGGAACGAGGAACCCTAGCATAAACGGTCCTAAACCAATTCCAAAGTCATAAAAGGTAAAGAATGTGGAGGTTGCCAATCCCATACGATTTGATGGAGATTCCTTGATGGATATAGCCTGTGCGCTTGACTGAAACGTACCATATCCTACACCGATGAAAGCACCTGCAATCAAGAGCGTCAAGGCATGTTGCGATTGACTTAGTACGACCATCCCAATTACAAATAAGACAAGGGAAGGGTAAATTACAGCATTTTCACCTTTCACATCGAACATACGCCCTGTAAATGGACGGGTAACTAAAAGGAATATAGCGAACACGACAAAGAAAAAGCTCGCGGCATCCAGTAGGTTTATTTCCTTTGCAAAAGAAGTTAAATAGGACAAGATGCTCGAATAGGCTAAACCTGCAAACATCACAAGTATGGATATCGGCAAAGCACGTTTTTCAAAGTAGTCTTTGATGTTGAACCCCCGTGGTCGAGGCGCTTGATCTTTTGTTGCCTCAGGTACAAATAAAAATAAAGAAGCCGCTAAAGAGAATGCAGCGAATAGTGACGCGGCATAGAAAATAAAGGAGTAGCTAAAATGCTGGGTTATGAACAATCCGATAAATGGACCAAATGCCATGGCCAGGTTTGTACTCATGGCAAAGTATCCCGTACCTTCACCACGTCTTTCATTCGGTATGATATCAGCAACAATTGTTCCAGTGGCCGTTGTAGCGAGACCAAATGAGATACCATGAACCAACCGATCAATAAATAAAAGCGGCAAACTATCCACTTGCAGATAGAAAACGGAGGCTATAAAAAATAATACCAACGAACCAATAAGCATTTTCTTCCGACCTAATTGATCAATCTTTTTTCCGGCGATTGGTCGTACAAGTACTGCTCCCAAGACAAAAATACTCGACGCCAGTCCGGCTTGAGCTTGAGAAGAATGGAAATTATCCATCGTATAAAGGGTCAAAGTGACCATCAAGACATAAAACGTTAAAAAGAGAAAAAAGTTTGCGGACGAAACAATAATAAAGTCTTTCGTCCACAATTTTGTTTTTTGATTCATTTCAATCCTTCTTCCTTACGATTGTTGTAACTTTTCCTTTAAGAATTTTAAGGTCCGCAATGTTGCTTCCCAGTCCTCTTCAGACAAACCATCTATTAATTGAAGTTCGAATTCATCTACTGCCTTTCTAGCTTTTAGGTATGTTTTTTCACCTAAATCAGTTAACTGAATTCTCCGTTCCCGTTTATCTTTTCCCGGTATTTGTTCGATTAATTTTCGTTCTTCCAATCGATTCACCGTCCGGGTTACTGTCGGTTTCTCGACATCTAAGTAATTGCTGATTTCAACCAACGTGGTACTACCATATTCCTTCAGATAATAGATAATCATCCATTGAGAATGAAAAAGATCGACCTTTGCCAGCTGCTCATTTAACTTCTTGGTGAACGTTCTTGAGAATTGCAGGTTATGGTGAAAAAATAAACCATCACGTAAAAACAAAGGTATTCCCCCTGAAAATTAGTTACCTAGGTAACTATACTACGATTCATCTGAATTGTCCAGCCAATCCCTATTGATTTATCCAGATACTACTCACACATTATCAGTATTCCCACTCCTCCTTGGAAGCATAAAAAAAATGCCCTTTACAGGACATCTCTTAATGGGACTTAGCTAAGGGCAAACGATAAAGTTTATCATCATTACGATCGGCCTTTCCACGCCCATCTGTATTATTGCTAATAAAATATAGGAATCCCCCGTCTACTAACACATCTCGTATCCGGCCAGAATCGGTAACTAAATCCGTCATTTCCCCAATTTTTATATCATACCTCTTAAGTGCTTCTCCCCTTAAGGCAGCAACAAAAAGCTTGCCATCTGAATACGCAATCCCAGAAGGTGCCCATGTATCATTTCCGGAATGAATCATAGGAGCTTCCATATTTGATTGTGCCTCACTTCCCTCTATTTCCGGCCAGCCATAATTCTTTCCAGGGAGAATCGCGTTTAATTCATCATGTGCAGATTCACCATGTTCACTTTCGAACAGTTGTCCCGTTTCATCCCAAGCGAGGCCTTGCGGATTGCGATGTCCGTAAGAAAAAATATAGGAATTCTCGAAAGGATTATCGTCGGGGATGGTTCCGTCAAGATTCAAACGCAAAAGCTTGCCACCTAAAGAATCAAGATCCTGGGCAATCATTGGTTCCCTTGCATCTCCTGTTGTGGCAAATAGTTTTCCATCGGGGCCAATCTTTAAGCGTCCTCCATGATGATAGTCACCACTTGGAATCTTGTCGATTAGAATTTCCTTCTCTCTCCATGTATCATCCACCTGTTGGAGCGTGATGATCCGATTGGATGGTTTTCCGTTTTCCTCGTAGGTGTAATAGGCAAAAGCTTGATGGTTCTTCGAAAAGTCAGGGTCGAGCACAAATCCAAGCAATCCAGCTTCTGCCTTTGAGGACAACTTCTTTTCCAGCTGAACCTTCTGCCTCTCCATATGCTCATTCTTCCATTGCACGATGGTGCCTGACCGTTCTGAAACATACAAAGTCTCTCCATCTTTCTGAATCGACCATGGAGAAGCCAGGTTCGTTACCAGTACCTCAGGGCCATCTATCGCCGTTTCTGTTGAGTCTTCCTCAGGCTGTGCTCCGTTATTTCCCTCTCCCCCTGAACATCCCGTCAAGGCCAACGTAATCATGAGGATCAATGAACACCATCTTTTCAAATAAATTCCCTCCCTCGGTTTGCCGAGTTATTCGATTGTCTTCTTAAGAACCTTTAAAATGGCCTTCGCTACTCCATGTTCTTCATTTGTCCCTGTCACTTCATCACAAAGGTTTTGAATGTCGGTCGGGGCATTTCCCATTGCGACGGATAAACCCACTCTTTCAAACATGGATATATCATTATAATTATCTCCAATGGCCATCGTCTCCTGCATAGAGCCTTCTTTTTCGTTCACATACTTTTCGAGTACGATTCCTTTTTGGGCATGTTTGCTCGTGATTTCCACATTCTCACGACCCGAAGAGGTGACAGCAGTCCCTTCATCCATTTTGAACCGCGAGGCAGCTTGGTCCAATACCTGCAAATCCGTGGAGAAACCAAGGATTTTATATAGTTCCAACTCAGCTTGGTCGAAAAGCTCAGTATAATCCGCAATGGATGTAACATGTCCCAATTGTAGACGAGCCTCTGCATACTTTCTAATTTGGGACGGGTCAATATCCTGATTTGCCGTAACCATTACATCCACAAGGGCATCGATTGCGGTCTCGTAGTTTTTAGAGAAAATTCCTTTGCTCGTATAAATTTCGAAATAGATTCCCCGTTCTTCAAGCCACTCCGCTGCATTCTTTACGGAAGCTATCTGCATTGGATGGGAAGCCGCTACCTTCCCTTCTTGCGTGAAGAGGGCAGCGCCATTCACGCAGATGATCGGACATTCAAGGCCCACTTTATCTAAAGCATATCTGGCTTCCTCAAACGATCTTCCAGTAGCAATGATGACTTCGATCCCTTCTTCTTGAGCCTTATGAATCGCTGATTTATTTTCTTCACTCACCGTTTGCATTTTATTCAGTAATGTTCCGTCCATATCAATCGCAATCGTTTTAATCATTTAACCACTCCCTTTTCTTTTTACCCTTATTTTACCCTAATAAGAAATGATTAACATCCTCGTGCATGTAAGATGATCCAAATGATTGTCCCTTCTATGTAAAACTGCACCTCATTTTTAAAAAAGGTGCAGTCTCTTTTCAATGTAATATTGTTGGGTTATCCATTGCCTTTACCCGCTCACCAATCTGTTCCTGAATATCTTTCATCATGTCATCGACAGCCGTAAAATCCATGGCCTTCACATAGATTGTTTCAAGTTCGTCATGCTGCTCTTTCGCCTTCGCCAGACACGCTGTCGCTTCATTCATTTTCTCCCGGTACCTCAAAGAGACAGCCTTGATTTGATCGGCATATATCTCATCGGTTCCCGGAAGGATGGCCGTCTTATAGATATCGATGATTTCATCCCCTTCAAGGCTTGGGAAGTATTCATGAGGGGCGGTGCTATCAAAAATGGCGATGCCCACTTCACGCACTATCACCATATCCAAGCTGTCAGGGTCAAATCCACAATGATACATTTCCACATCAAAGCCCCGTTGCTCTGCAGATTTGGCAATTTTCTTCAGCATCGTCGATTTACCTGAACCCGGACGCCCTTTCAAAAAGTATCGTTTATGCACACCTTTTGTAATATTCGGAACATAGTCAACAGCACCCTTTGGAGTGGCTGCACCTAAGAACCTGTGGCGAACATCCGCTTTTTTGTTCAAGAATATATCTCTATAAAAACCCTGAATCAATTTATTCGTCAATCCATTTAATTTGGCGAAATCGATGTTTGCTTTATAGATTTCTTCCCATTCGTCATGTATCTCCAACGCTTTGGCAAAGTGGCCATAAGCCGCCTCATAGCTCTTGCTTCTGGCATTCGTCAATCGAATGATGTTTGCCCTTTCAGCCGCCAGCTGCTGGGAATACCAGGCGGCCCCAAGATTAACGTATTCCTCTATAGCCCCTGGCGCTTTCGGTTCAATTACATGCGGTGCTGTCCCATCCACAAGACCTACTTTCAATGCAGGGATGATCACCCCATCAATGGAATCATTATCGGAGGAACAGTGCAAAAACTCTATGTCGTAGCCTTTATCCAGCCATTCCTGGCCAATCTTTTTCATGATCGTTGATTTCCCTGACCCAGGTCCTCCCTTTAGGATGAATAATTTCTCCAATCCCGTAAGGTTTGAATCATATAAGCTATAAAAACCTTTGGCCGTATTACCTCCGGCAAAATAATGCATCGCATTTCCTGACACTTCCACACTCTCCTTTACCATACAGATGTATCTTCAAGACAGCGTATGCCATGAAGCACAGGTAGGTGAATGCCTAAAAGTTCAAAGTGACTAAAAACCTTATATGGGAGCTTTTTAGATTCACTTTAAAAGGGCCGCAGTTTCAGCCTCTGCCCCCATCAAGAATCCCGATGGTTCCAGGACAATTTGTGTACCGATCTTCCCACCGCTCACGATGATTTCGGACAGGTCTAATGCGCTTTCATCAATAAAGGTCGGATACTGCTTTTTCATTCCTATAGGTGAACAGCCTCCGCGGATATACCCGGTGTACTTTTGCAGATCTTTAACGGCAAGCATTTCGATTTTTTTCACACCTGCTGCTTTGGCCGCTTTTTTCAAATCCAGCTCAGCAGCCACAGGGATTACAAACACATAAAGCTGTTGAGGACCATTATGGGTAACAAGCGTTTTAAAGACCGTTTCCGGTGCTTTACCGATTTTATTAGCCACTGTAATCCCGTCAATTTTCCCATCATTCGCATCGTAACTCATCTTCTCATACTTTATTTTCATTTTATCGAGAATACGCATGGCATTTGTTTTACTGGCTCCCATCTCTTAAATCCCCTTACCTTTTTCCTCTATCTTACCATTTTTGAAAATAAGCCAAAAGAAAAGCACAAGCTTTTAACAGCTGTGCTTTTGTCGCATCACTCTAAATGTCGACGTTGGAAGTCGGCAATTCGCTTGTAATCTCCTTCTAATTTTCGGCAAACGGACAGGTAAATCGACATGAGTTCTTGGTATATTTCCACATTTGCCTCAATGGGCTCGAGCTCATGGGTGTTACCGACCATATCCTCCACCGCATCCAAACTTTCGATTTCCCCTAAAGCGTAGAGACCAAGAATGGCAGCCCCTAGACTCGAACTTTCAAAGCTTTCAGGAATCTTCACATGCTGGTTAAATATATCAGCCATAATTTGACGCCAAAGCTTGGAACGGACAAAGCCGCCACTCGCATGGATTTTTTTGGGGGCCCCGGTCAATTCCCCTACAGTGAGCAGCACACTATATAAGTTATACATCACGCCTTCAAGTACAGATCGGACCATATGATCACGGGTATGATGAAGAGCCAATCCAAAGAAGGAGCCTCTCGCATCAGCACTCCATAACGGCGCCCTTTCCCCAGCCATATATGGGTGGAAAATCAACCCATCGGAACCAGGGGCGATATGCGTTGCCATTTCGGTCAGGATTTCGTAAGGGTCCTGGCCCAATACTTTCGCTCTCGCAATTTCCTCCCGACCAAGTTGGTCCTTGGCCCATCGGAAGGTAATCCCGCCATTATTGACCGGTCCGCCAATGACCCAATGCCTTTCAGTAAGGGCGTAACAAAACGTTCTCCCTTTTGGATCCGTAAGCGGATGGTCACTGACGGTACGGACCGCTCCACTTGTGCCAATCGTTACCGCAAATATACCCGGTTTGATGGCATTTTGCCCCAAGTTAGCTAGTACCCCGTCACTGGCACCAATGACCATTGGTGTATCAGGGGAAATATTCATGTTCGCAGCCAATCCCTCACTCAAGTTGGAAAGGATATGGGTCGTCGGCACAAGCCTTGGTAGTTTGTCCGAACCGATTCCGGCAATCACCAATGCTTCCTCATCCCACTCCATCGTTTTCAAGTTGAACAGGCCTGTTGCTGAAGCCATAGAATAGTCCATCACATATTCATTGAAAAATTTATAAATGATATATTCTTTAATTCCTAGAAATTTATCCGTTTTGTTAAAAATTACTGGGTGTTCATTTCTAAGCCACATGATTTTCGTGATGGGTGACATCGGATGAATCGGTGTCCCCGTCCTATGGTATAATGCCTCTCCCTGACTTGATGCCTTCAGTTCCTCGGCATAGGCAGCACTTCGATTATCAGCCCATGTAATGCTGTTGGTTAGTGGGTTTCCGCCTGTATCCATGGCAATCAAACTATGCATGGCCGAGCTAAACGAAATAAACCCCAACTCTTCTTTTTCAATCCCACTTGCAATCATGACCTCACCGACTGTCAGCAAGACCGCCTTATAGATTTCTTCAGGGTCCTGTTCTGCAACGGACGGTGTGGGACTGTTCAATGGATATCCCTTAGAACATGTTTGCACTACCTTACCGTCTTTCGTAAAAAGAACCACTTTTGTACTTGTTGTCCCAATATCGATTCCCATCATATAATTAGAATGTTTCATGCTATTACATCGTGCTCCTTTCTCTTAAACAATTGTATCCAATAGTAAGATTAGGATAAGCGAAACGACTGAAATGCCGTCCCCATTTTCGATTCATACATGTATCATCAATTACTAGATACAGGTCGGGCCAAATAGAATACGCTGCTATGTTCTTCTTTATTAAAACCCTTTGCGTAGACCCATGTAAAGGAAGAAACAAAGCCTAATCCGGTAAAAAGCGGGTTTCGTAAAATCAGGTCCCCCAATAGAGTCATAGGGTGCAGGGATGTAAAATGGCCTTTGAATTAGAATCACTCAACCATTCCAGTAGCTTAGCCATATGAACGGATCTTTAACAAACAGCTCCGTAATATTATGAGTGTTTCCCTAATTACTCCAACTCATAAGATGAATTATAGGATCATCAAGGGCGCTTACTAGACGAAAAAGGGAGGGACCCTACTCGGCGCAAATCAGGTCTCTCCCTTTATATACATATGTACCATCACACGAGAATAAGCGGACCGCAACGTTGGAAAATGTCCGCTTCTAGGCTTTCAGGATAGTTGATCAAAAAACTGGTAGATGGACCCGATGATTTCTCGATATCTACACGACTCTTTATCCGTTCGGGTATTCCCCCACCTTGAGGATCCAGCTGCTCCCATTCATAGGCAATGCCTTTCGAACCTACAGGAAGGAGGCGGACCCCTTCAAGTTCGGAGCACCATTTAAAGAGGGATAAAGGTGCAACCCACTGCTGTTGTTCCATAACCTCGTCGCCAACCAACGGCCTGCCGACAATGGCCATTTTCCGATTGGAAGTTTCCTTCGAACCCAACCCTTTTTCCCGTTTTCCAATGACCATCAACCCTAATGCGGATTGTTGGAGGGGCATGTTACTCTCTGTACTGCCAGTAATGGACAGGTCTAACCCTATTTCATCCATTCCCTTCCTCACACCCTTCGTCAAACTTCCCCAGGCCTCATCGCCACAGAAGTTTTGAAGGACGACAGCGATTGGGCTCCCACCGGAGGCCAAACATTCCATGACCGCTACCCGAAAAGAGTAATAGCCGACCACCTCATATGGGACATGAACAAGATCTTTTTCCTTCAGCCCGATTCCACCACTATTATCTGTTGAGATAACCAAGGACTGGGAATCATTGAACGGCAAGATCAGTGAATCCATCATCCAATCATTCCTTCTCGTATGAACACCTTTTTCAAGACTGGCACGAGACGAGGAATCAAAAGAATGCTCAAGAATACATTCAATGCTGTAGCCGCCGTTAAGGAAGGTACCAACATCATGTAAAACTCAGTGCTAACCAAGAATGCGAAAGGTAATCCTACGATGAAGGCATTACCTAAAAAGAAAAAGGAAAAAGCGCTTATTTTCTTATCGTGGTCATATAGGACACCAAACATCCAAGCAAGGACTGCCATTTCCAACATGATTAAGAAATGAAACGGACCAAGTGGCGTGCCGCCAATCAAGGCAGATAAGATATGGCCTAAACCAGCCACGATTCCTCCCGTAATCGGGCCTAATGCAACAGCCGCCAATAGTGCCGGAAAGCTATCGAAAGCTATACTTCCAATTGGGGAAGGAATCTTGATCATCGCCCCGACCAACGATAAGGCGATGAACATGGAACTCATGGTGATTTTTCTTGCGTTCATGTTTATTCCTTTTCCTTTCTTTTTCCTCCGCGGAATACGTTAGCACTACGGGCATATTCGACATCCTTCACACCAAGGCGGAAGTTGATCACTCGTGCGACCGCAAAGAAATAATCCGATAACCGATTTAAATATTGCAGGGAAAGAGGAGACACCGCTGCACCCGATTTGATCAAGGAAACCACCAATCGTTCAGCCCTTCTTGTAACGGTACGTGCTATATGGATTGTTGCAGCCGCTTTTGTACCACCTGGCAATATGAACTTTTCCAATTCAGGGGCTTCGACGATGAAGGCATCGATTCGTTCTTCTAAGTATGTAATCGCCTCATCCGTCAACTTTTGAGGGGCTTTATCAGAAACGGTCGCCAAATCACCACCGCAGTCAAATAGCTCATGTTGGATCTTTTCCAAATCTACTAGTATATCTTCAAAAACCGCCGAATCCAATTCAGTTACGGCAAGCCCAATATAGCTATTCACTTCATCCACAGTCCCGTAAGATTCAACACGGATATCATCCTTATCCAAACGGCCCCCGATTACGCTTGTTTGCCCTTTATCACCTGTACGTGTATATATTTTCATCTCTATTCCTCCTCTATTTAATTCGTTGATTGATTCCATACCAAATGATATCCACGCGTGTAGAAATGGAGGCCACATCTTGAAAGATCCATCCGCATGCATCACGCCATTGACGGTTCTTTTTTTCGATTGGAACGATGCCTTTTGATAGATCCGAACCGATGACAACACATGTGCGACCACTTTCTTCTTTCTCCCATATTCGCCAGCCGTCCAGGATTTCCTTCCACTTCTTTTGGATTGACTCCACATCCATGATATTCACATCCTGCCCAATCCACGCATCGATTCCCTGTAGCACGACAATATCCTTTTGAAAATCTCTGAAATCCGGTTGGTCGTTTTGATAGCCTGATAGCCATAGACCCTCAGTATTCAACCCGTAAAATTGCTTGACCCATTTAGTTTTCCCATTATAGGCACCGCCTGTAACAAAGTGCAACGTTCACCCCTCCTCAACCTTTCCTTGTTTTCCCAAATCAGCTCATACCCCTTCGCATGGGGTATCGACCAATCCCAAAAGGGCTTTTCCACCGGTGCATAACGGGCAAGAAGCTCACGTATCACACCTCCATGAGTCATCACCGCATACGTGGAGCTATCCTCATCCGCGATCAACCGGGCCCAGCCATTATGAACCCGCCTGGAAAAATCAGGATAACTCTCCCCTTTAGGAACAGCTGCCACCATGGGATCCTCCAGCCATTTTTGATAATCAGCATTCGTCTTCAGTTCTTCATAAGTTCGGCCTTCCCACCTGCCGAAATTCATTTCACGGAAAGCAGGCCATCCCACTGGATCAACCTCCGGGAACAGATGCCTTGATGTTTCCATGCACCTAAGTAAGTCGCTTGAATGAATCCTTTCATATCTTGGATAGTATTGCTTCCATTCCTCGATATCCCTTTTTCCTTTTATGCTTAAGGGAGAATCCGTCCACCCTAAATAGGCTTTTCGCTCATTGGCTTCCGTCAACCCATGGCGAAGTAGTGTAATAGCCACAGAATCAGCCATAACCACACCTCCACTCCTTCAACTGACGCGCCCAGCACATCACCCGTTATTCCACCGAACCAACGGATGATTTTCCGTTTTATATAAAGGAGAAAGAGTAGTGCGGCGATCCCCATGATCGCGAATAAAGCCATGAGGTTGATATCGATTAAATAAGCTATCGCAAAACTTAAAAGCAGGTAAATCCAATATATGTGCAAGCTGTTTTTCCTGACTGCACTTTGGAAAAAGGCGCCCAGTCCCTCTTTTTTAGCCAACTGCATCCGGCTAAGTAAATAGCCCATCACGCATTTACTTAGAAAGGGAACCATGATAATCAAAAAATAAGTCCATTCATTGATCCGTTCGATGATTTCATACATCCATATAAAGCGGGCAGCTAACAGCACAATGACAGAAATGACACCAAATGCACCGGTCCTGGAGTCCTTCATGATCTCCAGTCGTCGTTCTTTATCTTGGTACGAAAAGAAGGCGTCACTTGCATCAATCCAACCATCAAGGTGCAACCCACCTGTTAGGGCAATCGTCAATGTCCATAGCACAAACGCAATGGCTAGGGGGGAAAATGGTGTCCATTCCACAAGTCCGTATAGCACTCCCCCTAATATCAGACCTAGAAACAACCCGACCAAAGGAAACGTTTGGATCGCCCGGTGAATATACTTCTTATCCATTGGAAGTTGTTTCTTTATGGGAAACACCGTAAAAAATTGCAAGTTAATTAAGAATCCAATCCAGCTATTCATTCAGAGGTACCCGCTTTCATTCTTAGAGGGACACCTGATTCGACAAGATAGGCCTCATCTGCCCTTTCAACGATCGCTTGATGAAGCAATCCGAGCACTTTTCCGTATGTATGTAGAAATTCATCTTGAAAAATGGGCTCCTGTACCACTTCATTGCTTACGATAATCAGACTTTGAGCTTCCTTCCTGATTTCACCGATGCCCTTGATTATTTTGGTGAATACTTTATGTAAAAAATCCTCTGTAAGGGGCACATTAGGCAGGAATAATTCATTATCGAGCAACGTCGTCAGGCAATCAAGCAAGACGATTGATTTTGCATCCAGGTCCTTCCCTATTCGGGTAACATCCGTCGCATATTCCGATGTCCTCCATGCAAGCGGACTTCTATGCCTGTCCTGACGGTGCCTATTAATCCGCTCTTCCATTTCGGCATCAGAACTCCGGCCACAAGCAAGATAATGTAGGTTGCCGCCCGATTGAATGGCAAGCTCCACCGCCTTTTTTTCTGCAAAGCTGCTTTTACCACTTCGAACGCCCCCCGTTATAAAATAGAGCCTAGAGTTTTCCACTGTTTTACCGCCTCCATCAATGCCTTATTATCCTGCTCACTTTTCACTGCAAACCGGAGCCACCTGCCATCCAAACCAGGAAAATTATAAGTATGGCGCGGCACGATGCCCTTTTTCAATAAAAAGGGAAACAGGGAAAGAGACTCGTCCCTCACTAAGTAAAAATTCACCGTACTTTCAGAGACCTCGATATCCAGTTCCTTATAAAAGCGGAATAAATCCCTTTTTTGCCTTTGAATATATGCTCTTGTTCTACTCATATATGCTTCTTCTGCCAAACAGAGTTTGCCTACCTCCAGGGCGATATGATTGACGCTCCAATGTGGTTTGAAGGTCTTCGCCCGTATAATAATGGTCGGGTCAGCCAATAGGTAACCCAGCCTCAATCCAGGTATCGCGAAAATTTTCGTCATTGATCGTAAAATGAGCAAATGAGGAAACTCCCGAATAAGAGGTGCATAGGAAAAGGCATGATCCGTAAAATCATAAAAGGCCTCATCCAGCACCATCATGCATTGGGCTTTTTGGCATGCTTCGATTAGTTCCCGTACTGTCTCCTCCTTATAAGAAATGCCAGTCGGATTATTGGGCGTACATAAAAAGATGGCAGCATACTGAGGCAAAAGCGGACGTAATCGATCCAAGTCCAGTTCCCACCTGGGCGCTTCCAGTTGAAAAAAGTCGACCTCGCAACCTGCTGCCAAACAAGATTCGGCATATTCGGCAAAGGCTGGTTGAATGATTAACACTCGTTTATTCGCCAGTTCTTTCGCCACAAGCGTTATGATTTCCGCTCCCCCGTTTCCAACAAGTACAGAATCTTCATGAAGTGCTTCTTTTTTTGCTATCATATGTGTCAGCTCTACGGCATGTGGATCTGGGTAGTCGAGGATACCCTCAAAAAACCCCGACCATCTCTGTTTTATACTAGAGGGTGGACCCAATGGGTTGATATTGGCACTGAAGTCCACATACGATTGTGGCATTTCGATTCCCAGTGCTTTGTAAAGATAATGCGGATTAGAGCCATGAGTTGGTAATTGCAAATAAAAGTCCTCCTAACCAAAGCATCAACAGGAATAAAAAAGAAGTCCGATGCATGATGGTAATCGTTTTTTTTATATGAATCGCTTCTAGCGGAACAATTGGAAGGCCCATTCTAGCTCGATTGGACACCACACCTTTGTACATATTCCTTCCGCCCAGTTGAACGCCCAGGATGGCTGCAACACCCGCTTCGCACCACCCACTGTTCGGACTTGGGTGCTTATGGGCATCCTTGAATAATATAGCCCACCGCCCCTTCCAGCCGTTATGGACTGACTTTGATCCAATCAGCATCAAAAAACCGGTTAAACGGCTCGGAATCCAGTTCACTAGATCGTCAAGCTTGGCAGAAGCCCATCCGAAGTCAGCATATTTATCATTTTGGTATCCGACTATGGAGTCGCATGTATTGATTGCCCTATACATCATGGCAAGTGGCGCGCCTCCGATGGCAGCCCAAAACAGGGGAGCCGTAATACCGTCACTCGTGTTTTCCGCTACCGTTTCAACGGTACCCCGAACAATTTCCGGTTCATCTAGATCTGCCGTATCACGGCCCACAATATAAGAAAGCTTCCGCCTCGCCTTGGCCATATCCCGTGTATTCAATGGTCGATAAACATCCATTCCCGCCCGTCTTAAACTCTTTTGAGCGATCGTGGTGGAAATGAGTAGCGCTTCCCAGATGATACCGGCAGCAGGATGGATTCTATACGCTAAATAGACGGTGATGCCTGTGGCCGCCAACACGAGCAGCAAGATGAGCAGTAGCATGAACAGTCCATTCCGCTTCTTTCTTGTCCCTTTGTTGAGAGCTTCATCAAGTTTATTGATAAGCGAACCTATCCATTTAACCGGGTGTGGCCAATCAGGAGGGTCGCCAATGACCAAATCTAGGATAAATGCCAATGTGATTGCATAAAGATGGTGAAAAATCATAAGCTTTCAATCCGTTTCCTACTATTTTCAATCGCTTCCACTGTACAGTCATAAACGCCACGGCTAATTAACTTCCCGAGAGGCGTGATGGTACCCGCATAACGGAGGGTGGTTCCTCTTTGTGTGGCTGCAATCAAGATGCTATCCGTCGATGTTCCAGTCGCCCATGTGTTTGTCACCTGATCTAAGACATGTAGGTCATGAAGCGCTTTAACCTTCGCCTCGGTAGCTGTCACGATACAGTGAATGAACGCTTCTTCCGCCAAATGGCCATTCACGAAAACCCAGGTATTGATCGTACCCGGCGATGAAGTCCATGAATGCCTGTCTGCCAAAGAGGCATCGATGGCATTCCCTACCCCCGCTGTTACCATGATGAATATCGAAAAACCCTCATCTCTTAGAAGTCGATATGACACTGTATCCAAAAACACGGCCGTCATCATTCCGACGGTTTCCTGCGGTTCAAATCCGTATGTCTTCAAATAGTCAGCCATTTCAGCAATATGGTCATCACAATTGTAATCGTAGTGGACATGTCGATTAACAAAGTGCTGATGCCACCCCGTTCCCGAACCAGTTACGCCGGATGACATGGTTCTAAGCGGAATGGGTGAACTTAAATGAAGGAACTCCGGAGCCTGGTTCAGATAACTTTCATTGATCTCCAAAGGGTCCAGCTCTCCTGTATGCTTCTCGGGTACAATGAACATTTGCGGCTTAGGTAAGGCAGGATGAGGATGTTTTTCGATTTTTGTCCTATATACCTCCTGAATCCGCTCCTGCTGAAGCACTTCATTCGGCACGTCAATCACTTGGACTCGCCCTTTTTCAAGCAACATCAGGCGATCGCAATATAAGCCAGCCAAGTTCAAGTCGTGAAAAATTGAAATGACCGTCAATTGTTGTTCCTTAGCCATTTTCCTCATCAAATCAAGAAGTTCTTTTTGATAAGACAGATCCAGGTGGTTCGTCGGTTCGTCGAGAAAAAGGATTTCCGGTTCTTGTGCAAGAGCTTGTGCCAACAAAACACGTTGTCTTTCCCCGCCTGACAAACGTTCAAAATGCATTTCCTGAAAGACTGCCACTCCCGTTTGCATCATCACGCGTTGAACGATTTCTTCGTCTTCAGACGTCCAACTATGAAACCACCCTGTTTGATGGGCATATCGCCCAAGGACAACGGTCTCTTTTACTGTATAGGAAAAAGCCAATGAGGAATGCTGCGGCAAAACGGCGATGACCTGTGCCAGTTGTTTGGACGAATATCCCTTCAGGTCTTTCCCCTTAATATCGATGGTTCCCGCCTGATACGGCAGGATACCGCTAAGCATCCCCAATAGCGTCGTTTTCCCACTTCCATTCGGACCAAGAATACCGAATAATTCTCCTTTTTTCACATCAAATGAGACGGAGTCCAAAACCGTTTTATTATCATATCCTCCTGTTAACCCTTTAACTTCAAGCATACACTTCTACCCTTCTCTCCGTCTCTTTAATAAAATAAATGCGAATGCCGGCGCACCGATAAGCGAAGTAATAACACCTATCGGCAATTCTGTCGGTGCGATGATCGTTCGTGCCACCAGATCAGCCAATATTAAAAATCCGCTTCCCACAATCAATGATAATGGCAACAGATGCGTATGGTCTGGCCCCCAAATCCTGCGGACCAAATGGGGGATGACCAGCCCTACAAAGCCAATCGTACCTGATACGGCAACGGCAGCCCCTGTCAGTATCGAGCCGGCGACCAGAATCAGCATCTTCCTCCGCTGAACATTCACGCCTAGGTGCCTCGCACGGTCTTCCCCAAATGTCATGGCATTCAATTCGTGGGTATTCATCATCAAAACGAGAGAACCAAGGAGGAAAAATGGCAAAATGATCGTGACATGACTCCAACCACGCATCGAGACACTTCCCATCAGCCAGCTGATGATTTGCCTTAACTCCTCACCCGTCAATGCAATCATCAATGAGATGAAAGCACTTAAAAACGAGCTGAAAATGATACCGGTTAAAATAATCGTTTCTACCTTCATGGAACGATCCATTTTTCTTGCAAAGGTCAATACGCAAAAAATCGTCAACAATGAAAAAAGAACGCTTAATGTAGGCAGTGTATATAGGCCAAAAAACGGCAGTGACAAATTCAAAAACAACGTTAATACTGCACCAAGCGAAGCCCCTGAGGATATTCCCAGGGTATAGGGGTCAGCTAGGGGATTCCTGAGCAATCCCTGAAATGCTGCCCCTGCTATTGCAAGGGATGCCCCAACCAAACCTGCAAGCACGACCCTCGGCAGGCGGATGTTCATCACGATATTCGTCAGTGTCCCATCCGGTTCCATGGCCAGGGGCAAATGAAGGACTTCCTTGCCAATGATTTGCAAAAGCACTGGTATCGGAACGGAAACCGATCCTAAGGAAACACCGATCAATATCGAAATAACCAAAAATGATAGGGCAAATACATAGGCCAATGCCCGTTTAGTTTTTAAATACGTTCGGATAGACTGATTTGGCAAGTTCCTCTACTCCCTCTATAAGCCTAGGACCGGAACGAGTGACAATATCTGAATGGACATCGAAAACCTCATCATTCTTAACTGCCTGAATGTCGGCCCATCCATTTCTTCCCGTTACCTCTTTGACTGGATCTCCTGTGTAATAACCATAGGTTGTAATGATGACATCCGGGTTGGCCGCTATCATCGACTCTTCATCGAGTTTTACCCAGCCATCCAATTCACCTGCGACATTATCCGCTGAAATGATGTCCAGCATTTCATCCATGAAAGTATTTTTTCCCGTTGTATAGATTTCAGGTGACGGTGAAACCTCTACAAAAACACTTTTTCTATCCTCACTCTTGATTGCCTTAGCCTTTTCTTTGATCTTTTCCAGCTTGTTCTGCATCGTCTTGACGATTTCCTTCGCCTTATCCAGTTCCCCTATTGCCGTTCCAATCATCTCAATAGACGTATACACTTCTTTAAAGTTTTTGGCATCATTCACGATTAGAACTGGAATACCCGCATCCTTAAGCTGTTGGATTCCTTCTTTGGAATTATGGGCACTCTCATGAGCAAGAACGATATCAGGCTGCAAAGCTAAAATCATCTCTGTATCTATTTCCATTCCACCTATCTTCTGAATATCTTTCGTTTCTTCCGGGTAATTGTCATTTTCAGACACTCCAATCACTTTCTCACCCGAACCTAGCGCAAAGACCGCTTCTGTATTACTTGGGATTAATGAAACAATTTTTTCTGGTTTCTGCTCGATGGTGACTTGGTTACCCACTGCATCTTGTAACGAAAGCGGGAAGCCCTGGTTAACAGCTTGTTTTGTCGACTGGTTTTCTCCTGTTCCATCCTGGGAGGCATCGCTACAGCCAACCAGTATACCGACCATCAATCCCATCACAAGCATGAAACTATATATCTTCCTCATCTTAAAACCTCCATCATTTTTGTGATCATTTCTGGACCTTCACACATGTGTTGCGAATATCAAAAGACATACAAAAAAGCATCCCCCATCAAAACGGAGGATGCATGTATGGCAACGGAACAAAAAAGGGACATAGCTCTGCCACACACCTCCCCATCCGCGTGGTTACCGGTGTACAATTTTGGCAGGTCTCCTGGCTCATGGTCATTGCTAACGGCACCTTCCCATATTATTCATACAGTGGTATACATCCGTTAACTCCCATTTACAGTGGCGCGACCGCGTTGGCATTTCACCAACTTCCCTTTCAAGTCCTTACAGACACCAAATTGTTCATATGTATATAATTTCACTGCCTTTCATTATACACCATTTAGGAAATCGTATTATATGATATTTCAGATTACTTTAAATTAAGATTTGGAACGCAAAAAGGCAACCATCACATGGCTGCCTTCTATAGCTTTAGATGTCACTATTAAAACGGCATGTACTTTGATCACGTAAAAGACCTAGATCTTTCGGCACCATCGTTTCAATCAAAAAGTCATCCGCTTCCTCATAAATGATTTTCTTCATTTCGATTCCGAAGTACTCTTTCATCCGGGCTTCCGTCATCACTTCGCGGACTTCGCCATACACCACACGCTTTTCCTTGGCAGTCATTAAAACATGGTCAGCCAAGTAGAATGCGTGGTTCGGATAATGCGTGTTTATGATACAAGAAATGTTCTTCTCTTTCGATAACCGCTTAAGTGTCTGTAAAATCACGATTTGCTTTTGAATATCAAGATGCGACTCCGGCTCATCAAGAATCAATACATCCGGATCCGATACAAGCGTCCGGGCAATCAAGGCCAGCTGCAATTCCCCACCACTGACGGAATTACAGGACTTTTTGGCAAGGTGAGCAATGCCAACCATTTCAAGAGCAGCGATGGCAGCCTCCCGATCCTTTGCAGAAGGCTGGGACAGCGTACTGATATAAGGCGCCCTTCCCATAATGACAAGCTCTTCCAAAGTAAATCCGAAAACCATTTTATGTGCCTGAGGAACATAACCGATTCGTTTCCAGATCGTTTTGCGTGATAGCGCAGTAAGCGGCTTTCCGTCGATGAGCGTTTGACCCTTTTTCCAATCAAGAAGGCCGGTGATACACTTCAGCATCGTGGTTTTACCGGCACCGTTCGGGCCAAGGATCGCCATGATCTCTCCGTCATTCAACGAAAAGTCAATGTCGGTCTGGTAAAGAAAAGGAGCTTTCTCTCTTTTTTTAGCATAGAAAAAATTCCCTCCCTGCACCTCGATTTTCATGACCACCCACCTCCTGTCTTTCTAAGTAGAATCGCAAAAAATGGTGCGCCGATAATGGCTGTCAATATCGATAGCGGAATTTCCGTAGCCGTTACAGAACGAGCCAGGTTATCGATTAGGAGTAAATAGGCGCCACCAACCGATAGGGATACCGGCAGGACAAGTTGATTGTTGTTCCCGACGAGCATTCTTGCCACATGAGGGATAATCAATCCAACCCAGCCAATGATACCGGCTATCGCTACAGAAGAAGCCGTAATTAACGTCGCACCAAGAATGACCGTCCACTTCAATCTAGTGACCGGGATACCTAGCGATTTTGCTTCATCCTCAGGTAAGGTCAGTAAATTGATTCTCCAGCGTAGTGAATACAAAATCAAGATGCCGACAAGGATGATTGGTCCACCCACATATAAATCCTTGTATGTGGCCGTTCCAAGGCTTCCCATTAACCAGTATGTGATGGCTGGCAGCTTTTCCTCAGGGTCGGCGACAAACTTAATTAACGAGATCAACGCTTGGAAAAGGGCGGAGGTGACAACCCCAGCCAAAACAAGCATGAAGACCGGTGAATCTTTTTTGCCGCTGATTATGAACGTGAAAACGATGGCGGCTAAACCACAGCCAAGTGCCAAGACTTGAGATGCAAAACCATGTCCCAATAATAAAATCCCAAGGGAAGCACCGAACCCAGCACCTGCAGACACTCCTAGGATATCGGGACTGACCAAGGGATTGCCGAACATCCCTTGGAAAGAGGCGCCTGCAATCGATAGGCCCGCACCGATTAACAAGGCCAGTAAAATTCGTGGCAGACGTATTTGAAGGACCACTGTTTCTTCCATCTGTGTCCATGTTGGCTCGATTGGAAACACGGTTGAAAGCAATATTTTAATTTGAGTCCCTAAGTCCATTCCAAAGCGTCCGATGCTCAATGATAGGAGAACCATCGCAATGGGCAATATCCAGAAGAGGACCGTTTTCCATTTTTTCATTTTCATTCCCTACTTTACTGTTTTGCGGCTTCGGAAGATGGGTGAAGAATGTTCTCTACTTGTTCTTCCGTTACATCATAATCATAGAACTCTGAGTAGTAATCCGTGATTTCATCCTTCATATCATAATCAAATAGCTCGGGATGATTTTTCTGAGCCATCCATTTTAACATAAGAGGTGCATCACCGCTTGGTGGGAACCATCTATAGATGCCCAGCGGAATTTTATATACATTTCCTTCTTGTACAGCACTGACCTGACTCCAATCTTGTCCGTTCACTGTATTGTTCGTTAGGTCTTCAGGCTGAGTTGTCGAAAAGTTCGTAATGTAGATGATATCCGGGTTCCATTTGTAGATTTGTTCCATATTGACTTCTTTTGTTCCTGTAACTTCTTCTGCTGCTATATCATAAGCCCCTGTAGCATTTAACCATTGGTTACTAAAGAAGTTCTTCCCACCGACCATGATGCTTTTATCACTGTGCTGATAGAGGATCAATGCTCTAGGCTTGTCTTTATCCTTAATGCCATCTAATTTCTTATCTAATTCGGCTTGAACGGCTTGGCCTTTTTCCAAGAACTTGTCCGTTCTTTCGGTAGTGCCCGTAATTTCCCCAGTCAGTTCCAACCAACTGTTGAAGGTAGCCAATGGCTCCGCAGCTGCTGCATCCATAGGGTTAAGTGCCACAACCGAAACACCTGCATCTTCTAATTTGTTTATGGACTTTTGGTCCTGTGCTTTTTCAAAGTAAAGTTGCGGATTGACTTTCATCAATTCTTCCACGTTCACTTCGCCATTTTTAATGAATGATGTATCTGCCTTTAAAATATCGGGTGATATTTCAGAAAGAATCGAGTTTTCCGCGGCATTATACGCATTAGGATGCAAGCCGACAACTTCCTTCGTCGAATTTGTCGCTACATACCAAGTCGAGAAGTACGGAAGAATGCCACCGACCGCAATACGTTCCACTTTACCTGGTACCGTTACATCACGGCCAAGTTGATCTTGAATCACTTTTTCCTCTGCAGTCGTCTGTTTTTCTGAAGTATTGCCTTTCGAATCATCCCCAGAGTTTCCACAGCCCGTAATCAAAGCGGCCATCGCAGTGGTTGCCGCTAACATTGTCCATTTCTTCTTCATAAAACTTCCTCCTTATCCTTCTCTAAGCCACTTAGCCATCCCATGTAAGAATGGTTTAGATTGGTCGATGAATCCAAGTCCAATGTGGAATATTGGATCAAGGGTGGTAATGATCAATTCGCCTTGATAAGACACATCATCGGTATAGATGATCGAGCGACCCTCGGGAGTATTCACAAGTGATTTTGCCCCTTCCGGAACTTTGAACGTCCCGTGGTAATGCCACTTCATATCTGATAGGGATACATGTTGATATAAAGGATGATCTGTATTTTCAGCCATTAAAGGTAAATCTCCATGCTCCTTCACCCACCAACTGAAATTCACTTCAGATTCCTCCCAGTCTATTCCAGGAAGCCAATTATCCAGCACTTCACCGAAAACGACTAGACGTTTTCCCTCTTGAAGGAACTTCACGAAAAGCGACTGGTACCGTTTTAAAAGCATTAGGGACATCCGATCATTAACAATTAGCGTGTCATATTGACTTAAATCATATGTATGGAGCTGACGAAGTTGAAGCACATCATCATACATATAAGCAAACTCGTCCATTTGAAAGAAACGATGATGGAAACTATAACCGTTATCTAAGATTGCCACTTTCATTGCTTTGTTTCCCCCTTGTTTGCTTCATACTCTTCGCGTATCCAGTCCAAAATTTGTTGACGTAGCACACGCGAACTATTTTCTTGGATTCCAAAGCGATACAGATCCGTTCCTGCACCCGCGACAATCGTGCCACCAGTCGTTTTTCGGTCAATGTAAATGATTGCTTTTCCTTCTTGATCTTCAACGATTACTTCCGAATGTTCTGGAGCCTCAAGATACCCTCTTGAGAAAAAGCCACGAACCCCTTTTTTATAATTCAAATCATAAGGGTCAATTCCTGCGAATATAGGATGTACAGGCTCAGTCAAGCGGATTTCACGGTCCTTCAAAGAAATCGGAGAACGCATCCAATTTCCGCAACCAGGTAACCAAGGTAGGAAATTTTCGGTTTGTGAAAGAATGACACCGCCATCATTCAAATAGTTTTCGATGATTTCTTTATGTTCAAGCAAAAAGGCCTCTTCCACGAAATTTGTCACGATGATCCCAGCATATGCCGAGAAATCAGCAAATGGAATATCATACAATTGCAAAGAAACCAAACCATTTTCATGATCGATGTCTTTAAGTCTTGTGAATTGAATATCAGTACTTATATAGGCTATAGGTTTCATAATCAACCATCTTTCTTATATTGATATAATATTATTTCGATTGTAAATATTGTCAAATGTTGATTTAACGGGATAAAATTACTTTTATTTATTACTTCAAGATAGAATATTTATGGTTATCAGTATAAGTGATAATGATTATCATCGTCAACAAAAACTTTTATCCAATTGGTTTTATCAAAAAACTATGGGGTAACTGATAGACTCCGCCGTAATTACATTTCTCTGTCGCACAAAAAAGCATGGCACGAAGGGCATTTGTCGCCTTCTTCACACTGCCATTCAGACACTACAAGGCATTCAATATAGATAATTGCCCAAGAATATTTTCGCAACAAGAGGCTATAACCTTGAAATGTTTACTAATAACAAATATAATAAGAAAGTCGTCGTTACCTTTATATGTCCCAGTAGCTCAGTAGGATAGAGCGACAGCCTCCTAAGCTGTAGGTCGTAGGTTCGATTCCTATCTGGGACGCTAAATTGAAAACAGCCAAAACCTTGTAATATGGAGGTTTTGGCTGTTTTTTTAATGGAACAATGATAAAAGTAGAAATATTGATGTAAGTTGTTTATTAAAAGAGGGATATGGCACCCAGCCCTTCCGATTATTCATGCCATTTAATGAAGACTGCCTTCCTTTATGTCCATATAAAGTGTTCGGTCTGGTTGAACTTCAGCATAAAAGACATCAGAGATTGATGTAATGCCAGCTTTAGCTAATTGACCATTCAGCCACTTCATATCAAGGTTTAACTCATCCAGGTTATCCATGTTAACTACCCCATCCGAAATAACGCCTGTTATGATGGGCGAAGGGTTCTTTTGAAGATTTCCAATATTCATGTCGCCTCTTACGATAGGCTGCTTATGTTCTTTCTTCATAACCGAAAGCTTACCCGTAATTTCAAAAATGGCATATTCCACTTCAGTGATTGAGAATATACTTTTTTGCCTAAGCAATGCCAGCAACGTATCTGCATCCAAGTTAACCTTACGAAGTAATTTTTCCATAATTTTACCATTTTTGATGATGATAAGGGGTTCTCCCTCAATCACGCTTCGTGCTTTTTTCGACTTAATGACAATGCGTCCAGATACGACCGTAAGTAAACTCCATATCATTAAGGCGACCATACCATTCAGAATGCTTAAACGAGGGTTGAAAGAAAGATTCCCCGCTATTGAACCGATGGAAATGGCAGAAGCAAAGTTGAAGAATGTCATCTCTGAGATTTCTTTTCTTTCCATCACCCTTGTTAGAGTCAAAAGAATAACAAAGGACAATGATGATCTAATGATTATTTCGATAACCCCAAATCAATTCCCCCTTTTCTACAATATTATTTCCACAATTGATAAATATATCATAAAAAGGTTATTTTTCTGGAAGGCGAAATAATACAAGACTCTAAATAATAATTACTCGTATATTTTTTACTTTTTTTGAAAAAATTGTTTAAGCTTGTCCCAATCGGGTAGATAAATAGTGTAAGACATTCTCACCAAAGGAGATGATGTGCAAGATGAGTACTATCAGAAGCCAATGGAACAAAGAGAATGACGCAGCGGTGTTTAGTCCCGGTGATCAGCGCTAGAAGCTAGTGAAGCTTTCATGAAAACCACGAGGAAAATACAAATCTTCTCATCCAAAGGAGGATACCAACATGAGTATTTACAGCCAATGGAATCCAGAGAATGACGAAAGCAATTTTCAGTCCAGGTGATCAGTGTTAGAAACTAGTAAAGCATTCGATGAAAACCATGAAGGAAAATGACAAATCTTCTCACCAAAGGAGGATACCAACATGAGTATTCACAGCAATGGAATCCAGAGAATGATGAAGCAATTTTCAGTCCAGGTGATCAGTTGCCCTTCAGTGCGCTCACACCATTAGAAACGGTCAAACAGACGACCGATAAAACACCTGAATTTGATTTACAAGGTACCGTACTGAATAAAATCTAATTGATATTGATGAATGATAGAAAAAGGATGGAGCAAATCTGCTCCATCCTTTTTCATATTTAGATGAACTTCGCTACTTCATCTAACGACAATCTTGTAGTTTGGAAAGAAGGTGAAGCTGCCTTCCCTATTGCAATTAAGACAATCGGAACATAACGTTCAGGCACATCGAATCTTTCAATGAATTGTTGTTTATTATACCCACCCATTGTAAGTGTGTCGTATCCCTTAGATTTCGCTATTAGCATAAGCTGCATCGAAACAAGTCCAGCATCAAAATTAGCCATACTCTCCCTGGTTTCTCTTGAAGCATCATTCCGATACTGGACTTTTCCTATTATTTATCGAATTTCAGTTTCGCCAATGCATCCGCTAATGCTGTATTGATCGGCTCCTCTTTGTTTTGCTTTTTCATATAATTCGAGACTTCATTTTTAGACACTTTCTTATTCTTGTTTTGACCTTTTCGTTTGTTATATGAAGAAAGCTTTTCATGAAAGCCACATTTACATGTGAACGTCTGTGCTTCTCCTTGCCCCCTCATTTCCATTTTCTTATGGCATTGTGGGCATCTTGCATTTGTTACACGTGAAACACCTTTTTTATGCCCGCATTCTCGGTCTTGGCAAACGAGCATTTTCCCTTTTTTACTGTTTACTTCAAGCATCAACTTGCCGCAATCCGGGCATTTTGTGCCGGAAATGTTATCATGCTTGAATTTTTGATCACTCGTCTTGATTTCGTGAACGATATTTTTCGCATAGGTGCGCATATCCCCAATGAATGTACGCTTATCAAGCGTTCCGTTAGCAATGGCGGTTAGCTTCTGTTCCCATTGTGCGGTCAACGCTGGCGAACGTAGATCTTCGGGAGACAACTCGAGGAGCTGTTTACCTTTTGAGGTAACATGAAGACCTTTTCCACGTTTTTCAATCAGGAAACTATTGAACAATTTTTCAATAACATCGGCCCGGGTCGCAACGGTGCCGATTCCCCCGGTTTCCCCCAACGTCTTAATGAGTTCCTTGCTTTCCCCAGCCATGAAACGAGCGGGATTTTCCATTGCAGATAACAAGGTGCCCTCATTGAATGGCTCCGGTGGTCTTGTTTCTCCCTCTGTTTGTTTCACTGCCGTGATGTCTAAGATGTCACCATTCTCGAGTGTCGGAAGCAATTGCTCTGTAAGGCCATCACTTGCCTCTTCTTCCTCGAACTGATGATCATAGACTTCCTTCCAACCTGATTTCAAGATGACTTTTCCTTTAGCGACGAATGTTTCACTGCCCACTTTTGCGGTAACGGTCGTTTGCTCATATTCAAATGGTGGCATCAGAACCGCAAGGAACCGTTTGACGACAAGGTCGTAAATTTTCGATTCCTTGTCACTCAATTTACCCGGTAGAGGCGTTTGCTCAGTAGGTATGATGGCATGATGATCACTCACCTTGCTGTCATCCACGAATGATTTATTAGCCTTGATCGGGCTACGCAAGATTCTCGATGCATATTGGGCATATGGCTTGATGCTGACTGCCTGTAATCTTTCTCTCAGCGTCTCGACCAAATCCGAGGTTAAGAAACGCGAGTCCGTTCTTGGATAGGTCAGGACTTTGTGTCCTTCATATAAACGTTGCATGATGGAAAGTGTCTCTTTCGCCGAATAACCGAATTTCTTATTGGCATCCCTTTGTAGCTCAGTTAGGTCATATAACTGGGGCGCAAAATTCTTCTTATGGGCTTTTTTCACTTCCACCACTTCAGCCTTTTTGTTTTTCACATCAGCAAGGACTTTGTCTGCCTTTGCCTTTTCGAATGTGCGTATATCTTTCGAATGGACGTCTTGCCAGACAAGGCGTAGTTGAGATTCTGCCGTTACCGTAACGCCATAAAATTTCCTCGGCTGAAATTGTTTGATTTCCTTTTCCTTGGCAGCTATCATCGCTAGTGTAGGCGTTTGAACCCTTCCGCACGATAACTGGGCATTATGCTTCGTTGTCAGTGCCCTTGTAGCATTCATACCGACAAACCAATCCGCCTCGGCCCGAGCAACTGCAGAGGCAAATAGATTCTCGTACTCTTTCCCATCCTTCAGCTTGTTAAATCCATCCTTAATCGCCTTATCAGTTACCGATGATATCCAGAGCCGCTTGATTGGTTTTTTAACATTCGCTTTTTCCAGAATCCAACGTGCAACGAGCTCCCCTTCCCGTCCTGCATCGGTTGCGATGATGACGTCCTTGACATCACTGCGGTTCAATTGCGTTTTTACCGCTTGAAACTGCTTTCCGGATTGCTTGATTACGACCAATTTCAAGGATGGAGGCAACATAGGGAGGTCTTCGAGCCGCCATGTTTTGTATTTTTCGTCATACGTTTCCGGATCTGCATGGGTAACTAAATGACCAAGCGCCCAGGTGACGATATACTGACTTCCTTCCAAATAACCGTTGCCTTTTTTTTCGCAATTCAGCACTTTTGCTATATCTCTTCCGACCGATGGTTTCTCGGCCAGTACGACTGTTTTACTCATCAAATACATCCTTTCCCTTTTAAACTGATTCTCTCATTATCTCATATATTTTTAGTCAGGGCGATAAAGGACTAGGGACTAACAACTAATGTCGAAGTGACTTAGGCAGACCGTCTAGTGGTGAACCATTTATCGGTGGACCCCACCTAATTCATGCGCAATATGTAAATTACTAGATTAGATAGCAATCTAGTACAGATTTTAGTATGATGAAACGTAGAGATTTTTTCAAAATAATTGGGAGGTTCAACATAAATGAGCTTACTTTCTATAGATAATTTGGCACACAGCTTTGGTGATCGGACATTATTCAGAGATGTTACGTTCCGATTGATGGCTGGGGAACATGTAGGCCTCGTCGGCGCTAACGGCGTAGGTAAATCAACAATGATGAACATTATTACCGGGCAACTGATTCACGATGAAGGCCGAGTTGATTGGACACCTGGCGTTGAATATGGCTACCTTGACCAGCACACCGTCCTGACTAAAGGCAAAACGATACGCGATGTGTTAAGAGATGCCTACTTACCTTTATTCGAGCAGGAAAAAGCTTTGAATGAAGTGACCGAGAAAATGGGTTCAGCGACACCAGAGGAACTTGAAGAACTTTTGGAACAAATGGGGGAAATCCAAGATAAACTCGAAGCTGGGGATTTTTATAATTTAGATATGAAAATCGAAGATGCGGCACGCGGGTTGGGCTTGGATGCGATAGGCCTTGAGCGTGACGTTTCTGCTCTGAGTGGCGGACAGCGGACAAAAGTATTGCTGGCGAAACTGCTATTGGAACAACCCCAAGTACTACTGTTGGATGAGCCGACAAACTACTTGGATGTGGAGCATATCCGTTGGTTGAGCAGCTACTTAAAGGAATATCCTAACGCATTCCTATTGATTTCACATGATACCGAGTTCATGAACGGCGTAGTTGATGTCATCTTCCATCTAGAATTCTCGAAATTGACCCGTTATACGGCGACATACGAAAAATTCCTTGAACTTGCTGAACTGAATAAGAACCAACATATTAATGCATACGAAAAACAGCGGGACTTCATTAAAAAGCAGGAAGACTTCATCGCAAAAAATAAAGCCCGTTATTCAACTTCTGGCCGGGCAAAAAGTCGGGAGAAGCAATTGAATCGCATAGAACGTATCGACCGTCCGGAAACGGCGATGAAACCGACTTTCGATTTCAAAGAGTCACGTGCGAGCAGCCGGTATGTATTTGAAGGGGAAGATATTGAAATCGGCTATGACCGTCCATTACTTCCAAAACTTTCAATGAACATAGAGCGTGGGGAGAAAATTGCCATTGTGGGATGTAACGGAGTGGGGAAATCCACACTGTTAAAAACGATTCTTGGTAAAATCGAGCCACTAAGCGGGAAAAGATCACTTGGTGATTTCCTCTTCCCTTCTTATTTTGAACAAGAGGTACAAGCAGGCAACACGACACCGATCGATGAAGTGTGGAATGCATTCCCTCATCTCGATCAACCTCAAGTACGGGCTATCCTCGCGCGGGTTGGCTTAAAAAATGAACATATCACTCGCCCGATGGCCCACTTAAGTGGTGGGGAACAGTCCAAGGTCCGCTTGTGTAAGTTGATGCTTACAGAAAGCAACTGGCTTCTGTTCGATGAACCAACAAACCATTTAGACGTGGTGGCCAAGGAAGAATTGAAACGTGCATTGAAAGAATATAAAGGAACGGTTCTGATTGTCTGCCATGAACCCGATTTCTACGAGGATTGGGTCACGAAAGTATGGGACGTCGAAGAATGGTCGAACAACAACTAAATGAACGGTCAAAGAGGGTGCCGCATACGTTGCGGGCACCCTCTTTATTTTATTGAACGGGAGTGGTCATGCTCAATGATTAATGCATGCCCCCACTACGTTCAGCTACTAACGTATACGTTTTAGGTATCCCAATGTCATGGATTTTGTGGTTTGGTTCTTCTTCAAGGACTTTGATGATCAAACCGGATTCTCCGACTGCCGTTATGAGTTCACCCATGGTCCATTTGCGTTGGATCACTTTCGAAAGGCTTTGCTTATCTTCATCAGGCATATGTTTGGAGAAAGCCACCTCGTTATTTTCAATGGCAGGAGCAAAATAATTGCCTGTCACCTTATGTTTTTTGCCAGAAGAGGTTATGAGTTTCGTCGAAATTGGATGGAACTCATGCAGCACGAATCGTCCCCCCGGCTTCAACATCCTTTTTACCGTTTCGAATAATGGCTGCAGATCTATGAGATAGTGAAGGACACCCAGTTCCATCAAGACCAAGTCCTGGTCTCCTAATGCATGTTTGGGCGGCAAGGACAGCACATCCGAGACAATATATTCAATGCAGACGTTAGCTGATTCAGCCAGTTCGTTCGCGAAAGTAGCATTTTCCCGAGAGAAATCCACGACCTTAACGTCAGCTCCCAACATCGCCATGGCGACTGCCTTGACCCCATTCGATCCCATTAAATGTGTGACTTTCCGACCCACTATGTCTCCCATATATTTATAAAATGGATGCAATCTCCATCGCGGGTTGTGCTTGATCTTCCCTGCCAATTCATCCGGTTTCCCGTAACGGTTCACAAGGGCTAGATAATTATTTTGATTCCAGGCCTGTTCATTTTCAGCTGTAAAGCCTTTTTGTGCCGATAATAGATACGCATGGATTTCATCACGATTACTCTGCATTTCAGCATTGTAAAGGTAGCTGTATAGGGATTGGCACCAAAGCTCGGTTTCCCCTACTGGTATGAGTAATCGGTAAGGGTCCGTTTTAATTGTCCTATTGAATAAACAGCGGACCGTAATCAGTATTCCATCCTTTTCAACCTGGAAAAAGGCTGTTTCAGGATTCTTTGCGGGCTGTGAAGGAGCATGATCTATGAAAAGGGAAAATGTTTCATCAAAAACATCCCACTGCACGTCGACCGAGACATTTATAGTATCCTTTATTTCAACCCCTTGTATAAATAAAGCGGAGGGTCCCGTAAATTGATAGGGAATGTTTCCATCCTCAAGCAATTCCCCTATCCATGTAATTGTATGTAAATAGTTTCCGTTCATGCGAACCTCCTAGATCAGTAAAAATCAGTAGAATCAATCTTCCATAGCCAACGACAAACCTGTGCGCGTGAGGGAGATCAGTTCTTTGTCACCTCGATTGATTCCATACACAAGCAGCCTGACGAGCATGTAAATCGCCCTAAATCTTGCCAGGTTTTTGACTTCGGTTTCAATTTCACCATAGATTTCAAAAAAGGACCGTCTCGCCTCTTTTGGAAAGTAGCTGTATAAAAAAGAAAAATCGATAGCTGGATGCCCGATATGAACGTCCCCCCAGTCAATGATGCCCATTAGTACACCCTGGGCATCGAGCAAGACGTTCCGGACATGAATATCACCATGGACAAGGGTATCGCATGTCCCTTCATACGATGCATCCAGGTCTTTCAAATACATCGAAACGGCATGGGCCTGTTCAGAATAGCCTAGTGCCACTAATGCTAAGAGTTGCTCATCAAGGCTGTCCTGCCGGAAAGAAACATCAAGTCTCCGCATTCCATCAGGCTGTACACCCAATTGTTTCGCCGTTGGAACAGGAAACCCGTGAAGCACTTTCAGGAAGTGGGCAAACTTTATTGCCGAGGAAATCTTACTTTCCATGGTTTCCTTCACAGGTAAGTGTCCCTTCACCATTTTGTAGCCAGTAAAGGGATATGGATAACTACCGCTCGGCTCTCCAAAAAAGACCGGTTCAGGAATGGCTAGCGGAAGGTTTCCGGCCAATGAAGGCAAAAGCTTGTTTTCCACTTGAATTAAGGTAACAGCAATGGGTCTACGGGGAAATCTGAATACATACTCCTCATTCACCTGAATGACCGTATTGTCAAACCCTTCCCCGATTTGCCTCACCTTTTCCAAGCCAACATCGGGAAACTGATGCTTTATCAAATTCTTTGCAAGTTCTAAGGAAACTGGATATTCTGCCAACCATGGTTTGTCCAATTCTCCTTCCCCCTTTATCGGTTTCTGCCCCTGCTAGGTGAACCTCCTGAATCATTGCGACGGTTCCCATTCGGACTATGGGTATTCCCCCTTCTGCTTTGACTCCCTCCTTGTCGTTCTCCTCGGGCATTGTCGCGACTACGTCCCCGACTTTCATCCCTTTTATCTCCTCGTGTGTTCTCGCGTTTAGGACCTCGGTTTGCAAAGCCCTCACGTGTATTCTCTAGACTCAACTCACGATTGTCGGCCTGATTAGCGGAGCGGTGACTTCCTCGGTTCGGACCTCGCGTATCGATTCTTTCTCTATGACGGCGTCCACCACCCGAACGTGGACGACGTGCTTCCCCTTCAGACGAGTCGCGGTCATGACGCTTCCGTTTATTCTCGACTTCGCCCGGCTGGAACATCTTAACCCCTTCGATCTTTCTCCGTTCAATTTTCATTGAAATACCTTTTTCAATATCACTCAAAAGCTGAAGATCCTTCGTAGCAATAAAGGTTACGGCTAATCCATGCTCACCGGCCCTTCCTGTACGTCCTATCCTATGGATATAGCTTTCGGCATCTTCAGGAACATCGTAGTTAAAAACATGTGTCACGCCTTCAACATCCAGCCCACGCGCAGCAACATCCGTGGCCACTAAATATTGAAGCTTCGCATCCCGGAAGTTTTTCATGACGCGCTCTCGTTTTGCCTGCGACAGATCTCCATGAAGTTCATCCGAGTTGAAACCAGCCGCCTTTAAAGCATCGTTCAAAACAGAAACACGGCGCTTTGTCCGGCAAAAAACAATCGCCAGATATGGCTGTTCTTCCTTTATGATGCTGATCAGTGAGGACTGTTTGGCCCTATCCGTCGTTTCAATGACAAGTTGACGGATCTGCTCGACCGTCACTTGCTCAGCTTTAACAGCAGCTGTCAATGGTCTATCCATATAACGCTTCGCCAACTGATGGACTTGTTCTGGCATCGTCGCGGAAAAGAGCAGCGTTTGTCTTGTCTCTGGCAATTGTCCCATGATTTCTTCCACTTCCGGTAAAAATCCAATATGGAGCATTTGGTCGGCTTCATCCAAAACAAGCGTTTCGGTTTGGGATAAATCAATGGTTCCCCTTCGTAAATGGTCTAATAATCGGCCCGGTGTAGCTACCACGACAGAAATATTCCGTGTCAGCTTTTTCATTTGCTGCTCCACATCTTGTCCACCATACACGGCTAGCACTTGCAATTCCTCGATCTCATTGGCGAACTTTTTCAGCTCAGCCGTTATCTGTAACGCTAACTCCCTAGTCGGTGTGACGATTAATGATTGAACGTGGGAAGCTTTTGGGTCGACTTTTTCTAATATTGGAAGCAAAAATGCCAATGTCTTCCCCGTTCCTGTCTGTGCTTTTGCGATGACATCCCGGCCCGCCATTATGTCAGGTATCGATTTTTCCTGTATCGGGGTTGGGCTGGTTATGCCGGTTTGCTTCAATATCGTGTTAATTTCTGGGCTTATGCCAAGCTCGATGAAATTTGTCATGTATCGGCCTACTCTCTATATTTGTGATATCTTATTTAAATCATCATTACATCCATTGTTTATTACTGATTCTACACTAAGGCAATTTCCTTTACTCCAAGTTCTTTGTTAGTATATCATTATCTATTTTTGAGAGAAAATTTTTCATGGTATTGTGCTTTAGATGTTTTTCTAATATAATTTATAGGATTTTAAATTTCTGACTAACTATACTATTTGAGCTACTTGCCTGGAAAAAGGTGGGCGTCTCCTCCTTGTAAATGTCCGTACAAGGAGTTTTTGTATATAAAAAGAAGGAGTGGCCGCATGTTTAAATTAAAAGAACGGAAAACGAATATTAAGACAGAAGTCCTTGCAGGGCTTACAACCTTTTTAACATTAGCTTATATCATCGTTGTAAACCCCAAAATTCTTTCTGATGCTGGTGTTCCCTTTGAACAGGCTTTTACAGCAACCATCATCGCTACCTTAGTCGGTACTCTTTTCATGGCTTTTCTAGCCAATTATCCGATTGTCATTGCTCCTGCGATGGGATTGAATGCCTATTTCGCGTACTCTGTCCTAGGCACGCATGATATCTCGTACACGGTTGCCTTTTCGGCAGTCTTTGTTACAGGGATTATCTTCGTCATATTATCGCTTACTTCTTTCCGGTCTAAACTGATTGAAGCGATTCCCAATAATCTGAAACATGCTATCAGCGCCGGGATTGGTCTATTCATCACCTTTATCGGGCTTCGTTTATCTGGGGTCGTAACGAGTCATGAATCGAACCTGGTGACCCTAGGGAGCTTCAGAGACCCAAGCGTGGCACTTACCTTAATCGGTTTGGTAATAACCATCATTTTAATGGTCCGTAAAATTCAGGGTTCCATTTTCATCGGGATGATCATTACAGCGATCATTGCCCTCTTTACTGGACAACTTAAAATTGAACATTTTGTTTCGGTGCCATCGTTACCCGAGGGCATCATTGTCGCTAATCCAATCACTTCTTTTGCGGATGTTGTAAACTACGGCCTATATGGTGTAGTGTTTTCCATCCTTCTCGTTATGCTTTTCGACACCACCGGAGCCCTAATCGGGATTGTGCGCCAAGCAGGGTTATTGAAAGACGGAAAGTTGGAGAAAGCAGGAAGTGCCTTCTTCGCGGATTCCGTTGGGACAACAATCGGAGCCATGTTCGGTACAAGCCCTACTGCCGCCTCCGTGGAGTCCTCGGCCGGTGTAGGTTCAGGTGGTAAAACAGGGTTAACCGCTCTTGTCGTAGCCATTCTTTTCTTGGTCACTGCTTTCTTCAGCCCACTTATCGGGGCAGTATCAGATATTGCGGCCATCACTGCACCTAGCTTGATCATAGTTGGTAGCATGATGATCAAAAGCATCAATGAGATTGAATGGACCCATTTCGACGAATCTTTCCCAGCCTTTTTGGTCATTGTTACGATGCCTCTTACTTCAAGTATCGCCAATGGTATAGCACTTGGATTCATCTCATATCCAATACTAAAAATCGCAAGAGGGAAATTCAAAGAAGTCCATCCGTTAGTATACATCTTTGCCGTTCTTTTTCTTTACCAACTCATTTTCTTAGCATAAAAGAGAGGAACCGTGACATCACGGTTCCTCTTTTCATGTCCTATCCTCGCCTTTAACCTCCTTCGAATCCTATCAAAAAAAGGATATCCAACATGTTGTCAGATACCCTTCCTCTTTTACTGATTCATTTGATCCAGAAAGTCGCCAAGAAGATCATCCAGATTTTCCTCTTCTGGTTCCGGTTGCTCTGACTGTTCTGAAGTCTCATCGAAACTCCAATCAAAATCATCCAAATCCATTTCGGGTAATTCCTTCGGTTCTTCTTCCAAACTCCTCTCCACCAATTCTTCCTCTTCCTTTACATAGACATCCTCATTGATTCCATTGCTGTTTAGTGATGCCAACAAGGCCGTAGCCCGTAAAGGATCGGATAAAAGATGGTACAAAATCGTTCCAAGCATTGCTTCTGAGTGGGAATGCTTTAGCCAGTCACGCTGAGATTTACTAAGCTTATTCGGCATGGGCAAGGCAACCATCTCCCGTTCCTGATGAGAGGATTGCCCAACGCCATCAAGAACATACTCAGCAATTTTACTGGAAAAATTTCTTCTTTCCGTTTCCTTTAATTTCTGCAGCTGCCTTAACGTATAATCGGATACATCTGAAGGGATACGAAAAGTGATGGCCTGTCCTCTTTTGATTTCAGAAGAAGCTGTTTTTTTCATTTTCTCACCTATTTAACTGAACCTGTACGTTGTTCTTTCTTCTTATGTTGAGATTGTTGCTCTTCCTTTGAATTCCGGCGTTTAAAGTCGGAAATCAGCTTGTAATAGGCGTTGGCCATCATCCAAACGCTTTCTCTTTCATCTTCAAAAAAGTCGATATTGTACCCATCAAAGTTTTGATTGAGTGTTTTCAAGTAATCCTTCAGTACAATTGAACCCCCACCTACGAAGTAGCAAATCTCCGTCTGCGAATTTTTTTTCCAAACATTGCGAAGATGACGATATTGTTTTTTTGCAAGCTCCCCTAAAATGCGGTCGACAATATCATGCACACTTGTCCGACTTCCGCGGACCATTATATGGTTCCGGTCGTTCTTTTTCGTGATAATCTCCACCACGTCACGTCTGCTGTCCAATTCGACACCATGTTTCTTCCTGATTTCCTCACGAATTGATTCGAGTGCTTCAGCCACACCAAGGTTAAACCCTTGTGCTTTATCATCATCCACTTTACGGTTCTTAATGACCGCGATATCTGTCGAAAGTCCGCCGATATCTTGAATAAGAATTCTTTTGTCGATCAGCTCACGGTTAATGATGTTCAAATCATTGTCCATTACTAGATTGATATAAGCTGCAAACCCTTCAGGATAGACCTTCACTTCATCAAATTTAATGTTCACTTTCAATCCCTGATATTTAGGCGTGATTAAAAATTCCACTTGGTGAACCGAACCCACTAATTTCGAGCGATATCCGACATCTTTCCCTTCCTTCACTTCACGGAGCGGAAGGCCCGTACCCAACGTATAGTTCGCTTCGACGACATTATTAACCTTTTTGAAGTGATCATTGTTCCCCTGTTTAGCCGCATCCAATGCCAGTGCCGCAAAAAGCATGATCAACGTTTGGTCTTCTTCCGATTTACTGCTGCCTAAATCCAATTCTGTGGGATTATCACTTTTTGTCGCTAAATTCCCAACACGGTAAATAGCATTATTATCTTGAAGTGCTGGTGAGTGCACTCTTATATGAATTCCATCCAATGGACTATTCTCATCCAGTTCCTCTATCCCGATGACCGGCCGGTCCTCAATATCTTTTGCAATGACATTCGGTATATATAGTTCAGACTCTAGTTTTCCAAAAATAGCTTTGATAGCATCATTACCTACATCTACTGCTGCGATTCTAGAACTCATCTTAAAACATCCCCTTTTTTAAAAAATGCCAGACAGTGTACTTTAATAAGAATAGAAAAAAATACCATAATAGTCAATGATTCGATAGATATACCTTTTCCTAAAATATGTATTCATTTTGTATACATTAGTAACAAGTGTGTACACACCTTGTATATAGCCATGTATACGTGTTTGTAAACATGTTTACTATATTGTTTACAAACTATCTTATTTTGTTTACATGTATACATTTTTGTATACAATGCAAACCATTTCCTTTTTATAACATCCATCTACCAAAAAGAGGATAAAAAGCTAGGTGAAAGGGAATGGTAATAAACGGAAACCATTCCTAAACGTCTGGAGGAATTTAAAAATGACTGAAAAAAATACAGAACTCCCACAGTATCCTGAACCCTTCTGGAGAAGTACATTGACTTTTCCTTCATTCCCCAAGGTAGAAGAAGATATTAAAACAGATGTCTTGATTGTTGGGGGCGGGATCACAGGCATAACTTCCGCTTATCTATTAGCCAAGCAAGGAGTTCAAGTCACACTCATTGAGGCGAGCGAGATCCTAAACGGAACCACAGGACATACAACAGCCAAGATTACCGCCCAGCATGGACTGGTTTATGACAAGCTAATTGCAGCGCATGGCGAGGAAAAGGCAAAACTATACTATGAAGCAAATACTGAAGCAATGAATTTAATCAAGGAATTGGTCGAGGAACATTCTATAGAATGTAATTTATCTAAACAAGATGCTTATGTGTATGCAAATACTGAAGAATATGTTAGTAAGATTCAAAAAGAATTGAGGGCCTATCGTAAACTCGGTATTCCCGGTGATTATACCGACACTATACCCTTCTCCATTCCATGCAAAGCCGCGGTAATCATGAAGGACCAGGCACAGTTCCATCCATTGAAATATTTACTGGGACTTACCTCCCCCATTCTGGATGGTGGCGGGAAAATCTTTGAACATACGACAGCCATGAAGATTGAAGATGGAGAGAATCCGACCGTTCTGACTGAGGATGGTCATAAAATTAAATGCAACCATGTCATCGTCGCTTCTCATTTTCCTTTTAATGATGAGATGGGTTTATACTTTGCACGGGTCCATGTAAAAAGATCCTATGTCCTTGGCATTAGGATGAAACAGGAATATCCGGGAGGCATGTTTTATAGCGCGGATAGCCCTTCCCGTTCCCTTCGCTATACGGAAAACGACAATGGTGAAAAGCTGATTCTTGTAGGCGGAGAAGGGCATAAAACCGGGCAAGGTATATCCACAATAAACCATTATGAGGCTTTACAGGATTTTGGCTCCCACTATTTCAAAGTGGAGGACATCCCTTACCGTTGGTCGGCTCAGGATATCGTGACGCCTGATGACCTGCCATTCGTTGGCCCGGCAACCCCCAATCATCCCCGGGTGCTCATTGCAACCGGTTATGCAAAATGGGGCATGACAAATGGAACCATTGCCGCAAAAATCTTGACTGACCGCATTTTACAAAAGGATAACCGATATGCGGACTTGTATGATCCCGCCAGATTAGATGGAATGAAAAACATGGTGAAAGATAATGCGGATGTCGCGAAGCATATGATTCAGGGCAAGCTTTCCATCCTTCATAAAAAGCCAGACGACCTAGGATTGGATGAAGGGGCCATTGTCAAAGTGAATGGGGATAAGGCTGGGTGTTACCGAGATAAAGAAGGTCAACTATTCATCGTGGACTCGACATGTACCCATATGGGATGTGAAGTCGCGTGGAACAGTGGGGATAGGACTTGGGATTGTCCGTGCCATGGCTCACGTTACTCTATTACTGGAGAAGTTATGGAAGGTCCTGCAGTCGAGCCCCTCAAGAAAATTCGGTAATAACGGATACCTAGCGTACATTGCCCTATTATTCTCGACTATAACAACTGTTTTCCTTATACTGAAGGGACTGCAGTAACTTGCAAATACCTCTAAAAGGGATTGAAGTAAAATGAACGGTAAAAACCGAAAAGATATCACTCCAGGAACCTCTGTAGACATTGTACTGAAAGCAGATCAACGAAGCGGAAAACTAACAAGTGGTACAGTAAAGGACATCTTAACAAACTCTAGCAGTCACCCACATGGAATAAAAGTACGGTTGACAGACGGCCAAGTTGGCAGGGTCCAGGTCATTCATAAATAACATGCACTCGGTTTGAAACCGAGTGTTTTTTTATATCCTTATTCTTTCGATCAATCCTTCAACAAAAGGGAGCATGTTTTCCCTTACGGTCCCGTACAATAGGATAAACTCACTTTTATAAAAGGTTGGTGTCTTATGAATCAGGAATTTAGCACCCCCAATCGAAATTATCTTGATAACCCTCACGCTTTAAAGGTGTCCGGCTCTGAGACGCTTCAGGCTGCCCCTGATCAGGCGACCATTACCCTGGGGGTCATAACAGAGGATGAGGACCCCCGGAAGGCTCAACAAGCCAATTCACAAAGCATTGCACGAGTCATTGCTGGACTGAAGTCCATTGGCATTTCCGAAGATCAATTGAAAACGAGTGAATATAGGATTGACCCGCAATATGATTATGTTGGTGGAAAAGAACAGTTTAAAAATTATAAGGTCCATTATATAATCCAAGTCCAAACAACTGAGATTGAGGCCATTGGCATCATAATTGACACGGCTGTCAGCAATGGGGCCAATTCCATCTCCAATATCCGTTTTTCCTTGTCCACTCCAGAGGTCTATTACAATCAAGCCCTTTCACTAGCTTTAAAGAATGCTTATGAAAAAGCACTCTCCATGGCGAGAACGATAGGAGTTACCTTGAACCCCATTCCCACTCTCGTTGAAGAAATGTCGGAAACGACTCCTCCTGTTCTTTTCCAAACCAGTTCCTACACCAAAGCAGCCACTACCCCCATCCAACCTGGTGAATTGAACATTACCGCTACAGTAAGAGTGGAATATACTTACTAAGTTGCCGGTTTCCAAAGTAAAACCCTCTATTGGCAAGGCTACTTGCCAATAGAGGGTTTTTGTTTTTAAAAGACGACTGTTTTGTTTTCATGAACAAGAACGCGGTCTTCCAAATGCCACTTCACAGCATGAGCAAGTACCCTGCGTTCTGCAGAACGACCAATTTTCTTCATCTCTTCTGCAGAGTCACGGTGATCGACACGTTCTATGTCCTGCTCGATGATGGGACCTTCATCTAAATCATTTGTCACATAGTGGGATGTTGCCCCTATCAACTTAACACCGCGGGTATATGCGCGTTCATAAGGTCGAGCCCCTATGAATGCAGGTAGGAATGAATGATGGATGTTGATGATTTTATTCGGATGGGCTGCCACGAAATCGGGTGTCAAAATCTGCATATATCGAGCCAATACGATTAAATCAATCTTAAAGTCCTCCAGCAATTTAAGCTGCTGCGCTTCCACTTCTTTACGAATCTCTTTATTTGCCGGAATATAATAAAAAGGAATATTCATGGATTCGACAATTTCCCTAGTATCTTCATGATTACTGATGACCATCGCTATATCTGCCAGTAGATTGCCGCTTTGCCACTCCCATAACAACTCAAGTAGACAATGTGGTTCTTTCGAAACGAAAATCGCCGTCCTCTTTAAATCACTAACGTAATTGAACGTCCATTGCATGGAAAACTTTTCTGAAATTTCTTGAAAATCTTTTTCCATGTCTCCTGATTTCGCTTTTAAGTTGGGGCAATCAAATTCAATTCTAGTAAAAAAAGTCCCGCCATTTGGATTCATGGAATACTGACTCAATTCAACAATATTCGCTTCATATTCTTTTAAAAAAGCCGTTACCGTTGCGACTATGCCTGGTTGATCCGGACATTTTATTATCAAACGTCCTCTATCTTCATTTTTTTCACGGTATGCCTGTAATTGCTCTTGCACAAAGTTGTTCACCATTATCCCAACTGCCCTTCGTCTTTTTGGCTCTATTATACTTTATTTCGTCAGCAATGTTAAAGTCAGTCCATTACTCCCCGATTAATAAGCACGATAATCCTTGTCTGAAACCTGCACTGATTTCAACACCCACTCCGGATTGGAAGGTAATACATCCCCGTATACCGGTTTTTTTATTATTTCTTCGGCGGTTTCCACTTGCGTACCGTTTTAATAAGGGGGATTTTTTTCGATTGGATTTTCAATGACTTGATAGACGCCCAGCTATCCAGTGACTTGAACATAACGGGAAATGTAGAAGAAGTAAATGCAAAGTCCCAGAACCTTTAAGAATTGCATAGTAAAAGAGATTAAAAGAGAAGAGTCGGCCTGATTAAGGACGATTTTTTTTGATATTTGGACATTTTGGGACGTTCTTCCCAAAATTGGAGGTTATGACAGAAGACATGTTGGGTATAAAACACTTTATCAGTACCTAAAAGGGGGATTAGAAATAATCATGAAATTATCAGTAAAATTCATTCTTGCATTATTGGTCATTCTTGGTCTCATGTCCGGCTGTGCTGAGAAGGATCAGCTTGAAGATGGTAGTAAGCTGATTAATGAGGATCAGTTTATCTTCGCTTCCTCAGGTGAATTCAAACCATTCAGCTATGTCAATGATGACATGACTGTAACTGGATTTGATGTCGAGGTGGGAACGGCCATTGCCAAAGAATTAGGACTTGAAGCAGTTCCTAAGCGAATAAAATTCAAAGGAATTGTTGAAGGGGTCAAGACTGGTCGGGCAGATGCAGCTGTTGCCAGTCATACCATCAATGAACAGCGTAGTAAACACGTTTCCTTCTCTACTCCCTATTACTACTCTGGTCCTCAAATCTTTGTGCGCCCTGATAGTGATATCGAGACAATCGAGGATTTAAAAGGAAAAGAGGTAGCCGCGTCTAAAGGTTCTACATACGCAAACACCGCTGAAGAATATACAACCAATGTAAAAACCTATGATAGCGACATCACGGCCCTTAAAGCGTTGAGCGGGGGGCGTCATGATGCTGTCATAACGGATTTTGTCACCGGAAAAGAAGCCGTGAAAGAAGGCTTTGAAATTGAAGGACGACAATTGATTGAACGGAGTGAGCAGGCGATTGTACTGCCACAAGATAACCCTGAGTTGCTCGCACGTGTCAATGCAGCACTCGACAATCTCCGTGAAGACGGAACGCTTGCTGAAATCAGCAAAAAGTACTTTGGTGAAGATATCACGACCAAACCTGAATAAAGATAGATAGAAAGGGAGTTGTTCCATTGCCAAGTTTTTCACATTTCTTTGATACATTATTTAGCTCTTCGGATGTGTTCATCCGAGCCATGCTCCTCACCTTGGAGCTTACTGTCGTATCCATTTTAGTGGGGACCGTCATCGGATTACTTTTTGCACTCTTAAAAATTTCTAATATTAAGATCCTCGCATGGATTTCAGATGCTTATGTATTCCTAGTCCGGGGTACACCATTGATCGTACAAATATTCATCCTTTACTTTGGTATTAGTAACATCTTCCTGCTTCCTGATTTTTGGGCAGCATCTCTTGCACTCGCCTTCCATAACGGTGCTTATATTTCGGAAATACTTCGTGGAACGATTCAATCCATCGACAAAGGACAGGTGGAAGCTGGTCGCTCGCTAGGAATGAGCAAGTCTCTCACATTAAGAAGAATCATCCTGCCACAGGCTTTCCGCCGTGCACTGCCACCACTAGGCAATCAATTCATCATCGGCCTTAAGGATTCCTCATTAGCCGCATTCATCTCAATGAATGAGCTCTTTAACGTTGCCACTACGTTAGGATCTAATAACTTTGATGAAATGACTTACCTTCTGATTGTAGCCGTCTATTACTTGATACTTGTAGCAATCTTAACCATAGCCGTCAATGCATTCGAAAAGAAACTGTCCATTAGCGATCGATAGGGGGAAATGAACATGGAACAAAAAGAAATGATTCGCATAAGAAACTTGAATAAATCATATGGAGATCTTCATGTGCTTAAGGATATCGATATGAAGGTGCTGGATAGCGATGTAGTCTGCCTGATAGGCCCTAGTGGCTCTGGTAAAAGTACATTGCTCCGTTGCTTGAACTATTTAGAGAAAAAGGACAGTGGACAGATCCTGATCGAGGGAACAGAGATTCAGCCTGGAAAACATGATATTAATAAGATTCGGGAAAAAGTGGGCATGGTTTTTCAGCATTTTTACCTTTTCCCACATATGACAGTGCTTGAGAATATTATAGAAGCACCTACTCACGTCAAGATGGTCCCTAAGGCCCAAGCCATTAAGGAAGCAAAAGAGTTATTGGTTAAAGTGGGACTCTCGGATAAAGCGGATGTCTACCCAAGCAAACTATCGGGTGGGCAAAAACAACGGGTTGCCATAGCTCGGGCACTAGCCATGAAACCGGATATCCTACTCTTTGACGAACCCACTTCCGCTCTCGACCCGGAACTTGTCGGTGAAGTGTTAGCGACAATGAAGGAACTGGCCATTGAAGGCATGACAATGGTCGTCGTGACCCATGAGATGAGCTTTGCCCGTGAAGTAGGAGACTGGATTGTCTTCATGCACAACGGACGTGTGATAGAAAGCGGCCCACCTACGGAATTTTTCTCCAATCCAAAAGAAGAACGGACGAAGGAATTTTTACAAACGACTGTATTTTAAATGACACCATCCGAAGCAATGCAGAGAAACTCTGCATTGCTTCTTTTCTGAACAATACTAGTTATATAGATTTATCAGTTGCCACCAAAGTTTCAGGGATATATTCTTCCCAAATGTGCAAACTAAATACTAGATGAATTGTTTCAGAATATATCCTCACTCCCCCCATTCCGGCTCGAACATGGAAAAATGTCTGTATTTATGGTATATATACAGGTAAAATTAAAAGAAGTATATAAATGAAAGAGGTCGAATTCTGTTGGAACATAACTCTTCAAACTTTATTAAAAATATTATAAACGATGATCTAGAGTCCGGAAAACATAATCATATCGTCACCCGTTTCCCTCCTGAGCCAAATGGTTACTTACACATCGGGCACGCAAAATCCATCATACTGAATTTTGGTGTGGCTGATGAATTCAATGGGAAAACGAACCTGCGTTTCGATGACACGAATCCATTGAAGGAAGATATTGAGTATGTCAATTCCATCAAGGAAGATGTCAAATGGCTTGGTTATGACTGGGATAACCTTTTCTTTGCTTCCGATTACTTTGATAAGATGTATCAAAAGGCTGTATTGCTAATCACTAAAGGTCTAGCCTATGTGGATGACCTAAATGCAGACCAAATCCGTGAATATCGTGGAACATTAACGGAACCTGGAAAAGATAGCCCTTACCGCAATAGAACGGTTGAGGAAAACCTTGAGCTATTTGAAAAGATGCGTAACGGCGAATTTGAGAATGGCCAAAAGGTATTGCGTGCAAAAATCGATATGAGCTCGCCAAATATTAACCTGCGGGATCCTGTTATTTACCGTATTTCCCATACGGAACACCACAATACAGGAGATAAATGGTGCATCTATCCGATGTATGCATTTGCTCACCCAATTGAGGATGCCATTGAAGGCGTCACTCATTCCATCTGTACGTTGGAGTTTGAAGATCAACGTCCGCTTTATGACTGGATCGTTGATAATTGTGAAATGGAAAGCAAACCACAACAATATGAATTTGGCCGTTTAAACCTGACGAATACGGTGATGAGCAAGCGTAAATTGAAACAGCTTGTCGATGAGAAATTTGTCGACGGCTGGGATGATCCACGTATGCCTACCATCTCCGGTTTACGGAGACGGGGATATACACCGGAAGCGATTCGTGCTTTCTGCCAGGAAATAGGTGTTGCTAAAACGAGTGGTGTCGTCGATTCCCAAATGCTTGATCACTTTGTCCGTGAGGATTTGAAGCTGAAGGCTCCACGTACCATGGGTGTTTTAAAGCCACTTAAAGTCGTCATCACCAACTATCCAGAAGGTGAAGTTGAAATGCTTGAAGCTGAAATCAATCCCGAAGTACCTGAGATGGGTACTCGACAAATTCCATTTTCACGTGAAATATACATCGAGCAAGATGATTTCATGGAGAATCCACCGAAAAAGTACTTCCGTCTTTTCCCGGGTAATGAAGTCCGTTTGAAACACGCTTATTTCATTAAATGCGAAGACGTGATAAAAGATGAGGCTGGAAATGTCATTGAGCTTCATTGCACATATGATGTTGAAACAAAGAGCGGATCTGGTTTCACCGGCCGTAAGGTGAAAGGGACACTTCACTGGGTCGAAGCTACACAAGCTATTTCAGCAGAATTCCGTAACTTCCAACCTTTAATCTTGGATAATGAGCAAAATGAAGAAGAAGAAAAATCATTTTTAGAGCGGGTTAACCCTGATTCCATAGAAGTCTTACAAGGATTTGTTGAGCCTAATATGAAAGACGTCAAGCCACAGGATAAATTCCAGTTTTTCAGACATGGCTATTACAATGTCGATCCTAAACTTACGTCATCCGATCAGCTCGTCTTCAATCAAATCGTTAGCTTGAAGAGTTCATTTAAATTATAGGCTTTGTTAAAGTTTATTGTTGATTATGTATTCAAAGAAAAACAGAACTTCCATAAGCTTGGAAGTTCCGTTTGTTTTATTGTCTTATTGAACTAACGCCCCCGTTAGTTGAAGATGAACATCTAGCTTTTCCCTAACGAAAAACCATCAAACAACCGTCCTCCAAAGGGGTGTAAGACATAATCAACTAATTGTATAACTTGATTTTTGTTACCTGTCTTATAAAAAATATCAAAAGCCTCTACAAATTGATTTGAAAACCGTTCATCAAAATTTCTTAATGAACGAAGTATCCATTTTGATGCACCAATCCATTGACGGTTTGTTCTCAAAACGAATTCGCTTAATAATTCAGCAAGTGTATTAGCGATAAATAGTTCTTCTGCTCTATTAGAACAACCTATAAAATCATCTAGTGCATCCGTAATAAAATATCGCTTTGTATTTATAGTTTCTTTTGACCATTCTTTTGGTCCGTTACTTAATATATCCATTGCCTCTTTTTTTATGGAATCAATTACTCCATCATCTTTTAAGATTGTTCCTTCTGAAACCATCCTTGGCATTGAAGGTCTCGCTCTTTCATAATCCATTTCAAAAAATTGTTTATAAGAGGTTAAGTTATGCACAAAGACCTCAATTGCCCAACCATATTGTATTAATGACTCTCTGTAAGATGAACTAAGGTTATTATCGAAAATAACAATATCTAGGTCAGATGTTTCTGTTGCTTCGCCCCGAACAACACTCCCTGCTAATAAAGCTCCTTGACAATTGGGAAAATGCTCATTAATAAATTGATGTGCTGCTTCGATAGGGATTAACTTATTCAAATTTCTCATTGGTTTCACCTCTAATTAAACAAATTCTTTATATTGGTTCTACATTAAAGAGAAAAATACCTTTAAAAATTCCATACCTTCTTCCGCTAAACTGCCCCGTTAGTTGATTAAAGAGATACCCTTAAACAGTAAACTTAGATAATCTAAGTGTATCATACGTTTCTATATTTGGAATTAAATTCCCTTTTATTATCATATCGTTAACCGTAACTTCATTTCTCTGATGATGGATGCTTTCTAATACTTGAAACCACGCAAGGTAATTGTTCAGATATTTGGTCGCCACTCCGTTAAAACGTTGTATCCAACCTTTCAGTCTTCGGTGGTAGTTGTTGACATTTTGGATGTGATATAGACCCTTGGTGCGAATTTTACCGTCAGACTTAAACTGGTAAATGGATATATCCTTTTCGGCGGCATAGGTTTTAAAGGCACGCCAAGCATCGGTGCATAACACATTCTCGCTGGAAAGTTTATAACCGATGGCTTTGTCTAATTGTTCTTTGGTTAAACGTCCCATACCTAACGTCTGTGAGAAGGTCACTTTGTCACGGTCTCTTGCGACCAGGACGCATACCTGTTCGTTACTTATGCCACGTTTCTTTGCGGAACCGCCCCGTTTGCGTGGCTTTCTATTTTTAATCTTCCTTTGCCCTTTTTCTGAGTAAAGGAAATAAGTCTCGTCCATTTCAACGATACCTTGGAATTTTGAGACCTCAAGTTGTCTTAATGCTGTTAGGAACTTGTGCCTCCAATAAAATAATGTGACGTGAGTGACGTTACCAATCAACTCTGCTGATTTACGAAGCGAATAACCTTCTATCATACATTCTATAAACTTTATCCAACGATTGAGGTGACGGGTTCGATATAATGCCGTATTGGTGAGGTCAGTGAAAGTTTTTTTACAAGCCTTACAGCGATAACGTTGTTTCTTTATTTCTTCACCACCTACGATAGTAGAATATTTTCCAAATCGTACAATGTGGTCAGACTCACAATCGGGACACCGATAGCCATTCCTATTTTTACGTTCCGAGATTTCTTCCAGTACCGTTCCTGTGGATGACGAAGCAGTAAGAGCATCGATTAAATATTCCCGTAATCGATGTTTTTCCGCTGGATTCAGTTTTTGAATGGCTTTAAGTATATCCGTTGTTCTCACAGTCATCACCAACTTATATTTGATGACTCCATTATAGAACGTTTGTTCGTTATAAGCAAATATCAACATTTAACTTTAACAGAGCCAAATTATAAAAACTAATGAAAAGGACCAAATTCCATAATGGAGTTTGGTCCTTTTCATATGCTTATGAATTATCTTGCATCTTCCATCCCTCAACAACATCACTCCATTTGAAATAGCAATAATAGGTCTCCGTATCCTTCCTCTTCCATTTCATTTCTAGGGATGAACCGAAGTGCAGCCGAATTGATGCAATAACGAGTTCCCTTGGGGGCAGGACCATCCGAAAACACATGTCCTAGATGGGAATCGCCTTCCCTGCTCCGCACCTCAGTACGGGTAGATCGATAGCTTACGTCAATCTTTTCATGAACACTGGCAGACATGATCGGCTTTGTAAAGCTTGGCCATCCACATCCACTATCATACTTATTCCTGGAGCTGAATAGGGGCTCTCCAGAAACGACATCCACATAGATGCCTTCTTTAAAGTGATCCCAGTACTCATTGTCAAAAGGTGGCTCTGTCCCATTTTCCTGTGTAACGAAAAATTGCCTCTCAGTCAAGATTTCCTTAAGGTGGGATTGATCCTTAGGCCAGTTTTCTTTTAAGAAAGCATCGCGGCCTGAACCCTTACGATACAAGGCGTACCTAAATTGATTCTTTTTATGGAAATCCTGGTGATATTCCTCAGCAGGATGAAACTCCATGGCCGGTAAAATATCCGTTACGATGGGGTCATCGAACAGATTATTCTCCATTATTTCTTTCTTGGACTCCTCGGCTTCTAATCGTTGACGATCATTATGATAAAATATCGCAGATTTATATTGATTACCCCTATCAGAAAATTGTCCACCAACATCGGTAGGGTCAATCTGCTGCCAGAATATCCGAAGTAAATCTTTATAAGAAATGAGGCGAGGATCAAACACAAGCTGAACCGCTTCTACATGATCGGTCTGACCCGAAGTTACCTGCTTGTAACGTGGGTTCGGTACCTTTCCGCCCGTATACCCCGAAGTCACCTCAATCATTCCATCCATCTCATCAAAGGGAGCTACCATACACCAAAAGCATCCCCCTGCAAAGGTCGCGATCTCTCTATCATTCACTGTCACACTTGGCACCCTTTCCTACTATTTACTTTGTTATATTATTACATACCCAAACAACAAACTAACTCTTTCATTTCATGCCATTCTATAAAAAGAGGCACTTAGGAATCAACCTAAGTGCCTTACATAATCATTTATTATAGCCTGGAACCTATTAAAGGATGACACTGACGATGATGGCTGATAGAATGCTGACAAGCGTCGCACCATAAAGTAACTTCAAGCCAAATCGTGCCACAACGTTCCCTTGCTTTTCATTTAGTCCTTTAACTGCACCAGCGATAATCCCGATTGATGAGAAGTTTGCAAAAGATACCAAGAACACCGATACAATACCTAAAGTTCTCTCACTGAATCCAGCATCCGCTAAGCTCAACATGGCAACGAATTCATTCGTCACTAATTTAGTGGCCATGATTCCACCAGCAGATACAATTTCAGATGCCGGAACACCCATGATGAAGGCAAATGGAGCAAAGATATATCCTAGGATTTCTTGGAAGCTAATACCTAGAATCAAGTCGAATAAGCTGTTTATACCAGCGATTAATGCGACAAAACCAATTAACATGGCAGCAACAGTTATCGCCACTTTGAATCCATCCATGATATATTCTCCGAGCATCTCGAAGAAGGATTGCTTTTCTGCCCCTTCTTCAACAGCGAGAATATCTTCTTCCTCGGAAACTGTATATGGATTGATGATAGAAGCGATAATAAATCCACCAAACATGTTAATAACAATGGCTGTCACCACATACCTTGGCTCAACCATAGTCATGTAAGCTCCTACAATCGACATGGATACAGTGGACATGGCCGATGCACAAAGCGTGTACATACGTGAAGGCGGTATGGCACCCAGCTGTTTCTTCAAAGTAATGAATACTTCTGATTGACCAACGATAGCCGAAGCAACCGCATTATAGGATTCAAGCTTACCCATCCCATTTATTTTACTGATTAGTAAACCAATCCACTTCATAATGAATGGAAGGATTCTTAAATACTGTAAAATACCAATTAAGGCGGATATAAAGACAATCGGAAGAAGAACATTTAAAAAGAACGGTGATGCGCCTTCATTGACGATTCCGCCGAAGACGAATGTTACCCCTTCATTGGCCCATTTCAAAAGCATTCCAAATGCGTCAGCAATAGCATTGATGATGACAAGACCAAACTTCGTATTTAATAATATATACGTCAAGATAAGCTGAATCAGGATCATTATGATGATTGGTTTAACTTTGATTTTCTTACGGTCACTGCTCACTAATACAGCAAGTCCAAAAACGACGATCAGCCCTAAAATTGCTATCAGAAATTTCATTATGCGGCCTCCACTTAGGTGAATTTAATTTATTTTAACTGGTACCTTAAAAGAATTATGCAAGCGTTTTCTCTTTTAGCCAAAATACCTTGTCCGTACCTCTTCAATTTTATATACTATACTAATATTTTTTGTAGTGCAATTAATTTTTTTCTATAAGCACAATACAATATTTGGTAACTGACAAACCCATTTTATTAAAAGTTTCCCCAACTGGTTTCTCTATATCCACATCTAACGAAACAGCAACGATCAAAAAAAACTTAGGGTTAAAAAAGACCCTTAACTTTCCCTTAAGATAAAAGGGGAAATTAGAGCCTATCTTTTTATTTATATCTTTGGTTTTTTTGGAAAGGTAATTTCGAAACGCGTGCGTTTTCTCTCTTCACTCGTCACTTTAATAATCCCTTGATGCATTTGGACAATCCACTTGGCAATAGAGAGACCAAGTCCTGACCCTTCGTTTAAGGAACGGGCTTGTTCCACTTGATAAAATCGATCAAAGATTTTCGATATTTCCTCTTGAGGAATCCCTTTTCCATCATCTTCTACAGAAAGAATGATGGACGAAGCGCTCTTGACGCAGGATATCGAAATTTCCCCGCCTTTTTCCGTAAACTTCAATGCATTATCGACTAATATCACCAGTAATTGATGAATTCTTTCTTTATCCCCGAAAAACTCAACTTGTTCCGGGACTATGCTAACCATTGTTTTATCCTGAAAAGAAGCTATATCAATATACTGTTCAACAATCTCGCTAATGACTTCATCTAAGAAAAACCTCCCTTTTGTAACCTCCATTTGATTGGAATCCGTTCGAGTCAAGGTTAAAAGGCTTGTAACTAACTTATTCAAACGTCGCACTTCTTTAGAAATAATCGATATATCGACCGCTTTTTCTTCGATTGTCGCGGAAGGTGATTGAAACAACAAATCGGCTCTCGATTGAATGACAGCAAGCGGTGTCCTGATTTCATGCGAAGCATCGGAAACGAACTGCTGCTGTTGCTCCCATGATTTTTTTATCGGGATGAGGGCCCTCCCCGCCAAAAGGTAACCAGCTCCAATGGCCAAAAGGCTTCCAATTCCTCCACCCATGAGCAATATGAGCAATAAGCGATTGAGCATAGCTTTTTCCGAATCTACATTCCGAATGAATTGCCACGTCATTTGTCCGTATTCTGTTTCTACCTGTGTGGAAACCGCTCGATACGTAGCACCATCGACGGAAATTTCTTCAATCTCATCAAACGTTTTCGGGAAAAACTCCGGTTCATTGACCTTGAAGAAATTGTTTTCGTTCAACCTCGGCTCAATGATTGTTTCATTCGGACCCCAAACAATCACACTTGGACCTGGACCTAACTGAAATTCACCTGGGGGGCGAATCCCCCCTGGCATGCCCCCAATCCTTTGATCACGCAAGGAATCATTCACTTCTTTATAAATCTGACTTTCTGTATAGAAATAAATCGTTCTGCTTAATATGGCAATAAGAACTATGAAGACGATTGAATTTAATAGTGTCAACTGAAGCCTCGTTTTTTGAAACATGCTACCCCCCCTTAAGGTTGTTTTAACATATAGCCAATTCCTCGGATAGTCTGTATGTCCTTATGGTATTGAAAGGGTTCCAATTTCTTTCTTAAATGGTGCACAAACACTTCAACGATAGCGATCGTCGTATCGGAATCAAACCCCCAGATGCGGTCAAAAATCTGTTCACGGGTAAGGATTTTCCCTTTATTTTGAATGAGGTATTCAAGCAGCTCATATTGCTTCAACGTTAGTCTTACCGGCTCACCGTCTACCAAAATATCCTTTTCCTTCTCCAAAAATTCAATTCCCCTGTATTTCAAACCCTGTTCAAGCGAAAGTATTCCACTCCTACGCAGAAGGGCCCGTATTCTTGCCTTAAGCTCGGCTGCCTGAAATGGCTTGACCAAGTAATCGTCCCCTCCAAGTTCTAGGCCCCTTACCCGATCCTCCAGGGAATCTTTTGCGGTTAAAAATAAAACACTCGTATCAATTTTGGCGTTCCTCATGTGGCGGATGATCTCGAATCCATCCATACCCGGAAGCATTACATCCAAAAGAATGATATCGTATATACGTTGCTGGGCCAAAAAAAGCCCATCTTCCCCGTTATCAGCTGTATCCACTTCATATTCATCCTCTAAAATTTGCCTCATTGACTCTAATAATGAAGCATTATCCTCTACCACTAATACCTTCATCAAAAGGCTCCCTCCCGACAAAATTCTCCTGTAAATATATTGTAATCCTACCCCTTTATATATATAAAAGAAAACCTGACAACATCATCCTGCTTTTTTAAAGATGTATAATGAAATCAGTATTACGAAAGAAGCTTAACTTTTCCTTAATGATGGCTGCCTTTATATGTAACAAATGAACGAAGATTTCTTTTCTTCGCTTTACTAAATTCTATGTCGAACAAAAAAAGGGGATTTTTTTAAAATTAAATTTACAAAATATTCTAATAAATATATACTGAGAGTGTTATCGGGCTCCACTAGGTAAATTATATTGATTTATAAAGGGGGAACCACATTGCCATCAAATGAATCAATGGCTGAAGATCAAAAAGTAAGCGCTTCCAAAAATTACACCGAAATTGTCCAATCACCATCATTTCAAGATCTCCTTAGAAAAAAACGTAAGTTCATCGTTCCACTTTCCATCTTTTTCATGGTCTTTTATTTCTCCTTACCCATTCTCACTTCCTATTCTACAGTCCTGAATTCAAATGCTTTCGGCGCTATCAGTTGGGCCTGGGTGCTTGCCTTCGCACAATTCATCATGACATGGACCCTATGTGTGCTTTACTCCAAAAAGGCTGCAACTTTCGACAAGCTTGTCGAACATATTATAAAAGAAGCGAAAGGAAGGGGGTGAAGAGGGCATGAATGTACTTGCTTTTGTCTTATTTCTTCTCATAGTCGGTCTAACCTTGGTCATAACCTTCTTTGCCTCACGCCGCACCAAAACGACAGCTGACTTCTATACGGCGGATAGCAGTCTAACCGGTTGGCAAAATGGCTGGGCAATAGCCGGGGACTATATGTCCGCCGCTTCATTTCTGGGAATTGCGGGGATGGTCGCACTCTCTGGATTCGATGGGTTCTTCTATAGCATCGGTTTTCTAGTCGCTTACCTCGTCGTACTCTATATTGTAGCCGAGCCCCTTCGTAATCTTGGGAAATACACTCTTGCCGACATGATTGCTGCACGCTTCAATGAAAAGAAGGTACGCGGCGTGGCTGCTTTAAATACGATTTCCATTTCTACCTTTTATATGATTGCCCAACTTGTCGGTGCAGGCGCCCTCATAAAATTATTACTTGGAATCGATTACTTATACTCCGTTATCATTGTTGGGGTTTTAATGACCGTATACGTCGTATTTGGTGGGATGACCGCAACTAGCTGGGTGCAAATCGTCAAAGCCGTTTTATTGATGGCCGGGACATTCATCATCTCCATTATCGTACTGGCAAAATTCGACTTCAGTGTGTTGGAGATGTTCCGGCAGATGAAAACAGCCACTCCTCTCGGAGGTGATTTCCTGAACCCAGGAAACAAGTTTAAGGATCCATTGGACACTTTATCACTCAATCTGGCCCTCGTGCTAGGAACGGCTGGACTTCCGCATATACTCATTCGATTCTTTACAGTGAAAGATGCCATCACTGCGCGAAAGTCCGTGGTCTATGCTACATGGATCATTGGAATTTTCTATATCATGACCATATTCCTTGGATTCGGGGCAGCAGCCTTCGTAGGATATGACAAAATCGTTGGAGCGAATTCTGCTGGCAATATGGCTGCTCCCTTGCTTGCTGAAGCCCTAGGCGGAGATTTCCTTTTCGCCTTTGTATCAGCCGTTGCTTTTGCTACCATCTTAGCGGTTGTGGCCGGTCTTGTTCTATCTGCCGCCTCCGCCTTTGCCCATGATTTTTATGGTCATATCATTCGTAAAGGTGAAGCCACTGATAAAGAACAAGTCGTAGCCGCTCGTTGGGCATCCATCGGTGTGTCCATCCTTTCCATCATCCTTGCTCTATTTGCCCAAAATATGAATGTTGCCTTCCTTGTATCCCTTGCCTTTGCCGTTGCCGCTAGCGCCAATCTTCCCATCATTCTCTTTACGGTATTCTGGAAACGCTTCAACACAGCCGGAGCAGTCACAGGCATGCTTGTCGGCCTAGTCAGCTCCCTGTTGCTCGTGTTCTTAAGCCCGAATGTCTGGTCTCCGGATGGGAATGCTATCTTTGTAGGGAATCCGCTCTTTCCTCTTGAAAATCCAGGAATCATCTCCATCCCGATTGGCTTTATCGCTGCAATCGTAGGAACCTTGTTGTCCAGTAAAAAAGCGGATGCCAAGAAATATGATGAAATATTAGTCAAGGCTAATACGGGGATGAAGGATTCAATTTAACCCAAATAGGAAAAGAGGGGGATCATTTTTCCCCTCTTTTCCTATTTGGTAACATTCCAGCTATTTCTATATCTTATTTAGCCTCTTTAATTTTCTTTTATTGTATTTATTCACTAACTGATTCATAACCTCAGCAAAAATCAAACCCATGGCAATCGCCCCTGCTAGCATAAATGCTTTTGCTGCCAGCTGGACGGCCATATTGAAATCATTTTCCACAAAATGCTTCATCGCATCATAGGATAGTCCCCCAGGTACGAGTGGGATAATCCCTGACACATTAAAGATTGTAATCGGTGTTTTATACCTCTTCGCAAAATATTGGCTGATAACTGCTACGAGGAATGCCGCTGCCAATGTAGCAGCAATGCTATTTATCTCATTTTCGACCAGATAATAATAGAGAAACCAACCTACCATTCCAACCGTACCACATTGAATCAACGATTTTTTTGGCACATTGAAAATGACTCCAAATGCAGCAGAGGCAATAAAACTTGTAATTAACTGTGCAATCATTTTTCTACCTCCCCAACATCATAGGAAAACAAAGGCAACCGCAATCCCAGTACCAATGGCCAAGGCGGTCAAACCTGCATCTGCTCCTTTGGACAGCCCTGAAACTAAATGCCCTGCAATTAAATCCCTTGCTGCATTCGTAATTAATAATCCCGGCACAAGTGGCATCACGGCTCCAATAATGATCTTATCCAACTGACTACCCAAACCTAATTGCACAAATAACATGGCGGCCATGCCCACAACTAACGAAGCGATAAACTCGGCAAAAAAACGGACCTCCAATAACCAATGCAAATACAGCAGGCAAGAAAACCCTAACCCTCCGGCGATACACGACCAGATAAAATCACTCCACTGTCCTTGGAACATAATTAAAAAACAACCACTTGATATGAAGGCTGCAAAAATCTGTACCCACACGGAATACCCCATGCCTTCCTTTTCTATTTCCTTCAGACGGGAATAAGCTTGCTGTGGCGTCATTTCCCGACTTGATATGCTACGGGAAATGCTGTTCACTAACGTCACCTTGTGTAAATCAGTGGACCTTTGGGAAACCCTGATTAGCTTAGAGGCGGGGTGTTCCCCATCCAAGGAGAAGATAATTCCTGTCGGCGTTGAAAAGCTATGCGATTCATCACAACCAAAAGCGGCCGCTATCCTAACCATCGTATCTTCCACCCTGGAGGTTTCCGCCCCGTTTTGGAGCATGATTTTCCCTGCAAGCAAACAAACATCTATAATTTCATTCGTCTGAAACTGACTTTCCATCGTATCCTCTCCATTACTTCCTATATAGGAAATGCTTGCTTTATAAGTAAAAACTAACCCTTCCAAATTCATTCCATGATAGCCTAATTTTCGAAAAAAGGATATAGCTAACCCTTCCTAAATAAGCCGATTATTCTAACAAATCTCTCCCTATTATTTATATTCCTCATTACGCTAATCGAAGGGTACCCCCTTTTCCACCTAGTAACCTCATCAAGCCTTCTACATCCTGCAAGGGCTGGTTCTTAAAGACTGGAATCCCACTACTTTCAACTGCCCCAACATCCACGGTACTTGGTAACAGGCATATCCACCTCGTTGGCCAATGGAACATATCTCCTTGCTATTTCAGTGTTTTATCGAATTCACCTTTTCTAATCCGTACATGGTCAACCAAATTGCCCCCTAGGCCTACATATTTTCACAAAGATTCTGATATTTATTGTTACATAACACATGAGAGATTTCTCAAATGCCAACTGCTAACTCACCGCACTATTTTTATCTGATTATTCTTTTAACTAAACTTCCTTTAATTAATTATTGTCAAACTACGCTCTAAAGCTGATAATTGAGCGTGTAATTATTGTTAGCCACATCCTGAAAGGAAGGAATATTTCATGAAAAGCTTCTTTAAAAACTATCGATCCTCACTAATATTGCTGACGGCAATTATTATTGGCGGTATAGCTGGTCTGATATTTGGAGAGAAGACCTCCATCATCCAGCCGCTGGGGGACTTATTTCTAAATTTAATGTTCACAATAATTGTGCCACTGGTATTTTTCAGTATCTCTTCGGCCATCGCCAATATGAATGGGATGAATCGTCTAGGGAAAATCATGGGCAGCATCGTCTTCGTTTTCTTAGCAACAGCTGCGCTGGCTGCCGTAATTGGCTTCGTTGGGACAACTATCATCAATCCATTGGAAGGCACAGATACCACTGCGATTAAAGAACTAATGGAAAATGGTGGTTCACAGGAGCCTGTTGAAGAGGTTTCATTACTTAGCCAGCTCGTTCAAACGGTTACGGTCTCCGACTTTCCCGAACTGTTCTCAAGAAGCAATATGCTACAGTTAATTGTCTTCTCTGTTTTAATTGGACTTTCCACCGCATTAGTCGGCGAAAAAGCCAAACCGATTACTGTGTTTTTATCAGCTGGTACGGCTGTGATGATGAAAGTCGTTAAAATTGTCATGTATTATGCACCGATTGGTCTAGGCGCTTACTTCGCTTCCATCATCGGTCAGCTTGGACCACAAATTTTAGAAGGTTATGCACGCACATTCGTTCTTTATCTCATTTTGACCGTGATCTATTATTTTGGGTTCTTCACTCTATATGCCTTTCTTGCTGGTGGCAAAGAGGGTATTAAATTGTTCTGGAAAAACGCATTCACGCCTTCCATTACAGCCATCGCTACCTGCTCGAGTGCGGCTTCGATTCCAGTCAACTTGGAATACGTCCGAAAAATGGGTGTACCAAAGGATATTGCCGAAACAATCATCCCACTTGGAGCCAACACACATAAAGATGGTTCTGTATTTGGTGGTGTCTTGAAGATTGTTTTCCTTTTCACCCTATTCGGCAAAGATATGACGAGTATTTCCAGCATTCTAAGCATCCTTGCCGTGGCCTTTTTAGTCGGTGCGGTCATGGGCGCCATTCCTGGAGGTGGCATGATTGGGGAAATGTTGATTCTAAGCGTGTTTGGCTTCCCTATCGAAGTCTTACCAATTATTGCTGTCATCTCTACCATTATCGATGCACCCGCTACACTTCTAAACTCAACAGGGAATACCGTGTGCGCTATGCTTGTCACACGGCTTGTCGAGGGTAAGAACTGGGTAAAACAGGCCTTTGTAAAAGAGGATCCTACTATATAAGCTTCGTATGAAATAGACTCCAAAAGATTTGGAGTCTATTTTTTATTCCTTAATTGTCTTGAAACAAGTTTTCAGCAGAAAAGGATTTTCCCTTCCTTAAATCGAATTAAAGGAGAAAGAACGCGAGGAGGGGTAGAATATTGAATAAGTGGCTGCCTGCTGGAATTCTTATCATGGGCTTACTCTATATATTTTTCATACCTGAAGAACCGTTAGCTATAAAGATTCTATTCAAGATTATCCCCATGATATTGATCCTGTTTTATGCCTACACCAAAAATATGGATCGTATGACCCGCTATCAACAACTTGTATTACTTGGTCTATTCTTTTGCATGCTAGGTGACGGCTTATTAATCTGGTTTGTTATTGGCCTAACGGCTTTCTTGATTGGACACATCTTCTATATTGCCGCATTCTTGAACCAGTGGAATTTTTCATGGCTGCGCATGGCAAGCATTCTTCCCATTGGGGTCTATTCCACTTGGATTGGCCGGGAAATAGTTCTTTCTTTGACTGAGAAGGGGGAGAGCAGTTTGATCATTCCCGTCATTTGCTATATAACCGTGATTTCCATCATGGGCTGGACCGCATTCATGACTGGGAAGGCTGCTGCCATTATCGGTGGTTTGCTGTTTGTCATTTCAGACTCCATTTTATCCTGGAATAAATTCGTCGAAGATATTACCTTTGCCGGTCCCCTGATCATGCTTACCTACTATACAGCTCAATTCTTCATCGCTTCTAGCATTCGGCCAAAATATGCTTATCCTTCATTGATAAACCGAAAGTATGATGAACCGACTATATACGACTAATTTCATTCCTATTCGATACATAAAAAAGGTATGCACAGTCTTATTCCAGACCGTTGCATACCTACATAGGGATTTCATCCTTTGATTTTCTTGATAAATGCCACTTTTAAATAATTGCCCTCTTTGAAGTTCGAATTTGTTCTAAAATCGGTGGGGAGCGTGAACTCTTCCATCAATTCATATTTTCCATTCATTTCTCTAAATGCCGCGTCAATGAAGCTTTTGAATTTTTTCATATCAAAGGTGCTACAGTTCGTAGATGCAATAATCACTCCATTGTCCTCTGTAATGGCAATAGCATCTTTCAATAAGTTCGTATAGTCTTTACCAGCACTAAAGGTAAACTTCTTTGATTTGGCAAAACTCGGCGGATCCAGGATGACTATATCAAATTTCAAAGCTTTCTTCATCGCATACTTAAAGTAATTAAATACATCCATTACGACGATGTTCTGCGCTTCTGGATCAATTCCATTCACGTTAAATTGTTCAATCGTTTTAGGCAAACTGCGGTTAGCCAAGTCCACACTTGTCGTTTTAATGGCACCGCCTAAAGCTGCAAATACAGAGAAGGCACCGGTGTAAGAGAACATATTCAAGACAGTTTTCCCTTTTGCATACTTATCCCTGATGGTCCTTCTAACATCACGTTGATCGAGGAAAACGCCTACCATTGCTCCATCGTTCAGGTAAACCGCAAATTGAACACCATTTTCCTTGACGATAAGTGGAAATTCCGGCTGCACACCCATGACAAAGTCATCTTCCTCTACATATTGTCCCTTTGTATCAAAGCGTTTCTTCTGATAGATGGATTTGACATTGACCGTATTCTGCAAGGCTTTAATAATATAGTCTTTAAATGAATAGATTCCCTTGCTATACCAGTTGATGACATAGTTGCCCTCGTAGTGATCAATGATTATCCCACCAACTCCATCTCCCTCACCATTGAAGAAGCGGAATGCCGTCGTTTCGTTATCTTTGAAGAAAGGCTTTCGATAGTCATAAGCAGCCTGGATTTTTTGATTGAAAAACTCCTGGTCAATGTTTTCGCCCTCTTTGTGCGTCAACACCCATCCATAGCCTTTATTCTGTCTTCCATAATAGCCCTTGGCAAGAAAGCGATTGTTTTCGTCGACCAATCGCAACAAGCATCCTTCTTCCTGAAGGTCATTGAGGTTGCCAATCGCCTCCTTGGCAATCAGAGGATAGCCTTTTGCGATTTTACTTACGAATTTAGTTTTAACTTTTACATCTATTTCTTTTATCAAATATATCATCCTATCTTTGGTATTGCTTTCCTCCCCATTTTACCCTAATCCCCACATAAATAAAAACCAGCTTGGTTCCCTGACCAAGCTGGTTTCTAAAACTCTATCGATTCATGAGATTTTCAAGTGAAGGTCCCCGGCATGGGCTTTCCCCATCACTTTCAAGGCCCGGTGTAAAACGATGGTAATTAAGGCGGGCAGCACCATCCCTACTGCCACATAGATAAGAAACGTATACAACCCTTGACCCGTCAGTACGGCAATCGGAGCGATTAAGGAGCTTAGCCCCATTCCTCCAAGCTCATAAGACACTTGAAAATCAAAGACCATCGTGGCAATTGGAGCACAGACAATAGCTGCCACGAATGGCGGAATGACGTATAACGGATTCTTTATTAAGTTGGGAAATTGAACCTTTGGAGTCACGACCATCTGGGCTAGAAAACCGCCCATATCATTATCTTTATAAGACATAACAGTAAAGCCAACAAACTGAACAGTGCACCCAATTAACGCTGCCGCACTAGAAACGGGATCCAACTGGAGCGCAATTGCTAAAGCAGCGGAAGAAGCCGGTGTCATCAATAAAATGCTAAAGACTAACGCAATGACCATGGAACCAATTAAAGGAGAACCGGAAACAGCGGCGGTAATTTGACCGCTTAACCAAGTCAGTAACGGTGTCGTAACAAGCGCAAGTCCATAACCTGACACCCCTCCGACAAGGACAGCAGCCAACGGGATGGCCATGATATCCAACTTGGTTTTCCCTATCAAACGTTTACCGACATACGTGGCAATCAATGCAGCCAGAACAGCACTGATCGGCTGACCGGTGACAATCGTAAAAGCCCCCTCTGCCGTTCGGTTAATTGCAGCTCCACCGACCGCACTTGAAGCCATCGCACTAAAGATGACCAACGAATTACCCCCGAGTTGGTATGCTATTCCAGCTCCTAAAGCTGGTGCCAACAAGACCTTAGTGGCCCCGCCGATTGCAAGGAAGACTTCCCAGTCTAAATACCCTCCTATTGATTCAAACAATAAACCGATTCCTAATGTTACCAATACAGCATTGGCGATTCCCGTTGAAGCCTTATACATTCGTTCTGTGATGTATTCTTTTCTGCTCACTGGATCTCCACTCCTATTTTTTAAATATTCTAACATTAAATATCAAATAAAAAACTGACTACGCAAAGCCTATATAAAAGGTAGAATATACCCCATACTATCCATCGTTAGATAGAGGTTAGACAATTGATTTTCTCCTTCATTAATTGAGCTTGTTCGTATAGTAACACGAATATTCTGACAATGTAAACAGGATTTTTATTCTAATAAAATAAAAACGCTTACAAAAAGGAATGATTTCTTCATTTAGCGCTAACCATTTACCTTCCACTTATTATCTTCATGACTATTCAGCACAAGGTTTATGGTTAAATTCTCCATATAATCAATCCCTTCACTCCTCCGATTCCTTAGTTATTTCACTATAATAGACGATTTTTTCTTTCCTGACAAAAAAGAGAACCACTTTACAGCAGATTCTCCTTTTTTTTTATTGATTTCCTTGCCTTTCCTACTATTGAAAGCCTTCAAGGGTAGCAAAGGTTTCTCTAAGAAATTTATAAAATAACTTTTCCGTTGGCATTAATTCTCTTTCAGTAGGAATGATAACACCAACTGCACGTGTTACGGAAGGTTCCTCTAAAGGCAATCTCACCGTGAAGCGAGGCAGGCTATCAATCAAAGAAATTTCAGGTATCAGCGTGACGCCAAGCCCGGCTGCCACCAACCCTTTAATAGCATCGGTGTCTTTCCCTTCGAAGGCAACCTCTGGCTCAAAGCCGTTAAGCTTACACGCCTTCATGACCAATTCCCGCAGAACATATCCCTTAGGGTAGACAATGAATGGGTTTCCCTGTAATTCATTTAACTTGATGGACTTCCTCTTTGCCAATGGATGATTTTCCGATAGAAGGGCAACTAGCTGTTCAATAAATAACGTTTCTCCATGAATTTTCTTCTCATTGGGTGGTAACGGACCGATCAAGGCCATATTGATATTTCCTTTTATTACAGAATCTATTAAGTAGCGATAGGATCCTTGTTTTAATGTGAATTTAGCTTGCGGATATATTTCCCTGAAGTCAGAAATGACCTTTGGCAATATATAGGAAGCTAAACTACTCGGAAAACCAATCCGAATCGTTCCCTTTTCCGGATCCAAGCTTTCAGCCATCTCCCGTTTTGCCCGTTCAATCATGTCGACGGCCTTCTGCATATGTATGAGAAAGGTATTTCCTATGGGGGTCAGCTTGATTTTCCGTCCTTCACGGATAAATAACTGCACACCCAGTTCTTCTTCTAAATTATATATTTGACGACTAACCGCAGATTGGGCCACATGCAACGCCACGGCTGCTTCAGTCATATGTTCTCGTTTTGCCACTTCAATGAAGTACTCGATTTGTCTTAATTCCAATGTTGGTTCCTTCTTTCATATCAAAACAGCATGTAATTTATCTAATATTCAGATTGTTCTTTTAGAATTTAAATTATATCATGAAACTATCACATAAGAACCCATCGATAATACTACTTATAATTATTTTACTAAATAACAAAAAAAAGGGAGCTAAATGAAGATGATAACATCCCAAGAAATCCAGCAAGATGAATTGCAAGTTGCAAAAGAATACGTAAGCGACGTATATGCAAAAGTGAAAGAACGCAATCCCCACGAAAGTGAATTCCAACAAGCTGTAAAGGAAATCTTCCTTTCATTGGTACCGGTATTTGCACAACATCCGGATTATATGAAAAACGGGATACTAGAGCGGATCGTTGAACCAGAGAGAATGATCACCTTCCGTGTCCCTTGGGTCGATGACCTAGGCAATGTACACGTGAATCGAGGTTTCCGCGTACAATTCAATAACGCAATCGGACCCTATAAAGGCGGCCTGCGTTTCCATCCAACGGTAAATGCAAGCATCATCAAGTTCCTTGGATTTGAACAAATCTTTAAAAACTCTTTAACAGGTCAACCGATTGGCGGAGGTAAAGGTGGAGCCGACTTTGATCCAAAAGGAAAATCAGACGGTGAAATCATGCGCTTCTGTCAAAGCTTCATGTCAGAACTTGGACTACATATAGGACCAGACACCGACGTACCGGCTGGGGATATCGGAGTGGGAGCCAGAGAAATCGGGTATCTGTTCGGTCAGTATAAGAAAATGCAAGGAAGCTACCATGCCGGCGTTTTAACCGGTAAAGGCATTAGTTACGGAGGCAGTCTAGCACGTACAGAAGCAACCGGCTATGGAACGGTTTACTTCGTTGAAGAAATGCTAAAAGATAAAGGATTACAATTCAACGGCAGTACCGTTGTCATCTCGGGATCTGGTAATGTTTCCATCTATGCGATTGAAAAGGCCACACAATTAGGTGCCAGAGTAGTCGCCTGCAGTGATTCCAATGGATACATTTATGATAAAAACGGTCTGAACCTAGATACAATTAAGCGACTAAAAGAAGTAGAACGGAAACGCCTATGTGATTATGTTAGTGTTCATCCTGAAGCGGAATACAATGAAGGCAGTTACGGAATTTGGTCTATCCCATGCGACATCGCCCTTCCTTGTGCAACACAGAATGAAATTGATGAAGATGCAGCAAAACTGCTGATCAAAAACAATGTAAAAGCGGTCGGCGAAGGTGCTAACATGCCTTCTACTCTTGAAGCGATTGACGTATTCCTTAACAATGGTGTCCTCTTTGGCCCAGCTAAAGCTGCCAATGCAGGTGGCGTAGCCGTTTCAGCCCTTGAAATGGCACAAAATAGTGCCAGAATGCCTTGGACGTTTGAAGAAGTCGACGAAAAACTGCATGGCATCATGAAAAACATTTACAAAAATAGTATAGAAGCAGCTGAAGCATATGGTGTTCCAGGCAACTTAGTTGTCGGAGCCAACATTGCAGGATTCCTTAAAGTAGCAGACGCTATGATGACTCAAGGGATACTCTAAGAGCTAGTGAAGGAGGCGGTCCAAATGGACCGCCTCCTCTTCATTGTAACATCCCACAACAAAGGAGAGTGCCGGACAAAATACCGGCACTCTCCTTTATTACATACACTTTTATTCCTTAGTCACTAGCTTCAATGGAACAGAAATCGTACTATCCACTTTTTCGCCTTTCAGGACTTTTTCAGCCGCATGAACTGCTTCTTCACCGATAAGGACCGGTTGTTGAGCAACGGTTGCTTGTAATTCACCGTTTTCAACCGCTTTTAGAGCATCCTCGTTTCCATCAAAACCAACGACTATGACGTCTTTTCCGGCCGCTTTGATTGCCTCTACTGCTCCTAATGCCATTTCATCATTATGAGCAAAGACCGCTTGGATGTCTTTTTTCCCTTGCAGGATGTTTTCCATAACGTTAAGCCCTTTTGTACGGTCAAATTCAGCCGTTTGGCTTGTCAGAACATCTAATTGCTCATCTGCGATGTTATGGAACCCTTTCCCCCGCTCACGCGTTGCAGATGCTCCAGAAACCCCTTCTAATTCCACAACTTTTGCCTGTTCTCCAAGTTGTTTAACAAGATATTCAGCCGCTGTCTCTCCGCCGGCTACATTATCTGAAGCAATGAACGTTTCAATGTCGCCTTCCTCGGAAGAACGGTCAATTGTTATGACGGGAATACCCGCTTCATTAGCCGATTGAACCGCTGATGAAATCGCAGCCGAATCCGTAGGGTTGACGAGTAGTATATCGACGTTTTGAAGAATTAAATCTTCAATCCCGCTTATTTGTTTCGCTGTATCATCTTGTGCATCGACCACTGACACTTTCATACCTTTTGCCTTCGCTTCTTTTTCAATCCCATCTTTCAACGCAACGAAGAAAGGATTATTTAACGTAGAAATGCTGACTCCAACCTTCACGTCTTTCATGGACTCTTTTACTTCTTTTTTATTATCATTGAATCCCGATTCCATTGAACATGCTGCTAATACCACTAAAGACAGAACCATGAATAACGAAAGAACCTTTTTCATTTTGATACACCTCTACTTATGATTTTTTACGATCAAGTAAAACAGCAACCAATATAACTGCGCCCTTTACGACTTGCTGGTAGAAAGAGGACACACCAAGTAAATTCATTCCGTTGTTCAATGTACCGATAATCAAGACACCGACTAGCGTACCGAACATCCGGCCCTTTCCTCCTGATAGGCTTGTCCCGCCTAATACAACGGCAGCAATGGCATCCATTTCGTAGGATTGACCGGCAGTCGGCTGTGCTGAATTCAAACGAGATGTTAGAATGGCACCGGCAAGCGCTGCCATTGTGCCTGCAAGCCCATAAATAGCTACCTTGACCCGGTCCACTTTAATTCCTGAGATACGTGAAGCCTTCTCATTTCCACCTATTGCATACGTCTTACGTCCAAATGATGTTTTATGGAGCAAGAACCAGAGAATGATGAAAGCGATGATCATCACAACCGCTGGAACAGGAATTCCAAAGAAATATCCCCTACCAAACAATTGGAACATCAAAGAGTCACCAATACCCGTAATCGGCTTACCGTCTGTATACACAAGCGTTAATCCACGGAAAATGGTCATCGTTGCCAATGTGACAATGAAAGGCGCCATTTTTCCTTTCGAGATAAGAATCCCATTAATCACACCCATTATGGTACCTAATAAAACGCCTACTAATATAGCTAAAATAGGGTCCAATCCTGAAACCATCATGCCAGCCATAAGTGCACTAGATAGAGCTAGAATAGAGCCGACCGACAGATCAATTCCGCCAGTCAAAATAATGAAGGTCATCCCAAACGCAATCAATGCATTAATGGAGGTTTGACGCAATAGATTCAAGATGTTACTCGGTTCCATGAATGATGGATTTAAAACGGTTATTACGATAAATAAAAGAATCAAAGCAAGTAATGGACCAAATTTCTGCCAGATTCCAGTTTTCCCTGCAGCCTCAAGTTTCATCCTAGTTTCCTCCTGTTGCCAATGCCATAATTTTTTCTTGTGTTGCTTCCTTCTTCATCAATTCCCCGGCAATTTTACCTTCGTGTACAACAAGAACTCTGTCACTCATTCCCACAATTTCAGGAAGTTCTGACGAAACCATAATGATGGCGATGCCTCGTTCTGTTAATTCATTCATCAATTCATATATTTCACGTTTCGCTCCGACATCGATTCCCCTTGTCGGCTCATCCATGATCAACACTTTAGGAGAAGTTCCAATCCATTTGGCAATGACCACTTTTTGTTGATTTCCTCCAGACAAGTTGCCAATAATCGCTTCTGTAGACGATGTTTTCACGTGAAGACGCTTGACCATCATCTCCGCAAATTTTTTCTCATCACCTGTCTTTACAATTCCGTTAGGGGCAAAGCTCTTTAGGTTTGGAAGACCGATATTTTCGCGGATAGAAAAGTCCAGGATCAAACCTTCTTCTTTACGATTTTCCGTGATGAAGGCTAAACCATGCCGTACTGCATCTGTAGGTTTACGTATGGCTACCTTTTTACCCTCTATCTTTAACTCTCCACTACCTATTTGATCAATTCCGAAAATGGCACGCATGATTTCCGTTCTTCCTGCTCCCATTAACCCGGCTACACCCACAATTTCACCTTGACGGACAGCAAAATGAATATCTTCAAAGAGTCCTTTTTTAGTGAGTGCATTCACTTCAAGTACCACTTCTCCAGGGGATGCCTCACGATGAGGGAAACGGTCCTCTAGCTCACGACCGACCATCTTCTGGACCACTTCATCAAAATTAGTATCTATGATTCTTTTGGTATCCACTGTTTTACCGTCACGCATGACTGTGATCTGGTCACAAATGGCAAAAATCTCTTCCATCCGATGAGAAATATAAACAAGTGATACCCCTTTTTTTATAAGGCCTTTCATCACTTCAAACAACTTCTCAATTTCCCGATCGGTTAGGGCGGCGGTTGGTTCATCCATGATGATGACCTCAGCATCCGTCATCAGCGCTTTAGCAATCTCTATCATCTGCTGTTCGCCAACTGAGCAAAGACCGGCTTCTTTATCAAAAGGAAGCGAAATATTAAGCGTCTTAAAAATCTCATTGGCTTTAGCCTTCATTTGTTTGTTTTTCAACACACCGAAAGCATTGACCATTTCCTTACCGATGAATAGGTTTTCTAATACCGTCATTTCTGGCCAGATATTCAACTCTTGTCGGATAAAGGCCAATCCTGCTTTTTCCGCTTCCTTCGAGTCCTTGAAGGAAACCTCTTTGCCATTGATCATGATTGTTCCCTGGTCGTGTTTATGAAGTCCGGTCAAAATATTCATCAAAGTTGACTTTCCAGCTCCATTTTCCCCCATGAGTGCGTGGACTTCCCCTGCCTCTAAAGAAAAATGAACGCCCTCTAATACTTTGTTCTGTCCAAATGCCTTATAGATATTACTCATTTCAATTTGCATACTTTTCACCTCATTTCGTTAAAAGAATACGCCAGACTGCAAAATGCAATTGGAATACGGCGTCGTTTCTCCGGTACGGATAACTGCCCTTGCTTTACGCGTCAACACTTTGAATTCCTCGTGGGAAATATAATCAATCGATTCTCCGAATTCTTGTTTCATGAAAAGATGCTGTTCTGGATTTATTTCTATGATTTCATTAGCCGCAATTACCTTTTCAATAACCATATCGTCGTGAACGGCACGAACGACATCTTGAAAGGAAGGTGTTCCCGGCGTTAATGCTACATCTATTTTGAGCACTCCCTCAGGAACTGGCAGGCCTGCATCTCCAATGACGATATAATCTGTATGTCCAAGATCGACTAGTACCTTGGCGATAGAACTATTGATGATTCCAAGACGCTTCATGAATGAAAGCTCCCTTCGACTTCTTCCCTTGTCGGCATACCGCCCTGTGCGCCAAACTTCGTTACTGAAATAGAGGCTGCCCGGTTAGCAAAGAGCAAACACTCTTCGAAACCTTTCCCTTCTGCAACAGCCACAGCAAATGCGGCATTAAACGTATCTCCGGCCCCTGTTGTATCGACTGCCTCGACCACGAAACTTGGAACCACTCTCTCTTGTTCCCCATCGAAATAGCGCACGCCGTCTTTCCCTTCTGTGATAAATAATTTATTAGGGTATTCGGCCAAAACTTCACTCCGATTCCTTCCCTTGAAAAGAATGTCGAATTCGTGCTCATTCGGGGTGATGAAGGATGAGCGCTGAATAACAAGCTCACTAATCTCACGTGCAGGTGCAGGGTTCAACAGTAATTTTTTCTGGAGCTTATCGCATAATTCAGCAAGAAATTCCACAGTTTCCTCCGGTATTTCTTGTTGAACCAGAACGATATCGCTCCCTTCTATAATTTTCATTGCCTTTTTGACATAATCGGGGGTGATGGAATCATTAGCACCTTTAACAACTATAATGCTATTATCTCCCTCTGAAAGCGTTATATGGGCAGTTCCGGAAGCTTCACCTGCAACCGGTTCCACATAATTGGTAAAAACACCGTTGTTTTTTAAATTTTCGAGGATAATTTCTCCATAGAAATCATCTCCTACACAACCGATCATCGTTACTTCAGCACCCAAACGGGCTGCTGCAACGGCTTGATTGGCTCCTTTTCCACCTGGCACTGTTACAAAGGAATCCCCAAGCACCGTTTCACCTGCGATCGGACGCTTAGGCGATGTAACGACTAAGTCCATGGAGGAACTTCCGACTACCGCTATTTTTATCATGACTCGGCCTTCTTTCTCGTAGTTAGTCTTTCAACAAATGTAACTGGAAGCTTTCTATGTGTCTCTTCTATTACTTCTTGATTGATTCTTTTAATCAATAACTCTGCTGCCTGTTTTCCCATCTCATAAGCTGGCTGCCGAATAGTCGACAGAGGCGGGTGTAATAATGCTGTGAAGGCAATATCATCGTACCCAATCAATTGGATGTCATCAGGGATTCGTTTTTCACTTTTTAAGATTTCCTGCAAGACCGCTGCCGCAACAATATCATTACAAGCAATGACCCCATCTGCTTGTGGATATTTTTCAAATAATTCTTGCGCACAGACCTGACCACCTTGAATGGTAAGCGGCGAGTCCAGAACATGGAACTTCACCTTTGCAAGCCTTAATTCTTCCATTGCCGCTACATACCGGTCATACACAGGTTTTATTTCAACAGGTCCCCTGATTAAAACGATGTCCTTACTTCCTCTATCTATCAGTATTCGGGCCGCCAGTTGGCCACCCGCCCTTTGGTCGGAATAAACCGCGGGCAGGCCCTCTACCGTCCGGTCAAGCAAGACGACGGGGATTTCCAGGTTGCTAAAATTTTCATTTCCCACTTCACTTGTAGAAGCAATCATTCCCACTACATTATTTTGCAAAAAAGTATCTATATATTCTATTTCCTTATTTCTCTTCTCATCACTATTGCCAAAGATTAACCGATACCCATATTGTTGGAGATAATCTTCTACTCCCCTTGCCATTTCAGGAAAGAAGGGGTTCGTAATGTCAGGTAAAATAAGGCCTATCAATTTAGATTTACGTTTATAGAGGGATCTAGCCACTTCATTCGGCTTATAATTCAATTTTTCCACAGCTAACATGACGGCTTTTCTTGTATCTTCATGTGCGTACCCGCTGTCATTTATCACTCTAGAAACCGTCGCTACGGAAAATCCTGCTTCCTTTGCAACATCCCGAATAGTCGCCAATACATTCACCTCAATGTGTTATCTGTAACCGTTTCCACATTAGCTTATCATCATTTTATATGAACGGCAAGTCCTAATACCTTAGTATCTAATGGGTATATTGCACTAAAAAGCATAACACAATTCATTATTTCGATATAATTTGATGAATATTGAGTGATTTGTTAATAATTCCGAAAAAACAAGATTTTTTCGCTTCACTCGTTGCAGATAACCTTTCTTCTCGTAAAGTGTTTTTTCTCAAGCCAAGATGCATGTCGACGCTTTTTTCCATCGTAATTTTCGTCACCACTATAGGAGATTCGATTCATTTCTGAACCTGGATTCGTTTCTTAAGGATTATTTAAGATTTCCCTTATAAGCTTTATGGTGTAAAACAAGCCAAAAAAAGGAGGGATACCAATGAATGGTTTGAAAGGCAGGCGTGAGCTTAAACATACAATCACGAAGGCGGATTGCTATCTATTGAGAAGTAACCTACAGAATTTCATGAAGCTCGACCCTCATGGAGAGGATGGCAAGTATTTAATCCGGAGTGCCTATTTCGATAACTTCGAGAATAAAATCATGCGCCAAAAAACAGAGGGATTTTATCATAGAGATAAATTCAGGGCCAGGCTTTACGACTATAATACTGATTTTATTAATCTAGAGAAAAAGAGTAAGAGGGATAACTTAACGTATAAGCAGAAATGCAGGCTTTCGGCCGAAGAATATGAATGGATTCGTTTTGGCGATATCTATTGGATGGCCGAAGACCCAAGGGATTTAATCCGGGAATTATATATCCAAATGACTCTCTTTCAAATTAAGCCCACTACCGTCGTGGATTATGAAAGAGAAGTGTTCATTTACGAATCCGGGAATGTCCGGGTGACATTTGATAGCCATGTCAAAACAAGTTATCGTGATACCGATTTTCTAAACCCCGATTTAATCGTTGTCGATGCGTTAGATCCTGATTACGTTATTTTGGAAGTGAAATATGATGAATTCTTACCCGATGTCATTAAACATCTGCTTTCTATTATCAACACAAGAAAAACGGCTTTTTCAAAATATCAGCTAAGCCGACGATATGGCTGATTTAGCGAACAATATAATTTGGAGGAATAGCATATGGATACGAATACAAATACGACCACGTTTAATGATATTTTCAAATCCAGCTTTTTGGACAAAACAGAAAGCTTTTCAATTATTGACTCTTTAATAGGATTACTATTAGCTTTTGCCATCGGTTTGTTCATTTACGTCATTTATAAAAAGACCTTTTCAGGCGTGATGTACTCCCACAATTTCAACATCTCTTTAATCATCATGACAATGGCTACCGCTTTGATCATCATGGGAATCTCAACTAACATTGTCATCTCGCTTGGTATGGTCGGTGCCCTTTCTATCGTACGGTTCAGGACACCGATTAAAGATCCAATGGACTTGGTTTTTCTATTTTGGGCAGCCGCTTCAGGGATATTATGCGGAGCCGGACTCATTCCACTCGTCATTATAGGTGCCATCTTAATTGGTATTGTCATGCTCGTGTTTGCAAATCGTCTGACTGTAGAAAACCCTTATTTACTGATTGTTAGATACTCGAATGCTTCCATTGAGAAGCAGTTGGAAGAATTGGTTTCGGGTAAGGTGAAAAAACATTCTATTAAATCGAAATCCGTCATGCCTGACAATAACAATGAAGTCACATATGAAATTCGATTGAAAGATAATAATACGGAGTTCATTAATCAAGTCAAGGATATGGACAGTGTTCAATCTGCAATCATGTTAAGTTATGACGGCAACTTCACTGCCTAAGATAGATAAGCGGAGGAAGGAGCCCTATTATGTTAAAAACAAGATACGTTGTAGCATCGATTGGTTTATTGATAGTCATTTTCGTTGCCGTGATGTTTTTCCTTCCTAATCTTCAAATCGACATCGCCAATAAAGGGAATACTTATACAGAAACGGTATTTGACCAAAGTAAGGTGACAAAAGTCGATATAACAGTAGCCGATGATGATCTAGCTTCCATCCTGGAAAATCCTTCTGAAAAGGAAATCGTGAATGCTGATGTGACGATCGATGGAGAAACCGTTAAGAATGTAGGGTTTCGAACCAAAGGGAACCTTTCCTTAAATTCTGTCGTTCAAATGGAAGATTCCGATCGATATAGCTGGAAGATTGACTTTGATCATTATCAGGAAGATCAGGACTTACATGGCCTGAAAAAATTAGCATTGAACAACAATTACAGTGATCCCACCTATACGAGGGAGTACCTTTCCTACACACTCATGGAAAAGATGGGAATCGCGACTCCCGGTCATTCCTATATGTACGTGACTATTAACGGAAAAGAATGGGGCTTGTATTTAGGTGTCGAGGCGATTGAAGAAACATTTTTAGACACCAATTTCTCTGAAGGCACTGGCGACCTTTATTATCCTGATGGTACGGGAAGTGATCTAAAATGGATCAGTGATGATATCGATGACTATACAGGGATAAACTTGAAAACAAACGGTAATTCTGATCAATCTGCCATGATCAAAATGCTCGATGTCATCAATAACGGGGGCGATTTGGAAGAAGTTTTGGATGTAGATGAAATGCTGCGCTACTTTGCGGCCAATACAGCCCTGGTCAACCTTGATCACTATCAAGGCATGTTGAAGCATAATTACTACTTATACGAAGAGAACGGGATCTTTTCCATCTTGCCATGGGACTATAATATGTCATTCGGTGGCTTTTCTGGCGGCGGTGGTGGTCCAGCCGCAGACGGTGATAAGGAGACGGAAAAAGGACAAGAGGCTGCAAATAATAGGGATGTTAAGGCGGTAGACCAAAGAGAACCAACGACGGTTACCGAAGATTCATCCCCTGCCAATAATAATGATAACAATGCCAAAGCAAAGCTTCCTGATGGCGCACCCAATATGAACGGTGGTGCTATGATGGGGGACATGAGCGCTAATTTTATGGATGAAAGCACTATTAATTTCAGTATTACAGAGCCTGTAATGGGAACGACACTTGAGGATCGTCCTTTATTGAATGCCCTGCTTTCTACTGAAGAGTACCGTGAAAAGTATTATGAATATCTAAACGACATTGCCACGGACTATTTCTCTGAAGAAAATATGACAGCCATGACGGAAAAAGTAACTGCATTAATCACACCATATGTAGAAAAGGATCCGACTAAATTCTATACGATGGATGAATATACAAAAGCAATATCCGGAGAAGAAACACTGGTTGATTTTGCTACCCAACGTGCCGATTCTATCTTGGCTCAACTTTCTGGAGATTTAGTTGTTGAAGCCGAAACCCAAAGTAGTATGGGCGGTGCCGCTCCTAATATGGAGAAGGAGAAGGGTGCGGCTATGCAGCCTCCTAACATGGGAAATGATGAAAACGGAGCACCTATGCAACCTCCTAACATGGGAGACGGGGAAAATGGCGTACCCATGCAACCTCCTAACATGAAAGATGGGGAAAATGGTATGGCCATGCAGCCTCCTGGTATGAATCGAGATATGGATTCAGGTGGTGGAATTAACAGCAGCTATTCCAAGGAAACCATCATTCTATCATCTGTCCTCCTTTTATTACTGTTCGGTGCGATAGCCTTTGCTCACTCCTTTAGACGCAGAGGAAGAAAGGGTTAATCGTTTATAAATTCATCACAATCAGGTATCCCGAGTTTGGGATGCCTTTTTCAATGTTGATTTCATCAAACACACGACAATAAGGAGACATCCAATCTTTATAACTTCGCCTTATTTTTTTACAAACCGAAACGCTATATCCATTTTTATTACAAGGTAGTAAAATAATAGGAGGATGTATTTTATTTTCATCTAAACATTTTCAGTTGTTTATTATTTTTCTATAAAGGGTAAAGATTTCCATTATCACTTTTCCGATCGTTCTATATGTATCTTGTCAAACGTGTCGGTGTCAGGGGGGAAAGAATGAAAAGAAATCATACGATGATGCAATTTTTCGAGTGGCATTTAGAAGCGGATGGAAAGCACTGGGAAAGATTGAAATACGCGGCCCTGAAATTGAAGGATACAGGAATTGACTGTATATGGCTTCCACCTGTTACTAAGGGCCAATCCCTAGAGGATAATGGGTATGGTATTTATGACGGGTACGATTTGGGGGAATTCGACCAAAAAGGTACCGTGCGTACTAAATACGGGACAAAGGAAGAATTGCATCAGGCGATTGCCGCCTGTCATAACTACGGGCTATGCGTATATATCGACCTGGTCATGAACCATAAGGCTGGGGCTGATGGAACTGAAAAGTTCGAAGTCATCGAAGTCAATCCAGAGAATAGGATGGAAGACATATCGGAACCATTTGAAATAGAGGGATGGACAACATTCGATTTTCCCGGACGTAATAATCAGTACTCCTCTTTTAAATGGGACCATACTCATTTTAATGGAACAGACTATGACGCCAAACATGACAAAATGGGCGTTTACCGGATAACAGGCGAAAATAAGCATTGGAGTAAGCATGTCATTAATGAATTTGGGAACTACGATTACCTGATGTTTGCCAACATTGACTACAGTCTTCCAGAAGTTCGGCAGGAGATGATCACCTGGGGAAAATGGATGGTCGACACATTGAAATGCGATGGTTTTCGTTTAGATGCTGTAAAGCACATTGATTATGAATTCATCAATGAATTTTTACAAGAACTCATCCCTTACACAAAGGAACATTTCTTTATGGTGGGTGAATTCTGGAAGGCAGACGTAAATGCCTGTCAAACTTTTTTAGACCAAACGAATCATGACCTCAATCTATTCGATGTTTCCTTGCATTATAAATTTCACGAAGCCTCAAAAGCAGGATCTGACTTCGATCTCTCAACCATCTTTGATCATACCCTCGTTCAAACTAATCCGGCACAGGCCGTCACTTTTGTCGATAATCATGACTCTCAGCCCCATGAATCACTTGAATCATGGGTTAAGGATTGGTTCAAACCCTCGGCATATGCCCTAATCCTGCTTAGACTTTGTGGTTACCCTTGTGTCTTTTATGGAGATTACTATGGAATTGGCGGTCCTTCCCCGGTTCCCGGTAAAAAAGACATTATCGACCGGCTCCTGCATGCAAGGTATGAAAAAGCCTATGGTGAGCAAAAGGATTATTTCGATGATCCCCATACAATCGGTTGGGTTCGCCTAGGCGTAGAAGAGCTAGAAGGCTCGGGATGTGCCGTCGTCGTCTCCAACAGCGATCAAAACAGTGAGAAAAGGATGTTTGTTGGCGAGCACCGCGCCGGTGAAATCTGGACCGACCTAACCTTCCATAGAGATGACCACATTACGATAGAGGAAGATGGGTATGCAACGTTTCCCGTTCATGGAAAAAGCGTATCCGTTTGGGCACTCAATCAATAAGGGATTTGCCTCCTACAGCAAAAACAGTAAGGTTCATCATCATCCTACTGTTTTTGCTGTTGTTTCTCATGGAAAAAGAAACCCCCATTACACCATTTCAAGCATGCCCGAAGATTTCTCCATCCACAGCAACCATGGTAAGATAAGGGAAAAGGAGTTGGATGAATCATGAAAGATAAAATCATTGAGAGGTTTACATCTTATGTGAAGGTGGATACACAATCAAACGAGGATGTTTCCAGTTGTCCTTCCACAGCTGGGCAACTGCATTTAGCCCAACAGTTGGTGGAGGAGTTACAAGCTATCGGAATGTCCGATGTCACCATTGATGAAAATGGTTATGTCATGGCAACTTTGCCTGCCAATTCAGAAAAGCAGGTTCCGACAATCGGCTTCCTGGCCCATGTGGATACGGCAACGGATTTCACAGGGAAAGATGTGAAACCTCAGATCATTGAAGCCTATGATGGTAGTGACCTCCTATTACATAGAACATTGAATGTCATTCTATCACCTGATGACTTTCCCTCCCTTCATGACTACAAAGGACACACATTAATCACGACGGATGGAACAACCCTTCTTGGGGCGGATAATAAAGCAGGCATCGCTGAGATCATGACGGCTATGGACTATTTACTTCAACATCCAGAAATCAAGCATGGAAGAATCCGCGTGGCCTTCACTCCCGATGAGGAAATTGGAAGAGGTCCCCATAAATTTGACGTGGAAGCCTTCAATGCCCAATTTGCTTACACAGTGGACGGTGGCCCGCTTGGTGAACTCGAATATGAAAGCTTTAATGCTGCGTCTGCCAAGATTACCATAAAGGGCACGAACATCCACCCGGGCACAGCCAAGGGAAAAATGGTCAACTCCGCTAAAATAGCCATGGAGCTACATAGCAAACTGCCTGTTAACGAAGCACCGGAATACACAGAAGGATATGAAGGCTTTTATCATCTTAGCTCATTCCATGGAGACGTAGAAGAAACTAAACTATCCTATATCATCCGGGATTTCGATAAGCAAAAATTTAATGATCGTAAAAACTTCATCAAGCAAATTGTCGCCGAGTTAAGTGATAAGTATGGACATGAACAAGTCAAACTGGAATTGACTGACCAATACTACAATATGAAAGAAAAAATAGAACCGGTCAAAGAAATCGTCGATATCGCATACGAAGCCATGGAAAGGCTCGGGATTGAACCAAAAATCTCTCCAATCCGTGGAGGGACAGATGGGTCTCAGCTCTCTTATATGGGACTGCCTACCCCTAATATCTTTACAGGCGGCGAAAGCTTCCATGGAAAATATGAATTCATCTCCATCGATAATATGGTGAAAGCAACAAATGTCATTATTGGAATTGCTTCAATCTTTGAGGAAAAGGCGGTTTAATCGCTTTAACCACACGCGAAAAGCCCAGACTCTATACAGTCTGGGCTTTTGCATGTGGAGTATTCTTATAGTGCACGTGACCAATGTCGATGTTGGGCAATCGCCTCAATGAAACTAGCAGTGGATTTACCCTCTGCATCTGCAGTAATCGTGACAACTCCTGTAATAGGATCACCTGCTGGTATTCCTGCCTGGATCAGAATATCGGCTGCTTCTGTCCCTGCCCCAATTGCTTTGAAATGGTTATAAGCTTCGTCAACAAAATAGATGGCATCTTTTACAGCTTTCAATTGCTCAATGCTTTTCTTGCCACCCGCCACATAAACGGCATCATATAAAACCGAGTCCGCAGTCAGGAAGCTTTGACTCACCTCTAGTTGTTGCCCTTCTTCACTCGTAATCATTCCGCGATTCGTACTGATGATTTCAGCCATGATTCCAGCTGTTTTAAATGCGTCCATGACTTGGTCCATTTCAGAGCCCTTAAATCCATCGGCAGCCAATACAGCCACTTTACGCGTTGCAGGCGTAATGATCTTATTTTGCTCCTGGCTTAAAGCCGGTGAAGCCAATTCTACTTCCGATTCATTTTTATTGGTAGGAGGGTTTACACCGACTCCTTCCGCAATTTTTTCAGCCAATTTCAAGTCCACATTGCTGAACATCTCAACAATTTGTTGTTGGAGATCTTTACTTTTCACTTTACCCACTTCAAAATGGAAAGCTTCGATTATATGTTCTTTTTCCACGTCCGTCATACTATTCCAGAATAGTTTCGCTTGGCTGTAATGATCTTTAAAGCTTTCACTACGCTGACGCACTTTTCGGCCATCTACCTTCTCTTGGTAGTGAGCATATCCACCTTCCGCTTCCGATGCAGGTTCGGGAGAGTTATTGGCTAGCCCATTTTTATGGTAGCTGACTTGTCCTTGGTTGATCGTCATGCGATGCATACCATCACGTTGATTATTGTTAACCGGTGCTACTGAGCGGTTAATCGGAATCTCATGGAAATTCGGTCCACCCAAACGTGAAAGCTGGGTATCTGTATACGAGAATAGTCGTCCTTGAAGCAACGGATCATTGGAAAAATCAATGCCCGGTACGACATGCCCAGGGTGAAAAGCGATTTGTTCCGTCTCGGCGAAGAAATTATCCGTATTTTGGTTCAATACCATTTTCCCGATAATTTTCACTGGAATCTGTTCTTCCGGCCATAGTTTCGTAGGATCTAGGATGTCGAAGTCGAAGTTGAATTCATCTTCCTCCTTAATCATTTGCACACCAAATTCGAACTCGGGGTAATTTCCTGCTTCAATCGCTTCCCACAAGTCTTGACGGTGGAAATCAGAATTTTTCCCGGCAATCTTCTGAGCCTCGTCCCATACAAGGGATTTCACACCAAGAACAGGCTTCCAATGGAACTTGACGAAATGGGAGACGCCTTCTGCATTCACAAAACGGAAAGTATGGACACCGAATCCTTCCATCATGCGAAAGCTTCTAGGAATGGCTCTATCCGACAAATGCCACATTACCATGTGGGCTGTTTCTTCATTGTTCGCAACAAAATCCCAAAATGTATCATGGGCGCTTGCAGCTTGAGGTATTTCATTATGGGGTTCTGGTTTAACAGCATGGATCAAATCGGGGAATTTAATCGCATCCTGTATGAAAAATACCGGGATATTATTCCCAACCAGGTCATAGTTCCCCTCTTCTGTGTAAAACTTCGTTGAAAATCCACGGACATCCCGGACGGAATCTGCTGAGCCGCGTGAACCCGCTACTGTCGAGTAACGGACAAATACCGGGGTCTTAACAGAAGGGTCTTGGAGAAATTTTGCCTTTGTAAATTCGCCCATTGGCTCATACACCTGGAAATAACCATGTGCGCCTGACCCACGTGCATGTACGATACGCTCAGGAATGCGCTCATGGTCAAAATGGGTCATTTTCTCACGGAAATGAAAGTCCTCCATCAAAGTTGGTCCACGATCCCCCGCCTTCAAGGAATGTTCATCTTCGGAAACTCGCAAACCTTGATTGGTTGTCATCTTTTTCCCGCTATCATCCACTCTATATTGTTCCAACTGTTGGTTCTTGCTTTGTTCATTATCTTTTTTCATCCTTGTCTTCCCTCCGGTACCTTGTCGATAAAAGTCGATGTATAGTCCAAATCATGATGTATGTATGCTAAATAAGTATCTTATTCTTTAATACCACCCTAATTTCATCGATAAACAGGAATCACAAAAGTTATAGGACAAGAGTTCTTTAAAAGCTTAAGACAAATGACGACCAAGAGGGAACTACCCCACTATTCCCTCCATATCTTTTTATAAAAAAATGGCTACGGAGATGCTGTTCTCCATAGCCATTCATTATAACCCTTTGCTTCTTACACTTCGCCTTCCGCAAGCCAAGGGAAAAATCCATCTAGGAATTTCTCGGTCGCAGGCATGAAGTATGAGCCGTAATGATAGTCGGGGTCAAGTGTCATGATTACCCAAGTACCTTTTGTACTAACCTTGTCGATGTATAGGACAGCTCCACCATCTTCCGTTGAAACCAGGATATCTGTCCCTGCCGGAGGCCAATACACCCCGTGTTGATGCCATGTCGCATCGGCAAGTGTAAGATAGCGACTGAATAAATCATGATCGGGACGTTGCAACACTAAACCACTTTTGGCATCCTTATCAAGCCACCACCAAAAGTTCGTTTCTCTGAATTCCCAATTATGGCCTGGTAGCCATTCATTTAACTGTGGTCCAAAGGAAACGATAATCCCTCCCTTATCAGCAAAATCCATTATTTTTTTCATGGATTTCATGAGTAGGCCCATATGCAACTGGGAAGGAAGAAGGATTACATCAAATTCATCTATAGATGTTTTTTCTAAATCGGGAAGATAAATAAGTTTCTCAATGTATTTTCTGTATTTCGGTTCGGTATATGTCCGATTATGTTGCGAACTGCCTCCATCGATGACTGCAATTTTTCTCATCCCATTTCACCTCTCTCCTGAAGCGTTGAATACTCATCCCGTACCCATTGTATGAGTTGTGGACCAATGCGCTTTTTCGTTCCACTTGCATTCATCGCACCAAAAAGGTCACTACCTGCATGAACCAAAATAGTGCCCTTTGTACTATTCCTGTCAATATACGTGATAGGTTCTCCGCCAGGTAAGGTCAACAGAACTTCCGCTCCTTCGGGAATTGGATGGTGCCCCCTTGCGAAAAATCCCGAAACTCCTTTATTATAAGTCATATCATCTTCCTCTACCCCGTCAAAGATTGGATGGTGATGATCGATTGAAACCTCATAATCCTTGTAACTATGAATGGTTTTAGGGATGAAAGAAGAACCTCCAGGTAACCAGTCCAAAAACAAATTCCCACTAAAAACGACAATCTTCTTATCATCCAAAAACTCACGAATGACTTCTTTATGTCTAAATAAGAATTTCTGATCGATTAACCCTTGAACGACCAAGCATTTATAAGGTTTTAAGTCTATATTGGGCAGTTCATATGTATCAACAAAGGTAAAGTCATCCTGATATTGCGGGTCATTCACCCTTGCCTTTCCAAAGTAACTTCCTGTGTCAAGCATCAGAAAGTCCGTTCTATTCTTATTCACTTTTTTTCCTCCTTCGTGTTGCTCTAACTCTAACAATGCTGTTGTGAGACTTTGTGTGAATAGATCCTTAAGGGGTACAAGATTGGGATGCTCCCCTGTACTTTACTGGAAAACCCTATCCGCCAAAGAAGTGACTAAAAGGACTTCCCTATAAGCATAATACGGACTATACAGTAATCGTACTTTAAATTTATCATCATTGATAATCATTATCAATGGAAGTATTTTTTCCTTTTATAAAAAACCTCCAATTATAAAGGTTTCATGTCGATTATTATATTCTAGAATCGATTTATTTATTTTTTGAATAATAAAATTTGTGACTTTAGCAAGAAAAAATCTTAATTCTATAAAGCCATTTCCTTTGGAACCAAAGAAAAAGGATTTCTCCCCATGGAAGAAACCCTTTTTCTTTATTCCCGCTTTGCACACTCTTACAAGCCCTTGCTACTGTCTTTGCGATTCCATTTGAGCAGTTTTGGATCTTTAATTTTCATTTCCTTTTTATTCTCCCAATCCTCTTCCGTTCCGTCAGCCTCATACTCCTTAATTTCTTCAATAATCCATTTCTTCTTATCGGCATTATAAATCATGGAAAAGTCACGCACCGCTTTATAAGAAAGGTCATCCATTTTCTTTTTGTTTTTGAGTTTCATTTTGCTGTGATAGGACACTACAGCTACTGCTTCCGCTCTCCACTGATTATCAAAGTAACTGATATCCAAATCATCCAGATTAATGACGGCCCCTAAATATTGTGAATGTACTTCATCGACATAATTTTTGACCTGTTCAAAGTTTTCCGCAACAATGGAGGTATCATCTTTAATGTCATCCGAAACATTGGTAAGCTTCTTGGTATCAAAACTGCTGGTTTCAAATACGGCCCAGTCATGATTGAAAACATCGACAGCGGACATGACCGATTTTTGTACATCTTTATCATTTCTAGCCAAGGAATCAGGATCCACTACAAGCGTGACTTCCTTAGATCCACCCCAGACATCTATCTTATCCTTTTTCATGAAAGTACCCAGTTTGTTCTTTACTGTAGTGACCGTGTTATACGTCCCAGGCAAAAATGGACCATACGTGCCCTTCTTACTCTCTTTTACGGATTCCTTCAAGTCATCTACAGAAAGGGATAGTTGATCTTCATCATTTTGTCCCGTCACTTTAATGAATCCGGTTTTGACTCTCATTTTGTATTCCTTGAAAATGCCCCATTTTTTCCCCGACTCCACCAAGCTGACTTGCTGGTTGGTTGCCGAAAAATCCTTATCTTCTACTTGTTCATCCAATCCGTCCTTGATGGCATCAAAACTCGAGTCATTTTTGTTTAAGTACGTAGCAAATGCCTTAATGGATGCATTATTTACCACCGTTCCCTTTTTATCAGGATCGAGTAACTCCTTAAGTTGGTCCGTATCTTTCTTTTCAACTGCTTCTGTAAAGGATGCCACTACTTTTTTGGGTTTATTGTTTTGTTGAACGAAAAGCATGGTGACCAAGACCACGGCAATTAAGGCAACAGCGGAGACCCCACTTATAATCCAAGCTTTTTTCGACATATCTCACTGCTCCTTTAATATTTTGATCCTGCAGCAAAAATATTCGTTAATCTTTCTTGACCATCTTGTGATGAATTAACGTTCCACTTTCCATCCTCTTCTATCATATGAATCTTTAAATCTTCGCCTTCTTCTACTTCTTGGTTATTTATGATTTTATCGAATTTAGATATTAAATACTTTTTGGTACCTTTTTCATCGTATTTTTTCGTTTTTTCTCTATATTCATATTGGTATTCTGAAAGGTCTTCATATATGTTTCGCAATGAAACCGTTGAGAATTCAATTAGCACCACGGCTTTTCCATTTGCCTTGGCAGATGTGACCGTTTTAAACTCGGCCTTTTGTGACTGAGCCGATTTATAAGCAGCATAAAGTTTATCTACTTCTTCATCAGTCAATTTCCCCACAAAGTACCTTTTTATTTTCTCTTTGAATACCTTTTTCGCTTCTTCCTGTATAACCGCTTTGTCAGCAGATACTAATTTTTCATAATCACTATTGTCCTTATCCAGGTATATCGAATCAATATAAGCAGCTAACGCTTTCGCCGGGTCTTGAAGGGCATCAAAACTTTCAGCATAATCTGCCGTATTCACCTTAATGATCACTTCTTCAATTTTCTTTTCATAGTCTTCTGAAGCCGCTTTTATCCCTATTTCATACTCTTTATCTTTTTCTACTTCAAAAAAGCCTGTGGTCGTTTTCGTTTTGCCGGCACCCAAATCGCCACTAGACTCAAACTCAATCCCTACGTTGGTGTTATATGCATCTGAAATGGCATTTGTCTCTTCATCGCCATCGTATAACTTAAATCCATCTCTTGTTGAGAGTCGAATGCCATCCTTTGATTTATTACTCAACTTAAATTTAACCGCCAGGACTCCTTTTTCTGTACCTTCTTCAGCCACACCATCATCTTTTCCAAGTAACACAAAAGATGCATCCTCAATGGATACCTCTAAATCCTTATTCTTACTCTTGCTATCGCTCTTTTTTTCCGAAGATCCACTAGAACTGCTGCATGCAGATAACAACAGCATACAAATAAACAATAGCGAAATACCCCTTAACTTAGACACCATCAAAATTCCCCCCTATAAATAAGTAAAAGACCGCACACTTTCCAGCGAGATCTTTGGATAGGGAAAAAGAATACCGAGAACCATTAGTTAATGCAGATCAATGATTTAGACTAGTATGTATTGGATTCTTTTTCCACTTATCTTTATTTACCTCTAATCGACCTACCACAAACCCAAAAACAACCTATTTTATGAATATTTTGGTATAATTTTTATAGTTGAACAGGCATAAAGTATATAGGTCATATCCACTTCTTTACTTTCATGAGCCATTTTAACCATTCCCCTATTAAACCAGAAAGCCCGCTACGATTTTTACCCATAAATTAAAACTGCACACAAAAAAAGATCATCCCTTAGGACGACCTTTATATCAATTGCTAACACTATGTAACTCACGGTAATAAAGCTCTTTCTATCTTCGCACATGTTTTTCGCCGGGAAAACCAAGGATAGGATGTCCAGTGAAGTCTCCGGGTAGCCTCTGATGTGGCACTCCGTAGAAAGGTGAATGTTTCCGTTGTTTCACTAGTATTAGAGCGAAACCGGCCTTACAAGAATCGGAAAAGATATATGTACGTCTTTTCCGATTCTTCCTGCCATTTATCGTTTATTTGCCTCGGAAACCTTCAAAACCTTGCCTTTGACTTTCGTATTCTTCATCACTTTCAAGACCAGCGGACCTTTTCCATTCAATATCTCTACATAGGAAACATTATCCTGAATGGTTATAATGCCGATGTCCTCTGCCTTTACTCCATCTATTTTTGCAATGGTACCCACGAAATCTACGGCCCTGATTTTCTTTTTCTTGCCGCCATTAAAATACAGCTTCATAATTTGTCTGTTAAGCTGTTCACTTTTACTTTTTTTAATTTTTGGCCGTGTCTTTAGCTTCGCTTCAAAATCATTCTTCATGTCCAAGACATATTCTTTTGATGGAGCCGGCATGGTAGGGATCGTAAATCCGATATAGCTTTGAATCTCGGTGAGGAACTTACCTTCGAATGGAGTCACAAATGTGATTGCCTTCCCCTGTTTACCCGCACGTCCTGTTCTACCTGTACGATGGACATAGCTTTCCTTTTCAAGTGGTAGGTCATAATTGATGACATGGGTGATATTATCAATATCAATTCCACGTGCCGCTACATCGGTCGCGACTAGATAGCGGAATTCACCTCTTCTGAACTCGTCCATCACTGCCAGGCGGTCCTCCTGAAGCATCCCTCCATGAATCATATCGCATGGATACTCTAATTCCACTAACTGCTCACATACTTGGTCGACCTTGTCTTTTGTGCGACAGAAAATGATGCAGCTATCTGGATTTTCGACAATCGTAACATCTCTAAGCAGGGTAAACTTGTCATCTTCCTTGACTTCAATAACAGCATGTTCGATTTTTTCAGTCGTTAAGCCGGTTGCCTTTATTTCAATATCCAAAGGTTCCTTCATATATTTATGGCACAGTTTTTTTATGCTATCTGGTAAAGTAGCGGAAAACAGCATCGTCACACGATCCTGCGGCAGTACTTTAATGATGGCTTCCACTTGCTCGATGAATCCCATATTTAACATTTCATCGGCTTCATCGATTACCAAATGGGTTAATCGGTCTAAAGCGAATGTACCTCTTTCAATATGATCAAGGACACGTCCAGGCGTACCCACAACCACGTGGCTCTTTTGCTTCAACTCCGCTTTTTGCTGGGCAAAGGGAGACTTCCCATATACCGCAGTTGCTTTAATCCGTTTAAATCGACCAATATTCGTAATGTCCTCCTTAATCTGTACGGCAAGCTCTCGCGTTGGTGTTAAAATGAGCGCCTGTGGCTTATTCTCCTGCCAATCGACCATATCACAGAGCGGTATGCCGAATGCAGCCGTTTTTCCGCTTCCCGTTTGCGACTTCACGACCAGGTCCCTTTTTTGCAAAGCAACAGGAATCACTTCACGTTGCACTTCCGTTGGATGCTGATAGCCTAGGCTTTCCAACGCCCGAACGATTTCATCACTTAATTTATAATCAATAAACTTAATTTCAGTCATATAACAGCCTCTTTTATTGTTTAGTATCTTGCTTTATTGTTTCCGTAATTGTTATTTCCTTATACTAAATTCTATTATACGCGATATGCATCAATAAACCTTATAATTCCTAAACCAATTCCCGCTTCAAAGACTTCCTTTCATGCCATCCGGGTATAATACTTTTTGAAAGACAAATAATAAGATGGTTCGATATATACTCAAAACAGCAAATCCAGTATAGAATTCATAATCAACAGTTATTGATTAATCAAAATGGATTATAAGCTTAATAATGTGCTAAAATATGTATGTAATGAATCAGTTAAATAACCTTAAAAGGAGAGATTAATGATGATAATCGTAGCGAATAAAATCAAAGTAAAAAAAGGAATGGGAGCAGTAATGGCACCAGGCTTTACGGCACCAGGCCCTCTAGATACGACAGAAGGCTTCGTTAAAGTTGAAGTATTGTTAACACAAAACTTAACGGACTACGACGAACTAAACGTGAATATGTACTGGGAAAACATGGACAGCTTTACTGCATGGAGAAACAGTGACGCGTTTAAAGCTGCACATAAACGTCCAGAACCTTCTTCAGATGAAGCTAAAAAAGAATCACCAATTATCGGTAGCGAAATTGTCACATATGAAATCGCTTCTGTAAAAGAAATCGCTAAATAATCAACTTCTCATTTAAATGAGGCTGTATCCTTACAGCCCCATTTTTCTTGTTTTTAGAAGCATGGCCGTTCATCTTTCAGCATAAAAAAACAGTATGTGTGCAAAAACATACTGTTTTTTCTATACATGGGGCCTTTCTCAGTTGGCCTCTGCTTTTTTGATTTGTTTACTTCTTAACTGACCACAGGCAGCATCTATATCCGTACCATGTTCCTGACGGATTTTACAATTCACGCCTCGTTTTTTCAGCGTATCATAAAATGCTAGCACTGACTCCTTCTCGCTTCTTTGATATTGACTGTGTTCATCTACAGGGTTATATGGAATCAAGTTTACATATAAACGATGTTTCTTGTCATCAAGCAATTCGGCAAGTTGTTCGGCTTCTTCTCGATGATCGTTGACGTCCCTCAATAGGATATACTCAATCGTAATTCTACGATTCGTTTTTTCCAAGTAATAATCCAATGACTTCATTAATTTTTCGATTGGAATGCCACGATTTATTTTCATGATTCTCGTTCTTAGTTCATTATTCGGGGCATGTAAAGAAATGGCCAAATTAACCTGTAATTGAGTATCGGTGAATTCATAGATTTTATTAGCCAGCCCACTCGTGGAAACAGTAATGCGTCTTGCTGCAATAGCCAACCCTTTATGGTCCATGATGACCTTCAAAAAGTCGATCATATTATCGAAATTATCAAAAGGCTCGCCAATCCCCATTACGACTACATGACTGACGATATCCCCTTGTCCCAACTGATCAAGATGGAGTTGAACATTCATGATCTGTTCCACTATTTCTCCAGCAGTTAAGTCACGGCTCTTCGCTAATAAACCGCTTGCGCAAAAACTACAGCCTATATTACAGCCTACTTGGGTAGTGACACAAACGGATATCCCATACTTATGGCGCATCATGACCGTTTCAATCAGGTTACCATCCAGTAATTTGAATAGAAACTTGATTGTCCCATCCGCCGACTCCTGTTTAACATGTTCAGTCAAAGTCTGGATGACAAAGTTTTCTTCCATCAGTTGAATGCACTCTTTATTAACATCTGTCATTTCAGAGAAATCCGTAACGCGCGTCCGATAAAGCCATTCCCAGACTTGGGTTGCCCGGAATTTTTTATGGCCATGCTCCAAAAGCCAAGCTGTCAATTGTTCAAATGTTAATCCATAAATGGACTCTTTATTCATATGGTTACCCTCTTTTCATAACGTTAAGATTAAATTCTTTACCTAGCTAACGCTACCACCCATCATCGATTGGGTGATTATTTATGGTATGGCTCATTTCTATTTATCCGAAACGCCCGATAGATCTGTTCCAACAAAACTAACTTCATGAGTTGATGCGGAAAGGTCATTTTAGAAAAAGAAAGGGCATAATCGCTTCTAGAAATCACATCGGCACTAAGCCCCAGTGAACCACCAATAATAAAGGCAAGTTTGCTTTTTCCATAAGTGGCAAGTTGGTCAATATGGGTCGCAAGTTGCTCAGAAGTGAGCTGCTTCCCATTGATTTCAAGCGTAATCACATAAGTATCCTGGCTGATTTTCGCCAAGATCCGTTCACCTTCTCTTTGCTTGACGATATCCATATCCGCTGCACTCAAGTTTTCTGGTGCCTTTTCATCAGGCACTTCTATAAAATCTATATTAGCATAGGCTCCTAGCCGTTTTGTATATTCGGCCATTCCTTGCTTTAAGTATTTTTCTTTGAGCTTGCCAACCGTAATGATCGTTATCTTCATATATATCCTCTGACTTTCCATATGTTTTTAGTTCAATTGTTGGAAGTACCTCCTATTATCATACCTTAGAGAGACCCATAAACAAAACAAGCAAATCCTTTCCAAATCCAAAAGTTAAGATTTAAGAGACTTCCCTATAAAGAATATTGGACTATATTTGCTTCCTAAATAACAAAAAACCAGCCCTTCTAAAAGAAAGTGCCGGTGGTTTTTCATTATGACTTTTTCCAGTATTTTAGTCTTTCCAAATAGGTTACGAACAGGTTATCCACAAAACTTATCCACATATCCACAATTTCTATCCACATCTTGTATGGGAATATTAGTTCCCTACTAGATATATTGCCACGTTTCGACAATATTCACAGGTTGTTGATAACTTATTTTCTTCTGAAACCAGCGTTAATAACGGATACGTTTCACACTCATATACAACTTCATCGAGCGCCATATCAACGTGTTCCTGACAACAATATAGGTTCATTCCTCATTCTCCTTTTCATTTTTTATTGGCCAATCTATTGATGCCACTTATCCACAATTCATTTAGTATTCATCATATTCGGCAAAATATCCACAAGTAATGGTATCAAACGATAATAAAAACACAAGCAAAAAAACAGGGAAAGCAAAACTCCCCTGCTTTATTGCTTTTAGATTTCTCCACTTGAAAGCTTAATTTCTGCGGTTTCCTTTTTTCCGTCTCGGTAATAAGTGATTTTTACAGTGTCACCAATTTTCTTTTCATTGTACAGGTACTTCCTTAATTCAACGATATCATGAATTTTTTCATTATCCATACCAACAATTACATCAAATTCCTCTAGGCCTGCTTTTGCCGCTGGTGAGTTACTTTGAACGCCAGTCACAGCCACACCAGAGGTTACTTTGTTTGGCAATTTTAATGTATTCTGCTGATGATACTGTGAAATTTCCTCAACTGATGCCAGATTGACACCTAAGTAGGCACGTTTCACTTCACCATATTTCTCAATATCACTGATAATAGGAATCGCTGAATCAATCGGGATGGATAGACCAATGCCTTCTACAGCATTTTCCGCAATCTTCATGGAATTGATCCCAATGACCTGACCGGACATGTTTACGAGGGCCCCGCCACTATTTCCTGGGTTAATCGCCGCATCGGTTTGGATAACTTCTGCATTCCAGTCTACCTGTCCGTCCTCATCGATATCCACTTCAATGGTACGCTCTACTCCTGAGATGATTCCTTGTGTAACGGATCCAGAGAATTGAAGTCCTAATGGGTTACCGATCGCTATGACGGGTTCACCTGGCTTTAATTTTTCGGTTGTGCCAAACTCTGCTACCGTCTTAACTTTATCCGCTTCCACTACCACGACAGCTAAATCCGTCCAAGGGTCACTTCCTTGTAGCTCGGCAGGTAGCTTGGTTCCATCACTTAACGTGACCTCTAACTCATTAGCATTCTCGATAACATGATTGTTCGTGACAATATAGGCTTTGCCACCATCCTTTTTATATACGACTCCAGATCCAGTACCCGCTTCGGCTGAACTGCTTTCGTTTCCTTTTCCGCCCCAGAAGGAAGTTTCCTGAATATTGGAGATGCCAACAACTGCATCGCTTGCCTTATCAACCGCACCCGTAACAGCACTTGTGACCTCTACGGAAACTTTCTGCTGAATTGGCTTGGCCTCTTCACCATCCGTTGATTTTTCCGTCTGGTTTGGGTTTATTTCATCATTTAATACCCCACCGCCCGGGAATGCTAATAAAATCAGCAGAGCCCCAATGATGGCGCCTCCTAAGCCTGATAGAAAATAACCTGTACGGCTTCCTTTTTTCTGTTTATTTTGGTTCTCTTCGTTCTCCAAGACCGCTCCATCCTCTCTTTTTAGGAATGAATTATAGCAATTACTAGTGTTTGATATCCACCCTTAATTATACTCAATTAACAAGAAATATCTAAAAAAATGTATGCCATATTTAGCTTACTGGTATTATCCCCTACAGGTAGACGGAGTAAAAAGAGAACATGATAAAATGTTCTTAACAGTCTATCTGGGAGGGGATTTTTCTATGGCAAAAAA